>CAYMTY010000013.1:0-62307 GCA_964393515.1 uncultured Verrucomicrobiota bacterium
CACCTTGGAGGAGAGGCCTTGCCTTTCCTAAAAGGGGCTTAGAGGAGATTCAAGGAATATCCAATTTCCAAGGGTGAGCAGCCGGGGGCAATGCTCTCGCAAAGAACGCCAAGGGCGCGAAGAGGTGTCGGGAATGGCGGGAGCTTCTTGGCGGACTTGGCGAGAAAAGCGTCTTAATTCAGCAGGGCGCCTTTGGGGCCGGCCTTGTCGTCCCAGTTGCGGGGCTTCTGGGTGCCGATCTCGGCGATGATCTTGGTGGTCATCTGGATGCCGCGGGTCTTGGGAGTGCGGATGGCGACCTTCTTGGGCTCGAATTCCTGCTGATGGATCTGCTGGCCCTTGCGCGGGGCGTACTTCACGTAGAGCGTGGCGGGCTGGGCGTCGGAGAAGAAATGCACCTTGCCGGTCTCTCCCTCGGGAATGCAGAGGTAGTCCTTGTTCTGGATGACGCCGCCGAAGGCGAAGCGCTTGAGGTGGGTGATGCCGTCGGCCTCGTAGACGAGGGTCATGACGCGGTCGCGGTCGAAGATGGCGGCGTAGACGAGGTTCTTGTCCACGAAGAGCTTTTCGGGCGGAGGGATGACGCGGTAGCGGCAGTCATTCCAGACAAGGATGATCTTGTCGTAGGACGAGCAGCGGAAGAGGGTTTCGCCGGAGACATCATAACCGAGGTAGCCCTTGTCCTTGTCGTGGACGATGGCGTGTTCTTCGGCCGTCAGTTCGCGCACCTCGATGGCGTCGAACTTGGCCTCCCTGGTCTTGCGGGGGAAGAGGTCGGCGTAGTCGCGGTAGAGGTTCTTGAGGTACTTGATGGTGTAGGCGGTGACGTCGGTGAGGTTCTGCTCGACGGCGGTGAAGTCGGCGAGAAGGTCGTCCTCCTCCTTCTTGGACTTGTTGATGTCGTAGAGGGAGATGCGCCGGATGGGGATGGCGAGCAGCATATCGAGGTCGGCGGAGGAGATGTCGCGGCGGAGCTGGTCGCGGAAGGGGGCGAGGCCGTTCAGGATGGCCTGGCGGACCTCGGGGGCGGTCTTGCACTCCTCGATGCGCTTGTAGATGCGGTTGACGATGAAGAGGCGGACGAGGGAGGCGGCCTGGAGGGCCTCGTCGATCTTCTTGCGCTCGATCTGCAGTTCCTTGCGCAGGAGTTCGACGAGGCGCTTGGTGTTGTGGCGCAGGATGTCGTGGACGGACATCTCGACGGGGCGCTGGTCCTGGATGACGATCGGGCGCAGGGAGAGGGAGACCTCGCATTGGGAGAAGACGTAGAGCGCCTGGATGGCCTGGGCGATGTCGGCGTCGGAAGTCAGGGCGATCTCGATTTCGACCTTGCCGGCGGTGTAGTCGCGGATGGCCTTGGTCTTGATCTTGCCCTTTTTGGCGGCGTCCTCGATGGAGGCGATGAGGGTTTCGGTGGTGACGCCGTAGGGCAGTTCGCGGATGACGAGCGTGGCTTCGTCCTTCTGGTCGATGACGGCGCGGCAGCGGACCTTGCCGCGGCCCTCGTCGTATTCGCGGGCGTCGATGAGGCCGCCCTGGGGGAAATCGGGGATCAAGTTGATTTTCTTCTTCTGGAGGATATCGATCTGCGCCTTGAGCAGTTCGCCGAAGTTGTGCGGCAGGATGCGGGTGGACAGGCCGACGGCGATGCCTTCCGTGCCGAGCATGAGCAGGAGCGGCAGCTTGGCGGGGAGGACGACGGGTTCCTGGTTGCGGCCGTCGTAGGAGGGGATGAATTCGGTGAGATCGGGATTGAAGAGCTGGGTGGCGGCCAGGTCGGTCAGGCGGCATTCGATGTAGCGGGGGGCGGCGGCGGGGTCGCCGGTGTGGAGGTTGCCGAAGTTGCCCTGGCCTTCGATGAGATAGCCGCGGTTGACGAGGGTGACCAGCGCATCGCCGATCGAGGCGTCGCCATGCGGGTGGTACTGCATGGTGTGGCCGACGATGTTGGCGACCTTGATGAAGCGTCCGTCGTCTTTTTCGTAGAGCGCGTGGAGGATCCGGCGCTGGACCGGCTTGAGGCCGTCGTCGAGCTCGGGGATGGCGCGGTCGCGGATGACATAGGAGGCGTACTGCAGGAAATTGCCGTCCATCAGCCGGTGCAGCGGGCCTTCGCCGAGTTCCTTTTCGTCGACGGGGGGGGCGGGTGCGGCCAAAACGGGTTTGGTAGCGGCCTTCCCGGCGGGCTTGCCGTTCCGGGCCGGGCGCGGGGCGTCGTCAGAGTCGTCGAACAGGGATTGCTGCTGGATATCGGTCATGGCGTCAATGAGGGGGCACTATACCGAGGCGGAGGAGGAGGGACAATTCAGAATTAAGAATGGGGATAACAGCCGGGAGCCGCCTCTCGCCAAGAACGCCAAGCGCGCAAAGAAGTGGCCGGATGGACGGGAGCTTCTTGGCGTGCTGGGCGAGAACGGGATTCGGGGGCCCTTTCCCAAGCCGGCTTGATTTCGGGAAACGGCGGGGGCAGTATGGCGGCGCATGAGGGCGTGGCTCAAGCGGATGTATCGGGAGACCGACTGGGGGAGCCGGATGTTTTTCCCGCTGGTGCAGGCGCGCGAGTGGCTGCGGGACGGCTGGCGGTCGGACCGGAGCGTCGTCGAACGGCAATTTCTGAAGACCTTCGGCTATCCGTTGGACTGGGATCATCCGCGGACGTTGAACGAAAAGCTGAACTGGATGAAGCTGAACTTCCGCGATCCGCGGCAGCAGATCGCGGCGGACAAATACGCGGTGCGGGCGCACGTGGCGGCGCGGATCGGGGAGTCCTGTCTGATTCCGCTGATCCGGACCTACGGCCGGGCGGAGGACATCCGGCTGGGGGAGCTGCCGGCGGCCTTCGTGTTGAAGGTGAACCACGGCAGCGGGCAGAACTGGATCGTGCGGGACAAGGCGCGGGAGGACGGACGCGCGGTCGTCCGCCAATTCCGCGAGTGGCTGGCGACAAGCCATTATGCCGCGTCGCGCGAATGGCCGTACAAAGGGATGAAGCCGCGGATCGTGGCCGAGCAACTGCTGCTGGACGAGGCCGGCCGGATTCCGAGCGACTTCAAGCTGCATTGCTTCGGCGGGAAGGTCGCAACGATTCAGGTGGACCTGGACCGGGAAACCGCGCACCGGCGGAATTTCTACGATCTGGACTGGCGGCTTCAGCCGTTCATTTGGACGGAGTGGGCGGGGGACCGGCCGGCGTGGCCGAACGGGCGGGCGGTGGCGCGGCCGGCCGGGCTGGCGGAGATGGTGCAGGTGGCGGAGACGCTGGCCGCCGACTTCCCGTATGCGCGCATTGACCTGTTTGATTGCACCGGCAGGATTTATTTCGGGGAGATCACGTTCTACCACGGCGGGGGATTCGAGCGGTTTGATCCGCCGGACTACGACCGGCTGTTCGGGGAAAAGCTGGTTTTGCCGCACTAAACCGCCCGCAGCCAGCTCTCGCCAAGGACGCAAAGGTCGCCAAGAAGCGCGCGCATGGCAGAAGCATCTTCACGGACGCGGCGCGCTTGGCGGGAAATCAGCCGTTTTTCGTGCTTTCTATTTTTCCACACTGTGGAAAAATGGGCGGGAATTTTTCCACAGTGTGGAAAACTTTTTTCCATGGTGTGGAAAAACCGCGATCCGGCCGCCGCCGGATTCCATGGTGTGGAAAAACCGGAGTTTGAGGAGATTCATGGACATCCAAGAAGTAGACGGATTGACGGCGCAGGCGCTCGCCGCGCTGGCGGGGGCGGCGGATTTGGGGGCGCTGGAGGCCCTGCGGGTCAAGTATATCGGCCGCAACGGGATGCTTCCGGGGCTGATGCAGGGCTTGAAGGATGTGCCCGCGGCGGGCAAGCCGGCGCTGGGCCAGGCGCTGAACCGCTTCAAGACGGGCGTGACGGCGGCGGTGGCGGAGCGCCAGGCGGCGCTGGAGGCGGCGGCCAAGGCGGCCAAGGCCGGCGCGTTCGACCTCTCTTTGCCCGGGCGCTGGCCGCGGCGGGGGCGGCTGCATCCGGTGCAGCAACTGATCGACCGGACGAGCGCGATCTTCCGCCGGATGGGCTTTACGGTGGCCGACGGGCCGGACGTGGAGACGGAGTATTACAATTTCGACGCGCTGAACACGCCGGCGGACCACGTGTCGCGCGACCTGGCGGACACGTTCTATCTGCCGGGCGGGCTCCTGCTGCGGACGCAGACCTCCGCCGTGCAGGCGCGGTACATGGAAAGCCGGAAGCCGCCGGTGCGGATCGTGTGTCCGGGGCGGTGCTACCGGCGCGACACGACCGACGCCACGCACGCGGCGAACTTCCACCAGATCGAGGGCCTGTACGTGGACGCGCAGGTCAGCCTGGCGGACCTGAAGAGCGACATCGACCATTTCGCGAGCGAGCTGATGGGGCCGGGCGTGAAGTCGCGCTTCCGGACGCATTTCTTCCCGTTCACGGAGCCGAGCGTGGAGGTGGACTTCTCGTGCCACATGTGCGGCGGCCAGGGCTGCCGGGTGTGCAAGCAAAGCGGCTGGATCGAGATCATGGGCGCCGGCATGGTGGATCCCCACGTGTTCCAAATGGCCGGCTACGATCCAGAAGCGGTGACGGGCTACGCGTTCGGCATGGGCATCGAGCGGCTGGCAATGATCCTGTTCGGGATCGACGACATCCGCCGGCTCTATGAAAACGACGCGCGGTATCTCGCCCAATTCTAGAATTGGGCGAGAGTATTCAGAATTCAGGAGTCAGGATTCAGAATGGAAGAGAAAGCCGGCATGAGAGCCGCAGCCAGAACGTTCGAGGACTTGGTGGTTTGGCAGAAAGCCCACCAATTCGTCTTGGCGGTCTATCGACTGACGCGGACTTTTCCCCGGTCGGAAGTCTACGGACTGACTTCTCAATTCCGGCGCGCAGCGGTTTCGATCGCGGCGAACATCGCCGAGGGATTCCGCAAGCGCGGCAGCGCCGACAAAGTGCGTTTCCTGAACATCGCGCAGGGCTCCTTGGAGGAGTCGCGGTATTATCTAATTTTGACTCGGGATTTGGAATATGGCGATGTTTCCGAGGCAAAAGCGATTTTGGAGGAGGCCAGCAAGTTGCTGGAAGCGTATTCTCAGACCATTCTGAATTCTGAATCCTGAATTCTGAATACTACTAGGATTTACTTATGAAAATTCCGTTGAGCTGGCTGAAGGAGTACGTGGACTTCGAGGACACGGTCGAGGGGTTGGCGGACAAGCTGACGTTTTCGGGCGTGGAGGTGGAGGGCGTCGCGCGCCGGGGCGGGGGCGTGCCGGGCGTGGTGGTCGGCGAGGTGACGGGCATCGAGAAGCACCCGAACGCGGACAAGTTGACGCTGTGCAAGGTGAACTACGGCGGGCCGGCGGAGATGACGGTGGTGTGCGGGGCGCCGAACGCGGCAGTGGGCGGGAAATACCCGTTCGCGCCGCTGGGCACGGCGCTGCCGTGCGGGATCACGATCGAGAAGCGCAAGGTGCGCGGGGTCTTCAGCGAGGGCATGCTCTGCGCCGAGGATGAACTGGGAATTTCGGAGGATCACACCGGCCTGATGGTGCTGGACGCGCAGTGGGCCCCGGGCACCGCGCTCTCCGAAGTCCTGGGGCCGCCGGAAACGGTCATCGAGGTGGAAATCACGCCGAACCGGCCGGACTGCCTGAGCCTGCTGGGCCTCGCGCGGGAAGTGGCGGCGCTGTACGGAACGAAGGTCAAGGTCCCGGACACGACATTGACGGAATCGCATCCCGCAGTGGAAAAGGCCACGAGCGTAGTGGTCGAGGATCTGAAGGACTGTCCGCGGTACACGGCGCGGGTCCTGCAGGACGTGCAGGTGGGCCCGAGCCCGGACTGGATGCGGCGGCGGCTCGAGGCGGCCGGCATCCGGGCGATCAATAACATCGTGGATATCACGAACTACGTGATGCTCGAGTGCGGGCAGCCGCTGCATGCGTTCGACCAAAAGCTGCTGGCGGAGGGGCGCATCGTGGTGCGGCATCCGAAACCCGGCGAAAAGATCCTGACGCTGGACGGGGTGGAGCGCGCGCTGGAGCCGCAGATGCTGGTGATTGCCGACGCCCGGAAGCCGATGGCGGTGGCGGGGGTGATGGGCGGGGAGCACAGCGGGATCAACGAGAGCACGAGGGAGGTGCTGCTGGAGAGCGCGAATTTCCGGCCGGCGGCGGTGCGGGCGACGAGCAAAAAGCTGGGCATGCTGTCGGATGCGGCGTACCGGTTCATGCGGGGGGTGGATGCCGAACTGGCGGAATTCGGGAGCCGGCGGGCGGCGAAGCTGATGTGCGAGCTGGCCGGCGCGAAGCTGCTGCTGGGCGTGGTGGACGTGCGCGCCGAGCCGCGGAAGCCCTGGAAGGTGGTCTGCCGCCCGGCCCGCCTGGCGGCCCTGCTGGGGCTGCCGGCGCCGCCGGAGGCGATCGCAAAGGTTTTTACCGCGCTGGGCCTGAAGGTTCTGACGTGCGGTCCGGAGGCGATCGAGGTGCAGGTGCCGACGTTCCGCGAGGACCTGACGCGCGAGGCGGACCTGATCGAGGAGTATGCGCGGCTGCACCTGAAGGAACTGCCGCCGGTGCGGTCGCGGGCGACGGTTGTGCCCGGCGCGGACGATCAGCCCGCGCAGGCGCAGGCACGCCTGCGCGACGTTCTGGTCGGACTGGGGCTGCAGCAGATCATGCACTACAGTTTCCTGGCGGAAGGTTTGCTGGATCTCTTTGACCATGACAACGCACCGGGCCGGGTGAAGCTGGCGAATCCGCTGACGGCGGACCATACGGTGCTGCGCGACGCACTGCTGCCGCAGATGGCGGAAACCATCGGGCTGAACTTCTCGCGGCAGGTGGCCGCGACGGCCTTCTTCGAGACCGGGCGGGTCTTCCGGCTGGGTCGGGACGGTCTACCGACGGAGGAGGATCATGTTTCCATCGGGCTTGCGGGCCCGGCAGGACGGACGGGGCTGGACAAATTCCGGCCGGTGGGCGAGCTGGAAATGTTCTTGTGGATCAAGGGGGCGTGGGAGCAGGTGGCGGCGGCGTTGAAGTTGCGCGGGGCGGCGCTGCGGCCGGCGGACCGGCCGTGGAGCGAGCCCGGACGCGGGATGGAAATCACCGTGGACGGGGCGGCCGTCGGCTGGCTGGGCCTGCTGAAGGCCGGGATCGCGAAGGAATGGCGCATTCATGAGCCCGTCGGGCTGCTGGAGGCCGCGGTGAAGCCGCTGGTGAAGGATGTGGCAACGATGCAAGGACTGACCCCTCCACCAAGCTATCCGAGCATCCGGCGCGACGCGGCGCTGATCGTGGCCTCGGACGTGCGGCACGAGCAGGTGGTGGAGGTCGCGCGCGCCGCGGCCCCGGCGGAATTGGAGAAGATCGAACTCTTTGACATCTATGCAGGCAAGAATCTGGGCGTCGGCCGCAAGAGCATGGCCTATGCGTTCACCTACCGCTCCAAGTCCGGCACGCTGACGGACGAAGCTGCCAACGGTTTCCAGGAGAAGGTGAATGCCGCGTTGAAGGCCCATCTGCCGGCGGAGATCAGGGAAGGATAGAAAAACATGCCGACATATGATTACGAGTGCCGCAAGTGCGGCCACCGGTTCGAGAGGTTCCAGGCCATCACGGCGGAGCCCGTGAAGACGTGTCCGCAATGCAAGGGGCGGGTGGCGCGGCTGCTCTCCGGCGGGGCGGGGATCATCTTCAAGGGCTCGGGGTTCTACCAGACGGACTACAAGAAGACCGCGAACGCGTCCCACAAGGCGGACAAGGGCGGGGAGAAGAAGGCCGAGGCCAAGGCGGACAAGCCGGCGAAGCAGGGAGACTGACCATGGAAGAGAACGTCCTGATGATGCGCTGCACGAAGTGCGGCGAGATGAACCGGCTGCCGGTGGTGCACTGCAAGAAATGCGGGGCGAAGCTGGACTTCGAGACGGCGGAAAAGCACATGGTCGCGGCGTCCGGGCCGACCGTGCAGCAGCAGATCCGCCTGGCGGTCCGGCTCGCGGTGGCGGGGCTGCTGCTGCTGGCCATCGGGCTGATCCTCTGGCCGGCGCGGATGACGCGGTCCTTCGGGGACGAGTTGGACGCCAAGCGCTACCGCATGAAGGGCGAGATCCTGATCGCGGCGCTCAACCGGGGCGAACCGGCCTCGCAGGTGATCGCGGAGAAGGAGCTCAACGCCCATTTCCGCGAGGTGGTGGCGGCCCAGCCGGCCGCGCGCGGCGGATTGTCGCCGCGGGTGGAGGATGTCGGGGCGCGGTTCTTCCCGGGGCGCGCGGAGGTGATCATTGCGGTGCGCCGCGGGCCGTTCAAGTTCACGGGGGTCTTTTACGCGAAGCCCAAGGGATCGGAGCTGGTGGTGACGGGCGCGAAGGCGGGGCACCTGCCGCTGCCGGGGATTCTGGGCCGGCTGTATGCGGCCGTGACCGGCGGGGTGTTCCGGGAGTTGAAGAACGAGTCGCGAATCCTGCGCCACTTGGAGGGGGTCAGCCTCGACAGCGAGTCGATCGAGCTGCTGGTCAAGGGCGGGACCTGAGCCGCGCGTGAAGGCGGTGTTCCAGCGCGTGGCCAGCGCGGAGGTGCGCAGCGAAGGGCGCGTGACGGGGCGGATCGGGCCGGGAGCGGTGGTGCTGCTGGGGGTGGCGCGGACAGATACCGAGGCGGAAGCGGTCAAGCTGGCCGACAAGGTGGCGAAGCTGCGGGTGTTCGACGACGCGGAGGGCAAGATGAACCTGCCGATTTCGGCAGTGCCGGGGGGCCAGTTCGTCGTGGTGAGCCAGTTCACGCTGCACGGGAACACGGCGAAGGGCAACCGGCCGAGCTACCTCGAGGCGGCCCCGCCGGAGCAGGCGGAGCCGCTCTACGAAAAGTTCGTAGCGTGCCTGCGGGAGCTGGGATTCACCGTCGAGACGGGAGTGTTCCGCACGATGATGCAGGTGGAGCTGGTCAATGACGGGCCGGTGACGCTGCTGCTGGACACGGATGCCTGGAAGTAGCGGGCGGAGCGGGGGAAAGATAAAAAAGGGATTTCTTCCAGGTTTTGACGACGCGAAAACCAAACCGTGTCATTTCCGCACGGGCGCCTCGAAGCCGACCACTCGCGGACACGAGTCCTGCGCGGGGTGTCCGCAAAGCGCCAGCATCGGAAAGCCCACGGTTTATTTTCGCGAGAAACCCCGTCAAAACCCGTAAGAAATCCCCCGCTTGCACGTCCTGCGGACAGCGCACAACCTGAATCCTGAACTCTGAACTCCTACAATCGGGAATCGATCTGGCGGAGGGCCTCGTAGACGACGACGGCGACGGCGCTGGAGAGGTTGAGGGAGCGGACGTGGTCGGTGCGGATGGGGATGCCGAGGACGGAGTCCGGATGGGCGGCGAGGAGGGGGTTAGGGAGGCCCTGGGTTTCGCAGCCGAAGACGAGGAAATCGCCGGGGCGGTATGCGGCGCGGTCGTAACGGCGGGAGCTGCCGGTGCTGAAGAGGAACAGCCGGGCGGGCTTCATGGAATCGAGAAATGCCGCCCAAGAGGGATGCACCTGGACCTGGACGGCATCCCAGTAATCGAGGCCGGCGCGGCGAAGCTGGGCGTCGGTAATCTGGAAGCCGAGGGGTTCGACGAGGTGGAGACGGGTGCCGGTGGCGGCGCAGAGGCGGGCGATATTGCCGGTGTTGGGGGGGATTTCGGGGCTGACGAGGACGACGTGGAGGGGGATGTCCGGCCAGCGGAAATCGAATTCGGCCTTGCGCGCGTGGGCGTGCTTCATGGGGACAGCATAACGGGCGGAGAATTCCGGGGCAACGAATGTTTTGACAGGGCGGGACGGTTGGCCTAAAGAGCGGTTCATGAACGTGAACACGCTGCCGAAGGTCGAACTGCACCGCCACATCGAAGGGGCCATCCGCTACACCACGATGAAGGAATGGGTGCTGGCGGACAAGCTGATCTCCCGGGACGCCTCCGAGGAGCAGCTGCGGGACTTCATCCTGATCACGAAACCGGTGGACGGCCTGAAGGTGTTCCTGGAGAAGTTCGGGTTGATCCACCGGGTGCTGTCGACACCCGAGCGCATCCAACAGATGGCGTTCGAGGCCTGCGCGGACGCCTATGCCGAAGGTGTGCGGGTGCTGGAACTGCGCTATTCGCCGGTCTTCATCCAGGGGGAGCGCACGGACCTGACGTTCGACCGGATCCTGGCCGCCATGCAGGCCGGCATTGATGCGGCGGTGAAACAGTTCCCAATGGCCGTGGGTCTGATTGGCATCCTGGGCCGCGAGTGGGACCTGCCGACGGCGACGCGAGTGGCGGATTTCTTCATCGCCAACAAGGACACGCTCCTGGGCATGGACCTGGCCAACGACGAGGCGAATTTCGGGAGCGGGCCTTTCGCGGGGCTGTTCCGCAAGGCCCGAGCGGCGGGGCTGCGTCTGACGGTGCATGCCGGGGAGTCCAATATCCCGGCCTCGAGCCAGTCGATCCGGAGCGCGCTGGATGAACTGGGGGCGGAGCGGCTCGGGCACGGAGTGCAGATTTACAAGGATCCCGCCCTGATGGAGGAAGTGGCGCGGCGGGGGATTATCCTGGAGCTGTGTCCCACGAGCAACATTTTGACCAAGTGTATCGCCTCGCTGCAGGCGTATCCGATCCGGGCGATCCGGGCCGCGGGTGTGCGGATGAGCCTGAACGCCGACGATCCGGGGGTGTTCGACTACGACCTGAACCACGAATACCGGGCAATGGCGGAGCTGCACGGGCTGGGGGAAGCGGATTTCGCGGCGATCAACCGGGATGCATGCGCGGCCAGTTTCATTCCCGAGGCCGTCAAGGCGAAGTATTTCCGGCCGTAGCGGGCCCAACCGGGCCGCGGCGGGCGCAGTTTTCCACACTGTGGAAAAAATTTTTCCATAGTGTGGAAAACCGCGGCCGGCGGGGCCGCGGTTTTCACGCCGGGGAAGAATGTCCGGAAGGCTACTTCTCGACGACGAGTTCGGGGGCGTAGCGGTCGGGATTGGCGTTGAGGAATTCCGCGGAGAGGGCGAGGCACTGCTTGGGGCAGATTTCGGTGCACTGGCCGCACTGGATGCACTGGCCGACGAAGATGCGGATTTTCTTGGCGGCGGGGATGGCGTCGATGGCGTGGGCGGGGCAAACCTTGATGCACAGGTTGCAGCCGATGCAGGTTTCGCGGTTGTAGGTCATCTTGCCGCGGAGTTTGGGGGGCACGGGGACGGGCGGATTCAGAGCGGCCTCGCCGCGGCCGACCTGTTCGAGGAGGCCGGTGACGGTGGGGGGCAGCTGGGCGGCGGGGAAGGGGTTGGTGTTCGGCTTTTTGAAAAGCTGGCCGAGCAATTCTTGGACCATCGGGAAGGGCATGGCGGATTCTCCTTTAGATGCGGGCATCGACCATGACGAGAATCAGGCCGACGAGGGAGAGGGCGCCCAGGACTTTCCAGTAGACGTCGACAACCTGCGTGATCCGGAAACGGGCGACGGATATACGGATGAGGGTGACGGAGAAGAACAGCACGACGAGGAGCTTGAGGAGGAAGAAGATAATGTTCGCGCCGGCGGCGAGGAACGGGCAGCACGTGATGGGGAGGATGTCGGTGAAGTTCCAGGGGAAGAAGAGGGCGACGATCAGGGAGGTGACGACGATGGTTTTTACTGCGAGGGAGAGGGAGAAAAGGGCAAGGTTGCGGCCGGAATATTCCACGAGGAGGCCGCCGGCGATTTCGGTTTCGGCCTCGGGGGCGTCGAAGGGGATGCGGCCGAGTTCGCCGGGGACGACGAGGGCCATGGTGACCAGCAGGAGGAGCAGGCCCATGAAGCCGACAGGGCCGACGAGGGGCCAGATGGGGGTGGCGGCGAGGGTGGCGAGGGAGAAGGGGTTGGCGATGTCGAGGCTGGCGAGCTTCCATGCGAAGGCGATGACGGTGGAGGCGAGCGGCAACTCGTAGGCGATCATGGTGACCATTTCGCGCTGGGCGCCGATGGTGGCGTAGGGGGAGCCGGAGGAGAGGCCGCCGGCGACCATCGCGAGGCCGGGGACGAGGAGGAGATACATGATGAGGACGAGGTCGCCGTGGAGGTTCAGCACGGGGAGGGTCTGGAATGCGGCCATGGGGATGTAGAGCAGGATGGTGATGGCGGAGGCGAGGGCGAGAAGGGGGGCGCCGTTGAAGAGCCACGGAATGGCGTTGGCGGGGACGACGTTCTGTTTGACCAGCAGCTTGGCCAGGTCGATGAACGGCTGGCGGACGGGGGGGCCGATGCGCGCCTGCATGCGGGCGGCGAGGACGCGGTCGATGCCCATGAACCACAGGCCGGCGAGGAGGCCGAACAGGGCCATGCCGAGGGTTCCGGCGGCGGTCAGAAGAATGGTGGTGGCGTTCATGGGCTTCCTACTTCGCGAGCGCGGCCTGGATGCGGCGGGTCTTTTCCACCGACAGGCGGTGCAGTTCTTCCTTGGTCAAGATCCGCCGGTCGCCATCCTTGAGCAGCGCGACGCGGTCGGTGCAGGAAATGCAAGGATCAATGGAGGCGGCGATGATGGGGATGTCGGCGATCTGTTCGCCTTCCATCATGGGGATCCAAGAAAGGTAGTTGGAGTAGGAGGAGGCCTTGACCTTCCAGGCGACGGGCTCGTCCTTGCCGGCTTCGAGGCGGACGTAGTGCATGACTTCGCCGCGGGGGGCTTCGTGGCGGCCGACGGCCTCGCCGGCGACGCCCTTGAGCTTGGCGAGGAGAACGGCGGGCTTGGGAATCGCGAGCAAGGGGCCGTCGGGCATCATGGCGAGGAGCTGGCGGACGAGGCCGATGGACTGCTTGACCTCGAGCAGGCGGGTGATGATGCGGTCGTAGACGTCGCCGCGGACTTCGCCGGTGAGGAGGTCGGGGGTCATGTAGTCGATTTCGAGGTCGCCGTAGGCGGCATAGGGGTGGTCGACGCGGACGTCCTTCTTGATTCCGGAAGCGCGGGCGGTGGGGCCGACGGGGCAGAGCTCGCGGGCTTCGTCGGTCGTCAGCACGCCGCAGTCACGGCAGCGCATCTGGACGGTGGTGTCGTCGAGGAAGACGGCGGCAAGCTTGGCGTAGGCGTCCTCGAAGAACTTCATCGATTCCTCGATGCGGGGGAACTGGTCGGGGACGATGTCGCGGCGGACGCCACCGATCTGGATCATGGCGTAGTGGACGCGGTTGCCGGTGAGGTACTCCAGCAGGTCCATGACGTTTTCGCGGACGCGCCAGGCGAGGTAGAAGGCGGAATCGAAGCCGAGTTCGTGGGCGGCGACGCCGGCCCAGAGGAGATGGGAGTGGATGCGCTCGAGCTCGCCGACGATGGCGCGGATGTAGTGGGCGCGGTTGGGGACCTGGATCTGCGCGATCTGCTCGACGGCGCGGGAAAAGGAAATGGAGTGGGTGATGCCGCAGATGCCGCAGATGCGCTCGGCGAGGTACATGACCTGGATGCAGTTCCGGCGCATGCCCATCCATTCGATGCCGCGATGGGCCATGCCGGGAACGAAATCGGCCTTTCGGATGCGCTCGCCTTCGATGGCGAGATTGAACATGACCGGCTCCTTGAGCGCGGGATGCGCGGGACCGATCTGGGTGACGTAGCCGGAAGGCTTTTTGACTTCGATGGTCTTCATAAGTTGTTTCTCAATATCCAATGTCCAGCAAGGAATGTCCAATGATCAAGGGGTGGCTCCGGCACGTTTTCGCGCCGTCTGGGCGCTGGCGAAAAGAATGGCGACCAATTCGTCGGTTTCCTGCAAGAGCGGTTCCAATTGCTTTGCCGGCTTGATCAGATTCGCTTTGGCGATGATCTTGAGCCAGATGTGCGTTTCGCGCATTTCCTTGAGGGCGACCTTTACTTTATGGATGAAGTCGTCGCGGGATTCGGCACCTTGGGCCTCGCCGTAGTTCGGAGCCGGCGAAGTTCCGCTGCGCAGGATTTGGCTGGCCACGTGTTTGCCGGCCTTGGTGTCGGGCAAGGCCTCGGAAAGGCGGATGATCCGGACCGCGTAATCGACCAGTCGGTCCTGAAGATCGAATTGTCTTTCCTTGGCCATTGAGGATTCCTTGCTGGACATTGGATATTCGGACTTAAGGGATTGCCGTTTCGGAACCGACGGCGGAAGCTCCGGCGGTGGGTTCCGCCGGAGGCGGGGGATTGTCGTTGAATCGGAGATTGTCGCGGCCGGTGGCCCAGAGGTTCTTGACCATGTCGGGCGGGATGCCGGTTTCGTCCTTGCGCCAGGGATAGACGCCCGCGGGGAAGTCCTCGGGGAGGAAGAGGCGGCGGCCGTCGGGGATGCCGACGACTTCGATGCCGAGCATTTCCTGCTTTTCGCGCTCGCTAGTGAGGGCGCCGGGAATGATGCCGGTGATGGTGGGAACCATGAGGTCGGTTTTGTCGAGGGAGACGGTGAAGCTGACGAGGATCTCCCCGTGGGGGGTGCCCCAGTAGATATGAAAAATGTACACCAGATCGACCTGCGCGCCGGTGTCGGCGAAGGCGATGACGGAAACATGGGGGTAATGGATCTGGACGAGGCGCTGGAGGGCGGGAATCAGGGCCTCGCGGGTGAGCTTGACGAAGACCTGGCGGCTCTTGCGCCCCTTGACGCCCTCGGCCCATTCGCTGCAGCGGGCGGAGACGAAGCCGGCGCCGGCGGCGGCCTGGATGGCATCGGCGATTTCCTGGGGAGTGAGGAGGTTCATGCTTTGTTCTCCGAGGCCTCGAGGCGGGCGAGGACCTTGACGACGCCATCGATGATGGCTTCGGGGCGGGGCGGGCAACCGGGGACGTACATGTCCACGGGGACGACCTGGTCGACGGGGCCGACGAGGGTGTAGGAATCGTAGAAGGCGCCGCCGGAGGTGCCGCAGGCGCCGACGCAGACGACGATGCGGGGCTCGGGCATTTGCTCGTAGACGCGGCGGAGGCGCGGGGCCATTTTGCGGGTGACGGGACCGCTGATGAGCAGGACGTCGGCGTGCCGCGGCGAACCGACCACTTTCATGCCGAAGCGTTCGATGTCGTAGCGGGGCGTCACGCAGGCGACGGATTCGATTTCGCAGCCGTTGCAGGAGCCGGAGTTGAACAGAAAGGCCCAGAGGGATTTGCCGAGGGTTTGGGAGAGTTTCATTTTAGTGAACTTTCAATATCCAATATCCAACAAGGAATTTCCAATGCTCAAATGCCGCAACGCTCGTTCTGACCTCTGCCCGTTCATCAGACGACCAGGGCGACGACGAGCATGAGGGCCATGATGCCGAGGAGCCAGGCGACGTAGTCGGTAGGGACGCCGGTGTGGAGGGGCACGAGGCGCGCGTAGTAGCCCTTGAGGGATTCAAGGAAGCCCCAGTAGATGTTGGAGGCGGGGATGTGGCCACCGCCTTGCGCGGGTTCCTTGTTGCCCGAGATGAAGGGGGCGCGGCCTTCGCCCTCGCGGAAATCCTTGCGCCCGCGGGAGCGGATGGCGAGGGCGACGGCCAGCCCGACGACCAGCGCCAGCAGCCAGAGCAGCGGGTTCCAGTAGCCGGAGCCGGTGACCAGGGTTTGCGTGGGATCCATGTCAGCGTCCTCCGAGAATGGCAGCGATGTAGCCCGAGCGGTCGACGAGGGCATCGACGGCGGGCGAGATCATGTGGTCGATAAACGGCTTGGGCGCGAGGCCCGCGACGACGACGAAGAGGGCGAGGATGGCCATGCCGGCGATCATGGCGGGCGGCACTTCGCGGGCGGCGGCGAATTCGGCGCGGGGCGGGCCCATGAACATGGAATGGAAGACCTTCACGAAGGAGGCCAGGGTGAGGATGCTGACGATCATGGCGATGATGGAGAGGAAGGGGGAGAAGCGGAAGACGGATTCGTAGATGAGCAGCTTGGAGGCGAAGCCGTTGAAGGGCGGAACGCCGGCGATGGCCAGGGCGCCGATCATGAAGAACACCATCGTCCAGGGCATGGCGTGGCCGAGGCCGCCGAGCTTGTTGAGGTTACGGGTGCCGCAGCGGAGGAAGACGGCGCCGGCGGTGAGGAAGAGAAGGCCCTTGTACATGGCGTGGTTGATGATGTGGAACAGGCCGCCGGCCATCGCGGTCTTGCCGTAGGCCTTGAGGGCCTCGGCGTTGCCGAGGACGGCGAGGCCGACGCCGACGCCGAGCAGCATGTAGCCAGTCTGCGAGACGGCGTGGTAGGCCATCAGGCGCTTCACGTCCTTCTGGGGGATGGCCATGGTGACGCCGATGAACATCGACAGCACGCCGAGGACGATGAGGAACCAGCCGAAGGTGGCCCAACTGAACTGGACGAGGTGGCCGTAGAGGGTGAAGAGGATGCGGAAGAGGCCGTAGAGGCTGGCTTGGCTGGAGACCACGAGGAAGGCGGTGACGGAGGCCGGGGCGGTGGTATAGGTGTCGGGCGTCCAGAAGTGCATCGGCACGGCGCCGCACTTCATCGCCAGCGGCACGGCCAGCAGGACGAGCGCGACCTTGTCGAGCGCGGTGAATTGCAGGCGCGCGGCCAGTTGGGCGAGATTGAGCGCGTTGTATTGCGCGAAGAGGATGCCGATGGCCGTCAGCACCGCCAGCGCGCCGACGGTGCTGAGGAGGGCGTACTTGAGGCCGGCTTCGACGGCGACGCCGTCGTCCACGCGGTAGGCCACGAGGGCCGCGCCCGCCAGCGAGCTGATTTCGAGGAACACGAAGAAGTTGAACAGGTCGCCCGTGGCGACCATGCCCATGACGCCCGCGATCAGCAGGAAGAGCATGGCGTAGAAGGTTTCAAGGCCGGATTGCTTGGATTCGGCGGCCAGCGAGTAGATCGCAATGCCGAGGGAGGACAGCGAGGCGATGACGACCATCAGCGCGCTCATGGCGTCCACCTCGAACATGATGCGGATGGGGAAGGCCGCGTCGGACGGCAGGGCCTGCTGGGTGGTGGCCGCGCCGAAGACGTACAAGACGGTGCCGGTGGCAAGCACCTTCCACGCCAGCGCCAGGCCGATGGCGGCGGTGGCCAGGGCGCCCAGGAACACCCAGGCGGAACGGACCTTGGGCCCGAGGCTTCCGACCAGCGGCATCAGGAAAGCCGCGAAGAGGGGGGTGGCGATCAACAGCGCCGGCAAATGCCGCATGACGAGGGTGTCCATCATCAACCTTTGAGCTTCTTGACTTTTTCGGCATCCACGGTGCCGTACTTCTTGTAGATCACCATCGCGAACGACAGCATCATGGCCGAGGTGGCCACGCCGATGACGATCGAGGTGAGCGTGAGCGCCTGCACGGTCGGCAGGGTCATGTGGGACGACGGGGCGTTGGTGAAGATCGGCGCGACGCCGCCCATCCGGTAGCCGGTGGCGACGAGGAAAAGGTTGACCGCCGACTCCAAGAGCGACAGGCCCATCAGGATCTTGATGAGGTTTTTCTTGAAGATCATCGCGGCGAGGCCCAGCAGGGTCAGGACGACCACGGTGAAGTAGGGGAGCTTCAACAGGAGAACAGTCATCATGGCTTCTTCTCCTCCTTGATGCCCGAAAGCATGTAGAGCAGGATGATGGTCAGGCCGCCGAGCACTTCGATGCCCACGCCGATGTTGAGCAGGGGCAGCAGGCCGGCGGTGTTGAGGTCGCCGGGGTTGACGCCGTGGGCGACGGGGGTGCCGAACAGCTTGCCGGTGAACGCCATCCAGTTGCCCATGAAGGGGCGTTCGAACAAGATGCCGCTGAAGCCCGCGAAGATGAACATCATCAGGCCGAGGGCTTCGAGGACTTTCATCGCGCCCTTGCGGATGCGGCCGGTGATGTCCTCGTAGGCGTGGGCCACGAGGAGAAGCGCCGCGCCCGTGGCCATGACGGCCCCGCCCTGGAACCCGCCGCCGGGGGTCAGGTGGCCGTGCATCACGACGTAGAGGCCGAAGACGAGGCAGAAGGGGTAGAAAACGTCGGCGGTGGTCCGCACGATCTTAGTCATTTTCATATTCCTCCCCTTCCTTCATCTTGCGGAACATCATGCCGACGCCGAGGACGGCGGTGAAGAGGACGGTGGCCTCGCCGAGGGTGTCGAATCCGCGGAAGTCGAAAACAATGCTCGTGACGATGTTGTTGGCGCCGGTCTGCTCCTGGCCGTTGCGGATGAAGTAGTCGTCCATGTCGGAGACGGGCGGGGCGCCGAAGGGCAGGTCGGCGGCGATGTACATCAGCCCGCCAAACAGAACCAGCAGGATGGCGCTGTACAGGGCGATTCTCATCATTCCTTCTCCTCGAAGCGCTTGGTGCCGCGGATGGCGATGATGAAGATGGCCGTGGTCAGGCCCGCGCCGATGCCGGCTTCCGCGATGGCGACGTCGGGGGCCTGGAGGATGTAGAACTCGATGGCGAGCAGGAGGCTGAAGGCCGCGAAGGTGATGGCGGCGGCGAGCAGGTCCTTGAAGGCGATGACCAGCACGCCGGTGACGATCAGCCCCAGCAGGATCAGCGCTTGCAGCAGAAGAAAGGGTGTCATGGCTGGCTGTGCTCCTCCAATCGGTCCACCACGGCCTGCACGGGCTTGTGGCCGCGGCGGTGGGCGGCGCGGGCGATGGCGTGGGCGGCCGTGGCGTTGGTGATGGCCAGCACCACCACGGCGACGACCGCGTGCAGCGCCAGCGTCGCGTATTGGCCGTCCTGCGTCTTGAAGTAATGGGCGGCGGCGTACAGGATCACCGCCAGCGAGGTGAAGATGGAGCCGAAGGTGGTGGCCTTCGTGTCCGCGTGCAGGCGGGTATAGACGTCGGGGAAGCGCAGGATGCCGACGATGCCGAGCGTGTTGAAAAACAGGCCGATGGCGATGGCCGTCCAGATGAGAATGTTCAGGATCACAGCTCGCCTCCGAGGTATTTGGCGATGAACAGCGCGCCCACGTAGGACAGCAGGGCGTAGACGATGGCCACGTCCACGAAGACCACCTGCCGGAAGGCCGCGGCGAGGACGATCATGGAGGCCACCACCAGCGTGTTGATGGAATCCAGCGCCACGAGGCGGTCGGCCGAGGTCGGGCCCTTGACCATCCGGACCATGGCCAGCAGCATCAGGGCGGCCATCACGGAGGCCGTGAATATCCAGCAACTCATTCCGCAATCCTCCTCACCTTGGCCGGGCAGTCGAACAGGCCGAAGAGTTCGCTCGCCTCGATGGACTCGCGGGCCTCCAGGCCCTCGGGCACGTTGATCATGTGCACGTACAAATCGTTGGTGTCCTCGTCGATCCCCACGGTCAACGTGCCGGGGGTAAGCGTGATGGAATTGGCCAGCATCAGCGTGCCCATTTCCGTCTTCATGCCCGACTTGACGCGGACGATGCCGGGGCGGATGCGGCCGGTGATGACGCGGCAGGCGACGTCGACGTTCGCCTTGGCCATTTCCAGGAAGAAGGGGCCGAGGACGTAGCCGATGCCCCGGAGCCAGCGCACGGGGCTGAGGACCGCGCTTTGGCGGGCGCGGGTGTAATACCCGCGGGCGGCGAATCCGACCACCACCGCCACGATCGCGGCGACCCACAACTCCTGGCTCGACCAGAAGCCCAGCACGGAACCCGAGCCTGCCGTCAACAGCAGGTAGACCGCGCCTGAAAAAAGAGCCGTGACAATGAAAGATAGCATAATTTCCTAATATTAGGCCAAAACCGGAAAGAAGTTAGCACCTGAACATGGGCCTTGGCTATCCAAAACTTCCTTTTTGCTAGAGTTGCACATGCAAGGTAGACCGTTTTACTAGACAATCAAGCGCTTTCTATGCTGATGGGGCGATATTATTCCCCCTCCTCCCAAACAGGAGGCTGGCCGGTGGCCGCGATGACGGCCCGCCAGAGGTCGCTTTCCGGATCGATCTTTCTGCGGCTGGCAATGGCCAGGGGAATGGGCACATGGACGAAGCGGTCGTTCCAGAGGCCGATGAGGAGGTCGGTCTTGCCGGCCATGGCGGCATGAACGGCCTGGCGGGCGAACCCGTCGCACAGCCAGGCGTCCTGGGAGTTGGCGGGAACGGAGCGGATCACGTAGGAAGGATCGATGTACTTCAGGTTGACTTCGGTGCCGCGCCGGCGGAAGTAGCCCCGGATCTGGTCCCGCAGAAAGATGCCGATATCGGCCTTCAGTTTGTTGCCAGACTTGTCGACGCCCTTTTCCGGGGCCAGCAGATCCTGACCGGCGCCTTCGGCCACCACAATCACGGCATGGTGCCGGTCCTGCATGCGGCGGTGGAGATTGGCGAGGAAGCCGCGGGGCCCGTCGAGGCGCAGGGGAATCTCCGGCACCAGCACGAAGTTAACCTCCTGCGAGGCGACCGCCGCGCCGGCGGCGATGAAGCCCGAATCGCGCCCCATGAGCTTGACCAGGCCGATGCCGTTGGGCGCCCCCTTGGATTCGCAATGGGCGCCGTCCAGAATGGCGCGCGCCGATTCGATGGCGCTGAAGTAACCGAACGTCTGGCGGACGAACTGGATGTCGTTGTCGATCGTCTTGGGCACGCCAACGACGGCGATGGACAGTTTCCGGCGGGCGATCTCGGCGGCGATTTCATGGGCGCCGTGCTGAGTGCCATCGCCGCCGACGGCGATCAGGATGTCGATGCCGCGCCGCGCGAGGAAAGCCACCATTTCGCCGACGGGCTGCGCGCCGCGGGAGGAGGAGAGGAGGCTGCCGCCGTCGCGGTGGATGTGGTCAACCATCTCGGGGTTCAGGACGAGGGGGGCTTCGCCCCGGTCGGTCAGGCCGAGAAAGCCGTGGCGGATGCCGAGGACTTCGCGGACGCCGTAGTTGTGGTGGAATTCGAGAAAGGCCGAACGGATGACGTTGTTGAGGCCGGGGCAGAGGCCCCCGCAGGTGACGATGGCGGCGCGGGTCTGGCGGGGGTCGAAGAAGATCTTCTCGCGCGGCCCGGCCTTTTCGAAGCCGGTGCCGTCCAGGGCGGACCCGGCCGCAGTGATTTCCACCTGCCGGCGGACGCGGAGCTGGTCGGGGACGAAGTTGCCGATCCGGTCGCCACGGACGGTGTTGAGTGCCAGCGGAGATTCTTGCCGGCAGAGGCCGAGGATTTGCACGGAAGGATCTAGGGGCGGCAGCATGGTTCAGGTTCCTAAATTCGGGTTTTGGCGCGTTCTGTCCGGGAATCTACGGCTTTGTTGCGGGCCGGGGAAGGCCAAACTGCGGTGACTGGGCCGCGGCCTTGCCTTAATACAGGAGCCAGGACGGGGCGAAGGCATTCCAGGGCGGGGCGGGGGTGCGCGTGCCCCAGAGCTGGGCGTAGAACTCCGGGCGGCTGCCGGGGAAGTCCCACAGGGCGGGGCCGAGTTCCGCTTCGAGGGCGTTCAGGAGCGTGAAAGCCGCGCCGGCAGGCCGGCAGGCGCCGGGGGCCGTGATTTCGAAGGCGAGGCCGCGGAGGATGCGGCCGGTATTATTGGGATATTCACAGGGCGAGACGCGCACACCGGGGAGTGGCGGCAGAACGAGCCGGGAAAGATCGGCGTGCGCCGAGCCGATGCGCCGGAAGGCCAGCGGTGTTCCGCGCGCGTGGTCGATCATGGGTAGCGCTTCGAAGAAGACCGTCAACGGGAAGCACAGCGCGTTCTCGAGCGCAACGACGGCCGGCGACGGGATGTGCCACGCCGGGAAGATCTGCCGTAGATTCAGCTGGCGTGTGAGTCCGGGACACGGCGCGACGCGCAGATCGAGCCGGGCCAGTTTCAGTTCGTCGCGCAGGAAGAGCGCCAGTTCGCCCGGCGTCAGGCCATGGCAGAACGGCGTGGGCACGAGGCCTACGAACGAAGCGCAGGCGGGATCGAGCCGGGGGCCGTCGGGCGGCGTAAGCATGAGCGGATCGGGCCGGTCGGCCACGACGAGCGTTTTGCCGTGCGTGGAGCAGGCTTCCATCAGCAGGCGCAGGGTGGAGCCGTAGGTGTAGGCGCGGCAGGCGAGGGTTTGCAGGTCGAAGATGAAGACATCCACCCGGTCCAGCATGGCCGGCACGGGGGCGCGGGTTTCGCCGTAGAGGGAGAAAACTGGGATTTGCCAGTCTGCATGCCGGGCGTCAGCGATTTTCTCGCCGGCCCCGCCGCGGCCGAAGAAGCCGTGCTCGGGGCCGAACAACGCGGTAAGGTTCACGCCGGCCGCGCGCAGGAATTCGGCCGAGTGGCGGCCGTCGGAAACGATGCTGGCCGGATGGGCCACGAGGCCCACGCGGCGGCCGGCCAGCCATTCGGGCGGAATGGCCTCGACGCCGGGCCGGATGAGGGGCGCTGCCTTCACTCGGTGTATCCTAGCAGATCAGGCGCGAAGAAAAGGAGATTTTTAGACAGGCGGGTCAAAGTATGGCAGTATACAAGTTGCAACTTGTATATTATCAGGAAATCGGAATGGGAGCAGGCGAGAGTTTGTTGCGGGAGGCTGCGGAACGGATCCGCGCGGCGAAATACCTGACGGCGTTCTGCGGGGCGGGGATTTCAGTGGAGAGCGGGATTCCGCCGTTCCGGGGTGCGGGGGGGATCTGGAACAAGTACGATCCCTCGATCTTGGATCTGGATTGCTTCCTGCGGAACCCGGAGCGGTCCTGGCCGGTGATCAGGGAAATGTTCACCTGTTTTCTGGGCACCGACGGGCGTCCGCCGGTGCAGCCGAACGCGGCGCACTGGGTGCTGGCGCAGTGGGAGGCGGAAGGCCGGCTGAAAACCGTGATCACCCAGAACATCGACGGCCTGCACGCGGCGGCGGGCAGCCGGAATGTGGTGGAGTTCCATGGCCATTGCCGGAGCCTGACCTGCCTGCAGTGCGGGCGAACCCTGCCGCTGAACCCGGAGACGACGCAAGCGCCGGTGCCGCGGTGTCCCTGCGGCGGCCTGCTCAAGCCGGATTTCGTGTTCTTCGGGGAAGGGATTCCGCCGGCGGCCCTGGCGGACTCCGACGCGGCGGCGCGGCGCACGGATTGCATGATTTTGATCGGCACGTCGGGGGTGGTGTATCCGGCGGCGTCCGTGCCCGTGCTGGCCAAGCGGTGCGGCGCGGTGCTCATCGAAGTGAACCCGGAACCCTCGAACTACACGGACCGGCTGACCGACATTTTTCTGCCGCTGCCGGCCGGGGCGGCCCTTTCCCGGCTGGAGGCGCTGGTCGGCGCAAGGTAAACCGTTTTTTACTGAATAATCTTGTAAATTGGGGGATTGACGCGGCGGGCCGGGGCGGTGTATGGTGTCGCGCAATTCCGCCATTTTGCCGGGCGAATCCGTCCGGCGGCGGCGACAACACACATCACGGAGCAGAGAGACATGGCAATCAAGGTTGGCATCAATGGTTTCGGCCGCATCGGCCGGCTGGTTTTTCGCGCGGCGGCCGAGAATCCCCAGATCGAAGTCGTGGGCATCAACGACCTGTTTGATTCCAAGCAGTTGGCGTACATGCTCAAGTTTGACAGCATTCACGGGGCGTTCAAGGGCACGGTCGAGGCCGCGGACGGCGCGCTGATCGTCAACGGCAAGAAGATCCGCCTGACCGCGGAGAAGGATCCGGCGGCCCTGAAGTGGGGCGACATCGGCGCCGAGTACATCTGCGAATCCACGGGCTTCTTCCTCGAGAAGGCGAAGGCCGAGGGCCACCTCAAGGCCGGCGCCAAGCGCGTGGTCATGTCGGCGCCCTCCAAGGACGACACCCCGATGTTCGTCATGGGCGTCAACCACAAGGCGTACCAGGGCGAGGCCTTTGTGTCGAACGCCTCCTGCACGACGAACTGCCTGGCCCCCGTGGCCAAGGTGTTGAACGACAACTGGGGCATCGTGGAAGGTCTGATGACGACCGTGCACGCCACCACGGCGACCCAGAAGACCGTGGACGGCCCGGGCGGCAAGAAGGATTTCCGCGGCGGCCGCGCGGCGGCGGGCAACATCATCCCGTCCTCCACCGGCGCCGCCAAGGCCGTCGGCAAGGTGATTCCGGCCCTGAAGGGCAAGCTGACCGGCATGGCGTTCCGCATCCCGACCCTGAACGTTTCCGTGGTAGACCTGACCGTGCGGCTGGAGAAGGCCGCTGGTGCCGATACTGAATCCGCCTATGCCGCCATCAAGGCCGCCATGAAGAAGGCGTCCGAGGGCGAAATGAAGGGCATCCTCGGCTACACCGAGGAGGCGGTTGTCTCCACGGACTTCAACCATGATTCCCGCACCTCGATCTTTGACGCGGGCGCGGGCATCATGCTCAATCCGAACTTCGCCAAGGTGGTGTCCTGGTACGATAACGAGTGGGCCTATTCCAACAAGCTCCTCGACCTGATCGTGCACATGAACACCGTCAAGTAGGAAGAGCCGTGATTCCGGGATGCGGAGAGCGGCAACCCCGCTCTCCGCATCTGTCTGCCAACAGGAGAAGCCGATGAACAAGAAGACCTTGCGGGATGTGGAACTGGGCGGGAAGCGCGTCGTGATGCGCGTGGATTTCAACGTGCCGATCAAGGACGGCGTGATCAGCGATGACACGCGCGTGCAGGCGGCGCTGCCATCGATCCGGTACATCCTGGACAAGGGCGCGCGCCTGGTGCTGATGAGCCATCTGGGCCGCCCGAAGGGCAAGGGCTACGAGGCGGAGTTCAGCCTGAAGCCCGTGGCCGCCCACCTGGCCAAGGTTTTGGGCAAGCCCGTGGCGTTTGCGGCGGACTGCCTGGCGGCCGACGCCGAGGTGGCCGCGCTGCAGCCCGGCCAGGTCCTCCTGCTGGAGAACACCCGCTTCTACAAGGAGGAAGAGGGCAAGGTCAAGAAGACCGATGACCTGTCCGAGGAGGACTACAAGGCCAAGAAGGCCGCCCTGAAGGAGAAGCAGAAGGCCATGGCGCAGAAGCTCGCCGCCTACGGCGAAATTTTCGTGAACGACGCCTTCGGCGCGGCGCACCGCGCGCACGCCTCCACCGCCGTGATCTGCAAGTACCTCGGCCCGAGCGTGGCCGGCTTCCTGATGGAGAAGGAAATCCAGTACCTCGGCAACGCGGTGAACAATCCGGTCCGCCCGTTTGTCGCGATCCTGGGCGGGGCGAAGGTCAGCGACAAGCTGGCGGTCGTGAACAACCTGCTCGACAAGGTGGACACGCTGATCATCGGCGGCGGCATGGCCTACACCTTCCTGAAGGCGCAGGGCCACGATGTCGGCAAATCGCTGTGCGAACTCGACCAGCTCGAATATGCCCGGCAGATGCTCGCCAAGGCCAAGGCCAACGGCAAGCAGCTGCTGCTGCCCGTGGACAACGTCGCCGCCGACAAGTTTGATGCGGCAGCGGCCACACAGGTGGTGGGCAACGACATCCCCGCCGGCTGGATGGCCCTGGACATCGGCCCCAAGACAATCGCGGCCTACGCGGCGGCGATCCAGGGTGCCAAGACGGTGGTCTGGAACGGCCCCATGGGCTGCTTCGAAATGAAGCCGTTCGCGGCCGGCACCTTCGGCGTCTGCCAGGCGGTGGCCGCCAGCGGCGCCACCAGCATCATCGGCGGCGGCGACAGCGTCAGCGCCGTGAACCAGAGCGGGTTGGCGGCGAAGATGACCCACATCAGCACCGGCGGCGGCGCCAGCCTCGAGTTTCTCGAGGGCAAGGAGCTGCCCGGCGTGGCCGCCCTGAGCGACAAGTAATTTGTTATTCCCGACAAGCCGAAGAAAGAAGGACGGAACATGCGCAAGAAGATCGTGGCCGGCAACTGGAAGATGAACATGACCACCGCGGAGGCAGCGGCGCTCGTGACCGCCCTGAAGGCGGACCTGGCGAACTTCCGCGAGGTGGAAGTGGTGGTGTGTCCACCCTTCACCGCGCTCTCGACGGTGAGCAACCTCGTCCAGGGGACGCACATCGACCTCGGCGCCCAGAACATGCATTGGGAGAAGAACGGCGCCTACACGGGCGAAATCTGCGCGGGCATGCTGCGCGAACTGTACTGCCACTACGTGATCCTGGGCCACAGCGAGCGCCGGCAGTATTTCGGCGAGACCGATGCCATCGTGAACCGCAAGACCCGGGCCGCGCTGGCCTCGAGCCTGCATCCGATCGTTTGCGTGGGCGAGACCCTCAAAGAGCGCGAGGCGGGCCAGGTCGAAGCCGTCATCACCACGCAGGTCAAGGGCAGCCTGGCGGGCCTGTCCGCCAAGGAACTGCTGGATTCCGTGATCGCCTACGAACCCGTCTGGGCCATTGGCACGGGCAAAACCGCCACCAGCGCCCAGGCGCAGGAGGTCCATGCCCTGATCCGCAAGGTGCTGACGGGCTTGTACGATGCGACGGTCGCCCAGGGCGTGCGCATCCAGTACGGCGGCAGCGTCAAGCCCGCCAACGCCAAGGAGCTGTTCGCGATGCCCGACATCGACGGCGGCCTGATCGGCGGCGCCGCCCTCGATGCCAAGTCGTTCATTGACATTGTGCGCGGGGCGGTCTAGAAGAAAGCGTTTCAAATCCCAAGGAGCCAGCCGCATGTCCATTCTCATCAGTGTTCTCTTGATTGTCGAGGTGCTCGCCGCGTTCCTGCTGATCGTGGTGATCCTGGCGCAGAAATCCAAGGATCAGGGCCTGGGCATGGCCTTCGGCAGCGGCATGGGCGAGAGTCTGTTCGGCAGCCGGGCCGGCAATGTCCTGACCCGCATGACCATCACCCTGGCGGTGGTCTTCATGCTGACGACCATGGTGCTGGGCATCCTGTTTGCGCGCGGCGGGCGAGGCACCGGTTCGGTAATGGACGGCGTGGCCGGCGAGATGCCGGTGGTCCCCGCGGCCCCCGCCGGCGGGCCCGGCGCAGCCCCGGCGCCGATGCTGCCGGAAACCGTCCCGGCATCGGCCCCGGCGGCCCCGATGGCGTTGCAAATGGACGCAAGCGGCGAACTGCAGCCGGTCGAAGCGGCGGCGCCTGTCGAGGAACCGGCCGAAGCCGCGCCCGCGGAGGAAGCGGCGCCGGCCCCGCAGGACTGATGAAGCGATCCGGGCCGAACCGATCCCCGCGCATGGCCTGCGCGGGGATTTTGCTTTTGGCCGTGCTGCTGTCCGGCGCGGGCTGCGGCCCCGCCGCTAGCCCGAAGGCGGACGATGTGCCGACGCTGCGGCTGACGACCGCCCGCATCCGCGGATTTGACCCGGCGCATGCCGCGGATGAAGCCTCGCTGCTGGCGGCGGGCCGGATCTACGAGGGCCTGCTGCAGTACACCTACTGGGACCGCCCGTACCGCGTGGAACCCCTGCTGGCCGCGGAAATGCCCGCGGTTTCGGCGGACGGGCTGGTTTGGCGATTCACCCTACGGAAGGGGATTTTCTTTTCCGATGATCCGTGCTTTGCCGCCACCGGCGGCAAGGGCCGGGAACTGGTCGCGGCGGACGTGGTGTATTCGCTCAAACGCATCGCCGACGTCAAGGTCGGTTCCGGCGGCTACTGGACCCTGCGCGGCAGGATCGCGGGCCTCGACGAGTTCCGCGAGGCGAGCCGCGGCGGCGAACCGACGGACTACGACCGCGAGGTGGCCGGTCTGCGGGCCGCCGGCCCGCACGTGCTGGAACTGCGGCTGACCGAGCCCTATCCGCAACTGCCGTGGGTGCTGGCGATGCCCTACGCCTTCGTCGTGCCGCGCGAGGCGGTGGAGTTTTACGGCGCCGGCTTCGTCAACCATCCGGTCGGCACGGGCCCCTACGTGCTGGCCGCGGCCCGGCAGAACTACCGCTACGAATACCGGGCAAATCCCAAGTGGGCCGCGACCGGACGCGGCGACACGGTGCCGGCGGACGCGCCGACGCCGGACGCGGGGCGGCCGCTGCCCCTGACGCCGCGCATCGTGGACTCGGTGGTGGGCGATCCCTCCACGGCGTGGCTGATGTTTCTGGCGGGGCGGCTCGACCGGGCGGCCGTGAGCCGCGAGCAATGGGACAGCATCCTCGGGCCGGACCGGACGCTGCGGCCCGAACTGGCCGCGCGGGGGATCGCCCTGGACCAGGCCCCGCAGCTAGCGGTGAGCTACCTCGCCTTTAACATGGATGATTCCGTGGTGGGAACCAACAAAAAGCTGCGGCAGGCGCTGGCCTGCGCGTTCGATGCCGACGCCTGGCGGGAGTTCCAGAACGGACGGGTGCTGAAGCCCTCCGGGCCGGTGCCGCCCGGCGTGACCGGCCACCGCGAAGAACCCCTGCCGTATTCGTTCGATCTGGCCCGGGCCCGGCACCTGCTCGCCGAGGCCGGCTACCCGGAGGGGCAGGACCCCGCCACCGGCCGGCGTTTGAAACTCACGCTGGAAATCGGCGCGGCGGACAACCCCGAGGCGCGGCAATCCGCAGAACTGGTCGCCAGCTTCCTGGACCGCATCGGCGTGGTGCTGGAGCCCAGCTACAACAACTGGCCGGCGTTCCTGAAGAAAATCGAGCAGCGCCAGGCGCAGATGTTCAGCCTGACGTGGATCGGCGACTATCCGGACGCGCAGAATTTCCTGCAGCTCTTCGCCAGCGAGAACGCCTCGCCGGGGCCGAACCGGGCCAACTATCGCAGCGCGGAGTTCGACCGGCTCTATCGGGAACTGGCGTCGCTGCCGGAGTCGCCGGAGCGCGAAGCCCTCTGCCGGGCGGCGGCCGCCGTGGTGCTGGAGGACTGCCCGTGGATCCTCACCGGCCACCCGCTGGCCTTCAGCGTGCGCCAGGCGCGCCTGCGCAACTTCCGGCCCCACGACTTCCCGTGGGGGCTCGAAAAGTTCTGGCGCGTCATGGAATGAACGGCGGCGCCGCGCCGGATTTTTCCACGCCATGGAAAAAGTTTTCTCCGGTTTTCCATGCAATGGAAAAATATTTTCCACGGTGTGGAAAAAACGGTCGCGCTTGGGCCGCCGGCCGGACCGCGGGGCGGAAATTTTCCACGGTGTGGAAAACTTTTTTCCATCGTGTGGAAAACGGGGGCGCTAGCCGAGGGGGATCCGGTGGACGGGGCGGCCGGCGAGAAAGGCGCGGAGGTTGGCGGCGGCGATGGCGATAAGGCGCCGGCGGGCGGCGGCGGTGGCCCAGGCGAGATGCGGGGTCACCAGGCAATTCGGCGCGGCGAGCAGGGGATTGTCGGGCGGCGGCGGTTCGGCGGACAGCACGTCCACGGCCGCGCCGGCGAGTTGGCCGGCGCGCAAGGCCGCGGCCAGGGCCGCCTCCACGACCAGTGGGCCGCGCGAAGTGTTGACGAGGAAGGCGGTGGGCTTCATGCGTGCCAGGCGGGCGGCGTTCACGAGTCCGGCGGTTTCGGGGACGAGGGGGCAGTGCAAACTCACCGCGTCGCTTTCCGCGAACAGGCGGTCGAGGTCGGCGTATTCGACGCCGGCGGGCGGCGGCCGGGAAGTGTCGCGCCGGTGGGCGAGCACGCGCATGCCGAAAGCCTGGCCGATGCGGGCCACGGCCTGACCGATCTGGCCGAAGCCGACTACGCCGAGGGTCAGCCCGGCCAGTTCGATCTGGGGCGCCAGCCAGTAACAATAGTCGGGATTGCGCGACCAGCCGCCGCGGCGGACATCGGCGGAGTGCAAGGCCACCTGGTTGGTCAGTTCCAGCAGGAGGGCGAAAGCGTGCTGGGCTACCGAGTCGGTGCTGTAGCCGGGCACGTTGCATACCACCAGCCCGCGCTTCCGGGCGGCGGCCAGGTCGATAGTGTTCCAACCGGTCGCCAGGATGCCGACATATTTCAGATAGGGGGCTTGTTCGATGGTGGCGGCGGAGAGCACGGCCTTGTTCAGCATCACGGCATCTGCATCTCCCGTCCGGGCAAGCACATCTGCGGGCGGGGTGCGGTCGTGGATCGTGCAGTCGGCCACCGCCTCGACCGCAGCCCAGGACAGATCGCCGGGATTGGTGGCATAGGCATCCAGAATGACCAGCCGGGGGCGTTTCATGGCGGCGATGTTATGCGCCCGGCCGGCCGGATGCAAGCCCGCCGGGGACGTGGCATTGGCGCTGCACCCCGGGGCGGCATTTTAAAGCAGGTAGGGCTTGCGAAAGCATGACGGATGGGAGATAATCATAATATGAGGCGGTTGTGTACATTGCCTAAGTTATGGCTTGGCTTGTTGCTGACTGCCGCGGCCTTTTTTTCAGATTGTGTTTGGGCCGGGGTTTACCCCTTGTCCTGGGGTTTGAATCAAGCCTCCTATCTGGTGCCAACCAATGCGATATCCAACGTCACGGCCATCGCCGCCGGCTACCATCACAATCTGGCGTTGAAAGACAACCGCGTCTGGGCCTGGGGCGACAATACGTCCGGGCAGACCAATGTCCCGGCCGCCGCGCAAAGCGGCGTGGCGAACATCGCCGGTGGCGGATATTTCAGCCTGGCCTTGAAAACCAACGGATCGGTCGTGTCTTGGGGGGCTGGAGTCGTCGCCACCAATGTGCCGGCGGCCGCGGGGGCGGACGTGACCTATATCGCGGGGGGCGAGTACCACGCCCTGGCGGTGAAGAACGGCGGTGTGATCGCCTGGGGTTCAAACTCCTACGGCCAGTGCAACGTGCCGACCTCGTTGGCCAGCGGGGTGACCGCGGTGGCGGGCGGGGGCTATTTCAGCGTGGCCCTGAAGGAAGATGGCGGCGTGGAGGTTTTCGGCATTCCGGCGACCAACACGCTGGCGTACGGCATCCGCGACGTGCCCGCCGCCGCCCTAAGCGGCGTGGAAGCCATTGCTGCGGGCAAGTGGCACGCCCTGGCGCTGAAGGATGGCGGGGTCATCGCCTGGGGCGCCACGAATTTCTATGATCCCACCAACTACCTGCCGGACGAGGTGATGAGCGGCGTGGCGGCCATCTCGGCGGGCGACCTGTTCAGCATCGCGCTGAAAACCAACGGCACGATCGTGGTCTGGGGCGACGACACCAAAGGGCAGCTGCCGATTCCGGCCTGGGCCAGCAATGACATCGGCCAGGTCGCGGCCGGCGACGGGCATTGCCTGGTGGTCAGCAGCGTGCTGCCGCCGCGCTTCCTGTCGGCCAATGTCGGGCTGGCCTACACGAACATTGCCTACACGAATGGATCCGTACTGGCCGTCGGCGACCCGGCGGTTACCTATTACCCAGGCAGCGCCTGGCCGGGGTGGATGACGATCGACCCGAACACGGGCGTTCTGGGCGGAACGCCCAGCATCGTCGGCACGATTCCGTTCTCCGTCGTGGCCAGCAACCAGTACGGCAGCAGCACCAATACCACCTACACCATCACCGTGCTGCCCGCCCAGCTCCAGCCGCCGGTGTTCTATACCACCAGCCCGGTACCCGACGGCGTGGTTGGCGCCCCCTATTCGCAGCAGATCGTCGCGAGCAACGGCAACATCACCTTCTCCCTGGTGGCGGGCGAAGGCAACCTGCCGGCCGGACTGTCGCTGGATGAAGCCGGGCTCGTGAGCGGCATACCCACGGCGGTGGTCCAGCCGGCGGTCTTCTTCCGCGTGCGGGCCTCGAACGAAGTGGGCGCCGCATCCAACACCTACCTGATCGCAGTCAACCCGCCGGCCGGCCCGCCGGAGTTCCTGACCACCAATCCGCTGCCGTACGGCGTGGTGGGGCAGGTGTACACCCAGCAGCTCGTCTTCAGCAACTATCCGACCGCGGTCACGCTGCAGTCCGGCGCCCTGCCCGCCGGCCTGGAGGTGAACTCCGGCGGCCTGATCAGCGGCATTCCGACCCAGACCGGAATCAGCAACTTCACGCTGCGGGCGACCAACCTCATGGGGGCCACCAACCAGGCCTACGATCTGGAGATCAAGGGCCCGCCGGTGTTCTTGACGATCAGCCCGCTGCCCAACGGCACGATGGGCGTGCCGTATTCGCAGCAAATCGAGGCCTATGGCGAGCCGGTCTTCAGCCTGTTCGCCGGCGGCCTGCCGGCGGGCCTGGGGCTGACCCCGGCCGGGTGGGTGACCGGCACGCCGGTGACGGTGGGCACGTCGAACTTCACCGTGCGTGCGACCAACGACTTCGGCAGCTCCAATCACGTCTATGCGCTGGAGATTGGGGCGGCGCCGGAATTCATCACGACCAGCCCGCTGCCGAACGGTGCGGTGGGCGTGCCGTACTCGCAGCCGATCGAGGCCAGCGGCAGCCCGGTCTACAGTGTCGTGGCCGGCGGCTTGCCGGCGGGGGTGGAACTGGCAGCGTCCGGGTGGGTGACCGGCACGCCGACGACCGTGGGCACCTCCAACTTCACCGTGCGCGCGACCAACACCTTCGGTTACGCCGAACGGGCCTTCGCCCTGCAGGTCGGGACCGTGCCGACGTTCACCACGACCAGCCCGCTGCCAAACGGTGTGGTGGGCGCGCCCTATTCGCAGCAGATCGAGGCGGACGGCACCGCGCCCTTGACCTTCAGCGTCGTAGCCGGCGAGCCGCCGGCGGGCCTGGGCCTGACGGCCGCCGGGCTGGTGACCGGTACTCCGGCCGTGGCCGGCACGTCCAATTTCACCGTGCGCGCGACCAACGACTTTGGATTTGCCGACCGCGCCTTCGACCTGTTCATCCTCGGCCAAAATCCGCCGTTCTTCACGGCGTTCTGGGCGACCAATGGCGGCGTGCGCATGGCCTGGTCCAATCCCAACCCGTCCGGCAGCATTCAGGTCTGGCGCGCCACGAACATCATCCGCGACCCCGTGGCCTGGTCGAACCTCGGGGTGCAGACCTCGCCGTGGACCAACACGGCCCCGACGCTGCCCGCTTACTACCAGCTGCGCCTGGTGCCGTAACCGCGGCGATCGCGCGTTGCCTGGCCTTTTGAAACCCAGGGCGGGCTCCCCTCCAACCGGGGGCGGGCCCTTGATCGGAGTTTATAAACTCCGATCGTGCGGAAAAGGATCGGGAGCCCTGCTCGCGCGCGAGCCCATATCTGCAGGATCAATTAAGCGATTATCGGAGTTTATAAACTCCGATAATTGATGCGGCGCGAAAGGCATGGGGGCGCGCGAATGCGGCTTTTCTTTTGCGGGCGGAGGGTTAGGATGGAACCGTGAACATCGGATCGGCAGGGAGGCGGGAATGAAAGCATGGCGCGGGCTGGCGGGGCTGGGATTGTGCATCTGGGCGGCGGGCTGCGCCGGGCCGGCGATCAACACCGTCTACCAGACCTCGACCATCGATGCCCTGCTGGCGGGCACCTACGACGGCGACCTGCGGCTGGCGGATCTGCGCCGCCACGGCGACCAGGGCATCGGCACCTACGACAACCTCGACGGCGAGATGATCCTCGTGGACGGCGAGTTCTATCAGGTCCGGGCCGATGGGCGGGTGTATGCCCCGGATCTGCAGGGCGAGACGCCCTTTGCCGCGGTGAGTTTTTTCCGGCCGGAACAGACGCGGGCGATTCCCCAAGGCGCGGACATGGCTGCCGTGGAGGAACTGCTCGATCGCGCGGCCCCGAACCAGAACCAGTTCTGCGCCATCCGGATCGAAGGCCAGTTCAAGGCGATGCGCACGCGCAGCGTGCCGGCCCAGCAACGGCCCTTCCCGCCGCTGAAGGACATCGCCGCCACCCAGCCGGTCTTTGACATGGAGAACATCGCCGGGACGATCGTGGGCTTCCGCTGCCCGCCCTACGTGGCCGGCGTGAACGTGCCGGGCTACCACCTGCATTTCCTCAGCCGGGACCGCGCAAAAGGCGGTCACATCCTGGCGTTCGAAATGGTGACCGGCACCGCCCAGGTGGACATGCTCGACCGGTTTTACATGCAGCTCCCCAACACGGCGGATTTCGCCGAGGTCAACCTGGCCAAGGACCGCCAGGCGGAACTCAAGGGCGTCGAGAAGGAGCGGAAGAAGTAGGAGACGCTCACCAGTCCCGCCGCCGGGCGGCGGAACCGGGGGGGGCGTCAGAGCATTTGTTGAAATATCGTAGCCGCGCTATGCCGGAAACAGCCCGGCTCGGCAGGTCCCGACCTCCGGGAGAACCGGGATCGCCCTGCCCCGAGCCCGTTTTGCATGCCTGAGGTAGGGCGAACCCTCCGGGTGAGCCGTTCGCGATTACCGCCCGGAAATGGCCGCAGGAATTCTGAATTTGTTCTAAAGAACGGCGGCGGCGCTGCCGGGCCTATTTCCGGACGGACTTCTTGATGCGGTTGACGTGGCCGCGGCCGAGGCCTTTGACTTCGCAGCCCAGCTCGAAGTAGCGCCGGATCTTGGCGTCGTCCAGGACGCCGAAGCAGTCGATGATGGCGGCGGGCTGGCCGATCATCTTGACGACCTGTTCAGGGGCAAGGTCCATGTAGGCGCTGTGGCGCACGGCGAAAACGACCACGTCCACGTCCTTCAGGGCGGCCTTGAGGTCCTGGCTGACGGTCAGGGCGGTCAGCTTGTCCTGGTTGCGGAAGAAGCGCTTGAGGCTGTGGGCGTTGGAGGGGTAGGAATCCTGGGCCTCGAACTCCCACCAGTGCTGGACGTAGGGGTCGTGGACGCGGATTTCGGCACCCATTTCGGAGAGCTTGCGGACGATGAGTTCCGAGCCGCTGTAGCGGGTGTCGCCGACGTCCTCGCGGTAGGAGGCGCCGAGCAGGAGGACCTCGGCGGCGGCGATGGGGCGGTCGAGGTTGCGCAGGGCGTCGCGGACCATTTCGGCCGCGCGCAGCCCGCGGGTGTCGTTGATGTTGATGGCCGCGGGGGTGATCTTGAAGATGTTGTCCTTCCAGCCGAGGATGTGCTTGTAGGCCCACATGCCCAGCCCGCCGTCCTTGGGCAGGCAGTAACCGCCGATGCCGGGACCGGGGAAGATGATGTTGCTGTGGGTGGGGCGCACCTTGATGGCCTTGATGACCTTCTGCAGGTCCACGCCGTTCTGCTCGGCGAAGAGGCTCCACTCGTCGAGGAACGCGAGGATCGTGGCGCGGTAGCTGTTCTCGACGATCTTGGCGGTCTCCGATTCGATCGGCCGGTCGAGGACCGTCAGCGGGAAGTCCTTGGTGTTAAGCACCTCGTTGAGGAACTTCACCACGCGCTTCCGGGCGGGCTCGTTGACGCCCGAGCAGACGCGCCAGAAGTCGCGGATGCTCTTGACGTAGTCGCGGCCGGGCATGACGCGCTCGTAGCTGTGGGCCAGCAGTGGCTCGATCTTGATCCCGCGCTTCCGGAAGATCTTCTTGAACTGGGGATATGCCACCTGCTCGGTGGTGCCGGGGGCCACGGTCGTTTCGATCAGCACGAGACAGTCGGGCCGGATCCGTTCGGCGATGGTGCCGAAGGATTTTTCCAGGGCGGCCATGTCGGCCTGGCCTGTGGCCAGGTCGCCCAGCGACTCCTTGAGGTAGTCGCACTGGACGTCCACCACGACGCAATCCACCAGCTTGAGGACATCCTCGTTGTAGGTGGCCACCAGCGTCTTCTTCTCGAGGACGCAGCGACGGATCATGGGGTCCACCTCGGGGTCTTCGGCCTTGACGGGCGACTCCCCGCGGTTCAGCAGGTGGATCTTCCAGAAGCTGCGGGTGCTGGGCCGCTGCACGCCGATCACGAACTTGCCCGACTTGCCTTTGGCATCTTTCGTATCCGCGATGATCGCGGCCATTACCGCCCCGACGAATCCCACGCCGAGCACGGCGACGATTTCCCGGCCGGCCTTGCGGTTCTGTTCGACCAGCTTCTCGATGCGGGCGAACTCCCTGGCGTATTCGGCCTTTTCGGGGATGGCGAACTTCTCGCCGGCGGGGCTGATGCTGTAGCGGGCTTCTTTGGCTTCCATGGCACGATCCTTGCGGGTAATGGGTTGCAGATCAACGAACTGGCGCGCAGATTCGCGCTTTTTTCGGCGTTTTTCAATGAAAAACAGGGGGGGCGGAATGGCAATTGCTTTGCAGGGCGGAGGGGCTACAATGCCGGGCAGGTGGGCGTCATTATCAAAGGAGCAACGTATGAAACCCTGGCTTCTGGCGATGATGTTGATGCTGGCGGGTCTGTTGACATGTCCCGGCCTGACCGGGTGCGGCGGGGACGACGAGGAGGGCGGAACGCAAACCATCACCGTGACCAACGAGGTCGGGGAGGTGGTTGAGGTGCCCGCGGACGACGATGACGGAGCGGCCGCAACGGAAGAGCCCGCCACCGAGGCCGGGGATGACAACATTCCCGCGGGCGACCGGCCGGAACTGGAAGCGCCTTCGCTGATCTCGCCGGCCAACGGCGCTGTTTTCAGGGCCGACGGCGGATCCGCCAGCGTGACCTTGACCTGGACTGCCGTGGACAACGCCGAGTACTACTTGCTCCGGCTCACGCGCGGCGGCAATCAATCGACCGAACGCATTAACGGAACGTCCTACGGTTGGAATGCGCCCGTCGGCGACTGGACCTGGCAGGTGGCGGCGGTGCGCGGCGACCTGCAGGAATGGACCGGTACGCGGGCACTCGCGGTTTTATCCACGTGGGGGGTGCCGGCAGCCCGCTGATCGCGCGGAACGGGCCTGGCGAAAACCGGATTCTGGCCGAGCAGGGCCGAAGCCCTGTCAAGGGTTGCGCCTTGGCGGGGTGGCAACCGCGGGCCATTCCGAAGCGCTTGAACTAGGTCCTGTTCTGCTGTGAGTGGGTAGGCGGCGGGGGGTATAGGCAACAGGGGGCGTAACAACATTCCATTGCTTTGCCCCGGCGGAGGTCTACAATGGCTGGCAGGCGAAAAACATCTCCAAGGAGAAACCGATGAAGTCCTGGATTCTGGCGCTGGTTGTCATCTTGGCGGGCGTGTTGGCTTGCACCGGCCTGGCCGGTTGCGGGGATGATGAAGAAGACGGCGAAACGCGAACAGTTACGGTCACCAACGAAGTCGGGGAAGTGATCGTGGTCGAGGTGCCCGTGGACGACGCTGACGGGACGCCTGGAACGGGAGACCCCGATGTCTGGTTCGAGGAAGACGACGTGCCTGTGGCCGAGCGGCCGGCATTGGAAGCGCCGTCGCTGATCTGGCCGGAGGATGGCGCCGCCTTCCGGACCGACACTGGGTCGGTCGGCCTGACGTTCACCTGGTCCAGCGTGTACAACGCCGAATACTACTTGATCATGCTGAGATCGCCCCACGGCGTTGCGTTTCCGGACCAGGTCGAAGGCACCTCCTACAGTTTCACGGCGACCGTCGGCAACTGGACCTGGCAGGTGGGCGCCGTGCGCGGCGACTTGCGGGAATGGACCGGCATGCAGGATTTCGTGGTCACGACGGAGAGTTGGATTCCGACCGACTGACAAGCCCACCCCTTCCGTCAGCGGCGGGAGCGGCAGAAGGCGGCGTCACGGAAACGGCTGGCGGGTTTCCGCAAGGCCGTGATTCCTCGACAAACTTGGGATGACAGCCTCCTATTTCCGCCGCCTGTTCCCAGGCCGGATGGCATCCCATCGCCGATACACCCAGATGCGAAGCGCCGTAAGCGCGGAGGTGTCGGCGGAAGACTGGCTGCTGGGCCAAAAATAAGCCGTGATTTTTGCGTTTCTCGGCTTTCACCACTCGAACCAGCCGCGGTTGGCGGCCAGACATACGATCATGACCGCCCCGGGAACGCCGGCGGCCAGCACCATGGGCGGCCCCACGGCCTTGAGCCGCGCCAGGTCATGGACCATGCCCCAGCGGAAGAGCATCCAGCGCTGGAAGAGGACCATCAGGGTCACGTAGATCCAAAGCACGCCCTGGGTGATGCCGGCTACGAAGCCGACGGGATGCCGGAGCAGGATTCCTGCCAAGGCGGTGACAATCAGCGCCCCTTGGACGATCAGGTCGGCCCCGGCCTCACCCTGCGAGATGGCGCCCATCGTTTTCTCCACCGGATCCGGACTGGACCGGGAATCCTCCTGCAGGTGAAGTTTCAGGGCCAGGTCCCATTTCAGGAACGAGAGCCCCTGGGCGAAGATGGTGAAAAACCCGCCGCTGACCAGCAGGATCGCCAGCGAGATCCAGATCCCTATGGGGAAGCACCCCAATTCATGTGCGAGCCAGGCCATATCGAATCCTCCTTTGCGGACGCCAGCGATCCGGCCGGGAAGCGTCCGGGTTTCTATTCATTATCCGCTTTGGGGTTCAGACCCTGTCCGGGCGGCAGATAGTTCTCGCCCTGGATGGGGTTCCAGGACGCCCCGGGCGGCACATACGGCTTGGCGTCCTGGTCGATCGGGATTTCCTGGTCGGTCGGTTTCGGCGGCCGGCGCGGGCCGAAGATGAAGTAGATCAGCGCCCCGAGGACGTTGAGCAGCAGGACGGTCACCACCCACGACAGCTTGGCGTGGATCTCGATGTCCCGCCGGCTGCACAGGGAGATGACGGCGGCGATCCAGACGATGAAACCGATTATGTAGAATAAAGGCATAGGTACTCCTTATTCACCAACGTCCGGCTTGGAAGCCCTCTTTCTTCTCTTCCAGATGGTGATCCCCAGGGCGATCAGGACACTCCAGAAAACCAGGTCGAGGATGTAGCCCGCGGCGGTCTTGAGCGCCCCGTGGGTTTCCAAGATCTCGTCGACGCCCAGGGCAACCGTTGAGGGCCAGTGCAGCGGCGACCACCAGAAGAACGCGCCGAATCCGGTCAGGTTGGCGGCGAGGTCGAGAATGGCCAGGATGGCCAGAACCACGGCCCCGGAGCGCAGGAACTTCTTCCTGGTTGCGAAAAGCGCGCCGGCGGCGGGGACGAGACCCGCCAGGGCCATGTTTGTGATGGTTGGATCGAGCCTCATGCCAATAGTCATTCTGGATCTGCGGGGATAGGCTTCAATATATCTGCGGCTTCTGCGGCATCCGCTGCATTTATCATCAGGCGGATGGGGGTGATCATTTGGAGATTGGGTTTCATCCCGCCGCAGTCGTCTTTTGATACAAATGCCGGGATATTTCTCGCCACGAGGCTGGTTTTAGCCACTTCGGCACTCATTTCATCTGGATAAGTAGCGATGCAGATTTGTTGGCTATGGGTCATTTTTTCTTCTTTCCTCGAAGGGTATTTATTCACCGAACTTCAAGTCGCCTTTATGCGGGAGAATTCCCACCGTCCGGCTGCCACGATAGGCGTGTTTGAAAGTGGTGTCAAACCGCGGCATCCAGCTGGCGGGGCCGGATTGCCTGGCGGCTGTCATCCCGAGCCGGTCGAGGGATCTGAGCCTGACCAAGAGCGATGGTCGGTGGTGGGGCTTAGATGTTTCGACTCCGGCGCTGCGCCTCCGCTCAACATGACGGAAAGCGAAAGCCGCTGGGTGCGGCAGTATTCAGGATTCGGGAGTCAGGCTTCAGTATGAGGTGCAAGGGCTGCATTCTGGATTCTGAATACTGAATGCTACCCGCTTTTGCCGGCAACAAACCGCCCGCCGGATTGGGTCCGGCGGGCGGCGGGGGCGGGCGGCCTAGTTTTTGCCGCGGCCCTTGGTGCCGACGGTGCTGTGCTTGGCCTTCTCGTGGGGGCGCAGGGCGCGGACGGCGGCCCCGGCGCGCCACATTTCGGAAGAGCCCATGCGCTTGAGTTCGGCGTCGAGCCGCTGCTTGTAGTCGGGGCGGCCGCAGACCTTGACGACGCGGCGGGCCTCGGCCTGGCTCTTGACGGCCTTGTAGAGCTTGTTGAAGACGGGCAGGACGGCCTTCTTGAAGCGGGGCTTCCAATCGAGCGCGCCGCGCTGGGCGGTGGCGGAGCAGTTGGAGTACATCCAGTCCATGCCGTTCTCGTCCACGAGGCGGATCAGGCTCTGGGTGAGTTCCTCGACGGTCTCGTTGAAGGCCTCGGAGGGGGAGTGGCCGTTCTTGCGGAGGACGTCGTACTGGGCCTCCATGATGCCGGCGAGGGCGCCCATGAGCACGCCGCGTTCGCCGACGAGGTCGGAGGTGACTTCGTGCTCGAAGGTCGTCGGGAAGAGGTAGCCGGAGCCGACGGCGATGCCGACGGCCAGGGTGCGGGCCCGGGCGCGCTTGGTGGCGTCGCGGGCGACGGCGAAGGACGAGTTGATGCCGACGCCGGCGAGGAAGTTGCGGCGCACGGAGGTGCCGGAGCCCTTGGGGGCGACCATGATGACGTCCACGCTGCGGGAGGGGTTGATGCCGGTGAGTTCCCGGTAGACCCAGCCGAAGCCGTGGGAGAAGTAGAGCGCCTTGCCCTTGGTCAGGTAGGGCTTCACGCGCGGCCAGACGAAGCGGAGGGCGCCGTCGGCCACGAGCATCATGAGGATCGTGCCGCGCTGGGCCGCCTCTTCGATGTCGAAGAGCGTCTTGCCGGGCTTGAAGCCGTCGCGAATAGCGCGGGCCCAGTCGCCTTTGAAGCGGGGATCCTGGCCGACGATGACCTTGAAGCCGTTGTCGCGCATGTTGAGCGACTGGGCCGGACCCTGCACGCCGTAGCCGATGACGGCGATGGTTTCGCCCTTGAGGACCTTGCGGGCCTTCGCCAGGGGGAATTCGTTGCGGGTGACGATGTTTTCCTTGGTCCCGCCAAAATCAATCTTGGCCATGTTCGTTGCTCCTTCTTGCTTCCTTCCGGGAAACAAACGGGGACACAATAGGGGGCTTGGGGGCGGGACGCAAGGGAGAAAATCCCGGAAGATCTCAATATCAATATCCAATATTCAACAACCAATGATCAAGGGAAGACGTAGAGCGGGGCCGTCTACTTCTGCAGGAAAGGGGCGAGGGGGGCGGCGGGAATGGCGCCGGAGGCGGTCGCGCCGGGCTCGCGGGCGGCGGCTGCGACGACGCGGAGGAAGTAGGGTTCGAGGGCCTGGCGGGGGTGGTCGAGGGCGGGATCGGCGCCGAGGGCGGCGCGGGCGGCGTCGAGGACCTTTTTTAGGGTGAGGGGGTCGGGCGGGGTCGGGAAGGTGAGCGTGGTCCGGTCCTTCTGCGTCAGGAGTTCGTCGAGGGTGCCGCGGGCGAGGATGCGGCCGTTGAACAGGATGGCGATCTGCCGGCAGACGTCCTCGACGTCGGCGAGGAGGTGCGAGGAGAGCAGGACGGTTTTGCCGCGGGCGGCCAGGGCGAGGATGAGGTCCTTGACCTGGCGGGTGCCCTGCGGGTCGAGGCCGGAGGTGGGTTCGTCGAGGATGACGAGGTCGGGGTCGTTGAGCAGGGCCTGGGCGAGGCCGAGGCGCCGGGCCATGCCTTTGGAGAACTCGCCGACGGGGCGGTTCCGGGCGTGGGCGAGGCCGGTCATCTCGAGAAGCTGTTCGATGCGCTCGCGGGCGGTGGCGACCGACAGGCGGAACAGCCGCGCGTAGAAGGCCAGGGTTTCCTGCGGCGTCAAATGGGGATAGAGGTAGGACTCCTCGGGCAGGTAGCCGATGCGCGATTTGGCGGCGACGGAACGCGGCGAGGCGTCGAGGACCTCCAGGGTGCCGGCGGTGGGGAAAAGCAGGCCGAGGATCATCTTGATTGTGGTGGACTTCCCGGAGCCGTTGGGGCCGAGCAGCCCGAAGACCTGCCCGGCGGGGATCTCGAACGAGATGGACTTGACGGCTTCGACGCGCGGCCGGCGCCAGAAGTCGCGGAAGGTCTTCGACAGGTTTTCGGCGCGGAGGGCGGCCATATCAGGTGACAGGGGGCAGGACACAGAAGACTTTTACCACAGAGCGCACAGAGGGGCACAGAGGGAACAATCTTTGTGAATCCCTGTGTACTCTGTGGTGAATGTTGCCGGTGAGATCGGCAAGTTTTCCACAGGGTGGAAAACTTTTTTCCACAGGGTGGAAAAATCCGGAAAAGATTTTCCATAGTGCGGAAAATCCGGCCGTATAGTAGTTGCAAATACTATACACTTTCGCAGCGGGGTAAAAATCAAAAGGGGACGATTGTTCGCAGGAGGGCATGTCAGGGGATCTCCAGCTTGTGGAAGGCGGCGAGGCCGAAGGCGAGGGCGGCGGCGGACCAGGCGGCGGCGTAGGCGGCGGCGCAGGCGAGGTAGGCGCCGGGGATGGTCGGGGCGGTGTCGAGGGCATCGGTGAGCCAGAAGGCCTGGACGTTGGGGAGGACGGCGTAGAGGGCGCGGGCGGTGAAGGAGGACTCGAGATACGGGCCGAGGAGGTAGTCGCCCATGAGGCCGAGGAGGAAGAGGCCGGCGCAGAGGAGGAGGACGGGGGCGATCTGGAGGCGGGTGGCGAGGGCGGCGGCGAGGGCGGCGGCCATGCCGAGGCAGAAGTAGAGCAGGAGGCTGACGCGCAGGATCGGCCAGGCGAAGTTGGCGGGGAAGGCCTGCTGTTCGAGCGGGGTGCGGAAGGCGGCGGCGGCGGCGAGGGCGGCGAACAGGAAGACGAACAGGAGGAAGAAGGCGGCGGAGGCGAAGGGGCGGCGGGTGCGGTGGTTCCACCAGCCGGCGAGGGCCAGGGCGAGGAGCACGGCGAGCAGGGCGGGCAGTTCGGCGGTCCAGTCGAGATGAAGATCGTTGGCGCCGGCGCGGACGGCGAGGAGGGTGGCGGCGGCGGCGGCGACCGCGAAGAGCAGGAGTGCGGCGGCGATGCCGGCGGCCTTGGCGAGGAAGAAGACGGCGCGGGAGACGGGCTTGGCGAGGATGGCGGCGGCGGTGCCGCGGCGCAGCTCGCGGGCGAGGGTTTCGCCGGCGGAGACGGCCGCGAGCAGCAGGCCGCCGGTGAAGTAGAGGGCCAGGGCGCTGTCGCGGATGATGCGGGCGGAATCGCCGAGGGTGTAGTTGAGCAGCAGGGGCAGCAGGACCGTGCCGGCCAGGCAGAAGAGCGCGACGAGCAGGAAGACCGGCCGCCGGATGGCCTCGAGCGCCGTGAGGCGGGCGATGGCGAAGAACTGGACGGCGGCGGCCATGGACACAGCGGCTAGAAGAGGGTCATGTAGGCCGGGGTGCTGCGCGCCTTGAGCGATTCGAGGACCACCGGCACTTCCAAAGGCTGGGGTCGGGCATTGGGCGGAACATCAAAGACCATCACGCGCATGGGGAGCCCGCCCGAGGGCTTGACCACGAGCAGGACCGGGGTTTTGCCGATCCGGTATTTTTCGGCGAGGTCGCGGGTCGCGGAGTTGCCCGGCAGCGTCACCTCCAGCTTGATGAAATATTTCATCGCCTTGCGCCAGGCGAGGTCGGGCATGATGGTTTTCTCGAACCAGCTGCAGAGCCCCTTTTCGTTCGGCACGGAAGGATTCTTGAAATACAGCAGCAGGCAGGCGCCGGTTTTTTTGGACAGCTCGACCAGTTCGTCGTGGTCCTTGGCGTTATCGAACCATTTGGCGGGGACTTCATCCCAGAGGGGCACATCGGCAGGGGTGGGGGGTGTGACCGCGCCGGCGGCGGGGGGTGGGGGGGCGTCGGCCGAGAAGATGACGGTGCCGGTGGGGGCCGCGAACGCGGGCGTGGCCGTCGCCGCCGGAGCGGGCGTCTCGGCGGAGAAGGAAAACTCGGGGGCATTGGTGGCCGGGGCGGCGGGCGCCTGGGTCACCATCGGGGCCGGGGCCGCCGGGAAGGCGGGGGCGGCGGGTTCGGGCGCGGATTCGGCCGGGGCGGCGGGGGTTCCGGGAAGCGTGGGGCGGGCGGAGGGATCGGGCCGTTCGAAGCGCGAGCGGTCGAACTTCTGGCGTTGGAATTCGATGCGCTGCTGGGCGGCGGCGGGGAGGACGGCGGCCAGCAGCAGGCAGAGCAGGGACAGGCGGTGACGCATGGCAGGACTCCTGGTTCAGGTGGCGTGCAGGTTCACAAAGCGCAGGACGGCGTTGGCGATGGAAAAGTAGATGAGGACGCCGAGGATGTCGGCCATGGAGGTGATGAGGGGGACGCTGGCGGCGGCCGGGTCGAGCTTGAAGCGGTTGAGGATCATGGGCAGGACGGTGCCCATGAGGCTGCCGGCGATGACGACGGTGACCATGCTGAGGGAGACGACGGTGGCGACGCGCAGGTCGCCCAGCAGCCAGCCGAGGAAGAAGGCGGCGGCGGACATGGCCACGCCGATGGCGGCGCTGACGAGGATTTCGCGCAGCAGCAGTCGCCACCAGTCTTCGGCGCGGATTTCGCCGGTGGCGATGGCGCGGACGACGAGGGTGGCGGCCTGGGCGCCGGCGTTGCCGCCGCTGCCGATCAGCAGCGGCATGAGCGCCACCAGCGCCGCCACGGCGACGATGGTGTCCTCGTACATTTTAATTCCCATGCCGGTGAAGATGTTGACGATGACGAGGCCGATCAGCCAGCCGATGCGCTTGCGAAAGAGCAGGCCGAGGGTGGCATCCTTGTAGCTGACCTGCAGGGGACGGACGGTGGCCAGCTTGTGGAAGTCCTCGGTGGCGGCCTCTTCGGCGACGTCGAGGATGTCGTCGATGGTGACGATGCCGAGGAGGATGCCGTCGGCATCCACGACGGGGAGGGCGTAGAGGTCGTATTTCCGGAAGACCTGGACGGCCTCTTCGCGGTCCTGGCGGGAATGGAGAAAGGCGCAGTGGCCGTCGAGGAGGTCGGCGATGCGCGTGTCCGGGTTGGCGATGATGATCTTGCGCAGGCGCAGGTCGTCGGTCAGGCGCCCCTTGTCGTCGACGATGTAGACCATGGCGATGGTTTCGGAATCGAGGCCGGCCTGGCGGAGGTGTTCGAGGGCCTGGGCGGCGGTCCAGTCGGGCTGGACCTTGACGTAGCGGTCGGTCATGAGGCGGCCGACGCTGCCCTCGGGATAGCTGAGGAGGGTGAGGGTCTGCTTGCGGTCCTTGTCGTTCAGCAGCCCGAGGAGGCCCTGGGTGACGCGGGCGGGGAGTTCTTCGAAGAGGGCGGTGCGGTCGTCGGGGGTGAGGCCGGCGAGGACCTGGCGGACCTCCTCCTGCGCCATGTTCTTGAGCAGGAGGTTCTGGAAGAACGGTTCGAGCAGGGAGAAGACCTCGTCGGCCAGCTGGCGCGGAAGCAGGCGGAAGAGCAGGACGCGGTCCTTGTCCTCCAGGGCGGTCAGGAGTTCGGCGATCTCGGGCCCGGGCTGCTTGGCGAGGAACTCGCGGACGTCGTTGAGGCGTCCGGATTCGACGAGGTCGAGGATGTCGGGCAGCAGAAGGTGGCGGAGGATCATGGGCTCACCGTAACTGCCGGAAGGATGCGCAAAGGGGGGCGGGAAAACAAGGGCGAAATTGGCACGGGCGGGGCGGGTCGGGGCTGGACAACGGGGGGGCGGCGGTGGCATATTCCGGGCCGAGATGAGCGAAGCCCCTGCCAGCGCGATTCCGGTGGAGACCGTCCAGCTGCGGATGAAGATTTTCCTGCGGTCGCCGCTGCGGCGGCGGCGGCTGGTGCGGATGATGCGGCTGCTGGACAAGGTGGCGGGGCAGCAGGTGCTGGAGATGTCGGGGGACGACGCCCTGAGCGTGGCGATGCAGAACGCCGGCGGGGGCGGCGGGGGTGCCTGGAGCAGTCTGGTGGCTTCGGAGACGCAGGCGGAGCTGCTGGCGGAGGCGGGCATCTCGACGATCCACGTGGCGGCGCTGCCGCAGCTGCCGTTGCCGGACAACACGTTCGACGCGGTGGTGGCCAGCGAGATGCTGGAATACGTGGAGAAGCCGGCCGAGCTGATGGCCGAACTCCACCGGGTGATGAAGTCCAAGACCCGCCTGATCCTGCATGTGCGCCGCAAGCGGAAAACGCTGGTGGAGCTGTTCCGGCGGCTGGCGGGGTTGACGGACCCGACGCGGCCGATGGTACGGCCGGGTTTCACGCCGACGGAGCTGTTCGATGTGCTGAAGGACGGTTTCGACGTGCAGGAGACGGCTGGATTTGGGCGGTTCTTTACGGAGTTCGCGGAATTGCTGGCGGAGCTGTTCGCGGGGCTCATTCCGGCGGCGTGCGAGCCGGCGGCGCTGGAACCGCGGCGGTTGAAGCGGGCGGCGGCGGTCTATGCGGTCTTCACGCCGTTTTTCTGGCTGGCGGGCATTCTCGACGCGGTGTTTTTCTTCCTGCCGCACCACCACATGGTGCTGCGGGCGCGGCGGCGGATGCTGTGGGTGCCGCGGGTGACGCCGCGCCTGCGCGACGGCCGAAGCATTGCCGAGGCGGCGCTGGGTTCGAAGATCGGCACGGCGGCGGAATAGGCCGCGGCCGGGGGGTCACGGGGCGGCGGGGGCCAGGAGCTGGCGGTAGGCGTCGCCGAGGCGGCGCTTGAACTGGGTGTAATTGTACGTGGTGAGATAGAGCTGGCGGCCGGCATGGCCGAGCCGTTCGCGCAGGGGGGAATCCATGGCGAGGGCGGCGAGGGCGGCGCCGAAGGCAGCGGGTTCGGGGGCGACCAGGCGGGCGGTGGTTTCGGAGAGGATGAGGCGGTTGGCGGGGTTGTCGCAGGCGACGATGGCGCGGCCGGCCTTGAGATAGTCAAGGAGCTTGAGGGGGGTGTTGCCGCCGGCGATGCGCGGAGAGAGGAGGATGTCGGCGGCGGCGAGGGTGTGCGGCAGTTCATCGGGATGGATGTGGCCCGGGAACAGGACGCGGTCAGCGAGCCCGAGGTCCATCAAGGCGGTCTGGCGGCGGTCGATCTGTTCGCGGCTGCCGCCGATGACGGCGCAGCGCAGGCTGGGGCATTGTTCCAGGGCGCGGGGGATGGCATGGAAGAGGAGATCCATGCCCTGGTAGACGGCGAACGAGCCGACGTAGAGGGCGAGGACGTCTCCGGGCTGGAGGCCGAGGCGGGCGCGGACTTCCGCGGCGCGGGCGGGATCGGGCTCGACCAGGGAGGAGGGCGGGTCGGAGATGTGATGGACCGGCTTGCCGGGGGCGGCCTGGCGGGCCTGCTCGACGAGGGCCGGGCCGGTGCCGATGACGGCGTCGGCCCGCCGGATCGAGAAGCGTTCGACGCGGGCATATGCGGCCATGACGAGGTTGCGCAGGTAGCCCTTCTTGTAGGAGGCGGGGTCGGAGTGCTTTTCAAAGACGAAGCGGGCGCCGTGCCGGCGGGCAAGGACGGCGGCGATGGGGCCGGCATCCTCGATGCCGTGGAAGACATCGTAGCGGTTGCGGCGGGCGAGGGCCGCGGCCTTGCCGAAGAGGCCGAGGTCGAGCACGGCCTTGGCGGCGGAGGGGCCGATGGGCAGGTCGCGGGCCTGGACGAGATTGGGTCCGCGGTGCAGGACGACCCCGGGAATGGCGAAGTCTTCGCCGACGGGCATGACGAGCAGGTCCACGGCGTAGCCGAGTTCGGCCAGGGCCCGGGCGTTGAAGCTCACGCGCAGCGGCGAACCGCGCCACTGGAAGAAAGGCTGCGGCGCGATCAGCAGGATGCGGGCCGGGTTCGAGCTCATAGCTTCCGGGTTTGGGCGTTTTGGCGGAGACGGCGGAGGACATCCGGGGGGGCGCCGCGGCAACCGCCGAAGGCGAGGCCGGGGGCGCCGGCGGCCAGCGCGGCCCGGAGGGGCGCCACCAGGCGGGCCTCATCGGCCAGCGGGGGAAGGGCAAGCGTGGCGTAATAGGAGCCGGCCACATCCTCTTCGCCGGCGAAGGGCAGTGGGTCGGAACCGGCCAGAACCGCGCGCTTTTCGCGGCGGGCGCGGGCATAGAGGCGCGGCGCCGGCCAGCCGGTAAAACGCAGGGAGGTATCCACCAACGCCAGCTGCGCGGGCGGGAATTCGGCGACCAGGCGGCGCACCAGCCGGCCGCGGCCGAACAGCCACTTGCCGGGGGCCCAGTCCAGAGCCGGCAGACCGCCAGCCTCCAAGATGGCTCGGACGAGGTCGCGCGCGGGCCGGCCGTCCGCGAGCGCCGCGTCGCGGCAGAGACAGCAGACTTCGATGCGTTCGGCCGAGACGACTTGCCGGCCGGCGATGATCCAAAGATCGCGGTGGTCGGGCAGGTGGCGAAGCTTGACGCCGCCATCGGGATCCCAGGCAACGATGCGCCAGCGATCGCCTGGCAGGCGGACTTCGTCGTGGGCCAGGGCTTGAAAGAACGCGCAGTCGCTGCGTTCGGCCAGGCACAGCGCGCGCAGGTCGGTGGGGGCGGTGCGCGGCATGTGGTCGAGCGCGGCGCGCAGGAAACGCGGCACGTCGTAGGCGGGATAGACGTGCGCATGGGCGTCGAGATGGAGGCGGACGGGTTTCACGGCGTCTCCGGGGCGAGGGGCGCGCGCAGCGCCTCAACGGTGGCGACCGGCAGGGTGAAGAGCAGGTCGCGGCCGCGCACCTGGGCGCGGCGCGGTCCGCCGGGAGAAGACTCGCCGCCAACCAGGAGGGAGGTGGCGAGGCCGCGCTGTCCGCGCTGGAGCACGGTCACGGTCAGCGCGGGCGGATCGAATCCGTCGTCCTGGCCATCGGCCGCGGCCGGATCCAAAAGAGCTTCGGCGCGCAGGGGGGCCAGGCAGGCCAGCACGGGGCCGATCTGGACCGAGCCCGGGACCCACTGGTCCGTGGCGGGATCGCGGTCGACCTGGAGGGTTCGGCCGGCGGTGGCGAAACGCAAGCCGGCGATGTCATCCGCGGGGATGGAGAGGATGTCGCGCGAGCGGTAGCGGAGCGGGTTGAGCGGGAAGTCCAGCAGGCGGGCGGGGGAAGCAACGGCGAGGGAGGATTCGCCTTCGATGGCGAGGCCGGCGGCATCCGCACGGCCGGGGTAGGGGCCGAGCCGGAGCACGGTGACGGGCCGGGAGGCGTCGAGCGGCTCCAGGCGGATGGTCCGCACGAATTCCCGCGGCGGGTTGGTCGGCGACGGAATTTCAAAATCCACCAGGCGGACATCGCTCCAGGACCGCAGCAGGTCTTCAACGGCGCCGGCCTCGGCCGGGGCGCGCAGGGGGGCGGCGAGCTGCCAGGCGCCGTTCTCGGCGCGGTGGAATTCCAGGCGGGTGGCGGCTTCTTCGACGCTGATCCGACGGAGGGCGTCGGGCTCGGCACCGGGGACGCGCCGGTCGCGCAGGTCGTCGGGCTTGACCAGCAGGGCGTCGCGGGCCGCCCGGGGGACGGCGTAGATGGAGGTTTCGGCCTGGAGGCGGGCGTAGCACAGGTCGGGATCGTCGGGGAGGACGTCGCCGAAAGCCAGCATCTGGGAGCCGTTGCCGGAATCGGTGTTGAGGACGGCGGTGACGGCAGTGCGGCTGTCGAGGCCATAGGGGGAGAGGTCGCTGGCAGCGTCCTGCACGAAGCGGACGACGGCGCAGGCCAGCAGCTTTTCAACGAGCGCGGAGAGAGTGGCGGCATCGGCGCGGGCGGTGAACGGCTGGAAGATGCGCCAGTCGCCATGTTCGTTGCGGACCAGCTGGATGTAGCCGGCGGGGGTGCGGATGTCGAGCCGCTGGATGTCCGCCGGCGCCCCGGCCAGCAGGGAGCGGTCGCGGAGGCTGGCGGCGCTGGCGGGGATCAGGTCGAGGAGGGTGGTGGCGATGCGGACGAGGCCGGCATGTTCGGACTGGCGGACGTAAACGCCGTCGCCGAGGGGGGTGAGGCGGCCGACAAGGATGCGGTTGGTGGCGGTGCCGGAGATGAGGCTCAGGGTGGCGGCGGGCTGGTCGAGGCCGTAGGGCGCATAGGCATCGGGGACGCGGCGGGGGGGCAGGATGATTTCGCCGCGGGGCAGTTCCTGGAGCGCGCCGAGGAGGCGTTCGATGGCGACGGGATCGGCGCGGGCGGCCAGCGGGCGGACAAGCTGCCACTGCAGGCCGTCCCGGCGGCATTCGATGGCCAGGTCGGAAGTGTCGATGCGCAGGCGCTCCACCCGGGCGGGGTCGAAGCGGAAGGCGCGGCGGACGTTTTCCAGCCGCCGGCGGTCCTTGTCGTCGTCGCGGTCCCAGAAGGCGATCAGCAGGCCGAGCGCGGCGGCGACGAAGGCGAGGAAAGCGGTGAGCCGGAAGTGCATGCCTCAGCTCCTCCGCCGCCAGGCGGCCCAAAGGCCGAAGCCGGCAACCAGCCCGGGCAACCCGACCACCACGGTCCAGAACAGGCAGCGCAGCTGCCGGGCATCCATGACCAGGCGGAGCTCCTCGAAGGTCTTGGGCGCCAGGGCCAGCAGTTCGGTGCGTCCGAGCAGCCAGTTGACGGAATTGAGGAAGAGGTCGGCATTGGCCCCCATGAGTCCGCCGTTGGCGGCGAAATCGGAGTCGCCGACGACCACGAGGCGGGTCGGGCGGATCTGCACATGGACGCCGGGGACGGGGCCGCGCTCGATGGCGACGGCGACGGGGACGGGGCCGGCGATATCCACCGCGGGGTTGAAGCGGGGGGCGGCGTCATCGGGATCGAACTCGGCCCAACCGGTGGCGGAGCAGGTCGCCAGGGCGGAGACGGCGGGCTTGTCGCCGCCGGGGCTTTGGGACTTGGCGCGGAGGGAGCGGGGCAGGTAGAACACCGTGGCCAGGTGCTGCAGGGGCGCGGTGATGGGGTGGTCGGGGTAGGACGTAATGAACAATTCGCGGCCGTCGAGGGTATGGGCTTCGTCGGTCACGATGTCGTCGCCGAGGATGAGGCCCCAGTCGAGCAGGAGGGGTTCCAGGCCGGTGCGGAGGCGGCTGTCCAGCAGCAGCAGCAACGGCCCTTTACGTTCGAGGTAATCGCGGATGAGGGCGATTTCGAAGGGGGCGAGTTCCTTGGCGGGGCCAGCGACGACCAGCAGGGCGCAGTGATTGGGTACGGCGCGGGCGTCGCCCAGACTGAGGGTGTCCACCTCGAGGTTTTCGTCGCGCAGGCGGGCGGCGATGCGGGAATAGCCCGTGCGGCGGTTGAAATCGGCGGGGGAGCGCTCGCCGTGGCCTTCCAGGAACAGGACGGTCGGTCGGGCGGCCTGGGTGAGGGCGAAGAGGGCGCTGGTGAAGAGCTGTTCGCCGCGGAAGAAGCGCCGCGGCGGGCTGCCGTCGGTGCCGGCCGAACGCTGTTCGACCAGATCCGCGGCGGCAACGGCTTCGTGGCGGCCGCCGATTTCGAAGACGATGCATTCCCCAGGCGGCAGCCGGTACTGCCGGGCGAGCTGCTCGGCGCGGGCGAGGTTGCGGTCGGGGTCCACGAATTCGACGGTCACGTGGGCGGCGCGGGCGGCGTACTCCTGGAGGAGGGCGGCGGCGGGCGGGTAGGCCTCGTGGGAGGGGCGCACCAGGACCGCGACGCGCAACTCTCCGGGGAGGGTGGCCAGCAGGCGGACGCTTTTTTCGGAGAGGGCGGCGAACAGGTCGCGGCGCCAGTGTCCGCGCGCGTAGTGGCGCATGGAGAGGTAGTTGACCATGGCGAAGATGGCGCCGGCGAGCAGGAGGACAGCGACCAGGTTGACGCGCCGGGCGAGGCGGGCGGCGCGGCCGGGCGGGAAGAGGGAATGGCGGGGGCGGGCCATGGGGTTCAGCGCAGGCGGCGCGCCTCCAGGATGCGGACGGAACAGAACAGCATCAGCGCGGTGCCGCTGAGGTACCAGACCACCGCGCGGGTGTCGAGAATGCCGGCGGCGAAATCCAGCATGTGCAACGGGGCCGAGACCAGCCGCGCGGTTTCGCGGATGGCGCCGGCGTGGGCGTAGAACGGCAGCAGGCCGATGGACAGCAGGATGCCGAAGACGCTCAGGCAGACCATGGCGGCGACGGCCTGGTGGCGGGTGACCAGGGAGCAGAGCACGCCGACGGACAGGAAGAACGCGCCGACCAGCGCGGTGCCGAGGTAGGCCGCCGCGACCGGCCCCCAGTCGGTCGGGGGCAGCTGCGCGCCGCAGCGCCCGAGGAGGAAGGCGTAGGCCAGGGTGGGCACCCACAGGCACAGGAACAGGGTGAAGGCGCTGGCGAACTTGGCCAGGACCACCTCGGTCTCGGTCATCGGCGCGGTCAGCAGCATTTCCAGCGTGCCCATGCGCCGTTCCTCGGCGAAGAGCCTCATCGTGAGCAGCGGCGTGACGATCAGCATGGCCAGCCAGAAGCTGGAGGAGCCGAAGAGGGTGCCGGCCATGTCGCCGTCCGCCGCGCCCTGGGCCAGGCCGGCCGTGAGCATCCAGAAGCCGAAGCCGGCAATGGCCAGGAACAGGACGCCGATGACATAGGCGATGGAGGTCCGGAAGTAGGCGGCGACTTCCCGGCGCCAGAGATGGAAGAAACAGCTCATGAGGGCTGGGAACTCCGGGCGGAGCGCAGGCCGGGGGGCGGCGCGGCGAGCCGGAGGTAGACCGACTCGAAATCCGGCGCCTCGTGGTCGCGGATCAGGCGGGCGGGGGCGCCGGCGGCGGCAAGCCGGCCGGCGTTCAGGATCAGCGCGCACTGGCAGAGCTGTTCGGCCTCGGCCAGCACGTGGGTGGAAAAGACCACGGCGCGGGTGGCGGCCAGTTCGCGCAGCAGGTCGCGGACTGCCAGGGCCTGGGCCGGGTCGAGGGCGGCCAAGGGTTCGTCGAGCAGCAGCACATCGGGTTCGTGCAGGAGGCAGTCCGCCAGGCCCGTGCGCTGGCGGTAGCCGCGGGACAGGCTGCCGATCACCCGCCGGGCGCAGTCGCCGAGCCCGCAGCGCTCGACAACCTCGCGCAGGCGGGTTGCCAGCCGATCCCCGCGCAGGCCGCGGATCCGGCCGCGGAAGGCCAGAAACTCCTCGACGCGCATCTCGGGGTAGAGCGGGACGTTTTCGGGCAGATAGCCGAGGCGGCGGCGCGCATCCAGCGAGGCCGTCACCACGTCGCAGCCCGCCACCCGCACCTGGCCGGACGTGGGCGCGAGATAGCCGGCCAGAATGCGCAAGGTCGTGGTCTTGCCGGAGCCGTTGGGGCCCAGCAGGCCGGCGATCTCGCCCCGGCGCACCTGGAACGAAATCCCGGCCAGCGCTTCGCACCGGGGAAAGCGCCGGACCAGGTTCTCGACTTCGATGAGCAGCTCTGCGTCGGCCATGGCTACGGATTCCGGCGCCACTCTACCCGCGGGCGCGGCGCGAATCAATCCTTTAGGACCCGGCCGCGCCGGAGTTTTCCATGCCGTGGAAAATATTTTTCCACAGTGTGGAAAACCGCTAGGATGCGCCCATGAAAACGGGTTTCCAGCGGGCCGCGCTGCTGCTGGCGCTGGCATGGGGTCCGGGCGCGGCGGCCCTGGCGTCGCCGGAAGCCGCCGGGCCGGCGGCGCTGACGCTGGAAGACGCCATCGAACGGGCGCTGGCGCACAACCGCGACCTGGCCCGGGGCGCGCTCGGCGTGGAGGGTGCCCGCCTGGCCGCGGCGCAGGCCCGGGAAACCGTGCGCGGCCTCCAGGTCGTGCCCGAAGGCTCGGGGGGCGCCGGTTCCGATAGCGAAACCTGGCAGGTCGGGCTGCGCGCGGCCGCGACGGTCCCCACGGGCGCGCGCCTGTCCGCCGCGGCGCTCGCGCGCCGCTTCGCGGTGGACGGGATTCCCGGCCAGCGGCGCGGGGAAGTGCGGGTGGAGATCTCCCAGCCGCTGTTCCGCGATTTCGGCCCGCTGGTGCGGAACGAACCGGAGGTGACCGCCCACGAAACCCTGCTGGCGGCGCGCCGCGCCTGGGAGCGGGACCGCTCCGCGCTGGTCGTGCAGGTGGTGGAACTCTACGAGGGGCTCATCGGGCTGCACGACCGGATCGCCCGGGACGAGGCCTTCGCCGCCCGCCTGGAAAAGCTGTGGTGCCTGGCCGAGGCGCGCGAGCCGCAGGGCAAGGCCACCCGCACGGAAGTCCTGCGCATGGACCTGCAACGGGGCGAGGCCGCCCTGCGCCTGGAATCCAGCCGGTCGGAACTGGCCATCCGGTCCCAGGAATTTGCCGACCTGCTGGGCCTGCCGCTGGAGGAATCCTTCCGCCTGGCGCCGCCGCCGCTGCTGGATCTCGACGTCACGGACGCCGACCGCGCGCTGGCCGTCGCCCTGGCCGAGCGCCCCGACTATGCCCAGGCGCTGCAGGACATCGCCACCGGCGACCGCCTGCTGCGGCTGGCCCGGCGGGGCCTCTTGCCCGACTTGCGCCTGACCGGCAGCCAGACGACCTACGGCGAGGGCGAGGACTGGAGCGATGCCGGACGCCTCGACCAGGACGACTGGTTCGTCGGCGTGGCGGCAGACATGGATTTGAACCTGCGCGGTACGCGGCTGGCCGTGGGGCAGGCGGAGGTGAACGCCGCGGCCCGCCGGCAAGTCGAGGAAATCGTGCGCCACCGGCTGGCTTTGGAGGTCAACGCCGCCCGGACCGCATACCAGCGGACACGCGCGGAACTGGATCTGGCCGCGCGCAACCGCCAGCTCGCTGCAAACCGCGCGGAGCTGGCCCGCGCACTGTTCGAGGCCGGCCGCGCTTCCGCTGATTCGGTCTCCGACGCCGAAGCCGACGGGGTCGGGGCGGAACTCGGCGAACTGGACGCCCGGGCCGCCGCTTCGGTTTCGGCCTATCGCCTGCTGCATGTGCTCGGCACGCTGGTGCCCGCCCCGCGGGAACTGCTGCGCGCCGGCGTGGGAAAGGAATGAGCTGCGCATGAAAATCCTCTGGGTGGTTCTGGGACTGGCCGGCCTGCTGAGTTGCCCCGGCTGCGGGCGCGAGCCGGCGGAGGCCGCACGCTCCGCCCGGGCCGCGCGCGGCGCGATTCGCATGACGGTGCCCTTCCAGGGCGAACTGGAGGCGCGCCACGTCGCGCAGATTTCCGTTGGAGTACAGGGTTCGGCCGTGCTGGCCGAGCTGGTGCCCGAGGGCACCCCCGTGGCGGCGGGCGACCTGCTGGCGCGCTTCGACGCCTCGCAGATCGAGCAGGACCTCGCCCGGCAGGAGAACGAACTGGTCCGCGCCCGCCAAGAGCTGGACAGCCTTGAAAAGGCGGAACTGCCGCTGGAACTGATCGATCTGGAGGCCAAGGCCGCCGAGGTGCAGGCGGAACTCGAGGCCGAGGAGCGCTTCCTCGAATCCGCCCGGGGCCTGCAGGCGCGCGGGCTGATGTCCACGGGCGAGGTGGCCCAGCAGGAACGCAAGGTGGCGGGACTGAAGACCCGCGCCGGGCAAACGGACCTGCGCACAGACCTAGTACGGCGGCACGTGCATCCGGCCCGGCTGGCGAAGGCGCAGGCGGCGCTGGAGGCGGCGGAGCGCCAGCGCAATTTCACGGCCCGTCAGCTGGCGTTGTGCACGGTGCGGGCCCCGGTGGCGGGCGTGGCCACGCTGGTGCCGCTGCCGCTGAACCGGGAGTACCGCGCCGCCACGGTCGGCGACACGCTGTACTGCAATCAGATTTTCCTGTGCCTGCCCGATCCCGCCGAGCACGTCGTGCGCGGTTTCATCAGCGAGGCGGAACTGCCGTGGGTCCAGCCGGGCCATGCCGTGGAGGCGGTGCCCGCCGCCTTTCCGCAGGTGCGGCTCGTCGGACGGGTGGAAAGCGTCGGCGGCCTGGCCCAGATGCGCCCCGGGCGGCCGATCTGGCGCAAGTTCTTTCCCGTGGTGATTGCGCTGGAGGCCTTGCCCAGGCCGCTGCCCATCGGTATTTCGGTCCAGGCCGAAATCGTCGCCGGGGAAGCCGCGGAGGCGCTCCTGCTGCCGCGCGAAGCCGTCGCCTGGCGCGGGGGGCAGGCCTATGTGCGCAAGGCGTCCGGCGAAGAAGCCGCGGTCCAGACGGGGCTGGCCGACGAAACGCGCATCGAGATTGTCTCCGGCCTGGCCGAAGGCGAGGAGGTGCGGCTGCCGTGAGGACGCTGGCGGCCGACCTCTGGACCGGCTTGCGGACGGGACCCGCCCGAACCGGGCTGGCGTTCGCCAGCTTGGCGCTGGGGCTGTTCGCCGTGACCATCCTGCTGGCGACGCTGGATGCCCTGCGCCGACAGGCGCAAGGCCTGGTGGAAGCGTTCGGCGCCGGGGCGCTGGTGCTGATCGCGCCGGCGAATGCGCCGGCCTCGGCGCGCTGGACCCGTTCCCAGGTGGAATTCCTGCGCGAAAACCTGGCCGGCGCGGCCGCCGTGGCGGGCGTCCGGACGCTGGCGCCCGTGCCGGAAACGGATTTCGCCGTGGCCACGACGGACGAACACCTGGCCCGCGTCCGGAACTGGCAGCTGGCCGCAGGGCGCGCCCTCGATGCGCTGGACATCCGCCAGGGCGCGCGCCACGCGCTGGCGACGGCCGGGCTCTGCCGGCGCCATCGCTGGCAGCCGGGCGACCTTATTTCGATCGGCAATGAAGTGTTCCGGCTGGTGGGCTGCTGCGATCCGCGCGGCGATCCGGCGCCCGGCCTGCCGCCGGAGGCGGTGTTCATCCCGCATACCGCCGACCACCTGGAAGCGGAAGATCCGGACGCGCGCCAGCGCGTGGACGTCCTGGCCTTTCGCGCCGCGGCGGGGACCGCGCCGGAGGTGTTGCGCCGCCGCGTGGCGGCGCTGCTGGCCCAGCCGGGCCTGGCGCTGGAGGGCGTGGAGTGGGTCACGCCGGAATCCCTGCTGGAGGGCGTCCGCCGCTGGCAGCGTGCCATCGGCTGGACCGCCGGGGCGGGGGGGGCACTGAGCCTGCTACTGGGCGCGGCGACGCTGGCCGGCATGCTGTTGACGGCGGTGCGCGAACGCATTCCGGAGATCGGGCTGCGCCGGGCGCTGGGGGCCCGGCGCCGGGAGGTCGCGGGCTTGTTTGTGGCCGAGGCCCTGGCACTTACCGGCGCGGCGGCGGTCGCCGGCATGCTGGCGGCGGCCGGAGTCCTGTACTGGCTCGGGACGCGGTTTCCGCTGCCGTTCCATTTCGGGCTGCGGGCCGGACTGATCCCGCTCGCCTTGGCGGGGGTTTTGGCGGTATTGTGTTCCACGGGGCCGGCATGGCTGGCCGCCCGCCTGCCCCCGGCGGAGGCCCTGCGCAATGAATAGGATCGTGGGAACCGTGCTCTGGCTGGCGCTGGCGATGGGGGCATGCGCGCAGAAGGAAGGAGAAGCGGACATGAGCAAGACCTGCATGGAATCGACCCTGGCGGGGGCGTGGTACGATGCGAATCCGTCCCGCCTGAAGGCGGAGCTGGAAGGCTACCTGGCCGCGGCCAAGGTGGCGGCCGATCCTGCGATCTTCGCCGTGATCGTCCCCCACGCCGGCTACGCCTATTCCGGGCCGTGCGCAGCGGTCGGCATCCAGGCGCTGGCCGCGCGTCCCAGCCTGGAGCGGGTGGTGGTGATCGGCTTCTCTCACCGCGTGTCCCTGCCCAACCGCATCACCCTGCCGTCGCGCGAGACGCATTACCGCTCGCCGCTGGGCGAAACACCGCTGGATACCGCGGCGATCGCCGAATTGATGAAGAACCCGCTGTTTGCCGACGTGCCGGCGACGCGCCGCGGCGAAAACAGCGTCGAGATGGAGCTGCCGCTGCTGCAGGCGGCCCTCGCCGGGCGCGCCTGGAAGCTGGTGCCGGTGACCCTCGGCCAGTTGGACGACGACGCGCGCCGGCAGGCCGCCGCGGCGCTCGGCACGCTGCGGGACGGCCGGACCGGCTTTGTGGTCAGCTCCGACTTCACGCACTACGGCCCGAACTTCGCCTACGTGCCTTTCCGCACGAACATCGCCGCGAACCTGCGCCGGCTCGACGGCGGCGCCATCGAAAAGATCCTGGCCGGCGACGCGGACGGCTTCGCGGCCTACTGCGAGGAGACCGGCGCGACCATCTGCGGGCAGGATTCCATCGGCGTGCTGTTGCGGATGCTGCCGCCGGATTTCAAGGCCCGCGAACTGGCCTACGACACGTCCGGCGCCCGCACCGGCGACTGGGGCAATTCGGTGAGCTATGCCAGCCTCGGCTTCTACGGGGCGGAGCAGCCGGGCAAACCGCAGAAGGCGGAGACCATTGCCAAATCCGCGCTGACGGCAGAGGACAAGCAGGCGCTGCTGGGCCTGGCGCGGCAGACGATCGAGCAGGCCCTGAAGGGCAAACCGCCCCGCAAGCCCGCGGACCTGGGCTTTGCGCCCACGCCGGCCATGCAGCAGAAGATGGGCGGCTTCGTCACGCTGACCATCGGCGGCGAACTGCGCGGCTGCATCGGCGAGATCTTCCCCCGCCGCGCCCTGGCGGAGGTGGTCGTGGCCCACGCCCTCGACGCGGCCTTCCACGACCCGCGCTTTCCGCCGCTGGCCGCGCGGGAGTTTCCCCAGATCCGGATCGAGATCAGCGCGCTCACGCCGCCGGTGCCCGTGGCGTCCTACCGGAATATTGTCATCGGCCAGCACGGCATGGTGCTGGAGCTGGGCGGGCGTTCCGCGGTCTTCCTGCCGCAGGTCGCCCCCGAACAGGGCTGGGACCTGGCGACCACGCTGACGCATCTCGCCTACAAGGCCGGCCTGCCCGGCAATGCCTGGCAGGAGGCCCGCGCCCGGTTCACCGTCTTCGAAGCCGTCGTCTTTCACGAGTAGGCGGCCTTTTCCGGAAACATTTCTCTTTCCGCGCCAATTGGTTAAATAAATCCGTCCGGCGGGAAGTCTTTTGCGGTTGCCGGGACCGGGAGCCGGCCGTAAGATACTGAACAAAGATTCAGTTATTTTTATGACGGCAACCGGCAAAACGATCCGGGATCGGCGGCGCCCAACGGGCCGCCGCCTCCCCCTGTTCCTGGCGCGGATTCCGGCGGGCTTTCCCTCGCCGGCGGACGACTACCTGGAGAACAGCCTCGACCTGAACGCCTACCTGGTGGCCGCGCCCGCGGCGACCTTCCTCGTGCGGCTGGCGGGCGACGCCATGCGCGGGGCGGGCCTCGCGGCGGGCGACATCCTCGTGGTGGACCGGTCGGTGCCGCCGGCGCACGGGCGGATCGTCGTGGCGGTGCTGGACGGAGAACTGGCCGTGCGGCGCCTGCATCTGCGCGGCGGCGAACGCCGGCTGCTGGCGGACAACCCGGCCTATCCGGCCGTGCCCCTCGGGCCGGATCTGGACCTGCAGATCTGGGGCGTGGTGACCGGCATGGTCCGGAGGCTGTGATGGAACCGCCGCTGGATTTCTACACCATGGTGGACTGCAACAACTTCTACGTGTCCTGCGAGCGCGTGTTCGCCCCGGCGCTCGAGGGGCGGCCCGTGGTCGTGCTGTCCAACAACGACGGCTGCGTGGTGGCCCGCTCGGACGAAGCCAAGGCGCTGGGCATCCAGACCGGCGAGGCGGTGTTCAAACGGGAGGATTTTTATGTCCGGCACGGCGTGCGCCGGCTGTCCTCGAACTACGCGCTCTACGGGGACATGTCCGCCCGCGTCATGCAGGCGCTGGCGCGCTTTGCGCCGGAGATTGAGCGCTATTCGATCGACGAATCCTTCCTGCGGCCCGGCCCGCGGCCGCCGGCGGCGTTGCTGGCCCTGGCGGCCGACATCCGCCGCACCGTGCGGCAATGGACCGGCATTCCCGTGTGCGTGGGGCTGGCCCGGACAAAGACTCTGGCCAAGCTCGCCAACCGGATCGCCAAGAAAATGCCCGGCGGCGACGGCGTCCGGTTGCTGGCCGAGGCGGAGGACATCGCCGCCTGCCTGGCGCAGACGGCCGCCGGCGACATCTGGGGCATCGGCCGCCGCCACGCGCGGTTCCTGGCGGAGCAGGGGATTGCCACGGCCCGGCAACTGGCGCGCGCGCCGCGCGAGTGGGTGCGCCGGCACCTGGCCGTGACGGGCCTGCGCACCGTGCTGGAACTCAACGGGGAGCCGTGCATCCCCTTCGAGGAGAATCCGCCGCCGGCCCGGAGCTTGATGTGTTCGCGCTCCTTCGGCGAACGGGTGGCGGATCCGGGCAGCCTGGAAGAGGCGCTGTCTACGCACGTGCAGCGGGCGGCGGAAAAACTGCGCCGCCGGGGCCTGGTGGCCGGGGCTGTGCAGGTCTTCCTGGAAACCAGCCGGTTCCCGCCGGAAGACTACCGGGCGAACGGGGGCGGCGCGGCGCTGGCGGCGCCGACCGCCTACACGCCGGCCTTGCATGCGGCCGCGCTGCGCATCCTGCGCGCCGTTTGCCGCCCCGGGCGGTCCTACCAGAAAATCGGCGTGCTGCTGCTGGAACTGGCGCCGGCCGGCGACCGCCAGGCGACCCTGTGGGAGCCGGCGGCGGAACCGGCACGCGCGCAAGATGCCCTGATGCAGGCCGTGGATCGCGTCAATGCCCGCTACGGCCGGGGAACCCTTGCGCTGGCGGCGGGGGGCCTGGGTCCCAGGCGCTGGCACATGCGCCAGAAACACCGTTCCCCCCGCTACACCACTCGCTGGGCCGACCTGCCCGTGGCCCGGTGACCCGGTCCGGTTCGGCCGGTCCCCGTGCGAATTCTATTGCTTTTCAAGGGGAAAAGGCGGAAAACGCACGGTCGAAATTTCACCGGCCGGAGCGCCGGACGCCATGTGGCCTCACTTATATCAAGGAATTGAATTTGCTTTCAGCGTTGTCATGCGCGCAACGTTCTTCCTCTCAGCGTGTTACGTCTGTCTGACCGTGGCGGCGCTGGTGTTCCGCCGCTTTCGCCCCGGCCGGCCGGGCCTGTCTGTATCGCAGGACTGCCCCTCCGTGACCGTTCAGATTCCGACCTACAACGAATTGGCGGCGTTGAACTGCGCCCGGCACTGCCTGGATTTCAACTATCCGGTGGCCAAGCTCCAGATCCTGATCGGGGATGACAGCAATCGGCCGGAGATTTCGGCGGCGATCGACGATTTCGCCCGGCAGCATCCGCGGGTGCAGGTCTGCCGGCGGGGCGACAACCGCGGCTACAAGCCGGGCAACCTGAACCATATGCTGCCGGCGACCACCGGAGACTACATTCTAATCCTGGATTCGGATTTCCTGCCGGAACGGGATTTCCTGCGCCGGCTGGTGGCGCCCGTGGCGCGGGATCCGGCGCTGGGCGGGGTGCAGGCGGCCTGGCGCGTGGCGAATGCCCGGCAGAACTGCAGTTCCCTGATGGGGACCGGCATCATCAACGTGATCCATGTGGTGATCCTGCCTCTGCTGAAGCGCTGGGCCGGCACGGGCCTTTTCTGCGGATCGGCCGAGCTGGTGCGCAAGGACCTGCTGGTGCGGCACGGCGGCTGGACGCCCGGGGCGCTGACCGAGGACGTGGACTACTCCTTGCGGCTGCTGACGGCGGGCGAGCGCATCCTGTTTCTCGAGGATCTGACCTGCGCGTGCGAGGCGCCTCACATGCTGCAAGACCTTTTCCGCCAGCAGATGCGCTGGGCCTACGGGGTCATGCGGGCGATCATGAACCAGGGGGGGCGGCTGCTGAGCTCCGGGCTGGCCCGCAAGCGCGCCAAGCTGGCGGTGCTGTGCTTCTGCAGCGGCTACATCATGGTGGGCCTGCTGCTGGCTTCGCTTTTGCTGGGGGCGCTCTACATCGGTTCGGCCTGGTATGGCGGCCCGGCGGATCTGGCGCACAACTTCTGGACGGGCGTGCGGGACTTTCTGCTGACAGCCGGCATGCTGGTGGCGTCATTGTGCGCCGGACTGGTGACCGGCTTCGGCCGGCGCAGCCTGGTCCGGCTGGCGCTGGCTTCGCTCACCATCGGGCTGGTGCTGCTGTTTTACGTGGGCCAAGGCCTGGTCAAGGCCCTGCTCGGCCTGCCGATGCAGTGGTTCATGCTCAAGAAAAACGGCAACGCATGCCCGCCGGTCTCCGCCGGCGCGGTTTGACCCGGCCGGCCCTGCCATTTCCCGCAGCCAAGAATTCTCCGCACACTCGCATCCCCATTATCGCTGTTTATAAACTCCGATCACAATATATGCAGCCCATGGAAAGCTCCATTTAACCTCTTGTCGATCAAAGGAATAAGAAATTATCGGACTTTATAAACTCCGATCAGAATGAATTCAAATTTGGGTTCCGTGCCACAGGCCGATGACCAGCCACAAGACCAGGCCGGCGGTGACGGCGACCTTGAGAACCAGCACGGCCATGCCCGCGAGTACCGCGCCGGTGGCGATGTGGGCGGCGTGGTCGGTTTTCTTCAGGCGGCGCATTTCGATCCAGTAGACGAGGGCGAAGCTGCCGGCCAGCATGCCGATCAGACCGCCGACGAGCGGGACGGGAATCAGCAGGCTGCCGAGAATCATGCCGCCGATGCTGCCGAGAATCGCCAGCCAGCCAGCGGCGGCGGACCCGCCGCGGCGGCGCACGCCCCAGGAGGCGGCAAACCATTCGGTGACATCGACGGCGGCGCAGACGGCGAACATGCCGAGGAGGGCGGGCCAGCCGGGGAATTCGCCGGGTCCGGTCAGGAGCGCCGCGCCGAGAGCGGCGCCGAGCACGAGCCAGGTGCCGGAGATGGAGAACGCGGCGAGGAGGAGTCCGCCGAGGCAGAGCAGGACGCAGGCGGTCCAGGCGAGGAAGACGCCGGCGACGGACAAACCGTGCAGGACGAAGTTCCAGGCTTCGCTCATTCCTTGACTCCGCCGGCGGTGAGGCCGGAGACGAGCAGCTTCTGGCAGGCGAGGAAGAGGAGCGTGATGGGCAGGCCGGAGAGGACGGCGGTGGCGGCGAAGTCGCCCCATAGATAGTTCTGCTCGTAGAGGAAGCTATTGGCGCCGACGGCGAGGGTCCATTGGTCGGTGCGCTGGAGGACGACGCTGGCGA
>CAYMTY010000014.1:0-62025 GCA_964393515.1 uncultured Verrucomicrobiota bacterium
ACCGCGCCCAGGTCCGGCAGGCGTTCTTCAACGTGATCCGCAACGCGATCCAGGCGATGTCCGGGGGCGGGGTGCTGCGCATTTCGTTCGCGGCGGAGGACCGGCTGGTCGGGGCCGTCTTCCAGGACACCGGGCCGGGGATCCCGGCCGACCAGATGGGCGACCTGTTCGAGCCGTTTCGGACCCGGAAGTCCGGCGGCCACGGCCTTGGCCTGATGATCGTGCAGCGCATCCTGCGCGACCACGGCGGCACCCTGCTGGTGGACAGCCGGCCCGGCGGCACGCGCCTCCAGCTCAACTTCCAGCGCGACGACCAGCGCGTCCGGCTGCTGCCGGCCCCGCCGGCCGGCACGGCGCCGACGGAGGTCTCGTGAGCGCCAAGCCCGTCATCCTGGTGGTGGACGACGAGAAAAACACCCGCGAGGGACTGGCGCGGGCCCTGCGCGGAGAGTACGCGGTGGTGGAGGCCGAGAACGGTCTGCGGGCGCTCGACTGGCTCGCGACGCACTCCGCGGACGTGGTGCTCTCGGACCTGCGCATGCCGGGCCTGGACGGCCTGGCCCTCCTGTCGCGCCTGCTGGCGCGCGAGCCCCGGCCCGTGCTGATCCTGCTGACGGCCTACGGCAACATCGAGACCGCCGTCGAGGCGATGCGCCGCGGCGCCTACGATTTCCTGGCCAAGCCGGTGAACCTCGACCGCCTCGAACTCCTGCTGAAGCGCGCGCTGGCGGAGCGCCGCCTGGACGCGGAAAACCAGCGCCTCAAGGCGCAGCTCGACGTGAAGTACGGGTTCGAGAACATCGTCGGCGCGTCGCCGGCGATGCAGGAGGTGTTCCAGACGATCCGGCAGGTGGCGCCGACGCGGGCGACGGTGCTGATCCAAGGCGAGAGCGGCACCGGCAAGGAGCTGGTGGCGCGCGCGCTGCACCAGTGCAGCCCGCGCGCACAGGGGCCCTTCGTGCCGGTACACTGCGCGGCCCTGGCCCCGACCCTGCTGGAGAGCGAGCTGTTCGGCCACGAAAAAGGCGCCTTCACCGGCGCGGTGGAGCGGCGGCGCGGACGCTTCGAGCTGGCCGACGGCGGGACGCTCTTTCTCGACGAGGTTGGCGAAATCGATCCGGCGCTGCAGGTGAAGATCCTGCGCGTGCTCGAGGAGCGCAAGTTCGAGCGCGTGGGCGGCAGCGAAACCGTCGAAGTGGACGTGCGCCTGGTGGCCGCCACCAACCGCGACCTGAGGCAGCGGGTCGCGGAGGGCGCGTTCCGCGAGGACCTGTTCTACCGCCTGTTCGTCGTCAACCTGACGCTGCCGCCGCTGCGCGCGCGCGAGGGCGACATCGTATTGCTGGCGCAGCACTATTTGAAGGCCCTCGCGGCGGAGAACGGCAAGCCGATTTCGGGTTTCACGCCCGAGGCGATGGACGCGCTGACCACCTATCCGTGGCCGGGCAACGTGCGCGAGCTGCGCAACGTGGTCGAGCGCATGGTGGTGCTGGGCCACGGCGACCGCCTCGGGGTGCGCGACCTGCCGGCCGCGCTGCGCGCCGGGGCCGGGCCCGCCGCCGGCGGCGCCCGCGCCGGCACCGCCCTGCGCGAGGCCGAGCGGCAGCTCATCGCAGAGGCCCTGCGCCGCCACAAGGGGCATCGGACCCGCGCGGCGCAGGAGCTGGGCATCAGCCGGCGGACGCTGCACCGGAAACTCAACGAATTCGGCCTGCGGCCTCCCAAGGGACAGTAGAAAGGGCGGAAACATGGCGCTGCAATTCGAATCCAACCTCCAAAACCTGGTCTACCAGGTGGACTCCGGGGCCAGCCGCAAGGTCATCCAGGCGGTGCTCTTCGCGCTGTTCGCATTCGCGCTGGCGGCGCTTTACACCTTCGCGAACTTCCAGGGGCTGAATAGTCCCCGGGCGATGGAGGAGGCCCAGCTCGCCCGCAGCCTGGCGGAGCACGGAACGCTGGTGACCCAAAGCGTGCGCCCGTTCGCGCTGGCGCGCGCGGCGGCCCGGGCGCCGGACGGCCAGGCATCGGCCTTCGCGCAACCGGACCTGCGGCATCCGCCGCTATGGCCGGCCCTCTTGGCCGGCGCGTTCCGGCTGGGGGTAATGCCCCAGCCCGGCGTGCCCAACAGCGCGCACGTTTATGCCTGGGACTACGTGGTCGTGGGGCTGAACCATTTCTTCACCGCGCTGGCGGCGCTGCTGGTGTGGCTGATCGGTCGCAAGCTGTTCGATGCGCGCGTGGGCGCGTTGTCGGTCGGGGCGTTCCTGGCCAGCGACCTGGTCTGGCGCCGGAGCCTGGAGGGCGCGGACTGGTCCGCGGCGCTGTTCTTCGGGCTCGGGGCGGTGTACGCCGCCATCGCGCTGGTGAAGCTGCCGCCGGGCGTCGGGCCGCAGGAAGACCAGGGGCCGGCCTGGCGCTGGCTACTGCCGCTGGCGTCCGCCGCCTTGCTGGCGGCGGCCGCTTTCCTGACGCGCTACGCGGCGGCCGCCTTTGCGCTGCTGATCTTCTTCTACATCGGCACCTCCCGCCGCCGCCGTCCCTGGGCGAAGGCCGGCCTCTTCCTGCTGCTGGCCGCGCTGGCCGCGGCGCCGTGGCTCATCCGCAATGTCCGCCTGTCCGGCCATCCGTTCGGCCTGCTGTTCCACGAGACACTGGCCGGCACCTTCCTGTTTCCCGGGGACGCGCTGGCGCGCTCCCTCCAGCCCGAACTGCCGGGCGCGGGCACGGTGGTCTACGCCGTCCAGCTCAAGATGATCGAGAATTTCCGCGAATTCTGCGCCCGCGGCATCGGCACGGCCGACACCGCCCTGCTGCTGGGGCTGTTCGCAGCGATGTACTTCCACCGGTTTGTGCGGCCCGCCAGCCGCACTCTGCGCTGGTGCCTGCTGCCGGCCGCGGCCGCCGTGATGCTGGCGGCGACAGCGTTCGGCGCGGAGACCCTGCCGGCGCTGGCCTTCTTCTGGCCGCTGGCAATCCCCTACGCCTGGGCCTTCTTCCTGGTCTTGCTCGACCGCCTGCAGTTCGATGTGCGCTTTTTCCCGGCCGCGGCCATGTCCGCCGTGATGGCGGTCACGGCGCTGCCGCTGCTGGCGAACGTCCTGCCGCCGCGCACCGGCATTCCTTATCCGCCCTACTCCCACCGCTACATCGGCTGGGTCTCCGGCATGGTGCAGCCGGAGGAGGGCCTGGTGACCGACATCCCCTGGGCGATGGCCTGGTACGGCGGCCGGACCGCGATCCAGCTGCCCCGGAACATCGACGGCTTCTATGAACTCCACGGCCGGTACCAGCCCATTGCCCTGGCCTATTTCACCACCGTCACGCGCAACAAGCCCTGGGTGCGGAGCCTGGCCGATTCCGACGCCCCGGAGCACAGCTGGTATCAGATTTTCGAGGCCGGCAAGGTGCCGGCCAACTTCCCGCTGGCGCACGGGCGGTTTGCCGCCCGCAGCGACCAGATGATTCTCGCCGACCGTCCGCGCTGGTAGGCCGGCGCTACTCGGCCGTTTCGGCGGGGGCCAGGGCGGCTTCGGTTTCGCGGATGAAGCGGACGATCCGGGCGGCGACCTTGTCGTGGCCGTAGTCGAGGGGGATGACGTGGCCGGCGGAATACTGCTCCGCGAGCCGGGCGGGGGCGGCGTTGGTGGCGGCGAAGAAGAATTTCGTGGCGGCGCTGTCCACGATCTGGTCGGCGGGGGAGATGACCGTGAGCAGGGGGCCGCGCCATTCGGCGGCGCGGGGGGCGATGGCGTCGATGGCGTCGAAGAGCGCGCGGTAGACGTCGCGGTGGATGTACTTGTCGGTGATGTAGGCAGCCCGGGCCTCCGGGTCGCGCAGGTCCTTTGGCAGGCGCGATTCGACGGTGTCGGTGAAGACCAGCAGGCGGTCGAAGAGCGCGAACCACTGGCGGGGAGCGAGCAGCGGGCTGCGGGCGCGGGACACGTCGATCAGGGGCGCGAGCAGGACGAGGCCGGCGACGCGGTTGGCGGGGCGGAGCGCGGCATCGAAGGCCAGGGCGCCGCCGAGGGAATGGCCGACCAGCCAGACGGGGCGGTCCGGGGCGGCCGCTTGCAGCGCGGCGATTTCCTTGTCGATGTCGGCCCGCCAGGCGGCCAGGGTGAGGCCGCGCATTTCGGCGGGCGGCCCGCCCGAGCCGGAAAGATGCAGGGCCCGGACGGCGAAGCCGGCCCCGGCGAGCGGCGGTGCGAGCCGGGCGAAGACCGCCGGGCCGTCGGCAAAGCCATGAACAAGCAGGACCGCCGGCGATCCGGCGGGATTGAGGGTGAACGGTTGGGTTTTCGCCCGGGGGGCCCCGGGGGCATTGGCGCGGGCGTGGATGCGGCGGGCGTAGACGGCATCGCCGGCCAGCCAGAGTCCCCCCAGAACCAGTCCGGTCCCGGCGAGGACCAGGCACAAACGGAGGGCAGGGGTCACGGGCGGCCGGCGGCTATTCGCTGGCAAAGCGCAGGACCTTGCCGGCGCTCTTCAGGAGCTCCGAGAAGCGGGGTTCGTCGCTGCGGCGCTCCATCTCCTTCTGGATGGCAAAGTAAACAAAGAGGGAATCGTCGGTGGCGCGGTGGGCGTGGAGCCCCGCGGTTTCAATATTGAACAGGTCGATCAGGTCGGACACGGTGTGGGACTTGAGGTCGGGGTACCACTTGCGGAACAAAGCCAGACTGTCGAGAACGGCGTTCTTGGGGGCCGGCATGCCGGCGCGCTCGGCTTCGGCAGACATCATGCGGACATCAAAGGGGGCGTTGTGGGCGATGAGGACGGCGCCGTCGATGAATTCGAGGAATTCAGGATAAACTGCGGCGAAAGTCGGCTGGTCCTTGAGCATGTCGAAGGAGATGTGGTGAACCTTCTCGACGTACCAGGGGATGGAACGCTGGGGATTGATGAGCCAGGTTTTTTCGCCCAGCTTCTTGCCGTCGCGGACCTTGACGGCGCCGATTTCGATGACGCGGTCGTTGATCGGGCTGAAGCCGGTGGTTTCGGTGTCGAAGATCACGAAGGTGATGTTCGCCATCCGGGTGCCGGCGGTGGGCATGCGAAAGGTCGGCGGCACCACGGGGGTGGAATCCGCCGCCACTGCGCTGAAAATGACGAGGAACGGGCATATCCAGGCGCTGATATGCCACGGCAATTTCCGGTTCAAAACGGCCTCCTTGCGGTTCCGTTACTGTTCGTTGCCAAATTCCGCCGTTCCTCGGAGCAACTGGGAAAGGATTTCCCCGGGAGCGAAATCCTTTCACGTAGTATTACCCTAGCGTGCCGGAGCAAGACCGGCAAGCGGAAAACACGGATTCCGGGCCCCGGCCGGGCCGCGGGCGTTGGGGCTACTTGGGTTCGGCGCTCGATCCGCGCCAGTGGAGTTTCTGGGAGAGGAGCTTGAACCAGGAGTAATCGGGCAGATGGACGAAGCGGGCGGTTTCGAGCGCCTTGCGGACTTCGAGCACGTCGCCGTGCTCCAGCCAGCCATGGTTCTGGCCGTCCACGGACAGGAGCAGCTTCTTGTTCGGATCGCCCAGGCGCAAGGAGACGCGGCGGTTGCTGGGCAGGACGAGGGGCCGGTTGCCGAGGGTGTGGGGGCAGATCGGTTCGATGACGAGGGCGGGGGTTTCGCGGTGCAGGATCGGGCCGCCGGCGGACAGGGCGTGGCCGGTGCTGCCGACGGGCGTGGCGACGATCAGGCCGTCGCAGACAAACGAGGCCACCGGTTGGCGGTCGACCTCCACTTCGATCATGGTCGCGCGGGGGGAGGTGCCCCAGCCCATAACGACGTCGTTGAGGGCGCGGGCGGCGACGATCTGGCGCCGGCGCGGGCCGCGGAACACACGCGCCTCGAGGAGGGGATAGGCCGCGGTCTGATAGGCGCCGGCGACCAGGGCGCGGAGGGCCTCGACGGCGCGGGTGTCCGGCACGCTGGTGAGGAAGCCGAGGTTGCCGAGGTTGATGCCCAGGATCGGCACGTCGGCCCCGTCCAGCGCGCGCACGGACTGCAGAACGGTGCCGTCGCCGCCCAGGGAGAGCAGGAGGTTGATGGACTTGCCGAAGCGGGCAGGCGTCACCAGGCGGGCGCCGGGGGCCAGGCGCACCGTGGTTTTGTCGCAGGCGACCAGGTTCGCGCGCAGCTCGCGCGCGGTTCGGGCGAGATCCGCCAGCGTGGCCGCGGCGTCCGGCTTGGCGAGGTTGGCGAAGATGCCGATGTTCATGGACTCTTCCTCCAGTAGCTCAGGAATTCCACATTACCAGCCGGGCCCTGGATTGGCGACTGGCAAATATCCAGCCAGTACCAGCCCAGGATTTGCGTTCCGAAGTCGCGGAGGCGGTCCACGACCTGCTGGCGGATGACGGGGTCGCGCACGACGCCGCCATGGCCGACCTCGGTGCGGCCGGCCTCGAACTGGGGCTTGATGAGGGCGACGGTTTCGCCGCCGGGCGCCAGGACGCGGTCGATGGCGGGCAGGATCAGGCGCAGGGAGATGAACGAGACGTCCGCCACCGCCAGGACGGGGGATTCCGGGAGGTCGCCGGGCTGGAGGTTGCGGGCGTTGCAGGCATCCAGGGCCATGACGCGCGGATCGGCGGCCAGCCGGGGATGCAGCTGGGCGCGGCCGACATCGAGCGCATAGACTTTGGCGGCCCCGTGCTGCAGCAGGCAGTCGGTAAAGCCGCCGGTCGAGGCGCCGATGTCCACACAGACCTTGCCCGCGGCGGACAGGGTCGGAAAGCGGGCGAAGGCCTCCTCCAGCTTGAGGCCGCCGCGGCCGACGAAGCGTTCGGGCTGGCGGATGCGGAGGACGCAGTCCGGCGGAAACTCGTGGCCCGGCTTGGTGGCGGGGGCCTCGTCCACGAACACCTCGCCGGCCAGGATGAGGCGCTGCGCCTTCTCGCGGCTTGCGACGAGGCCGCGTTCCACCAGCAGCACATCCAGGCGCTGGCGCTTCATGGCCGGCCTCCGGCCCGGCCGGCCGCGCTGGCCGGGGTTGGGCTCACCGCTTCGACTTCTTTTCCTGGGCGCCGCGGTACAGGGAGGAGGCGATCACCACGAGCGCGATTCCACCCATGACGGCCCAGATAATCACGTCATAGGTCTGGTTGCCGCGGGACAGGGCGGCGCCGACGGGGCCGCCCTCGGCGGGGGGATCGATGCCGACCTCCGAGAAGACGGAGGTGGTCGGCAGTTCGTCGAACGGTTCCGGAACGGGGGGGCGGCCGGCGTTGACCCACGCGGTGTACCACAGGGAGGACAGATCCGTGGCCGCGGCTTCGATCTGCCCGACGATGGTTCCGCTGGTGAGTTCCCAGAGTTTGCGGTAGTAGCCCTCGGTGTCGATCCGGCCGTTGGCGGAGCGCTTGGCGATGATGTCGGCCTTGAGGAGGTCGGGGATGCAGGCCACCGACTGTTCCACCCAGCCCAGAATGGCGCGGAAGGGATCGTCGAGGTAGATCCCGGGGCCGGGCGCGATCAGGTCGGGGGTGAAGAAGGCCTTGGTCATGTCGGATTCGATGCGCTCGTGGATGCCGGACTGCCAGGTTTCCTGGCCGTTGAAGTTCCGGGTGCAGTGGAGGGGCATATGGAGATCGGCGACGTAGTGGCCCATGGCGGCGCCGCAGCGCGCGGCCCAGACCCAGTCGTTGGTGCGCATGCCGTCGGTCATCTTGGCGAGGAGGTCGCAAATGATCCACGGGGCGATGCCGATGTCCTCGGGACGTTGCTCGATCTGGGCGAGCGCCGCGGGCAGCACGGGGCTGAGGGCGCGGATGTCCGCGCCGGCCGGCAGGCGGTCGGGCTCGAAGTAGTGGCGGGGGCCTTCGTCGAGGTCGGTCTCCTTCCAGAGGTCGGGGTAGATGCCGGGCAGCACCATGGGACGGGAAAAGGCGCGGAACGCGGCCATTTCATCGGGGACGACGCGGCCCGCAGCCTTGTTGATCTGGATGTGCTGGGCGCCCGCCCAGCCCCAGGCCGCGGCGGCGCCGGCGGCCAGCCAGACAAGGCCCAGAATTCCGGCGCGGCGGCCGGACCTCACGAAGCCACTCCTTTCGCGCCGGGCGGCGTGTAGGCCATGGCGACCTCGGGACAGGTCAGGGGCGAATCGTACTTGGTGCAGTTCATGCAGCCCTTGTAGAGCTTGTAGAGCAGGGTCTCCTTCGACACCGGCGTGAAGCCCAGGCTGGCGAAGAACGGCGGCGTGAAGGTGAGGACGATGATCTGGCCGGGTTGGAATTCCGCGACGCGCGCGATCGCGGTTTCGACCAGCCGCCGGCCCAGGCCTTGCTGCTGCAGGTCCGGCCGGACGGAAACCGACTGGATTTCGATGGACGGGGTCTTGCCGGGTTCGAGTTCGGGCAGGACGGACCAGGAGGCGGTGCCGACGATTTCGCCGTCCAGTTCGGCCACGAGGAAGCGGTCGATGTTGAGCAGGATGTCGCTCAACGGCCGCGGCACCAGTTCATCGGGGTGGGATTTGATCCGCTTGAAAATGGCCGGGCCGTCGGTGAAGTGGGCCTTGCGGATGACGGGCGGGGATGCGCTCATGTTGAATGTCCAGGGGTTGTAAACAGCGCACGATACCACGGGTGGGCGCGGATGGCAACGGGCGGGCAGCCTTTCCTTTCGCTTGAAATTCCCCCGGAAACATGGAGAATGGCCCGGCGATGAAGAAAGAGCATGCCCAGAAGGCGGTCGCGCCGGTTCCGGCCCCGCTGCAGTTCCGGAAGGCGCTGGCGGCGCCGGCGACCGGGCAGGTGCTCGCCAGCGTGTTCGGGCTGTTGTTCCTGTTCCAGTGCATGATCCTGCCGCTGGTGGGCAAGGCGGCGCTGGGCGGCTCGGGCTCGCCGGGCGCCGGCCCCGCGGACACCGTCTGGAAAAACCAGGTGTTTTTCCTGGCAATGCTGCTGCTGACGCTGGCGGCGGGGGCCGCGGCGTTCTATGCGAAATGGCTGCGGCGCCAGGCGGACGGCAGTCCTTTCCCGAAGGTCACCGCGGGCCTGCTGGTCCTGTCGGCGGCGCTCCTGCTGGCGTTTGCCCTCGGCCTGCTGGGGATTTGAGGGAGGCGCGAGGTCCGGCATGCCGTTCCGGGTCCTGAACCTCGCCGAAGCCGCGGAGTACCTGCATTTGCCGGTGCCCGCGCTGGAGGAACTGGCGCGCTGCGGGGAAGTGCCCTGCGATCGGCAGGGGGGGCGGCTGGTTTTCCGCCATAACGCCATCGACGCCTGGGCTTCGCAACGGCTGCTGGAATCCAGCGGGGACAAATTGACGGATTTCCACCGGCGCAGCACGGCGAAATACCACGATTTGTCCCGGGAGGCCGAGATCATTCCCGCCCTGCTGCAGCCGGAATGGATCGTGCCCGCCCTGACCTGCCGGACCAAGGCCTCCGTGATTCGCCAGATGGTGGACCTGGCCGACCGCACCGGGCGGCTGTGCTACCGGGACGAGCTGCTCGAAAGCCTGATCGCGCGCGAACAACTCTGTTCGACCGCTCTGGCCGGCGGGCTGGCGCTGCTGCATCCGCGCAACCACGAGCGCTATATGTTCGAAGATTCCTTCCTGGCGGTTGGCCGCACGATCGCCCCGATTCCCTTCGGATCGCCGGACGGCGCGACGACGGACATTTTCTTCCTGGTCTGCTGCCAGGACGACCGGATCCACCTGCACGTGCTGGCCCGCCTGTGCCTGATGTGCCACCAGACCAGCTTGCTGCTGGAGATGCGAGAGACGACCGAGCCGCAGGAAGTCTACCGCGCGCTCATCGCCAGCGAACAGCAGATCATCCAGCAGACGAAAAAAAACTGAAGCGGTGTTTCGGCCGGCCCGTGTGGATCCCGGGAACGACTGGCGCGGACTGGCCGCCCGGAGAAGCCGGGCGGAAGGATTTATCCGCGGGGGGCGGCGAACTCCCGGGAATTCGCGGCGGTTCGGTCCGGGCTGCCGGGGGCTGGAGGCGCCGCACTTGACGCGCGACCTGTTCCGCAAAGGCGTGGGGGCAGCCCAGGACCACAACCCAACCGGATGTGCAGGTCAACGCATCCTCGCACCGGATGGCCTGGCAGGAGCACAGGATCTTCAGCCATTGCCGCATCGGCATGGGCCAAAACCAGATCTTGAGCGCGAGGAACCAATACAGGTCGTTCTCGCTCGAGGCAAACGCGGCGGGGCCGACGCCGCGCCATGGCTGGATCAAGCGGACTTCATCCAGCGCCACCCGGAAGACGGAGATGAGGCGGCACAGCTTATAGACGAGATGGCGTTCCGTTACATGGTAGGAAATGAAAAAGCCGAAGAACGCAGACCCTTTCCGGGCGGGGGAAAACAAGGCGAAGGCGGAAGCGATGACGAAGGGCGGATGCCCCCCCCCCGATCAGCGGCCCATTTTCTCCCGGACCTGTCGGAGGTGGCCGCTGATTTCCGGATCGTCGGGGCGGAGGGCATCCGCCTGTTCGAGGAACTTGAGCGCCTCCGCCAGCCGGCCCATCTGGAAGTAGATCCAGCCCAGGGTGTCGAGATAGGCGGCGTTTTCGGGATCGAGCGCGAGGGAGGCCAGGCTGTGGCGCAAGGCGTCATCGAGGCGCTCATTGCGCACGGCCCAGAGATAGGCGAGGTAGTTCAGGGCATCGGCGTAATCGGGATCGAGTTCGAGGCAGGTCTCGAACATTTCCACGGCGCGTTCGGGCTGCTGGTCCTGGTCGAGGGCCACACCGTACCAGAAATAGAAGCGGGGAGTCAGCGCGGCGGCCTGGAGGGGATCCTGACGGACGCATTTGCGGGCGGCCTCGAATTCGCGCGCGGCGCGGCCGGGCATCTCGCGGGCCAGGTACAGGGTGCCCAAGTGCACGCGGATGGCGGCGGTTTCGCTCGAGGACATGCCGGCCAGGGTCCGGAGCACGGCGGTGGCGTTGCGCCGGAACGTGCGGGTGCCGGTGAGGGCGCGCTGGAGGAAGAGCGAAAGCAGCCCGGGCTCTTGCTCGAGGGCGCGTTGGAGCCACTCGGCAGCCTGTGTCGTTTGGCGCAGGTGGGTGCAGATGGTGGCATAGTTGTAGAAGAACAGGTTGGAGGGCAGGGCATCGTCGGTGCGCGCTGCGGTGGCTTCATAGGCCTGCCGCATGAGTTCGGCCGCCTGCGCATAGCGATTCTGCCCCAGCCGGATGAGCGCCAGCACCTCCAGCAGCTTGGGTTCGCCGGGCATTTTTTCCAGCGCTTCGGTCAGCGTGGCCACGGCCTGCTGGTCGTTGGTTTCGGCCTGGAGGGCGGCCAGCTTGACCCACGGGGCGGGATCGTCCGGCAGGTTTTCCGCCGCCGTGCGGAAGTGGGCGGCGGCGTTGGTGGTGTCCCGGGCCTGCAGGTAGAGTTCGGCCAGGTAGTAGTGCACGTTGCCGGGGCCTTGGCGCTCCGCGGCCAGCTGCTCGAGGATCTCGATGGCTTTCGGCTGGTCGTCCATGGCCAGGAAGGCGCGCGCCAGGCGTTGTTTCACCCGGGGATCATTCGGCTTCAGACGCTCGATCCTTTCATAGACGCGCACGGCTTCGGCGACCTCCTGGTTCTGGACCAGCAAGTCGCCCAGGGCGTAGAGCGTGTCGGTGTCGCCGGGAATTTCCTCGGCGACCTGGCGCAGCAGGGCGATGGCCTGCTGGCGCGCCGCGCGCTGTGCCGCGGGATCGGTCGCGGCCTCCAGGCGGCGGAGCTGGAGGCGCACCAGTTCCTGGCGGAGGGCGGTGGGGGGGCGGGCGTGGGCCAGGCCCGCCTCGAGAATGCCGGCCACGGCGTTCGTGTCGCCGCTGCGGGCGGTGGCGGCGGCGAGTTGCAGCCAGCCCAGCGGTTTCTCCGGCGCGCGGCGCGTGAGTTCGCGGAAGAGCTGGAGCACGCGGTCCTGGTTGCCGGTGCTGCCGTAGAAGGTGGCCAGCCAGACCAGGGCGCCCTCGGCGTCGGGATTCCGCTGCAGGAAATCCTCGACGGTGCGCAGCGCCGCGTCGGTCTTGCGCTGGAGGACGAGGGTCGAGGCGACGCGCAGGACCAGGCGCTCGTTGCCGGGATCCAACTCGGCGGCCTGGCGGTAGGCCGCATGGGCCAGTTCGTACTCCGCCTCCAGTTCGTGGTGGATGCCCAGGGCGTAGAGCGCATGGGCCTGCGCGGCCCGCGCCTGGTCCGGGGTCAGGGCGGCGGAAGCAACAAGCCCTCCGTCCAGGACGGGCGGAGGGCCAGGCAGCGAGCGGCAACCGGCCGCCACGCCGGACAGGACGAGGCTGAACGCAAGCCTGCGCAGGCGTTGGCCGCGCATGGCGCTTCGCCTCCTACTTCTTCTTGTGACGGTCCGCGCGCAGACGTTTGCGGCGTTTGTGCTTGGCCATCTTCAGGCGGCGTTTCTTCTTGACCGAACCCATGCGTTTCTCCTCTGGTTTGTCCCGGTGGCGCCGTTTCTACGGCACCACCTTGTTCAAAGCAAGTTCAATGATGCCGGAGGCGCCGGCGGCCTTGAGCGGCGGGATGATTTCGCGGACGATCGCCTCGTCCACGACGGTTTCAATGGCCACCCAGCTCGGATCGCCCAGCGGATTGACCGTGGGCGCCTGCAGCGCCGGCAGGACGCCGCAGATGGCGGCGACATCGCCCTTCTTGGCGTTCATCTTCAACAGCACCTTGCTTTCGGCGGCGAGGGCGCCGCTCAGGAGAAGCGCGATCTGCTCGATCTTCGCGCGCTTCTCCCGGTCGGCCCAGGCGTCCTTGTTGGCGATGAGGCGGGTGGTGGAGGTCAGCACCGTGTCCACGATCCGCAACTGGTTGGCGCGCAGGGAGGAGCCGGTTTCGGTGAGTTCCACGATCGCATCCACCAGTTCGGGGGCCTTGACTTCCGTGGCCCCCCAGGAAAACTCGACTTCGGCGGTGACGCCGTGCTCGGAAAGATAGCGGGTGGTCAGGCCGACCGCCTCGGTAGCGATGCGTTTGCCCTGCAGATCCTTCACGCTCTGGATGGACGAGTCAACGGGCACGGCCACCACCCAGCGGACGGGGCTGCTGGTCGCCTTGGAATAACACAGTTCCGCCACCTCGATGACGTCGGAGCCGTTTTCGTAGATCCAGTCGTAGCCCGTGAGGCCGGCGTCGAGCAGGCCGAGCTCGACATAGCGGGGGATTTCCTGCGGGCGGATGAGGCGCGCGGCGATGCCGGGATCGTCCGCCGCGGGCATATAGGACCGCGAACCGAGCTTGAAGTTCCACCCCGCCTTTTTCATCAAGGCAAACGTGCTTTCCTGCAGGCTGCCCTTGGGCAGGCCGAGCTTGATCGGATTCATCGGGGCCGCACTCCTTCCATGGAATTCATCCAAACCCGCAATCTAGCCCAAAGGCGGGCGCCCCTGCAACAGCAGAAAACCGCGCCGGCTCAAGCGGGCGGCCGGAAGAGCAGGTTGGGCGAGCCCGGCAGTTTTTCCGCCGTGTAGCCCTGCGTGGCCAAGCCGGCGCCGATTTCCGGGGAACCGGTTTCGACAATCAGGATGGGATGGTCCCGGGCCACCAGCCGGCGCATGCCGGCCAGGACCTGGGCCTCATGGCCTTCGGCATCGATTTTGACCAGGGCGATGCGCCGGGCGAGTTCCAGGCTGTCGAGCGCCAGCGTCAAGACCTGCCATCCGTCCGCGCCGGATGGACCGATCTGGGCCTCGTAGTAATTGTCCAGCCCGGATGCGAATTTCGGGACCGACATGCCGACGACGTCTGTGGCGGCGGAAGCCGCGGCATTGATCAGGGTGACATTGGCATGGGCGAAGAGCCGGGTGTTGGCGGTGAGCAGGGCGAAGGTGGCCGGGACCGGCTCGAAGGCGATCACCCGTCCGGCGGGGCCGGCCAGATCGGAAAGCCGCCGGGTGTAGTGGCCGACATTGGCCCCCACGTCCACGACCCAGGCGCCCGGGCGCACCCACTCTGCCAGCCGGGCGTATTCCGGCTCGGTGGTGGCAAACGTGCCCCTCCGGATCTGGCGCGCATAGCGCAGCCGCTTGAGCGTGGCCTGCCAGCGGTCCGGCAGCCGGGCGGTAAGTTGCTTAATGTCCAGCATGACCCTGTTCCCGGGCGCTAGTAGTAGCAAGCCCGCCGGCCACCAGCAAGATCAACATCGGCACCACGGGCAGATGATGGCGGGCGCCGCCCTCGTACACCACGTACACCGCGAACTTGGAAAAGACCAGCAGGCCGGCGGCGATTTCCAGGATGTCCGGCGGCGCGCGGGTCCGCAGGCGCCGGAGCGCCATTCCCGCCCAGGCGCACACGAGCGCGGCCCAGCCTGTTTGCACCACGAACCGCAGCGCCAGGCCCGCGGCCTGCAGCGGTTGGCCGTTCCGGTTGATCAATTCCACGAAGGTGGTCTCCGTGCCCCAGGTGTGCAGGAATTTAAAGCCGGCGCGCCGCAGGAAGGCGGCGGGTTGGTGGCGGATCGCCGCCCAAGCCAGGCGCCGGCAGCGGGCGGCATGTGCAACCATTTCCTGGGCGTTCGCGGGCATGGATTCATCGGGCCGGGAGTGGTACAGGCCGTTCGAATCGGGGTGGTTGGCGCTGTAGAGCACCATTGGGCCCGAAGTGCATATGGGCACCGGCACGCCCAGGACGTGCCAGTTGCGCAGCGTCCAGGGCAGAATGGTTGCGGCCATCGCGCACACAAAAAGCAGCCAGCTTTGCCAAACCCGGCGGCGCCAGAAGGAGCCGGCGGCCAGAGCGAGGAACAGGAGCGCTTGGAACGGTGCCAGCAACAGCACGGACTTGGCCAGGGCGCCGATGCCCGCCGCCACGCCCCCCCAGACGGCCGTGGCCGGTTTTCCGCCGGCCGCCAGCCGCAGCCAGGCGGCCAACGTCAGCAGCCAGCAGAACGTGTACAGGTAGAAATAATAGGGCGTGACGAGGATGTAGAGCACCAGGCTCGGATACAAGGCCACGGTCAGCGCGGCGCCGCGGGCGGCGGCCGGGCCGATCGCAACCCGTCCGGCGAAAAAGACCAACAGCGGCAGGCACGCGCCCAGCGGGATCTGGGACAACTGCGCCACCAGGGGCGTCGCGCCGAATCCGCGGAAAAATGCAGCATAATACCAGATCTGCGCGGGGGCATAGTAGGTCACGGGATTCATGCGGCCCGTCGTGAGCAGGCGGCCGGCTTCGCGCAGCACATAATATCCGTCGGAGAGGGGCTGCGGACGGAAGACCAGAACGGCGGCCGCTTGCATGGCCGCGGTCAGAAGAACCAGCCCGGTCAAAAACGCCAGATCGTTTGGCGGCCGGCGGCGGACGGCGCCGCCGGGACGGCGGGCGCGGATGGCCAGCGCCAGCAGGCTGCCGCAGATCACCGGGAGGTAGCCCAGATACACATGTTTGTAGGCCGGAAAAACCCAAAGCGCACTCAACACCAGCAGCGGCGCAAGCCGGAAGGCCAGACAGAACCAGCGGGTCGTGATGGACATCAGGCTCAGCATCTGGCGCCCATTATGGCGGGACGCGGGGGAAAGGCGAGCAAAACCCCCCCGGCGCCGGCCCCGCGGGCCTTAGCCGGACTGCCACAACGCCCGGATTGCCGCGAGCTTGCGCGCGGCGTGGGTTTCGGCCGCCAGTTCATGGCGGCAATCGGCCAAGGCGTTCTGGGCCAGCCGGTCGGCCAGGCTGGGCTCGGCCAGCAGCCGGTTGACGCCCTCGGCCAGCGCGCTGGCGTTCCGGGGCTCGACCAGCCAGCCGTTTTCGCCGTGCCGAATGTAGTCGGTCATGCCGATGCTCCGGGTGGCCACCACCGGCTTGCCCATGGCCATTGCCTCGAACACGAACACCTGGCCGGTGGAGCGCGCGGCGGGCAGCAGGGGGACCACGGCCACCGTGGCGCGGGCCAGCAACGCATAGGTTTCGCCGAGCGGGATTTCCCGGAGCACCCGCATATTCGCCGGCAGGGGCGCCGGCAGCCGGTCGCGCCGGCCGGCGACGACGAGCACCGGCGCGTGGATGTGCGCCGCGGCCGCCGCCAGCGTATCGAGGTCGCGCAGGGTGCGGCCGATGGAGACGACCGTCCCGTCATGGCCGGTCCGGGGGCCGGGGTCGGGAATCGTGGTGTACATCGGCACGAACCGGAGCCGGTTTTCCGGGATGGAAAACCGCTGCGCGATGAGCGGCACTTCGGCCGAACTGTTGGTCAAAACGCCCAGGGCCCGGCGGGCGATCCCGCGGAACAGCGCGGTTTTCAAGCGCCAAGCCGGCGAGCCGGGCGCCGGCTCGTCCAGGAACACCTCCGTCATGATCTGCCGGGAGGGGCGGCGCAGGAGGGCGCAAAGCAGACCGTAGGCGAGGGAAGGGCGGGAGCCCATGGTGACGACCACGTCATGTCCGGCCCGCCGCCGCAGCAGGCGGACGGTCTGCCGGAAAGTGCCCAGGGTGTCGGGGGATTCGCCGGTCCGGCAGATGGAGGTGACCGACTCCCGCCACCGGCGGCTTTCCTGGAAGGCCATGTTCGTCAGGATGGACGGACGGGGGCTCACGGCCCGGAGTATGAAGCAGAACCCCGGCGCAAAACCAAGGGAAAACGGGGCGGCGCGGCCCATTCCTGGATTGAAGCCCGCCGGGGTTTCCGGTAGACAGCGGAGGCATGATCGTATTGCTCGCCATCTGCGGTTTTCTGCTGGCGTACGCTTTTCTCCTCTATCCGGCGCTCCTGTTCCTGCTGGCGCGGCGCCGGCCGGCGCCGCAGCCCGGCGCCTATGAACCGACGGTCAGCATCCTGGTGCCGGTCTACAACGAGGAGGCCGTTGTGCCGGCCAAGCTCGCCAACTGCCTGGCCCTCGACTATCCGCCGGACAAACTGGAGATCGTATTTGCTTCCGACGGTTCGACGGACCGCAGCGTCGAACTGCTCCAGGCAGACCGCTCCGGCCGGACGACCGTGATGGCCTATCCCCAAAACCGCGGCAAGACCGCTGTCCTGAACGCGGCGATTCCCCGGCTCCGGGGCGAAGTGGTTGTGCTGACCGATGCCAGCGGCCTGCTGAACCCGGAGGCCCTCCGGCGCCTGGCGGCGCATTTCGCGGATCCGCAGATCGGCTGCGTATGCGGCATCTACCAGATTCGGGCAGAAGGCCGCTCCTCCCTGGATGCATCGGAGAGTTCATATCTGGGGATGGAAATGAAGCTCCGGCTCTGGGAGGGTCGGATCCGGACTTCCCTGAGCGGGACCGGTTCGTTGCTGTCCATCCGGAAACAGGATTTCGAACCCTTGCCGGCGGACCTGCTCAATGAGGATTTTGTGATCCCGGCCCGCTTGGCTTTGGCGGGCAAGCGGGTTGTGTATGACCCCGGCGCCCGCGTGTTTGATGTCATCCATACCGGTATTCAGCAAGTGTTCCGGCGGCGCGTGCGGATTGCCTACGGGAATTTCCAGCAACTGGTCTGTTTACGCCCCCTGCTGGACCCGCGGCGGGGCTTTGTTTCCTGGATCTTCTATTCCCACAAGCTGTTACGCATGGCCGTGCCTTTTATCGCGATCGTGATGCTTGCTTCGACTTTGATCGCATCGGTGACGAATGGCCTGCTTTTGCTTTCCTTGCTGCTTCTGTTTCTGTTAGCCGGAATGGCCAGTTTGTGGATGGATAAAAGATTTTCAAGACGCATCCCCATGGGTTCCATCGTGATCATAGCCATCAACTGCCTTGCGGTGATCGTGGGTGCCGCCTTTTATCTAGCCGGGCGCAAGGTGCGCTGGTAATCCCGGGTCGAAACGTTATCCAGCATTGGATCTTTCGTCGGCCGGCAAGCAGGAGGGATTTCTCCGGGGGCGGAGAAATATTGAGGAGCAAACCCTTGCCAACCCGATGTTGCATGTATTATATTCAAATTAAGGCCGTTCCTGCGGGAAGTGATCTCGCGTGGGCTGCCAGGTGCGAGGATTAAAGCCATGAAATTTCGGCGTGGTGTGACCGGGGCAGGAGTGTGTCTTGGGGTGCTGGTCATGGCGATGACCAGTCGGGCCGCAACAACCTATTATGTCAACGACAACTCCACGAATTTCGACATCTACACCACGATCGAAGGCAACAACGATTTTCCCGGGACGTCTTCCAATGCCCCCAAGCTGACCTTGGCCAGCGTGCTGACGAACACGCTGGCGGCGGGGGATGTGATCTACATCGATACCGGCACGTACGCGCCGGTGGCCATCAGCAACACCGTGGCGGGCGCGGCCGACAATCCGATCCTGTTTATCGGCAGCACCAACACCGCGGCCGAGCGCACAACGACTTTCACCGGCAGCGGCACGATCCTGGATATCCGCGGCAAATACCTGAAGTTCCAATCCATCCGGGCGACCGGCGGTTCGATCGGGTTTTTCCTGAACGGCGCCCAGTTCTGCGAATTCGAAGGGGTGCACGCCATCTCCAACCTGACCTATTCCCTGCGGCTGGAAGGGGCCTCCAGCACCAATCAATTCCGCCGCAGTGTGTTCGTGACGATCGGCGATTCGGCCTGCAGCTTCGCGTCTCCGGGGAAAGGCAATTATTTCGAGAACTCCATTGTCATTGCCCCCAACGGGGATTTGTTCTCCGCGCAAGCGGGCGTGGTGACCAATATCGTGGGCTGTATCGGAGTGGGGCGGACGGCGCTCTATACCGTTCCGGATTCGGGCACGCGCAACGTGTTTAATGTTACCCGGGCCCATCGGAACCATGAAACCTTTGCCGATCTGGTGATGACCTACCCCAATTGGCAGGGGAACACCTTTGCCGATCCCCTGTTTGTGGACCAGGCCCGATTCGACTTCCACCTGTTGAGCGGTTCCGGATACGTGTCCAACGGGGTATGGGTGACCAACGCGGCCGTGGGCTTCAGTCCGGCCATCGATTTCAGCTTCCCGACGGCCAGTGTCGGCAGCGAGCCCGACCCCAACGGCGGCCGGGCCAACATTGGACTCTACGGGGGCACCGTGGAGGCCAGCCAGAGCCGCACGAACGCCTGGTTGTATGCCATGTCGTTCAACGACGGCGGCAACCTCGTCCGGACCGGCCGGCTGGAATGGGTGGCCAGCACGAATTTCGGGCCCACGGCCAAGGTGGATTTGCAATTCAGCACGAACAACGGCGCCACTTGGAGCAACATCGCCACGACGGTGGGGGCAACCAACGAGAACTATCTGTGGATTCCCCTGCCCGAACACCAGCATCCGGCGGTGCTGTGGCGGGTGGTGGACACCAATGCCGGCGGGACGGCGGCCACCAACGCGAAACCGTTCAGCGTGCGGGTGGCGGCCGATGCCGCGTTTACCTTCTACGTCAATGACGACAGCACGAACAACGACCTCTTCTGTTCGGCGGTCGGCAGCGATGCCAACCTGGGGGTGGCTTCCAACAGTCCCAAACGCAGCCTCCAGGCGCTGGTAAATGCCTATGACCTCGAAGGCGGCGATATCGTGTATGTGGATACCGGCATTTATTCCAACGAAACCGTGGTGGTCTCCGGTTTCGACTCCGGTTCGGCGGGGAAGCCGCTGCGCATCATCGGCAGCCCCTCCGGAACGCTCTTCACGCGCAACAGCACATCTGCCCATGTGCTGGAACTGCAGGCCTCGAATCTGGAGATCGAAAACCTGCAGTTGACGGGCGGAAACTACGGGTTGTACGGCAACAACTCCGTCGACATCTTGTTGCGCAACATGCAGTTCCTCACCAATCAATTCGGGGTGCGGGCGGATGGCCGGAACCATGTTTTTGAACACTGCCTGTCCGCCGAGAACGAGTTGCGGGCCTTTTCCGCCAATGTGCAATCCAACCTGTGGCTGAACGGAGTGATGTGGGGCAAGAAAGCCGCGACGCTGGTCTATGTCACGGCCACGGACAATCTCCGGATTTCCAACAGCGTTCTGGGCTGTGCCACCAACCTGTTTGGCAACCAGCCTGTTCGCGGCGATTACAACCTGGTGTGGGACACGGGGATCGGGGGCGGCTACGGGAAGTTTTCCGCCCTGCAGTCCGGCGGGCTGGGCTGGTCCAACAGCCTGTATGCCGATCCGTTGTTCATCGATGCAAACAGGGGGGACTTCCATCTGGCCAGTCCGGCTGGCTGCATTTCAAACGGGGTTTGGATTACCAATGTGACCTTGAACTTCAGCCCGGCGATCGACCGGGGCGATCCCGGCGTCACGAATTGGGGCAGCGAGCCGGTTCCCAACGGCGACCGGCTGAATGCCGGGCTGTTTGGCGGCACCGTCCAGGCCAGTCAATCGCGCACCAACGCCTGGCTGCAGGCGCTGAGCTTCATGGACGGCGGCACGCTGGATGCCCAGGCCGGCGCCTATTTGCGCTGGGACGGCGGCCAATTCGAACCGGACGCCCGGGTCACGATTTGGTTGTCGCGCGATGCCGGTTCCAACTGGGTAGCGTTGGCCACCAACGTCGCGGCGACCAACCGGGAGGTCTACTACCAGAACCTCTTGACCAACGATTCATCTTCGCTCTATGCCCAGTGGAAGGTGACGCTGGACGGCTCGGACCCCGAAGTGGTCAGCCGAACCCCCACCAATTTCGCGTACAAGAACGGCACCTATGCGTTCTACGTCAATGACAGCTCGACGAATGGCGATGTCTATTGCACGGCGGTCGGCAACGACAACAACCTTGGCGTCACCGCCGGCACGCCCATGGCCAGCCTGACCAATGTGTTGGGGAGCTACACCCTGGGCCCCGGGGACCGGATTTATGTGGACACGGGCGCCTATACCAACGCCACGCAGGTCGGTTTCACCCAGCTGGATTCCGGGACCACGACCAATCCGGTGGTGATTCTGGGGAGCACCAACCGCGTGGCCGGCGGCAGCGTTTTCGGGAAGCCGGATGGCAATCCGGGAAGTTTCTGTTTTGTCTTCATGCCCCTTTCCTCCAACATCGTATTGCAGGACATGGTGCTGACCAATGTGGTGCGCGGCGTGGCCATGACCAACACCGTCAATGTTGTGCTCGACGGGGTCGAGGTGCGCGGGGCCACCTCGCGCGCTTTTGATTTGCAGGGGTACACGAGCAACACCGTCCTGCGGGGCTGCGTGGCCCATGGCGGCGGGGTTGGCGTTTATCTCAATCAGGTCACCAACATTGTGATCCGCCAGTCGGTCCTGTGGAACAACGCCAACGCCCTGTATCTGGGGAATGCCGTTGGCGCGCTCCTGGAAAACAGTATTTTGGCTTCGACCCGCAGCAACGGCGTGCTGTACTCCGTCGGCGCCCTGGCCGGCTTCCGCGCGGATTACAACGGGGTGCATGCCGGTGCGCTTACGCGGGTGGCCACCAACCGGACCGCGGGGACTTCGGCCGACAACCTGGCGGCGTGGCAGGCCTTGTCGGCCGGCCGCGACCTCTACAGCATTCCCGGGGATCCGCTGCTGGCCAATCCCGACCAATGGGACTACCACCTGAAAACCGAAAAGACGCTGGGCCGGCGTCTGCCCAACGGGCAACAGGCCACCGATACCGTGTCTTCGCCCCTGCTGGATGCCGGTAATCCCACCAATGCCGTCGCCGCGGAGCCGGAACCCAACGGCGGCCGGGTCAACATCGGCCGGCATGGCGGCTCCGCCGAAGCCAGTATCGCGCGGGACACGCCATGGCTGATGGCGGCGGCCTATGGGGATCAAGGCATGGTGACCAATGGCCTCGTTTCCCTCCACTGGACGTATGGCGGCGGATTCACCGGCGAAACCGCCCAGGTCGAGGTGTCCACCGACGGCGGCAAGACCTGGGGGGTGAGCGTGACCTCCGGCGTGCCGGTGACCAACGGCATGGTGAACTGGGACGTGGCCAGTCCGGACACGCCGGCCGCGCTCTGGCGCATCGTCTGTCTGGACAATACCAACGTCTGGGCCCGGACCACCAATTTCTTCGCCATCCGCAACAGCCCGCTGGACCTCTTTATCGCCACGGCCAACACCAACGACGCGTTTTACACGACGGCGCCGGGACTGGCGGACAATTGGACGGCGGCTTCCAATGCCCCCTTGAACTCCGCGGTGACGGCTTTCGACCGGTTCGACCTGGAGCCGGGCGACCGGCTCTGGGTGGATCCCGGCACCTATGAAGAGACCGCGGTTCTGCTGGTCGGCATGAAAGATTCCGGCACGAGCGGCAATCCCGTCGAGATCACCGGCAGCCCGCTACGACCCTACGCCGGCACCGTATGGAAGCGCGCCAACCGGACGGTGAATGCCAACGGAATCCAGTTCGAGCAGGCCAGCAGCGTGCACTTCAGCGGCCTCATGGTGTCCAACGCCTGGTACGGCATCTGGGCGGGCGCCTGTTCCAATATCGTTTTCGACCGGGTGCGGATCGGCTATTGCGTCACCAACTCCCTGTACACGAATGCGAACGTGGTCTTCACGCATTCCATCTTTGACCAAAATCTGTTCCGCGGGCTGCAGGTGCGGGGCGGTTCTTCGGTCCAGTTGCTGAACTGCCTGGTGCGCGACAGCGGCCAGATATGCCTGGAACTGGCCGGCGGCGACGTGGAAGTGAAAAACAGCATCCTGATCGCGCCGGAGGCGATGGGGACGGAGCGGTGCGTCTATTACGTGCAAAGCACCGCGGCGCGGGACCGGCTGCGCTCCAACTTCAACGATATCCGCGTGGGCGACGGGGCCAATGTGGCCCGGTACGCCAGCGGCTTGTCGGACCGCTTCCTCATCGACTGGCAGATCAGCACGTCCTTTTCCAACGATATGAGCAGCTTCGGGTACGATCCCCAGTTCGCCGATGAAGCGGCGCAGGACTACCACCTGAAAAGCGTGTATGGCCGCTACGCGCCGGCCGCGGGCGAATTCATCACCAACGAGACCGAGGCCACTTCCCTCCTGATCGACCTGGGGGATCCGGATTCGGATTCCACCGACGAACCCGAGCCCAACGGCAACCGGATCAACGTCGGGATATATGGCAACACGGCGGAAGCCAGCAAGAGTTCCGGATCCGGGACGCTGGTGCCGCTGACCATGTCGGACGGCGGCACCGTCCGCAGCAACGTATACCTGTACTGGACCTGGAATAACTTGGCCGGCTACACGCGCGTGAACGTGGATTTCTCCGCCGACGGCGGCTTGACCTGGACCAACCTCGGCAACGAATACGTATCGCAGGGAACGAACGGGTTCCTGTGGAACACGACCAACTCCGAAAGCACGGCCATGGGCGTCTGGCGGATCATCACCACCAACGAACCGGTGATCGAAGGCCGGACGGAAACCCTGTTTGCCGTTAAAAACAAGGCGCTCGAATACTACGTCAACGACAGCAGCACCAACGGCGATGTTTATTGTTTCGCTGCGGGGAGTTCCACGAATTCCGGATTGAGTGCGCAAGCCCCCATGGACACCCTGGCCCGGCTTCTGGGCCGCTATAAGGTGGAGCATGGCGACACGGTCTATGTGGACACCGGGCTCTATCCGCGCAGCACGCCGCTGGTGCTGGTGGCGCCGCCCCTGGCCACCACCAACTACCTCATCATCCAGGGCAGCACGAACGAGGCCGCCGGCGGAACCGTCCTGACCAATTCCAGTTCCAGCCAGTCGACCGCCCAGCCGGTTTTCGATATCCTCAACAGCCATTCCGTGGAACTGCGCGATTTGCGTCTGCACGGGGGCGACCACGGGCTGCGGCTCCAGCAATCGAATTCCAACCGCTTCCTCCGGGTCCGGTCGGTTGGCGCCCGGATCAACGCCTTCGACCTGGATGGCCGTTCCGATCAGAACTGGTTCATCCAGTGCGCGGCCTTGAATTTTTCCCGGACGGGTTTCCATGCCGGCGTGGTGCCGAGCATGCCCCCCCCCACCAACAATTTCTGGAGCCGCGGGGTGCTGGCGTCGGCCGGCAGCATCACCGGCGGAACCGCGGTTTCCGGAGCCCTGATCGGGGCGGTGGGGGGGCGCCTGTATGTGAGCAACAGCGCTTTGCTTGCCAACAGCCCGGCCTATCCCATGTATGCCGTGGCGGCGGATTCGGTCCGGAGCGATTACAACTGCTATTACCAGGCGGCCACCGGCGCGCCCTTCGCCGTCGTGTATGGCCCGGCGGAGACTTTCTTCGGCGTGGCGGCCTCCAGCCTGGGCGATTTGGAAGCCTTTGCCGCCTGGAACCTCAGCGACAGCAACTCCTTCGGGGGCAGCCCGTTGTTTGCGGACCTGGCGAACGGCGATCTTCATCCGAAGAGCGCCGGCGGCCGCTACTCGCCGGCCCTGGGGGATTTTGTGCTGGATGAGGAAACCTCGCCCTTGCTCGACACCGCCGACCCGGCGTTGGATTGGAGCCTGGAAACCGGCTCCACCGCGGGGTCCAACGGCGGCCGGGCCAACATCGGCCCTTATGGCGGCACGGCGGAGGCCAGCCGGACCCCCACCAACAGCTCGTTCGTGCTGCTGACGCTTAACGAGGGCGGCGTGGTCCGGGGAATCCAGCCCTTGAAATGGCGGGCGCGGGGGTTTGTAACCAATGCCGGGTTCATGGTCGATATCCGGTTGTCGACCAACAGCGGTGCCGACAACTATCCCGTTGTCCTGACGACCGTGGCGGCCACCACGGGGGTCTATCAACTGGACACCACGACGTTGCCCTCGGCGGCCACCTTCCGCTGGCGCGTACAGAGCATCAACGTGAGCGAATGGCGGGCCAGCTCCGAACGGGATTTCATCGTCCATAATTCCAATCTCGTATATTACGTCAACGATTCCGAGACCAATGGCGACCTTTACTGCACGGCGCCGGGGGCGGAGACCAATTCGGGGGTGGGCCGCGATGCGCCGCTTTCGTCCCTGTCCGGGTTGCTTGCCCGGTTCGACCTGGAGCCGGGAGACACCGTGTATCTGGATTCGGGCACCTATGCGCAGGCCGAACCGCTGCCGGTGGGTTTCCTGGACAGCGGCACGGCCGGCGAACCGGTGGTGATTCAGGGCAGCACGAACTATCCCGGCAGCCGCATCACAGGCCGCGGGGTCCGGATGATCAATGCCCGGGGCCTGGCCTGGCGCAATGTCGCGTTCGTGTCGCCGCTCTCGCCGCAGGATGCGATCCTGGTCGACATGGCGGAAGACATCACCTGCGAGCAGCTGGACGTGCTGGGGGCGTGGGGCAACGGGTTTTCCGTCCTGGCCAGTTCCAACATCACCATTCGCAACTCCGCGGTGGCTTGGGCTACGACCAATGGCGTTACCAGCCAGCAGTCCTGCAACACCCGGCTGGAGTTTTGCACGATCTGGTCGAACCGGCTGGTCCAGGTCCAATCCAAGACCCGGGTCGACAACCGCAATCCGGGCAGCGGCTTCGATCCCGCCGTGCCTTCCGTCAGCGTCAGCAACTCCGCCCTGATGGCTTCCGGAACCCGCAATCCCATCTATCACCTGCAGGGCAACCTGTCCGCCAACAACAACAATCTGACCCGGTCCGGCGGCGCGCTGGTGGCCCTGGTGGAGCAGAGCAAGTATTTCAGCCGGGAATTCGATTCTGTGGGAATCTGGGCCGCCGAAACCGGGCGGGATCCCGACAGCCTGACGCAGAGTCCTCAATTCGCCGACGTGCACACGGGTGATTTCCACCTCAAGAGTTCCGCGGGCCGCTATGATCCGGTCGTGGATGAGTATGCGGAGACGGATCCCGCCGCCGAGAACTCGCCTTTGATCGACGCCGGCGACCGGGACATTGGCTGCACCGAGCCGGAACCCAACGGCGGACGGGTCAACATCGGCCGCCACGGCAACACCGGCCAGGCCTCCAAAACTCCAACCAACGGGTCCTTGACGCTGGTCAGTTTCAACGACGGCGGGCGCGCCTCCGGGACCAATGTGCTGGTGACCTGGCTGGCCCGCGGCGTTACAACCGGAGCCACCGTGACCATCTCCTACTCCGCGGATGGCGGCGCCACCTGGAGCAACCTGGTCAGCGGGTTTTCCGCCGCGGCGGGCGCCTGGACGTGGAATTCCACCAACAGCGCCCAGTCGGTCCAGGCGAAAATCAAGATCGTGGGTTCAGATGGCACAGAGGCGGAGAACGCCCAGTTCTTCTCCGTCCGGAACGGCTCCTTCGAGTTCTTCATCAACGACGCCAACCCCACCAATGACGTCTACTGTTCCAACCCGGGCAATAATGCCAACAGCGGCCTGTCGGCCGTGGCGCCGAAGGCGGACTTAAACGCCTTGCTGAAGGATTACGACTTGGAGAGCGGCGACATCGTGTACATCGACACGGGCATCTACCGGGGCACCGCGCCCTGGCGGATCACCCAGGCGGATTCCGCCGGGGACCAGGGCCTGCCGCCCGTCATTATTCAGGGCAGCACCAATCCGCTGCATGCCACCGTGCTGGAGTGTTCCGCGGCCCCCAACGGGATCCGGGTGGACTATGCCATCGGGGTGCGCCTGCGGAATCTCACCGTCTCCAACACGGTCGAAGAGGCCGTTGTTTTCCATGATTGCTACGATGTCGCCGCGGAGTGGGTCCGGATCGGTCTGGCCGATACCGCCTTTCGCCTGAGCGGCGGCGAGTCCCTGCGGGTGTCCCATAGCATGGTGGCCGATGCGGTGCATGGCGTGGTCATTGACCGGTGGAACGGCAACGAACTGGCCGAGATGCCGGTCATCGAGCACAATGTCTTCTGGGAAACCCAGGGCGCTTGCATCACCCTGGGAGACCGGAATTCGGCGGAGATCCGGCACAATATTTTCTCCGTGGAGGCTGGCCAGTACGTCTTTTCCCTCGGGCTGGTGGGACAGCTGGTCTCGGACTACAACTCTTTCTGGCTGGCGAATGGCGGCCGGGTGTTCTGGCAGGAGCAAAGCCGCCTGGTCTCTCCCGTGCCCCGCATCTATGCCACGGTCGGGGCTTGGTCAGCCGCCACCTCCAATGATCTGCACAGCTACGAAGGGGATCCGCTCCTGGTGGATCCGGCCGCGCGCAATTTCCATCTGCAGAGCAAGGCCGGCCGCTGGGATCCGGTCGTTGGGTGGACCAATGACGCCGTGTCTTCGCCCTTGATCGACGCGGGCGACCCCGATTCAACCGCCTGGACCGACGAACCCGCGCCGAACAACGGGGGCCGGGTGAACATCGGGCTGTATGGAGGCAGTCCCTGGGCTTCGCAATCCGATACCAACACCGGGGCCTTGCATCTGCGGTCCTTGAACCGCGGAGGCATAGCGTCCGGGGCGGTCGCCTTGAACTGGATCGCCACCGGTCCGGCGACGGGACATCTGGTGCGCGTGGAAGTCAGCATGGACGAGGGCGCCAACTGGATCCGCGTGGCGGATGGCGTGGCGGCCGCCCTGGAAGGGCTGGTCTGGAACAGTTTAAGCGCCGGGTCCTCCCCGCGGGCCCTCTGGCGGGTCCAGGACCTGGACGAGACCAACCTGGTGGCCACCAGCGAACTCGTTTTCGTGGTGCACAACGGACCGATCAGCTATTACGTGAATGACGAGTTTCCCTCCGGCGACATCTATTGCAGCGAACCCGGCGCCACCACCAACAGCGGCGTCGCCCCGGATGCCCCCAAACGCTGGCTGGCGGAGATTGTGGACACCTACGATCTGGAGCCCGGGGACATCGTCTACGTGGACACCGGCCGTTACCAGACGGCCGATCCCACCACCCTGGGCGATCTCGACGCCGGCTGGATTTCGCATGATCCGGCCCAGCAGGTGACCATCCAGGGCAGTACGAACGTGCTGGACGGCGGCAGTCTGTTCATCCTGTCCACGCCCGATGCCAATGGAATTCAACTGCAGGACACCTATGGAGTCCGGCTGCGCTCGCTGGACATCATCGGGGCCAGCAACGGGGTGACGATCGCCAACGGGTATTACATCGCGGCGGATTGGCTGCGGATTCGCGATTGCTACAACGGCGTTTCCATCCAGGCCGCCTCGAACATCCTGTTCACCCACGCCGCGCTGATCGGGAACCAATATGCCGGGATCTATTATGACGGGAACTACCTGGGCAATCTCGGCGTGGATTCCAGCCTTTTCTGGTCGAACCGCTACGGGATTTATCTCTATCAGGGGGGAATCTACGTAACCAATACCATCATGGGCATGTCTTCGCCGGGCTCCTTTGGCTATTACATCCGGCAGGAGGCCCCGGACCGGGAACTCCGGTGCGACTACAACAACCTGTATCTCCAGAACGGGGCGGCGGCGGGCGGGTTCCAGAGCGGCGGCGGGGCGACGGCGCGCACCTCCATCTACGCCTCGGTTTCGGCCTGGTCCGTCTTCACGGAACAGGACTCCCATTCCCTGGCGCACGACCCCCTGCTGGCCGATCCTGGCAACGGCGACTTCCACCTCCAGAGCGCGGGCGGCCGGTGGCTGCCGGGCACGGGCTGGACCAATGACTCGGGCGGGTCGTCCCCCTTGATCGATGCCGGCAGTCCCCAGTCCACGACCTGGACGGAAGAACCATATCCCCACGGCCGGCGCATCAACATGGGGCTCTATGGCGGCACCCCGGAAGCCAGCAAGACGCCGACCGCCGGGTCGCTCACCCTGCTGTCCCTGAATGACGGCGGCAGTGCGGCGGGCATGGTCGAGTTGAAATGGGAGGCCGGCGGGGACGCCACCAATTTCTCGGTCTGCCTGGACTACTCCCCCGACAACGGCAACACGTGGAGCAATATTGTCTGCGATTGGCCGGCCAACTCCGGATCCTATCCGTGGGACAGCGTGCCGTACGGCCGTTCGGTCCTCGGCCGCTGGCGTGTCTCCTGCCAGCCGCTGGCGCTCGTGGCCATGAGCATGACCAATTTCATGCTGCGCAACGGCGGCATGATTCCGTATTACGTCAACGACGCCAGCACCAACGGCGATGTCTACTGCACGGCGCCTGGCAGCGACGAACACAACGGATTGACTCCAGCCACTCCCATGGCCAGCCTGCAGTCCCTCTTGGACCTGTATGAACTGGCTCCGGAGGACGTGGCCTTCGTGGATGCCGGGACCTACCCGGCGGGCGCCCCGCCGCTGACGATCGGCTCGCAGGATTCCGGCTGGAGCAACCTCTACGTGACCATTCAGGGCAGTACCAATCCGGCGGCCCCCACGGTGTTCCAGGCGCCGTCCCTGATTACACCGGTGGTGCTGTCCTTGAACTATGCGGTGAACGTGAAGTTGAAGAACCTGACGATCCGCGGCGGGGCGGTCGGGGTGGATCTCTATCTGGCCCGCGACTGCATCTTCGACGAGGTGCGCGTGGAAAACAACAGTTCCCACGCCGTGCAGGCGAACAACAGCGACAACCTTCGGCTCGTGCGGTCGGTCATCTGGAAGCAGACTCTGGCACCCCAGGGCGCCGGAGTGCTGCTGTCGCTGAGCCAGGTCGCCCTGGAGAACTGCACCCTGTGGGGCTGTCCCGTGGCCGTCTCGATCAGCAGCGGCAGCCTGACCGTGACGAATAGCATTTTGGAGGCGCGCGGGCCCGCCGGCCGGATCTATCGGTTCGGGCCGGCGGCCAGCGTCGCGGCCTTCCGCGGGGATTATAATGCCTATTTCCGCCAGGACAACGCCCTCATCGCCGAACGCGAGGAAACCACCGGCAACAACCAGTTCTACGATGACATGCTCTCCTGGAACCTGGCGTCCCAGGCGGACGAACACAGCCTGACGACCGACCCGCTCTTTGCCAATGTGAACAACGGCGATTTCCATCCGAAGAGCCCCCAGGGCCGGTTCCTGAACGGCGCCTGGACCAACGACGCGGAGCGCTCGCCCTTGATTGATGCCGGGGCCCCCGGATGGCCGGCGGACCTGGAACCCCCGCCCAACGGGGGGTATATCAACATCGGCGCCCATGGCGGCACCGGCCAGGCGTCCATGACCCAAACCAATCCGCCCTGGCTGCAGTGCATCGCCTTGAACGAGGGGGGGGTGCTCTCCGGCAGCGTCCGGCTGTACTGGCTGCATGGCGGCATGCCCGGCGACACCCGCGTGCAGCTGGACTATTCCATGAACGAGGTGAACTGGTATCCCATCGCCACCAACCTGACGGTGGCCACCCGGGAATACCTCTGGGACGTCTCCGCCATTCCGCAGACCCTGGCCATGTACTGGCGGGTGATGGTCGAGTCCGACCCCGGCGTTTTCGACGTTTCGGACAATCCGGTGGCCATCAAGACCCGGACCTCCGATTATTACATCAACGATGGGGAGACCAACGGGGATGTCTGGTGCGAGGGCCCGGGCCTGGATTGGGATCCCCTGACCCCCCCCGGCACCAATGCCGCGTTCCCGCTGAAGAGCCTGACCAATCTGCTGGCGAATTATCCCGTGGGCGCCGGGGACACGATTTACATCGACACGGGAACCTACATGTTTACCAACGGCGTCGCCGCGAGCTTCGAATCGCGCAATGCCGGCACGACCGGATCGCCCCTGCGGGTCTTCGGCAGCACCAATTTCGTCGCCGGCGGCGCGCGGTTCGTGGGCAACTGGCGGACGAACTGCCTCAACATTCAGAACACCCGCAACATCGAAATCAACGACCTCCGGATCGAGCGGGCCCGGAGCGGACTGGCCCTGTACAACGCCGTCAATGTCGTGGCCCGGGGGCTGGATGTTTTCGACTCCACCAATGGGGTCTGGGTTTCGGGGGGGGGCGACTTCGTCCTGTGGAATTCCCGGCTGTGGAACAATCACGAATACGGGTTTTACACGGAAAACCAGATCGGCAACCGCACTCTCCGGCAGTCCACGCTCTGGGGCAATCGGCGGGGAGCGGTCTGGGTCGATCTCAGCGTGGTGGTGTCCAACTGCATTCTGGGTTCCACCAATGCCGTTCCGATCTACACCGAAGGCGGCACGGGAGGCGTGCAGGGGGATTACAATCTCTTCTACAAGTACGGCGCGGGCGGGATTTCCACCAACGCCCGCGAAAATGTGATCTATGCCAACCTGCGGGAATGGCAGGAGAAGGGCCTGGATCTGCACAGCTTTGTGGCGGATCCGCTGTTTGCCAATGCCGCCGCGGGTGATTTCCACCTGCAAAGCCGGGCGGGTTACTGGAGCAACTGGACCTGGCAGGTGGCCGCCGACACCTCCTGGGCCATTGATGCCGGCGATCCGGACAGCCAGGCTTTCACCAACGAGCCGACCCCGCATGGCGGCCGGCTCAATCTGGGGGCCTACGGCGGCACGCCGCTTGCGTCCCCCAGCGACGATTCCGTGCCGGAGTTGTTCCCGATCACCCTGCGGGACGGCGGGATCGCCCCGGGCGGGCAGCCGTTGCTCTGGTTCTATCGCGGGCTGGCCCCGACCAATCTAGTCACCCTCCAGTATTCCCCCGACGGCGGGGCCAGCTGGCGCCTGGTGGACAACAGCATCGCGGTGAACCAGGCTTCGTACATCTGGCAGAATTGGGAGGAGGAGCCCACCCCGGAGGCCCAGTGGCGGTTGTTCCTGCAGACCGCGACCAACGTCGGCGGGGCGACTCCGGCGCTCTTCATCTTGCGCCCGCGTCCGATCAGCTATTATGTGAATGACGCTTCTACCAACGGCGATGTCTATACCGGGGGGCTTGGAAGCCCGGCCAACTTGGGGTATACCTCCAACAGCCCCTTGTCTTCCGTCCAGCAGATCCTGAGCCGGTATCAGCTCTTGGGCGGCGACCAGATCAAAGTGGACACCGGGGTTTACCCCCTGACGGACTCCATTGTGCTGTCCGTTCTGGACAGCGGAGTTGCAACCAGCCGGGTGAGCATCGTCGGCAGCACCAACCTTGCGGCCGGCGGCTCCCGCCTGGAGGCGGATCCGGAAGTTGCTTTCCCGGCGTTTAAATTTGAAGAGGGCGCCCGGGATATCGACATCTCGCATTTCCATATCCAGGACTTCACCAACGCGGTTTTCTTCGTGAAGGGATCCACCCGATGCGGTCTGGCCGACCTGGACATCCAGGGGGCGCTCGGTTCCGGCGTCTATGTCAGCCAAGCCAACAATCTGGAACTGAGCCGGATCTTGATCCGCGAAGGCTTGTTTGAAGCCTTTTATTTCAATGGGGCATCGGCGATGCTCGACAGCTGCGTGGCCTGGTCGAATCTCGGTTCCGCGCTGTTCCTCAACCTGAGTACGGTGGACATCACCAATTCGGTGCTGGAGGCTGCCGGGTCCGGCCAATATTGTTATTATGCCCCCAGCAACGCCACGGTCCGCGCCGATTACAACAACCTGTATATCCGGGATGGCGCGCGCATTGCGACTTTGCAGGGCGTGCAGTACGAGCAATTGCCTCAATGGGTGCGGGGCACCGCCCAGGATCGACATTCGTTCGGCGACTACCCCTGGTTCAATGACCCGGCGAACGGCGACTTCCATCCCCAAAGCCCCTATGGGCGGTTTGATCCGGGCGCCGGGCACTATGTGACCAACCCGGCCGAACCCCTCTCTCCGCTGATTGACATGGGTCCGCCTCCTCCGGCGGCGTGGAGCAACGAACCCGCCCCCAACGGCGGGCGCCGGAACATCGGTTTGTATGGCAATACGCCGCAGGCCAGCCAGAGCGACACCAACCAATGGCTGCGGGCCATCACGGCTTCGGCCGGCGGCCTCATGTTTGGCCGTGTCAACCTGATCTGGAACTTTAGCAGTGCCGTGCCTACCAACGAATGGGTTCAGCTGGAATATTCGTATGACAACGGCGAAGACTACTGGGTGATCGTCGCCACCAACCCGGTTGGCGCCGGCGAATATTCCTGGCAAAGCGACCTGAAACTCGCGGGCAATGAACTCTGGCCCAGCAGCCCCGCCGGCCGCTGGCGGCTGATCCTGTTGAGCAAGACCAATGTTTTGGACATGACGGACAACTTCTTCGGTCTGCGCAACAGCCCGTTCAAGTATTTCGTGAACGACACCTCGACGGTGAACGATGTCTATACCACCAACGCTCCCGGCAGCGACAGCAACTGGGGCTTCCTGTGGCGGCCCAAGGCCACGCTGAAGTCGCTGCTGGAAAGCGTCGACTTCGAGCCGACGGACGAGGTCTACATTGACACCGGGATTTATCCAATTGACTCCAACACCGTGGTCCGGTGGGAAGAATCGGACGGCGGCCGGGATGGCCAGGTGGTGCAGGTGCGGGCCAGTTACCATCCGGACGGATCCTGGTTCGTCACGTCCGACAGTCATGACGGCGGCATGTTCCAACTGGATGCCCGGGACCTCAACCTGCGGTATTTGCGTTTCGCCGGGGATGCGGTTTTCTTCCGGGGGGCCGGCTTGACGGTGAGCGACCTGCAACAGACCAACGGTGCGCTGGGCGTGTCCTGTGACGATTCCGTCTTCAACCAAGTTCGGCTCGACCGGGGTGCGCTGGCCTATGCGGGGCAGAACATCCGCATGGCGAATCTGCGGTTGCGGTGGGGGGCGGCCACCATGGTCGGCACCAACATCGTGCTGTCCAATTCCGTGATCTACGCCACCAACCAGGCGGCAACCGGATTGGTCGTCAATGCCATCAGCGGCGTGGTTTCCAACAACACGGTTGTTTCGACGCGGGGCACCGCGCTCAGCAAGCGCGGCCCCGGCACCTTGCGGGCGGGGCACAACATCCTCATGGCCGGAGGAACCGAGGCCCACAGCGCCATCGATTGGGTGGATGGCGCCCTGATTTCCGACTGGAACAACGTGGTGGTTTCCAACGCCGCCTGGATCGGTGTCTGGAAAGGCAAATGGGAGAAACTGGCCTACTGGCAGGCGGCCTCCGGCCAGGATTCCAACAGCGTGTCCTTCAATCCGAAGTTCCAGAACATGGGAAGCGGCGATTTCCATCTGAATTCCGAAGTGGGCCGCTGGAATCCCGACACCGGCCTGTGGGACACGGACCCCGGCGACCATTCCCCCGTGATTGACCTGGGCAATCCGGCTATCGGCGCCGGCAGCCTGGAACCGCTGCCCAATGGCAATCGCCGCAACCTGGGCGCCTATGGCGGCACCACGAATGCCAGCCTGAGCCGGACCAACTTCTGGTTGACGGCGTTGACCCAGAACGACGGCGGCGTGCTGAAGGGCCCCAATATCGTCCTGCGCTGGACCGCGGGTGGCAACAACATCGCGGACAAGATGGTCACCCTGCAGTACAGTGCGGACGGCGGCGCCACGTGGACGAACATCGCGTCCGGCCTGAGTGCCACTGCGGGCTCCTATGAATGGGACTCGACGACGGGTGACTTCGCCGACAGCTTCAATGGCCGGTGGCAGGTGGTGGGGGAAGGGGCGGATTCCGGCGTCGCGGATGCGACGGACGACGACTTCGCCTTGCGGAATTCCCCCGCCAGCTTCTATGTGAACGACGGCACGACCAACGATGACATCTATTGCAGTGCCGCCGGTTCGGCCGCCAACGACGGCCTGGATCCCGCCCGGCCCAAGGAGTCCCTGCAGCAGATTCTGGACGCCTATGATCTGGAGGGTGGCGACACCGTGTACGTCGATGCCGGCGGATATTCCTCCTCCACCGACATCCGCGTCATCTGGTCCCGGAGCGGCAACACCAACGCCGAGGTGGTGATCGTGGGGAATACCAATGGCGCCCATACGGCCCTGACCCGCAGCGGTTCCGGGGGGACCGCCCTGGATGTGAAAGCCTCTTGGATCCGGATCGGCGATCTGGCGATCCAAGGGGCGGTCAAGGGAATCCTGCTGGAATCCAACGTGGGCGTGACGGTGCATGGCCTGGTTGTGAGCGAGGCCGCCACGGGGGTGGTGGCTTCGGCCGTGAACGGCCTGTCGGTCTTGAATTCCGCCTTCTGGCGGAACCAGGTGGGGGTCAGCCTGCTCGGGACGCGGACGTCGGTCCTCGAAAACCTGACCTTTGCCCTGCCCACCCTGGCCGGCATCCGCCTGAGCGATACCGCATTCGACGTGTTGCAGAACAATATTTTCGTTCCGGAAACCAATGCGACCGCCTATGCCGTGGAAGGGGCGGTCTCGCTCCTGGCCAATGCGGAAATAGACTACAACCTGTACGATTTCAGCCAGGCGAATTCAGCCATGTATGAAGGCTCGACCAACAACCTGCGCAGCTGGCAAATGTACTCCAGCAACGATTTCCGCAGTGCCTTCACCAACCACGGCCTCGCGGAAATCGAGTACACCCGGGACTTCCATCCGCTGTCCATGTACGGCCGCTGGACCCCCGGCGGCTGGGTGGCGGACGAGGATGTCGTCTCCTGGGCGGTCGACCACGGCAATCCGGACAGCGACTACAGCCGGGAGCCCACCAACCACGGCGGTCGGATCAACATCGGCATGTATGGCAACACCCCCCAGGCCAGCCAGGGCAGCACCAACATCGGTTACGAGATCCGGACGCTGAACGAGGAGGGTTTTGAAATCCGCCAGGAGGAGGATGGCTTGATCTGGCCCTTGGTCTGGAGCGCCCATTTGCTGGATCCGGCGGAAATGGTGTACATCCAGTTGTCCATTGATGGGGGCTCGAACTGGAATACGCTGGCCACGCAAAACGCCTATTCCGAATATTATATCTGGCAGGCCGATGCCCAGAATCAGACGGAAAACGGCCTCTGGCGGGTGATCGGAGTGAATCCGCCCTATCGCGAGGGTGCCAGCACGAATGAATTCAAGTGGCGGCTCGGCGGACTCGAAATCTTCCGCCGGCCCTATGCCGTGCTCGGCCTCATGCGGTTCGACTGGCGCGGCGGAGTCGGCGGCTTCCGATACCGGGTCGAATATTCCGACGATTTCGGGAAGAACTGGAACCAGTGGCCGGCGAAGTATAACGGGCCGGCCGTCATCAACCGGACCGATTTCACGCTGTCGAGTTCGGAACTCTTTTACACCTTTGAGGACCGGACCTCGTATTTGAAGCCGACCCGGTGGTACCGGATCTGGGAGTTGCAGGAATAGGCATGGACCGCATCGTCCGCACCGGACGATGGGCGCTGCTGGCCACGGCAATCGTTATCGGCCTGCTGCTGGCGCCGTGGAATCTGCCGCAAGCCGGCGCGTTATGGGACGCCGCGGGGAATTCGCTGCATGTGGTCCTGTTTGCCGCGTTGGCCTGGCTGTGGCGGCGGGGCCGGCCGGGGCCCGGCCGGGGTTGGCGGCTGTGGCTGGCGTTGGCGCTGCTCGCCGCCGCTTTGGAATGGCTGCAAGGCGTTACCGGGCGCACCCCCCGGCTGGGGGACTGGCTGCTGGGCGCCGGCGGGGCCGCCGGCTGCTGCTGGACTTGGGATTCCCGCCGCCTCCGGCGGATCCGCTGGGCCGCGTTGCTGGCGCTGGTTCTTGTGCCGCCGGCGTGGGTTGGCGCCCTGACGGGCCTGGAAAGCCGGGCCTTCCCCTGGCTGGTAGATCCCGCCGCGGCCTGGTCCCGGCGGGGCTGGACCTTGACCGGAGTCCGGCTGGCGCCCGCGGCCGGCCCCGGATTGCGGTTGGAGCGGGATCCGCCCGATGGCGATCAATCGGCGCCATATCCCGGCGCGTTCCGGCGGCCGGCCTGCGGCGATTGGCGCGGAGCGGCCGGCCTCCGGGCGGAACTGTTTTGGCCGCCGGAATCATCGGCCGTGCTGGCCATACGCGTGGACGATCGGGAAGGCAATCCGCCCTACGCCGAACGCTTTCAGCGCGAATTCACAGTGACCCAGGGCTGGAATCTTGTGGAGATTCCCGCGGCGGAGCTGCGGCAAACCCCCGGCGGCCATCCGCTGGCGCTGGCGGCCGTCCGGCAATGGGGGGTTTTCCTTGTTTCGGATATGCCCTTTGACTACTTTCTAATCGGTCCCGTGCGCCTGGTCATGCCGAAGGAGACACCGTGAAACTGTCCATCGTGATTCCCGTCTACAATGAAGCGGCGACGATTGCCAGGATTGTCGAACTGGTGCGCGCGGCCGATGTCGGCCTCGAGAAGGAGATCCTGCTGGTGGATGACTGCTCCCGCGACGGCACGCGGGAGGTGCTGGAAAAACTGGGCCGGGAAAAGCCGGACCTCAAGGTGCTGACCCATGCCGTCAACCAAGGCAAGGGGGCGGCCCTGCGCACCGGCTTTGCCGCGGCCACGGGCGACATTGTCCTGATCCAGGATGCCGACCTGGAATACGATCCGCAGGAATATGCCCGCCTGCTGCAGCCGATCCTGGACGGGCATGCCGATGTGGTGTACGGCTCCCGTTTCCTCGGCGGCGGCGCCCATCGCGTGGTCTTCTACTGGCATTATCTGGGCAACCAACTCCTGACCACGCTGTCCAACATGACCACCAACCTGAACCTCACGGACATGGAAGTGTGCTACAAGGTTTTCAAGCGCGAGGTCATCCAGTCCATCCCGTTGCAGGAAAACAGGTTCGGATTCGAGGTCGAGATCACTGCCAAGATCGCCCGGCGGAAACTGAAGATCTACGAGGTGCCCATTTCCTATTACGGGCGCGATTATTCCGAAGGGAAGAAGATCGGCTGGAAGGACGGATTCAGCGCCTTGCGCTGCATTCTCCGCTACGCGTTCGCGGACTGATCACGCCAGGAAACCGGCCGTTCTCAGTTTGTCCCAGGTGATGGCCGGCGCGGCCGCCGCGCCGGCGAGCGCGGCGCGCACGTACTTGCCGATCATGTCGGTCTCGAGATTGATCCGCATTCCGGGGGTCAGGGCGGACAGCGCCGTGTGGCTCCAGGTGTGGGGGATGACATGCACCGCGAAGGTCCGGGCGGCCGGCTCGATGTCCACCACCGTCAAACTGACGCCATCCAGGGCGATCGAGCCTTTCGGGACGATTTCAGAAAGCAGGGTGGGGGCCGAAACAATCAGCACTTTGTCCCGGCCCGCTTGATCCACCCGGACCAGTTCTCCGGTGCCATCCACGTGGCCGCTGACCAGATGGCCGCCAAGCGGCTCGCCCAGCCGGAGCGCCCGTTCCAGGTTCAACGGCGCGCCGGGCCGTTTCCCGCGCAAGGCGGTTTTTTCGAATGTCTCGCGCAGCACGTCAAACACCAGGCGGTCGCCGCGCTGCTCGACCAGCGTCAGGCAGGCGCCGTTCACGGCGATACTCTCGCCAAGCTGCACAGGAGTCGTGAAGCGGGCCGCCAGGGCCAGCCGGCCGGCTTCCCCCTGAAATGAAACCTGCTCCAGGCGGCCGACCTGCTGAATAAGTCCCGTGAACATTCACGCCTCCTTTCCGGCTGGCCGCAACCGCAGGAACAGATCTTGGCCCACGGGACGGTAATCGGCCAGCCGGAATCCCGGAGCCCGGGACAAGGCCCAGGTTGTTCCGCCCGCGGCCCCGACCGGCCCTCCGATCATGACGGGCGCCAGAAAAATGCACAATTCGTCCACCAAGCCGGCCTGGATGAGCGCTCCGGCCAGGCCGCCGCCGCCTTCGCAGAGCACCTTGAGAATCCCGAGCCGGCCCAATTCCCGTGCCAAGGCTTGCAGGAAGCGGGTCCGGGGCAGGGCCAGGACTGTGGCGCCCGCCTGCCGGATTCGGCGTGCGCACGCGGGTTGCCAGCCTTTCGGAGCCGCCACGAGGGTGCGGTCTGCGTGTTCATCGGCGAACACCTTGCCCTTGAGGGGCAGGGGCCCCCGGCCGGCAACGATCACACGCCAGGGGGCGCGGCCTTTGGCGGGCCGGGGCCAGAGAGAGGGATTGTCGTGGCGCACGGTCCCGGCGCCGACCATGACCGCATCGGCCGTGCGCCGCAGGGCCTGGACCGCTTTCCGCGCCTCCGGCCCGGTGATCCAGCGCGAGCAATGGGTGCGGTCGGCGATCCGGCCGTCCAGCGACAGTCCGAGTTTCAAGGTGAAGTGCGGCCGGCGCCGGAGCATGTGGCAGGCAAAAGGGGCGATGAGCGCGGAGGCTTCGGGCTTGCAAACGCCGGTTTGCACTCGGATGCCGGCGGCGCGCAACAAGCGGAATCCGCGGCCGGCATGCCGCGGATTCGGATCGGCGCTGGCCGCCACGACGCGCACGATCCCGGCGCGGAGAATGGCCGCGGTGCAGGGCGGGGTGCGGCCATGGCTGGAACAGGGCTCCAGCGTGACATACAGCGTGGCCCCGCGCGCCGCCGCGCCCGCCTGCCGCAAGGCGAATACTTCGGCGTGCGGCCCCCCGGCCTTCCGGTGCCAGCCTTCTCCAACCTTGCGGCCATGCTTGACCACGACGGCGCCGACCGGCGGATTGGGCCGCGTGAGCCCCTCGCCGCGGCGGGCCAAAACCAGCGCCCGCTGCATCCATTTCAAGTCCGCTTGGGAATACAGGTTCACTGCGCCTCATCCAGGTCGAGCAGGGCGGCGACAAAGGCTTCGGCCTCGAACGGGGCCAGGTCGTCCATGCCTTCGCCCAGGCCGGCATAGACGACCGGCACATCCAGCTCCTGGCGGACGGCGAACAGGAAACCGCCTTTGGAACTGCCATCCAGCTTGGTGGCGATGACCCCGGTCAGCGGCGTCATTTCGTGGAATTGGCGGGCCTGCTGCACGGCGTTCTGGCCCAGCATGGCATCCAGCACGACCCAGGTATGATGGGGCGCGCCGGGCAGGCGCTTGTCCAGCGCCGCGCGGATCTTCTGGAGCTCCCGCATCAGCGGCTCTTTGGTATGCATCCGGCCGGCGGTGTCCACGATGACGGTGTCGCAGCCGCGGGCCAGGGCGGCATCCAGCGCGTCGTAGGCGACGGCGGCGGCATCGCCGCCCGGAGCCCCGATCACGGCCTCGCAGCCGATCCGTTCGGCCCACAGCTTGAGTTGGTGCGAGCCGGCGGCCCGGAAGGTGTCCGTGGCGCCCAACAGCGGCTTGCGCCCGGCCCGCAGCGCCAGCCGCGCGAGCTTGGCCGCAGTCGTCGTCTTGCCCGAACCGTTGATGCCGACCAAAAGCAGGACGGTGGGACGGGGCAGGGCGCCCCAGTCCACGGGGGGATTTTCGCCGAGGGCGGCGACCAGCACCCGGCGGAAGGTGTTGCGGACCGGCTCCCGGCGCGGGGCGGTTTTTCCCAGCTCGCGCACGAGCGCCTGGACAATCGGCATGGGCACGTCGGCCGTGATCAGCAGGTCCGCCAGTTCTTCCGCCGCCCCCGTCCCGGCGGCCGGCGCGGCGAACAGGCTCTTCAACACGCCGGCGAAGCGTTCCCGCGTCTTGCCCAGGCTTTGGAACCAGGAGCCCATGGCGTTCGGCTAGCCCTCCGGCGGGACGGTGGGTTTCGTCTCGCGCGCCGGACGGTCCAGTTCCTTGCGGATCCGGTCCAGGATGCCGTTGACGAACTTGCCGGATTCGACGGAACTGTAGGCCTTGGCCAGTTCGACGGCTTCGTTGATGGAGACAACCGGCGGAATGTCGGCGCGGTGGAGCATCTCGAACACGGCGATGCGCATGGCGTTGCGTTCCACCGTGCCCATGCGGCCGATCTCCCAGTTGTCGGCGTGCTTGGCGATAAGCGGATCGATTTCGGTGTGGTGGGCAATGACGCCCCGCGCCAGTTCCTCGGCGAACCGGCGCGCCTTGGCCCGGAGCCGGGCATCGGCGGCGGCAGCTTCCGGCGGCGATTCGCCGGCGGCCGGCGGACGGACCGCCGGCTCCTCGTCCTGATGTTGCCAGAACAGGCGGAATCCCTCATCGAGGGATTCCGCCCGGTTGAATTCGGACTGGAAGAGGAACTGCAGCGCCCATTCCCGGGCTTCGTGGCGGATACCCATGCGGGGGTCCTTTCGAGGGTGGAGCCGGCCGGCCGGAAGGGCCGGTCAGGACAATTGCCGGACGAGGGAAGCCATTTCAATGGCGGTCTGGGCGGCGTTCCAGCCGCGGTTGCCGCCCTTGCTGCCGCAGCGCTCGATGGCCTGGTCGAGGTTCTCGGCGGCGACGATGCCGTCCACCACCGGCCGGCCGCTCTCGAGGCCGATCTGCGCCAGGGCGCGGGCGACCTGGGCGTTGATGAGGCCGGCATGGGGCGTGGCGCCCTGGATGACGGCGCCCAGCGCGATCAACGCGTCGAACCGCCCGGTCTGGGCGAGTTTCTTGAGGATGAGGGGCTGCTCGAAGGCTCCGGGCACCCAGGCGATCTCGATGTCCTTTTCGGCGGCGCCGTGACGCGCGAGACAGTCGAGGGCGCCCTTCAGCAACTGGCCGGTGAACAGGTCGTTGTGCCGGCTGACCACGATGCCGAACTTGAGCCCCTTGGCGTTGAGCTGGCCGCTGGTTTCCTTGCAGTTCATGTGTCCTTTCCGGATCAGATCAAGTGACCCAGTTTTTCCTTCTTGGTTTTTAAATAGCGGGCGTTGTGCGGGGTGGGGGGGAAGGCGAGGGGCACCCGCTCGACGATCTCGAGGCCGTAGCCCTGGATGCCGACGACCTTGCGGGGGTTGTTGGTCAGCAGGCGCAGGCGGGTGATGCCGAGGTCGAGCAGCATCTGGGCGCCGACGCCGTAGTCCCGCAGGTCGGCGCCGAAGCCCAGTTCGAGATTGGCCTCGACGGTGTCCCGGCCCCGCTCCTGCAGGGCGTAGGCGCGGATCTTGCCGGCCAGGCCGATGCCGCGGCCCTCCTGCCGCATGTAGAGCACCGCCCCGTGCCCGGCGGCGGCGACCTGCCGCAGCGCGGCGTGCAGTTGGTTGCCGCAGTCGCAGCGGCGCGAACCGAAGACATCGCCCGTCAGACATTCCGAATGGATGCGGACCAGCGGCGCGTCCTGCTGCCAGGGTTCGCCGCGCACCAGGGCGATGTGGTGCTCGCCGGTGTTCTCGTCGACGTAGAGATACAGCTGGAAATTGCCGTATTCCGTGGGCAAATCCACGACGGTGTCGCGGCGCACGGTTTTTTCCCGCGCGCGGCGCCAGGCGACGAGCGCGGCAACGGTCAGGATGCGCAGGCCGTGCTTGCCGGCAAAGGCGCGCAGGTCCGGCAACCGCGCCATCTGGCCGTTGTCGTGCATGACTTCGCAGATGACGCCGACGGGTTTGAGGCCGGCCAGCCGGGCCAGGTCCACGGCCGCCTCGGTGTGGCCGGTGCGGCGCAGGACGCCGCCCGGCACGGCCTGCAGGGGGAACATGTGGCCGGGCCGGATGAAGTCGCAGGCGGTGGACTGGTCGTCGGCCAGCAGCTGGATGGTCCGGGCGCGGTCAAAGGCGCTGATGCCGGTGGTGATGCCCTCCCGGGCGTCCACGGAGACGGTGAAGGCGGTGCGGTAGCGGTCGCGCTCGTCCAGCGGCACCATGCGGCCCAGCCCCAGCCGGCACAGCCGCGCCTCCTCCATGGGCACGCAGATCAGGCCGCGCCCGTGGGTGGCCATGAAGTTGATGATCTCCGGCGTGATGGTCTCCCCGGCGGCCACGAGATCCCCCTCGTTCTCCCGGTTCTCGTCGTCCACCACCAGCAGCATGCCGCCGCCGCGCAGGATGTCCAGCGCCTCCTCCACGGAGCAGAAGACCGAGTCCGGCCCGGATGCAGCCATACAAAAAACCGAAGACCTTTCCGTCTTCGGGGCGTTGGCGGCAATCCGGCCGCACAAGTCTTCTTCCATCCAGACTGTTCACTGTCGGCCAAGGAATCGCACCTTGTCTGCCTCTCGGCTCGCGGGCTGTACCGCCGGTCGGGAATTTCACCACGCCCTGAAGACGGAAGAGACGCTATCACGGCTCCCGCCGGCATGCAAGCAGGAATCGGGGCGGCGCTGGATCAGGATTCCGGCTTGCCCTCGGCGGAGAAGAGTTCCGCCGGATTCAAATTGAGGGGGCGCCAGCGGGGCTCGTCGAACGTACCGGTGAGCCGGAACTCCAGCAGGCGGGTGACCGGCCGGGTGGCCAGGCGGACAATGGCCGCCACGGGGCCGCTGCGCAGGAGCTGGACCTCGACGCGGTAGTCGAGCTCGCCTGCGAATGTGTAATGGCCCGCGGCTTTCACGCTGAATACCGTGCCTTTCAGCTCGATGTCGCGCGAGACCAACCGTCCGTTCCGCAGGGTGTAGTTGCCGGCGGCGTCGGTTTGCGCGAACAGGGTGAAGTCGGGAATGATCCTGGAGAGGATGGCGGACAAGCCGCTGAACAGGCGGGTCTGGAACAGGAGTCCGCCCCGGATGGCGGCCCGGCCGGCGCCGGTGACGGTTGCCCCGGTGCCCTGACCGATGTAGCCGCCGATCCGGCCGGTGCCATCCAGAGTGCCGCGCAGGTCGCTGGTCGGTTTGCCCGTGGAAGCGAATAGAAGGTTGGTCAGGTTGACATTGGTGGCGGCGAAATCCACCTCGTAGCGCCAACGGTCGTCGCTGCCCACGGGATAAAGGCGGCCGGTGCCGGTGAACTGGCCCCCATAGGCCGCGGCGACGATGTTGGTGAAACGCAGCCGCCGTCCCCGAACGCCCAGATCGAATACGGCCCGGTCGGCCTCCCAGCGGTCGAAACCGAAACGCTGCGCTTCGACATGGGCTTCCAGGTGGTTCAACGCGAAATTGCAGAAGTCAAGCAGGCCCCGCGCTTGCAGGCGGACCGGGCCGTTGAGCTGGAAGGGCTGCATGAAATCGGCGACGCCAGGCCCGATCATCTGCGCGGTATCCCGGGCATCCAGCGTGCTGTCCAGATCCAGCCGGATTGTCTGGTTGGAAAACGCCAAGTGGATATCGCCGCGGGCCCGCCCTTCCGGGCGGGCGAGAGTGGCCCCCGTGAGGTGCATGACTTCGTTCGTGATGTTGAGCTGCCCCTGGAGAGACGTCACGGCGACGCCACTGATCGAAAAATTCGTCGCCTGAACAGGACCATAGCAGTAAATAGCGGGATTGCCGGCCACCCCGCCCAGCACGATATCCGCTTCCACGGGTTGCTCGAGGCCGAACCACTCGACAATGGCCCGCATGCCGGGGGTCATCAGCGGCTTGAGCAGATGGGGATTGAGCGTGCCGGCCACCTCGGCGCGGAAGCGCTTGCTGACGAGATGGTAGGCGCCGTTGCGGATTTTCAATCGGCTGGCATGCGTGCCACGGTCGAGTTGGACGGTGGCGGTGTCGAGGCGCACCTCCGGGCCTTCGCGCGCCACGGTCAGGTCCAGACTTTCCACGGGCACTTCACGGATCTTTGCTTTGGAAAAGGAGATGCGGCCGGTGAAGTGCTCGGCCGCCGTCGCCAGCGGGCAGGGCCCGATCTGCAGCTCCAGGCGCAGCGGAAAACGGTAGTCGGCCACCGCCGCGGCGGCCTTGGCCCGCGTCTCGTCCGGCAACAGGTCCAGAAACGTATCGGGCGGCAGGGTATTCAGCAGATGGAGCGAGACCGTTTGATTGGCCAGGTCAAACCAGCCCGAGAAGCCCAGGATGCCGGGCCCTTTTTGAATCTGGCAGGATGGCAAACGGAGTTGCTGGTCCTTCCAGGCGAGGTCGAGGCTGAATTGGTCGAACGCAATGCCGCGCAGGCTGCCGCCGGCTGCCGCGTCTAACCGGAAGACAACCGAGTTCGCTTCGGGATGCGCGGGGTAGAGGGCAAACGTGAAATCAGCGGTCGGCGGCTCCTGGAAGGAGATTTCATTGATCTGCTCCACCAGGCGCAGCACGCGGTCGGGCGCCTCCTCGGCCAGGACAATGGCGGCGGCCAGCGGATTCCCGCCTGCCGGCCGGGAACTGCCCGGAACCGGATACACGACACCGCGCCCCTGGAAATGGATGTTCAGGATGTCGGCGGAGAATTCCCGCAACTGGATTTCGTCGCGCGTGGCCGAGAAGCGGAGATTGAGCCGGTCGACCGCGATGGCGCGGGAACCCTGGCGGACCCCGAACCGGTTCTGGCCGAGGTTGACCCGCACCGCGCCGTCCACGATCGAGATGACCGGGACGACTTCCCGCCGGCGGAGCAGGGGCACCGGGTTGACCGCCACCGTGAAGGCTTTGGCCTCCAGGAATGGCTCCGGCGCGTCGGCGGCGGCATACAGCCGGACGTTGCGGGCCACCAAGCCCCGGTCGATCTCGAGCGTCAGCCGCTGGATCTGGAGGTGGTAGCCCTGGGCCGCCATCCGGTCGAGGAAGAGGTCCGTGAAATAGGCCGGCAGGCCCACCAGGTGCAGATAGGCGAACAGAACCGCCAGCAATACCAGCAGCGTGAAGAAAATGCGCAGGATCCAGCCCGGCGAATGCCGGACCGCCGCCAGCAGGAAAGCCGCGAACCGCCGGCCCCAGGGGCGGCGCTTGGGCGCGACGGCTGCCGGCGATGCACTCACAACCCGGCATCCTATGCCCTTTGCGGGCCGCGGCAAAGCCCGAAAAGCCGGCTTGCCCGATTCCGGCGGAGCCGGATTTTGGCGCGGATCCGGCCGCCCAGGCGCCGTGATCGAATGCGCCGCGAAAGACCTTCCGGCCCACGGACGGGCGCCGAAGGCAGGTCAAGAGGGTTGCCGAGTGCATCATCCGGTCGCCGGCCGTGATTGTGAATTGACTCGCCAAGGCTTCCCAAACATGATTCTCAATATGCCGATGTCCACTTTCAACAGGAATGAAACGGGCTGGGACCTGACGATCGGCCCGCCGACGGGCTGGTTCGCCTTGCACGGGGGCGATTTGTGGCGTTACCGGGACCTGGTCGGCTTGTTTGTCCGCCGGGATTTCGTGGCCTCGTACAAGCAGACGATCCTGGGGCCTTTGTGGCATATCCTGCAACCCCTGCTGACGACCCTGATGTTCACGGTGGTTTTTGGGCGGATCGCCAAACTGCCCACCGACAACACGCCCGAATTCATCTTCTACATGGCGGGCACGACGGTCTGGGGGTATTTTGCCCAGTGCCTGACCCGCACCTCCAACACCTTCATTGCCAACGCCGGCATATTCGGCAAGGTCTACTTTCCCCGCATGGTGGTGCCGGTTTCCATCGTGGCCTCGCAATTGATTGCCTTTGCCATCCAATTCGGGCTGTTTCTGTGCCTGTTCGGCGTGTTCTGGTGGCGCGGAGCCCCGCTCCGCCCCAATGCGGTGGCGCTGCTGCTGCCGGTGCTGCTGCTGCTGATGGCCGGTCTGGGCCTGGGATTCGGCGTGATCGTTTCTTCGCTGACCACGAAATACCGCGATTTGCAGGTGCTGGTGGGATTCGGCGTGCAGCTGTGGATGTACGCCACGCCCGTCATCTATCCCCTGTCCGCCATGAGTGAACGGTACCGCTGGATTCTCGTCGCCAATCCCATGACCACCATCGTCGAAACCTTCCGGTACGGCTTTTTCGGCACCGGGGTTTTTTCCTGGGGATATCTGGGCTACACGGTTCTCTTCACCGGGCTGCTGCTGCTGGGCGGGATGGCCATTTTCAACCGCGTCGAACGGACGTTCATGGATACCGTGTAGCGCGCGCTTTGCGCGCGACGGTGAAAGGTTACAAGCTACAGGTTGCAGGTGAGCGAGATCAAGACATTTGAAGATTTGGAATGCTGGCGATATGCACGAGAACTGGCGATACTCGTATGCCGAAGCATGGCGACTGCCATAGGCGCCAAGGACAACGGTTTCGCCGACCAAATGCGCCGGGCGGCCATCTCGGTGATGAACAATATCGCGGAGGGTTTTGAGCGGGATACGAACGTTGACACGGTGAAATTTCTGTTTATTGCCAAGGCTTCCGCCGGAGAAGTGCGCAGCATGGCCTATGCCGGTCTCGATCTGGGCTATTTCGATCAGGCTCAATTCGAAGAGATCAAGTTCCTAGCCGCTCGCTGTTCCAAAACCGTTTGGGGTTTGATCAAGAGCTTGAAACAGAAGCCGGATTGGCGCGTTTTGCCTCTTTCATCATGAACCTCTTCCCCTGTAACCTGCAACCTTACCCCCTGTAACCATGGCCTCAGTGATTTCCATCGAAAACGTATCCAAGTCCTACCGCCTGGGGGTGATCGGCAGCGGAACGCTGCGGGAGGACCTGCAGAGCTGGTGGCACCGGGTCCGGGGCTTGCCCGATCCCAACCGGCGGGTGGACCAGGTCCACGCCGCGGTGGAGGGGCATACGCTCTGGGCGCTCCAGAACATCAGCCTGGAGATCGAGCAGGGCGAGGTCCTCGGCATCATCGGCCGGAACGGCGCCGGCAAAAGCACGCTGCTCAAGATTCTCTCCCGCGTGACCGCGCCGACGGCGGGTTGCATCCGGGTCAAGGGCCGCGTCGCCAGCCTGCTGGAGGTCGGCACGGGCTTTCACCCCGAGTTGACCGGCCGCGAAAACGTGTTTCTCAACGGCGCCATCCTGGGGATGACCAAGTCCGAAGTGGCCCGGAAATTCGACGAGATCGTGGCGTTTGCCGAGCTTGAAAACTTCATCGATACACCCGTCAAGCGCTATTCCAGCGGGATGTATGTGCGGCTGGCCTTTGCCGTGGCTGCGCATCTGGAGCCGGAAATCCTGGTGGTGGATGAGGTGCTGGCGGTGGGCGATGCGGCGTTCCAGAAAAAATGCCTGGGCAAAATGAACGCCGTGGCCGGCGAAGGGCGGACGGTCCTGTTCGTCAGCCATTACATGCCGACCATCATGGGCTTGTGCTCCAAGGCGATCCTCATCGAAGCCGGCCGGATGATCCGGACGGGGGCGCCGGCCGAGGTGATTGCCGCCTATCAGTCCTCTTTCCAAGTCGTCGGCACGGACCGGACCAGCCTGGAAAAACTGGCGCGGCGCGGATCCGGCCTCGTGCGCATCACGCATGTGAACACGGAATCGGAGGTGCCCGGCCAGGGCTTGCAAACCGGTTCTCCCGGAAGCATCCGGCTCGGATACGAGGCACGGCAGGTGCCCGTCAACATCTACGCGATCATCTACATCCTGAACGCCCGCGGGGAGCATTGTCTGCATCTGAACAGCGACAAGGTGAATCAAATGCTGACGCTGGAGCGGGAAGCGGGGGAGATCGTTTGCCGGATGCCGCGCTGTCAACTGGTTCCGGGGGAGTACATCATGAACATCAAGCTCTGCGATGCCGGGGGGGAAACCATCGACCACCTTCAGCAGGGGGTCGTCCTGCACGTTGGCGAAGGCGATTTTTACGGTACGGGCCGCCCGCCGGTGCCCGGGACCGGCAGCGTGCTCGTGGACTACTCGTTCACTCTTGCCCCGGGATAGGGGATTGCGTGGACGGACTTTCGTGCTATGGTGCTGCGTGCGGAGCCCGCGGTTCAGTGCGGCCGGGCGATCCGGCCGCGGCGCGGCCACGCGGAATAGATTGAAACCATGTTCATCAGAAAAATCAAAGGGGCCGGGCGGCTGCTGCGCAGGATCTGGCGGGCGCTGGGCTTGATCCCGCCATATGCCCGGTGGGTCGGATTCCGGGGGGCCGCCCAGCTGGCCCTGGCGCCGCTCGTCTCGGAGGAAAAGCCCGTGCGGGTAACGCTTTGCGGCCACAAGATCTGGGTCCGCGCGGGCACCCGGGACCTGGGTGTGGCGGTCCATTGCCTGGGGGAACACCAGTACGAGAGCATCGAATGCCGGGCCCCCAAGGTCATCATCGATGCCGGCGCCAACATCGGGGCGGTTTCCGTCTTTTTCGCCCGGCGCTATCCCCAGGCGCGCATCCTGGCCATTGAACCGGAGCGGCGCAACTACGAGATGCTTGTCCGGAACGTGAAGGACTGGCCCCGGGTCGTCCCGGTTCAGGCGGCCTTGTGGGGTTCCCGCGCGGTCATGCCGCTCGTGAATCCGCACCGCGGCCACTGGTCGTATACCATCACGGAAACGAAAGGGCGGCAGGAACTGCTGGGGCAGGACACCGAATGCCTGCCCCTGGACGACCTCATGGCGCGCCATGGCATCACGGACATCGATCTGCTGAAGATGGACATCGAAGGGGCGGAGATCGAAGTGCTGGCGGCCAGCGACTCCTGGATCGGGCACGTCGGCGTGTTGTGCGTGGAACTGCATGAGGAAAACCGCCCGGGTTGTCGCGCGGTCTTTGAGCGGGCGACCCGCAACTTCACGCGCTTCGAAAGCACGTTCGACCATGTCATCGCCTACCGCTAGCTGCGCAGGCCGGGCGGCTGAACGGCCCGCCCGGCCGGTTTCCGCCGCCGGCCCGGATGCACGCCCGCTCGTCATTTTCTTCATGATTGTGACCGAGCCGGACGCCCTGATCGCGGACTACGCGATCCGCAGCTATCGCCGGTTGCGGCGCGCCGGCCTCGACTTCCGTCTGTGCGTCTATGCCAACTGCCTCTCGCCGCCGATCGCCGCGCACTATTATCCCCGGTGGCGGCGGTGGCCGTATGTGGAGATCCGGGACAACCAGGCGCATGTGGCGCATGCCCCCCCGCGTCCCGGGGAGGTGATCGTCTCGCCCGAGGGCGTGCCCCGGCCCGTGCAGGGCGCCTGGGAGTCGTGCGATACGATCTGGACGCGGGAACTGAAGTCATTGGCGGCGCCCTATGTCGCCACCGTGGACGCGGATTTCGAAATCCTGCGCCCCGGTTTCGTCCGCGCCGCCCTCGATCGGCTCGCGACCACCCCCGGACTGGCGGGGGTGGCCACCGACTATTCCCCCGATAATCCGCGGTTTGTCAACACCTATGACCAAAACCGGATCCTGTTCCTGCACCAACGCTGGCACACCTGGTTTTGCCTGTACCGGCAGGAATGCCTGCAGACCGGGCCCTCCCATTACTATTACGAAACCGCCGGGGCGGACGGAATCCTCCACGCCTACGACAGCGCGGCTTATTTCCAGCATCAGCTGATTGAAAAGCACGGCTGGTCCTTTGCGGCATTGGCTCCTTCCTGGCAGAACCAGTTCATTCATTACAGCGCGTTTTCGAAAAACCGCCGAATTAATCGGCACAACGTCTGGCTGTATCGCCGCTTCCGCATTCTCATGAAACGGGGTTTGATCCCCGCCCTCGGGTTCGATGGCCCGCGGGGGCGGCTCAACCGGCATTTTGGCTGGTGGCTGAACGACCGGTATCTGGCGCGTTTCGGGGGCGTAGACCGGGAGCGCGAACGGTTTCAGCATCAGCACGACGAACGGTTTTCAGCCAAGGAATTATACCGGTAAGGCCCGCCCCGGCCGGACCGCCGGCGGTCGGCCCCGGCCGGCCGGACGACGATCAGCCTCGACGAATCTGCCCGCGCGTGTTAATTTGATCATGGCGTTATGCAAACCTGTTTCGACACCTCATCAACCCAGGGAAACCGGCTATGGGCATCGAGCACGTAACCTACGACGGCGTGAAATACGCGGAGATCATTTGGGCCGACACCCGGGTGGCGCACACGACGTTTTTCTCCCCCGCGGAGTCTTCGTTCCAATTCGGCTTGCTGGCCCACCCGGCCGGATTCGTCGAGCCGCCGCACTATCACAAGGCGGTCGCCCGCACCATCGACGACCTGCAGCAGATGTTCGTCGTCCAGCGCGGCGTCGTGGTCGTCCAGCTCTTCCGGGACGGCGGCGAACTGCTGCGCGAAATTACGCTGCGCGCCGGCGACGCCATTGTCCTGATCCACGGCATCCATGCCATCCGGGTGGCCGAGGATATGCAGTGCATCAGCGTCAAGCAGGGGCCTTTTCTGGGCACGGAGAACGACAAGATCCTCGTGGACCTGAAGCCATGATTCCGGTCTTTGAACCCGTTTTCGGCGCCGAGGAGATCCGCGCGGTCGTCGCGGCCCTGGAGCGGGGCGAAATCTCGGGCTCGTTCGGCGAGTCGATCCCGGCCTTCGAGCGGCGGTTCGCGGAATACGTCGGCTGCCGCTTCGGCGTGGCTGTGAGCAGCGGCACCACGGCGCTGCAGGTGGCGGTCCAGGCCGCCGGGATCGGCGCGGGCGACGAGGTCCTGGTCAGCGCAAGCACCAACATCGCCACCGCCCTGGCGGCCTTTCACAACCAGGCCGTGCCGGTGCCGGTGGATTCCGAGGACGAAACCTGGAACCTCGACCTCGATCTGGTCGAATCCCTGATCACGCCCCGCACCCGGGCGATCATCCCCGTGCATCTGTTCGGCCATCCGGTGGACATGGACCGCTTGACCGAAATCGCCCGCAAGCACAATCTGATCGTGATCGAGGACTGCGCCGAATCCCATGGCGCCACCGTGCGCGGCCGGATGACCGGCAGCTTCGGGCACATGGGCGGCTTCAGCTTCTATGCCAACAAAATCATTACGACCGGCGAAGGGGGCATGGTCGTCACGAATGACGAACGGCTGGCCGAGCGCCTGCGCCTGCTGCGCAATCTGGCCTTCACCCAGCCGCGGTTCCGCCACGAGGAGGCCGGGCATAATTTCCGCATGACCGGCTACCAGGCGGCGATGGGCTACGTCCAGGCCGGCAAAATCGAGCAGATCGTGGCCGGCAAGCGGCGCATGGCCGACACGTATCGCCGCCATCTGCAGGATATCCGCGGGCTCCGCCTGCCGCCGGAACTCCCCTGGGCGCGCAATGTCTACTGGATGTTTGCGGTCGTGGTGCAGCCCGAGTTCGGTCGGACCCGCGACGCGCTCGCACAGGCGCTCCGCCAGGCCGGCATCGAAACCCGCACCTTTTTCTGCCCGATGAACCTCCAGCCCTGCTTCCAGCGCCAGGCGGGATTCCGGCCCGTGGCGTGTCCCGTGGCGGAACGGCTGTGGTCCAGCGGATTGTATCTGCCCTCATCCCCGCAGCTGTCCGAGGACCAGATCGCCTTCATCGCGGAGTCCATTCGCACCTCCACAGGCTGATTCCATGAGTTCCTACCTCGGGCGCCATGCCGAACTCTATGATGTCTTCTATGCGCATAAGCCCTACCGCGAGGAGGCGGAATTCGTTCATGCCTGTCTGCAACGGTTCGGCCTGAAACCGGGCCGCCGGCTGTTGGAATTGGCCTGCGGCACCGGGAAAATGGCGCTGGAAATGGAGCGCCTCGGTTACCGCGTCACCGCAACCGATTATTCCCGGGACATGCTCGCCTGCGCGCAGCGCCGGGCCCGGGCGGCCGGCTCCCAATGCCTGTTCCACTGCCAGGACATGCGCCAGTTGGATTTGCCGGGCCAGGAGTTCGACGCCGTCATCTGCCTCTTTGATTCCCTGGGCTACGTGAAGGACGATGCCGCCGTCCTGCAAACCCTCGGCCGGGTGCGGGATCTCCTGGCGCCCGGCGGAGTCTTTGTCTTCGAGTTCTGGCATGCGGACGCCATGGTGCGCCGGTTCGATCCGGTCCGCGTGCGCCGCTGGCCGGTCCCGGCGGGAACCCTGCTGCGGATCTCCGAAACCGTTCTCGAACCGGAACCGCATCTGGCCCATGTGACCTACACCATTTTCGAACCGCGGGCCGACGGGAGCTATGGCTGTCTGAGCGAAACCCAGACCAACCGCTATTTCCGCGTGCCGGAAATGGCAAGCCTCCTGGAAAAAAGCGGGCTGGTCCCGCTACGCTGGTTTGCCGGGTATGCGGACCGAGAGATCATTACCGATGAGACCTGGCACATCCTGGCGGTGGCGCAAAAACCGTTTTCTGCCGCTTGACCGACCGGAGCCGCAGCGGGATTCAGCATGACGGGACTTCGCATAGGCAGGGAGCAGCCGCCCAACCGCGGCTGCATTGGGCTGCTTTCCACTTCCCAATATCTGACCCACATCCCGGTGCTGACTTCCCTCATCGAAAAGCTGGCGGAAAGCGGCTATGAAGTGCGGGTGTTTGCCCCGAGCCAGCCGGTGCTGACCAGCCGGGTGAATCCGGACCTGGTCCAGTACGCGGGCAATCCCTGGGTTTGGGAAGGCCGCGGGGCCGCGCGCCTGCTGCGGCAACGCCGGTATCTGCAGCTCTGGGCGCTGAAGGAGCGCTTGCGCCGGCGGTATACCGCAATGGTTGTGGCGGATTCCGTGGCCACCGGACTGGCGTCCCTGTGGCAGCCCATCTTTCGCGTGCCGCAGATTTACTCGTCCTTGGAGCTGTTGCTGCTGCAGGATCTTCCGGCCCAGGCCATCACGCTGCGCCGCTATCATCGCATTCTCGCGCGCTATCTCCCGGGGTGCCGGCACTATCTTGAATTCGATCCCGTCCGGGGCGCGCGGTTGGCCGCGGAATTCAACCTGGCCCTCGACAAGATGATCTACATCCCGAATTCGTGGCGCCGGCTTCCCCTGCAGCCCAAGACTGGCGCCCTGCGGCGCATGTTCGGATTGTCCGCCACGGACCGGATCCTGATCTGTGCCGGCAACCTCGGCCCGGGGTTCGGGATCGAGGACATCCTGGCGTCCGTTTCCGCCTGGCCGGCGCACTGGAAACTGGCGCTGCACTCTTCGTTCGGCGCGCAGGTCAATCCGCGGATCGCGTTCGAACTGGAGCTCATCCGCCGCCTGGCGCCGCCCGGTCGGGTGTGGCTCACCCCGCCCGATCAGGCGCCCGGCGCCTACTGGGACCTGCTGGCGGATGCGGATGCCGGCATTGCCTTCTACACGCGGAACGGCGATGAATGGGGCTGGCTGACCAACAACCAGCTGATGGGCTACGCCTCCGGCAAGATCAACGCCTACCTGCGCGCCGGCCTGCCGGTGATCACCAACCGCTACACCAATCTCGGGGAAATGCTCGTCGAGCCGGAACAGGCCGGCGTCGTGGTGGAATCCGCGGCGGAAATCCCCGCCGCCTTGCAGGCGATCGATGCGGGCGGGGCGGCGATGGCCCGGCGCGCCCGGCAGGCCTATGAACACCGGCTGGACCCCGAACCCGGCCTGGAGCAGCTCCTGGGCGCCATCCGTTCCCTGTAGCGGCGACCTATGGTTTTCAACTCCCTAGTCTTCCTGGTTTTCTTCGTGGTGGTGTACAGCCTCTACCGGCTCCTGCCCCACCGGGGCCAGAACATCCTGCTGCTCGTCGCGAGCTACTTTTTCTACGGCTGGTGGGATTGGCGGTTCCTGTCCCTGATCTTCGTCTCCACCCTGATCGACTACTGGGCCGGCCTGGCGATCGAACGGGCGGGCGACAGCGCCGCGCGCCGCAAGTTTCCCCTGTGGATCAGCCTGGTCACCAACCTCGGGATCCTGGGATTCTTCAAGTACTTCAATTTTTTTGCGGACAATTTGGGCGTGCTGCTGCAGGGGCTCGGGATTTCCGCCGCGGCGCGCCATCTGGACATCATCCTGCCGGTCGGGATTTCGTTCTACACCTTCCAGACCATGTCCTACACGCTGGACATCTACCGGCGCCAGATGCGGGCCACCCGCAGTTTCCTCGACTTTGCAACCTTCGTGGCCTTTTTCCCCCAGCTGGTGGCCGGGCCCATCGAACGCGCCTCGCGGCTCCTGCCGCAGATCGAGGCTCCCCGGATCCTGACCCGCGCCGGGCTCGAAAGCGGCCTGTGGCTCGCGGCCTGGGGGCTGTTCAAGAAGTGCGTGGTGGCCGACAACCTGGCCGTCCTGGTCGATAGCGCCTTCGGGGCGCCGGCCACGACCGGCCCCATCGCCTTGCTGGCCCTCTATGCCTTTGCCTTCCAGATCTACTGCGATTTCTCCGGCTACAGCGACATCGCCCGCGGCCTCGCCCGGCTCATGGGCATCGAACTGATGGTGAACTTCGACAATCCCTACTTCGCGCTCAACCCGAAGGATTTCTGGGCGCGGTGGCACATCAGCCTTTCCTCGTGGCTGCGCGACTATCTCTACATTCCGTTGGGCGGCAACCGGAAGGGCCGGCGCCGCACCTACATCAACCTGGCCCTGACCATGCTGCTGGGCGGACTTTGGCATGGCGCGGCCTGGACTTTCGTCGCCTGGGGCGCCTTCCATGGGCTGTTGCTGGTGATCTACCACGGCTGGACTGAAATCCGCGCGGCCCGCGATGCTGCAGCTTCGGGCCGGTTCGTGTGGCTGCGCCGGGTCTGGATGTTCCATCTGGTCTGCCTGGGCTGGCTGTTCTTCCGGGCAGAAACGCTCGGGCAGGTGGGGGACATGCTGCGCGCGATGTGCTCCCGCTTTGCCTGGAACATCGAGGCGGCCAACATGCTGGCCGCGCTCGTCATCCTGTGCCTGCCGCTGTGGCTGGTGCAGGGGTTGCAGGTCAAGACCGGTCGTCTCGCGGCCCCGGCGGAACTGTCGCCCGTGCCGCGGGCGGCCCTGGCGGCCGTGATGGTGCTGATGTTCCTGGCGCTGGGCAACACCGGCGGCGGCGCCTTCATCTATTTCCAATTCTGACCATGGCGAACACTCCATCCAATCCAACCGTCCGCGACGTGGAACTGGCTTTTCTACGGAAAGGCTGGTGGCTGTTTCCCGTGCTGGGGGCGGTCTGCTCCCTGGCCGTGGGCGGTCCGTTCTGGCAATGGGTAGCCGGCGCCAATCCCTTCCTATGGCCGGCTCCGGCCGGCGCGGCCGGGCGCGCCTTGGCTTTCGCCGCGGCCTTTACCCTCCTTCCGGCCGCCTGGTGGCTGGGCCTGCGGCTCCGGCCTCCGAAATACTTCGTCGCCGTGCTGGCGCTGGCTGTGGTGCTCGCGGGGGAATTCCTGTTGCGCACGCCGCGGGCCCAAACGCCGTTCTGGCTGGCCGCCCGGGAACGGCTGGCCGCCGGACAATTCTTCATGAGCGAAGTCTGTTATGTGCGCCTGGAAGAGGCCGCCGGGCGTGTCGCGGAGCCGCCCGCCGTCGTGCTCGTCGGGTCCAGCCAGATGCTCAACGGGGTGGACGAAAACCTACTGCGGGAACTTCTGGCGCCCACGCCGGTCATCCGGCGGTCGATGTACGGCCTGACGCCCCTGAAGGCCCTGGCCATGCTGTCCTATGTGCCGTTCCGGTCCGGGGACGTCTGCGTGCAGTACCTTTCGGAATTTGATTTCACCAACCAGGAGGAGTTTCCGCACGCCTGGTTCCGCCCCTATGCCTCCTGGAAGACCCTGCCGGACGTCGTCCGCTGCCTCGCCGTTCCCGTCCGGCTGCGGCGCTGGCGGGAACTTGCGGACAGCACGCTGGCCGCCACCTTCGAAGGGTGGCGGTTCCGGGATTTCGCCCGGCACATCTGTTTCCACTTCTGGCGGGCCGGCGGCGCGGCCGGCGGGCCGGAAGATCCCTCCGATCCGGCCGCGGCCGCGGCTCAAGCCCGCGGCCCGCTCCGGTTTTCCGCCGCGGAACAACGGGCTTTTGCGGCCTTCACCCGCCGGCTGGAAGCCCGGCAGGTCGCATTGACGGTTTTCGAAGGCGACGTGAACCCGGCTATCCTTTCGCCGGTGCGCCTGCAGGCCAAGAAGGAAGTCCGCCGGCAGTTGGCGGGCTTCGACGGCATGCCCAACTACCGCTATGTTCCGGTGGCCGATCAAGGGCTGCCGCCGGGACCGGGAATCTGGCGGGACATGACCCACCTCAACGCCGCCGGCCGGGACCTGTTGACCCGCCGGATCGCGCAGGAAATCCGGACCCGATGAGCCGCCGGCCATGAATGCGCTTGTCCCAGGAGCCCGCTATCACCTGCTGGATTTCGCCGCGCGGCGCCTGCCGCCGCCCCGGGCGCCGGGAAATGCCGTGGCCGTGTTCACGCCCGGCCACCTCGGCGATGTCCTGCATACCGTGCCGATGCTGAAGGCCTTGCGGGCGGGCCGGCCGGAAGCGAAGATCCTCTGGCTGGTCGGACCATGGGGCGAGGCGCTGGCGCGACGATATGCGGCATACGCGGACGAAATCCTCGTGTTCGGACCGAACCTGCCGCCCTTCACGCGCGGACGGCGCGACTGGCGGCAGGGGATGGGGGCGCAATGGCGGCTGGCGTTGAAACTGCGGCGGGCCGGAATCGGGTGGTTGATCGGTCCGGCGGATCCCGTCGGCCGTTTCCTGGCCAATGCCATTTGCCCCCGGGAGTGGACGGGCATCGGCGATCGGCGGCCGCCGCGCGTCCGGCCGGAAATCCGGACGCACATCCAGCCCTACGAAAAAGACCGCTATGAGGCCGATGCGCTCACGAACCTTCTGCGGCCGCTGGGCATCGAAGCCCGGGCGGACCGGCTGGAATATGAATCGACCCCGGATGAGCGGCGCGCCGCGGAGGAATTCCTGAAATCCGCCGGCGTGGAGTTGTCCCGGCCCCTGGCCCTGGTGGCTCCCGGATCGGGTTGGAGCGGAAAGAACTGGCTGCCGGACCGTTTTGGCGCGGTGGCGGATGGGCTGGCGAGCGACCGCGGATTCCAGGTCGCCTGGGTCGGCAGCGCGGAGGAGGCAACCCTGCGGCCGGCAGGAGCCCGCAAGGAGTTTGACTGGCTGGGCCAAACCACGCTGCCGCTGCTGGCCGCGGTCCTGGAACGCGGCCGGCTGTTTGTCGGCAACGACAGCGGCCTGCTGCACCTGGCCGCGGCGCTGGAGATTCCAACCGTTTCCATCTGGGGACCGACCAGTCCGGACAAGTGGGGGCCGCGCGGTCCGCGCCACCGGCAGGTCCGCAAGGTGGAGCGTTGCGAGGGCTGCATCTACTGGGACTACCGGGAAACCTGCCGCCACGACCGCGCCTGCATGCGGGCGGTGGCCGTTGCGGATGTCCAGGCGGCGATTGGCGAAGTCCTGGCGACTGGCTAGATCAACCGCCGATGCCCTCGAAGAGCACCGTGGAGAGATAGCGTTCCCCGGCGTCCGGCAGGATCGTGACGATGGTCTTGCCCGCGAATTCCTCGAGCCGGGCCAGGCGGACGGCCACGGCCGCGGCCGCCCCGCAGGATATCCCCACCAGCAGACCTTCTTCGCGGGCGAGGCGCCGGGCCATCTCCACGGCCTCGGCCGCGTCCACCGGCTCGACCCGGTCCACCAGGGACAGGTCCAGCGTGTCGGGAATAAAGCCCGCCCCGATGCCCTGGATCTTGTGCGGCCCGGGCTTGAGCTCCTGGCCGGCCAGCTTCTGGCTGATTACGGGGCTTTCCTTTGGTTCCACCGCGACCGAGACGATCGGTTTCCCTTTCGTCCGCTTGATGAAGCGCGAGATGCCGGTGAGGGTGCCCCCGGTGCCGACTCCGGACACCAGGACGTCAATGCCGCCGTCCGTATCGTTCCAGATTTCGGGTCCGGTGGTTTTCTCGTGGATGGCGGGATTGGCCGGGTTCTTGAACTGCTGGGGCAGGAAGTACTTCTTCGGGTTGGAGGCGGCCAGCGCCTCGGCGCGCTGGATGGCGCCCTTCATGCCTTCCGCGCCGGGGGTGAGGACCAGGTTGGCGCCGAGCGCGGCCAGCACGCGCCGGCGCTCGAGACTCATGGTGTCCGGCATGGTCAACGTCAGCTTGTACCCGCGGGCGGCCGCGACGTACGCGAGGGCGATCCCCGTATTGCCGCTGGTGGGCTCGACGATTTCGATCCCGGGCTTGAGCACGCCCCGCGCCTCGGCATCCCAGATCATCGCGGCCCCGATTCGGCATTTGACGGAATAAGCCGGATTGCGCCCTTCCACCTTGGCCAGAATGGTCGCCTTGGCGCCCTGCACCACCCGATTCAACCGGACCAAAGGGGTGTTGCCGATCGATTCCGAATTGTCCTTGTAAATGCGTCCCATGACTGCTCCTTGTTATTATTTCTAATGTCCATAGAAATACTATGTAATATTCAGCTTGTCAAAAAATAAATCTACGAAACCAGTTGACAGACTTTTAAGGTTGTGAAATATTCTAGCTTATCGATGGTATTAGTAGATATCTATGAAATCCATGAAATCAAACGAAGCTTGGAAGTTGGAGCGTGGCGGCGTGGTGGCACGGGCCACGCGTTGCCAACCGGACCATGCAGATGCCCGGCCGATCCCGGAACCGTGTCTCTGGGCTTGTTCCCGCGGCCGGGGAGGGGGTCTGGAAGCCGGAAGCCCGGCGGATTGCAGCCTCGACCCGGCCGCCCGAAGTAGCTAGAACAGTCGGCAGCCAAACCCGCCCATTTCAGAATTAAAGCATCAGGAGCAACATCATGAGCCAAGGCATCCATACTCTTTCCTTGCATGCGGGCCAGCAGCCCGATCCAGCGACCGGCGCGCGGGCCGTGCCGATCTTCCAGACGTCCTCCTTCGTGTTTAAAAGCACGGAGCACGCCGCGAATCTTTTCGCCTTGAAGGAATTCGGCAACATCTACACGCGGCTGATGAACCCCACCACGGACGCGTTCGAACGCCGCGTGGCCGCCCTCGAAGGCGGCACCGGCGCCCTCGGCGTGGCCTCGGGCATGGCGGCCATCACCTACGCCCTGCTGGCGGTCACCCGCCTGGGCGACGAGATCGTCGCGGCCAACAACCTCTACGGCGGTACCTACCAGCTCTTGCACCACACGTTCCCCAAGCTGGGGCGCACGGTGCGGTTCGTCGATTCCCGCCAGCCGGAGGCGTTCAAAAAAGCCATCACCGCGAAGACCCGCGCGGTCTACGTCGAAACCATCGGCAATCCCAAGCTCGACGTGCCGGATTTCGAGGCCATCGCGCAGCTCGCCCATGAAAACGGAATCCCCCTCGTGGTGGACAACACCGTCGGCATCGGCCTCGTGCGGCCGTTCGACCACGGCGCGGACATCATCGCCTCGTCGGCCACGAAGTACATCGGCGGGCACGGCACCTCCATCGGCGGCGTGATCGTGGATTCCGGCAAGTTCCCGTGGAACAACGGCAAGTTTTCCGAGTTCACCGAGCCGGATCCGAGCTACCACGGGCTGAAGTACTGGGACGCGCTGGGCAATGTGCCCGGCCTGGGCAACGTGGCTTTCGTCTTCAAGGTCCGCCTCACGCTCCTGCGCGACCTGGGCGCGGCCCTGAGCCCCTTCAACGCCCACCAGTTCCTCCTGGGCCTCGAGACCCTGCCGCTGCGCCAGCAGCGCCATTCGGAGAACGCGCTGGCCGTGGCCCGCTGGCTGAAACAGCACCCCCGCGTGAGCTGGGTGGTTTATCCCGGCCTCGCGGACGACCCCGGCCACAAGACCGCCGCGAAATATCTCAAGCACGGCTTCGGCGGCCTCGTCGGCTTCGGCATCCAGGGCGGCCTGGCGGCCGGCCGGAAGTTCATCGACTCCGTCAAGCTCCTGTCGCACCTGGCGAACATCGGCGACGCCAAGAGCCTGGTGATCCATCCCGCCTCGACGACCCACCAGCAGCTGACGGCGGCCGAACAGGCCGAAACCGGCGTGACCGCCGACTACCTCCGCCTGTCCATCGGGCTGGAAGACGTCGCGGACATCCTGGCGGACATCGACCAGGCGCTGCACCAGGTCGCGCCGTAGCGGAATCCGCCCGGGCCGGAACGTTTTCCACGCAATGGAAAACCGTTTCCGCGTTTTTCCATACGATGGAATCCGGCAGCGGCCGGACCACAGTGTGGAAAACCGGGACCGCGGAGCCAAGCTACGGCCGGGGCCAGAGCCAGGCCGCCCCGCGGACGCCGCTGGAATCGCCGTGCCGGTTGCGCATCAGCGGGGTGGTCACCTCGCGGCCGAAGACGTAATCCGGCAGTTGCGGCGGCACCCGCTCGTAGAGTTCGTCCACGTTGCTCATGCCGCCGCCCAGGACGATCACGTCGGGATCCAGCAGGTTGATCGCGTGGGCGAGGGCCCGCGCCAGCCGGTTCGCATAACGGTCGACGGCCGCGCACGCCGCGGGTTCGCCCTTGCGGGCCTGTTCCACGATCCGCGGCGCGGGGAGGCGGGCCGTGCCCGGCATGGACCGGGCGTAATCATCTTCGAAACCGGTGCCCGAGATCCAACGCTCGATGCAGCCCGTCTGGCCGCACCAGCACGCCGGACCCGGGAACTCGGCCGCCGTCATCCACGGCAGGGGATTGTGGCCCCATTCGCCGGCCACGAGATTGACCCCCGGCCAGGGCCGGCCGTCAAAGGCCAGGCCCGCGCCGCAGCCGGTGCCGAGGATGGCGGCGAAAACCACGCGGTGGCCCGCGCCAGCGCCGTCCACGGCCTCGGAAAGCGCCAGACAATTCGCATCGTTCATGCACCGGACCTCGCGCCCCAGCGCTTGGCCCAGATCCCGGTCCAGATAGTGGCCGTTCAGGACGGTCGTGTTGGCGTTCTTGACGATGCCGGTCAGGGCCGAGACCGTGCCCGGAATGCCGACGCCCACCGTGCCCCGCCGGCCCAGCGCCGCCTCCGCCGCGGTGACCAGCCCGACGATGCCGGCGAGAATCGCCCCGTAGCTGCTCCGGTCGGTCGCCACCCGCTGGCGGTAAATCTCGAGTCCGCCCTCGTCCAGGGCGACGATCTCCGTCTTCGTTCCGCCCAGATCGATGCCGATTCTCGCGGCCGGCGGATGGCCGGCGCTAGGTTCCGGCCCGGAGGCCGGTTGCTGGATTCTCCTTGCCATGTGTGCCAGATTGAATGGACAGGCCAATCTACCACGGCGGCTGGCCGGAGGAAAAGCCCGGCTGCGGTCGCGCGCCCGGTTTTTCCGCGGGACCCGGATGCAAAGCGCGGCGCATGGGGTATCTTCGCAGGGCAATTCCATGAAAAAGCGGTCGGTCATTCTCCAGTGCGAAGGCGGTCTCCACCTGCGGGTGGCGGCCCGTATCGTGAAGGAAGTGCAGCAGCGCCAGTCGCAGGTGCATGTCCGGTGCGCGGGCTGCCCCTGGGCGAATGCCTGCTCGGTTTTCGAACTGCTGAAGCTGGGGGCCGAGCAGGGCACGCCGCTGGAGGTCACCGTGGAAGGCGTCGACGAGGAAGACACCCTCCAGATGCTGGCGGCAATGCTCGACGAAGGGCAGGGAATCTAGCCGTTCGCGAAATGAACCCTGGCCTTCACATCATGGTTGAAGGCCAGCGAAGCCATAATTCCCGATCCGCGCCGCGCCTGTGGGTGGAATTCGCGGGGCCATGGAAAAGGTGGACCAAAATTCCGCGAACGGAAAAGTGGTCGCAGATCCTGGATAGGATGAGGAACTACTTCCAGCAATAGTTTCCCCCCTTGCGCCGATCCCTTCAAGCCCCTTTTGCGCGGCCTACCTCAAGCCCCCCTTGCGCGGCCCTGCTTCCCCCCATTGGCCGCGCTTCCCCATGCCGCCGCCTTTCCCCCTTAGGCCGCCCCCCTTTGCGCGGCCTTCCCCCCTTACGCGCGGCGCTGCCGCGCCGCTACGCCGGACCCTCGCTCCGCTTCGCTTCGCTCGGGGGATGGCCGCCCCCGCTTCGGCCACGGCCCCGCCGCTGGCGCGGCGTGGCGCGGCCTGCGCCGGGGGCTGGCCATTCCTCGCCCCGCCGTCACGCCTGCGGC
>CAYMTY010000015.1:0-59836 GCA_964393515.1 uncultured Verrucomicrobiota bacterium
CAAACTTACCACACCCCCGAAAATATGGCTATACTAAATAGTAATATGCTCTAGACATTCGACCGGTTGGGCGAGGCATCTCTGCCGAGCCGGGCTGTTTGCCCATTTGGCCATCGCGAATGTATCCAATCGCAGATGCGCCCGCGCGGCGGCCTTCCCCATCTGTTTTCCGCGAGGAAACGCTAGGGCAGCTGGTACCAGCTGTGAAGCCGCGGATTGAGCAGGACCGGATTGTGGCCGGCGCCGCCCATCGGCACCGTCACGGTCGCTGTCGTCGATGATTCCCGGATATAGCCGTTGCCGCCGGCGGGATGGTAGACCGCGACATCCGCCCGGCCATCGCCGTCGTAGTCCGCCGGCACGGGCACCACGGCGGACCAGCCGAAAGGCTGTACCCAGTCCCCGCCCCCGCTGTACCAGATGTTCCAGGCGGCTGTCTTCCGGTTGAACACGGCGAGATCCGCCGCGCCGTCGCCATCGTAGTCCGCCGGCACGGGCACCGCGGAAGCCCCGCCCCAGGCCGCCTCCACCACGTCTCCGCTGGAGGATTCGCAGTAGTACCAGCAGCCGCCCGCCGGATGGTACACGGCGAGGTCGAACACGCCGTCGCCGTCGTAATCCGCCGGCACGGGAAGCACGGCGGACCAGCCGAAGCCCACGCTGGCATCCGGCCCGCCCTGGCTGTACCGGAAGTACCAGCGCGCGGTGGGCCGGTGGAAGACCGCCAGGTCCGCCTGGCCGTCGCCGTCGTAGTCGCCGGGCAGCGGGAAGGTCGCGCTCCAGCCGAAGGATTCCGTCCGCGTCCGGCCGTCCGCCGACTGCAGGATATACCAGGTGCCGCCCGCCGGATGATACACCGCGATATCCCCAATCCCGTCGCCGTCGTAGTCCGCCGGGACGGGATGCACGGCGCTCCAGCCCCACGGCACCCGCCAGATCACCCCGTTGGCGAACCGGATGTTCCATTCCCCGTTGGCCGGCCGGAACGTGGCCGGATCCGCAGTCCCGTCGCCGTCGAAATCGCTTTCCGTCCCGGCCCCCGGAACGGCCGGGGCCGGCCATTGATTTACCACCGCGCTGCGGCGGGTGACGCCCCCCACCGTCACGGTGACACTGCCGGTTCGCACGCTCCCGGCGTTGGCGGCCACGTCGCAGACCACCTGCCCATTGCCGGCTCCGCTCGCTCCGGAGCGCAGGCTGATCCACGGCTCGTTTGCCACCGCCGTCCAGGGCTGGTTGGCCGTCACTGACACCACCAGGCCGGTGGCGCCGGCGCGCGGAACGCAGCACACTTCCGGGGTCACGCGCAGGCTCGCGGCGGCTTGCTGTACCGTGAAAGTCTGGACGCTCCCGGCCCCCGTGACCCGGATCGTCCCCGTCCGGCTGCTGCCGCTGTTCGGGGCCACGTTATAGATCACCGTGCCTGCCCCGGTCCCCGTCCCCTGCACCACGGTAATCCACGGCTGGCCCGCCTCCGCCTGCCAGGCCATGGTTGCCGTCACGTTGAACGTGGCCCCCGCCACCCCGCTGTCCGTGATGTTCGCCGAACGCGGGCTCAACTCCAGACTGACGGGAGCCGGCGACGCCAGGATGGCCTGGTAGAAAGTCTGCGCGATCAGTTGCTGTCCCTGCGAGGTCGGATGCAGCCCATCATCCATGAGCAAGCTCCGGCGGTTGCTGAAAACGGCCGACACATCGGCGCACTGGATGCCCTGCTCCGCCGCCAACTGGCGGATGCGGCTGTTCAAGGTCGACTGGCCGCCCACCCCCTCCACAAAAATCGGCGGCAGCGTTCCCACAACCGGAACGGTCCCGTTGGCTTTTGCCGCCCGGATAATGGTCCGCAACTCGCCGATGATGTAATCGGTGCTGTAATGCATGCCAAGATCGTTGGACCCGTAGAGAATGAGCAGATATCCGGGATCGTAGGCCGCCAGCCATTCGTTGACCTTCGCGGAGCCGTACCCCACCCGGCTGGCCGCCTTCCCCTTGTTGACCACGGTCTTGCCGCTGCCCAACAGCAGATCCAGTCGCGCCGGCCAAGGCGTGATGTCATAGACCGAACCGTAGGTAATCCCGTCCCCCATGGCGACATAAACGGAGGGATTCGACACCGCGCCGGCCGGAATTGCCGCCCCGCCCCACAGGGCCAGTAGAACCAGTCGCCACATCCTGAAGCCGCCGCGTTTCATGGATAACCCGCCATCCCGTTGTTTATGCCTTATGATCCGGATTATCAAGCCGAAGGTTCCATTTTTTCAATTTGAATCCATGCAACTGGTTGTGTTTCATATTGGCTATGTGAACGGCACCGCCTATGAATCCTTCCCCTTGACATGACCGTTTCCGGACAATCCCCCGCCCCCGGCCTTTCGGTCGTGGTGCCGTCCTTCAACAGCCGCCACGTCATCGCCGGCTGCCTGCACAGCCTGGAACCGTGGGCTCAAGATCCTCAGGTCGAAATCGTCGTGGTGGACAGTTCGGACGATGGAACCGACGGCTTCATCCGGCAGGCGTTCCCGTGGGTGCGCCTGCATCATTGCCCGCAGCGCACCTTTCCCGGGCCGGCGCGCAATCTCGGCGCGGCCCTGGCCCGCGGCGACCTCCTGGCCTTCACCGATGCCGACTGCGTGGTGGCCGCCGATTGGGTGCCGGCCATCCGCGCGGTGTTCGCCAGTCATCCGGAGGAATCCGCCTGCGTGGGCCGGGTGGCCAACCACAATCCCGGCAGCCCGGTCGGCTGGGTTTCGTTCCTCACCGAGTTCAACGGCTACATCGGCCGGCAGCGGCGCCGGCCCGTGCGCGCGCTGCCCACGTTCTGCGCCGTATTCCGCCGGGACGTCTTCCGCCGCCACGGGGGCTTTCCCGAAGACGTCGCCTGGCTCGAAGACATGATTTTTTGCGCCAAGCTCCTCGCCGCCGGCGAACGGCTGTTCCTCGAACCTTCCGTGCGGGTCCGGCACCACAACCGCAGCGGCCTGCGGGCCTTCCTGCACCACCAGCGCCGCCTCGGACAGTTTTTCGCGCACAGCCGGTTCGCCGCGGACCTGCCGGGTTCCGCCGCCTTGCGCCGGTCCGCCGCCAGCATCCCCCTGCTGGCGGCCTGGCGCGCGCTGCGCGCCTACCAGCGGACGCTCGGGGCTTCCCTCTCCGCGTTCCTGATCCTCGCGGCGCTGACGCCGCTCTATGCAGCCGGGGCCTGGGCCTGGATGCGCGGCGTCCGGCAGGGCCGCCGCGAATGCACGGCCGCCACCCCCAAAGCCTAACGCGGGCGATTGCCGCCAAGGCCTTTTCTGATTTGTTGTAGCCGCGCGCCCGCCGGGCGCGGAGATGAAAATCAACAACCGGCCCCAGCGGGGCCGGCTACAGTAAAAACCGAAACGGCGCTATTCCTGCGCGCCGGCCCGGATCTTCGCCAGCTGCTTGAGCGCGGCCTGGCCGATGAGTTCGGCCGCAAGGCGGTTGCCTTCCGGCGTCCAGTGGCCGTACTTGGGCCGGCCGCTCGGATAGGCGAGCACGCCCTCCTGCCAGCCTCCCTCCGGTTCCATCTCCAGGCAAGCGATGCCCTCCCGCCGGCACAGCTCGCTCACGCCTTCGTCCGGCGTGATCAGCGCCACCAGCAGGCGCCCGCCGGCCGCGCGGTTCAGCGCGGCGACCAGCGCCTCCGTCGGATCCTCCGCGGACGACGAAGCCAGCTGCTTGGCAACGCCCGTCTCTTCGTCCCCGCCGCGGTTTTTCCGCGCCTCCACCACTTGCACCGCGTGGTACAGCAGGTAGGACCCCGTCTTGCGGTAGATTTCGTCCGGGGGCGACACCCACAGGTTGTCCGTCCGCGCCGGCGCCGGCACCGGCGAATTGCGGTGGACCAGTTCTCCCCCCTTGAGCTCGAAGTACGGCTTGTTGTAGCCCCGCACCCGCTTCGAGGTGTTTTCGCTCCGGTCGTTGCCGCACATCACCAGCACCGTCAGGTCCGGCTTGAGCCGCGGCTGGAGCTCCCGGAACAGCAGGTACTGCTGGTCGGTGCCGTAGCCGTTCATGCCGCCGTTGAACCAGCGGACCTCCCCGTGGTCGCGGTTCAGCAGGGCCGCCGGGTATTCATCGTCATCGACCCCGAAGCCCCACATGTTCGAATCGCCCAGCAGCAGGACGCGGGGCTGGCCGGCATCCAGGTCCCAGGGCGTGTCGCGGAATCCATGCTCGTTCTGGGTCACCCAGGCCCCGCTGTTGTGGCGCATCGAGACGTTCGGATTCCCCCGCCAGCCCAGCCGGGGGCAGTACGTGAAAAAACCTTTGCTGGCGTTGGCCGCCACGTTGTCCGTATCCATTTCGCCGTACAGGCGCCGGCAGTAGGCCTCGCCGGCCGCCAGCCCCGCGGCCACCACCGCCAGCAGGAGCACCGCCAGAACCAGGCTGAACAGGAGTTTCTTCTTCATGCCGCGGCAGGATAGCCCAACCGCTCCGGGCAAACAAGCCTCCCGGCCCCCGTGCCGCCCCGCCGCGACCGGTCCCGGCGGCGGCGATCCGATTCTTTTGGGGGTTGCCATTCCCCGACGCCAAGGGTAAATTCTCGCGATTATTTACGGGAAAACCCTATGCAAAACACCGTTTCAGCCCTTGTCTGGCCCTGGCGCGAAAAAGACGCCGTTAAAGCCGCGCCCCGGAAAACCGGACCGGCGGCCTTCTCCGTCCTGCTGCAGGCCGGGGTCATGGCCGCCATTGGCGCCGCCCTCTTTTGGTGGCTGGAACACCGCCTGATGGGCCAAATCGTGTGGAGCCTCGCCGCCGTCGTGCTGGTGTCGGGCTTCTTCATCCCGCCGGTCTTCGCGGCCATCGAGCGCTTCGGCCAGGCTTTGGGCCGCTGGGCCGGCGCCATCCTCACGTGGGGCCTGCTGGCGCCATTCTATTACATCGTGTTCCTCCCCCTGCACGTCCTGCAGAAAATCACCGGCAAGGACCCCCTGCACCGCCAGTTCCCCACCAGCGAGCCCACCTATTGGACCCCGCGCAAACCCGTTCCCAACGCCGCCCAATACCGGAAGCAATTCTAGCCATGAACATCCTCGGCATCAGCGCCTTCTACCACGACTCCGCCGCCGCCCTCGTCCGCGACGGCCAGATCATCGCCGCCGCCCAGGAGGAGCGCTTCACCCGCAAGAAGCACGACTCCAACTTCCCGGTCAAAGCCGTCCGCTACTGCCTCGCCGAAGGCGGCGTGCAGCCCGGCCAGCTCGACGCGGTCGCCTTCTACGACAAGCCCATCAACAAGTTCGCGCGCATCCTCGAAACCTACATGGGCGTCGCCCCCAAAGGCCTCCGGTCTTTCATGATGGCCCTGCCGATCTGGATGAAGCAAAAGCTCTGGATCCCCCCCGAGATCGAGACCGCCCTCGAAAAGGCCGGCATCCCCATGCCGCCCGAAATCCTCTTCCCCGAGCACCACGAGTCGCACGCCGGCAGCGCCTTCTACCCCTCCCCCTACCAGAGCGCCGCCATCCTCACCGTCGACGGCGTCGGCGAATGGGCCACCAGCACCATCGGCCACGGCCAGGGCAACAAGGTCGAAGTCCTCCAGGAACTCCGCTTCCCGCATTCCCTCGGCCTGCTTTACTCGGCCTTCACCTACTTCACCGGCTTCAAGGTCAACTCCGGCGAATACAAGCTCATGGGCCTCGCCCCCTACGGCCGGCCCACCTATGTGAACTTGATCCGCGAGAAGCTCCTCGACCTGCGCGCCGACGGCTCCTTCCGCCTCAACCTCGACTACTTCGGCTACCTCGACGGCCTGACCATGACCAACAACCGCTTCGCCGAGCTGTTCGGCGGGCCGGCCCGCAAGTCCGAATCCGACCTCACCCAGCGCGAGATGGACATCGCCGCCTCCATCCAGGTCGTCACCGAGGACATCGTCCTCAACATGGCCCGCCACGCCCGGAAGATCACCGGCGAAAAATACCTGTGCATGGCCGGGGGCGTCGCCCTCAACTGCGTCGCCAACGGCCGCCTCCTGCGCGAAAACATCTTCGAGGACCTCTGGATCCAGCCCGCGGCCGGCGACGCCGGCGGGGCCCTCGGCTGCGCGCTCATCGCCTGGCACCAGGTCAAGGGCAACCCCCGCACCGCCGACGGCAAGCACGACCAGATGCAAGGCGCCTACCTCGGCCCCGATATCCCCGACGACGAAATCGAGGCCTTCCTGAAGGCCAAGGGCTATCCGGCCGTAAAAATGGCGCCGGCCGACTGGGCCCCCGCCATCGCCAAGATCATCGCCGACGAGAACGTCATCGGCCTCTGCCAGGGCCGCATGGAGTTCGGCCCGCGCGCCCTCGGCGGCCGCTCCATCATCGGCGACGCCCGCTCGCCCAAGATGCAGTCGATCATGAACCTCAAGATCAAGTACCGCGAATCCTTCCGGCCCTTCGCGCCCTCGTGCCTCGAGGAGAAGGTCTCCGAGTACTTCGAGCTCGACCGCCCCTCGCCCTACATGCTGCTCGTCGCCCAGGTCCGCAAGGAGCGCTGCATCGGCCTGGAGGGCGCCGACAAGCTCGCCGCCCGCGAACGCATCAACCAGGTCCGTTCCGACATCCCCGCCATCACCCACGTGGATTATTCCGCCCGCGTGCAGACCGTCAACCGCGAGACGGCCCCCCGCTACCACGCCATCATCCAGGCGTTCGAGAAGCTCACCGGCTACGGCGTCATCATCAACACCTCGTTCAACGTCCGCGGCGAACCCATCGTCTGCACCCCCGAAGACGCCTACCGCTGCTTCATGCGCACCGAGATGGACTACCTCGTCCTCGGCTCGTTCATCCTGGACAAGAAGCACCAGCCGCCCTTCCAGGACAGTTCCAACTGGCGCAAGGATTTCGTGCTGGATTAACCCGACCCCCGGAAAGAGGCCCGCCCCATGAAGATTCTCAAGTACCTCGGCCGCCTGCTCAAGGAATTCGGCGAGTTCGCCTGGCACAACAAGGCCTGGTGGATCCTGCCCATCGTCCTGGTCCTGCTCCTGCTGTCCGTGCTGATCTTCGCCGGCAGCTCCGTCGCCCCCTTCATCTACACGCTGTTCTGAACCGCGCCGGCGCGGGAGCCCCCCGCTCCCGCCGCCAGGGCGTCTTGCCTCAGAAGTTCCAGCTGGCCTGCACCACCAGGTTGCGGCCAGGCTCGTTCACCCCGGAGCCGTGGATGCGGTAGTCCTCGTCCGCCACGTTCTCCAGCGCCAGCGTCAGCTGCAGGGCATCGGCCACTGCGAGGCCGCCGCGCAGCGTCAGCACCGCGTAGCCCGGCGTGCCGCCGGGCGGAATCCGCTGTGTGTCGCGCTCGTCGTCCGCGGACAGCCGGTCGGCCTTGTCGGCCGCGTCCACCACCGCCTCCAGCCAGAACGCCTGGCCCGCCGGCTGCCAGCGCACCGCGGCCTCGCCCGTCAGCGGCATCAGCCGGCTGAGGTAATCGCGCACCTCGACGGGGTCGGAGGTCGGATAGGCGTCCACTTCCCCGTCCATCCACGAGCCCGCCAGCCGCACCTGCCAGTCCTCGGCGATTTGATAGCCCAGGGTCAGCTCGACGCCGGTCACGTAGCCGTTGCCCGCGTTCCGCTTGGTCACCTCGTCCAGTTCGTCGACCACTTCGCCCGTCGGCGCCCGCACGATCAGGTCCTCGATCCAGGTGTAGTAGGCCGCGAATCCGGCCGTAAGCCGTTCGCCCTGGTAGCGCGCGCCGATCTCGGCGGAGACGAAGCGCTCCGGGTCCAGGCTTTGCACCGGCGTTTCGATCTCGGTGCTGCGCGCGCTGTCCAGCCGCGTCAGGTCGGACAGGTTGGGCGCGCGGAAGCCCTGCGCCACGCCGGCGAAAATCGCGTGCTGCCGCCGTTCGCCCAGTGGGGCCAGGGCCCGCAGAGAACCCACCACGCAGTCCCAGTCGTCCGCCCGCGTCGTGGCCGCGCCGCTGACGGGCTCCAGCACGCGGTCGGCGTCCAGCGCGGCATAGGTGTAGCGCACGCCGGGGGTCAGTTCGACCGCCTCGCCGAACAGCGGCACCGTGTCCTGCACGAACACGCCCGCCAGGTCGTAGGCCGCGTCGTCGGCGACGGGCCCCTGGATGTCGGTCTTGTTCAGGGACCCGTCGGCCTTGTAGTGGCGCCCGTAGGAATCCACTTCGTCGCGGTAGTAGTCCGCGCCGTAGACCCAGTGGCCCAGGCCGGTCTCGCTTTCCAGGGTGAGCGCCACGCCCCAGGTCGTCACGTCGAAGCCCGTTTCGTCGCGGCGGCCGTCCGCGCGCACCCGGAGCTGGTCCTCCGCCTGGGCGTGCCGCGACAGCGTCAGGTTGTAGGCGTTGACCGGGCCGGCGAGGTCCGCGGCGGCCAGCCGCAGGTAGGTCAGGGCGCGGTCCTGGTCGAAGGAATGGACCTGTTCGTCGCCCGCCTTGAGCCCTTCCCAGTCGATACCGTAGAACGTCTTGTGCGTGCGCCAGGCGTCGTCCTGGTCCACCTGCTGGTGGGCCAGGGTCAGCGTCGTGCGCTCGTTGAAATCGTAGTCGGCGCGCAGGTCCCAATCCAGCTCCTCGTAGCCGGTATGGCGCTGCCGGCCCACGTCCGCGCCGCCGCGCAGGTCGTTGAACTTCTTGGCGGTGACCCCGCCCACCACGCCCAGCTGTTCGGTCACGCGCGCCCCGACCCCCGCCCGCACCTGAGTGGATTCGTCCGCCGTCGCGCCGCGAACACCCAGCATCGGCAAGTAGACCGGCTGGCCGGTCCAGGCCGGCGGCGCCAGGGTCAGGGCGTTCGCCGCCCCGCCCACGGCGTCGCTGCCGTACAGCACCGAGGCCGGTCCCAGCACCGTCTCGTAACGGGCGACCGCCCAGGGGTCCACCGTGTTCCAGTACTGGTTGGGCCCATCGCGGAACACGGAGTTGTTCAGGCGCACGCCCTCCACCATCAGCAGCGTGCGGAACCCCGTGAACCCGCGCAGGTAGGGCGAACCCTGGCCGTAGCCGGTCTTCTGGACCATCACCGACGGGAGGCCGCGGAAGGCGTCCGGGGTCGTGCGCGGCGCGGTCGCCTGCAGCTCGTCCCGCTCCACCACGGCCACGGTGCCGGGCACATCGGCCAGCGCCTTTTCCGAGCGCATCCCCGTCACCACCACCTCCGGCAGTGTTGCCACTTCCCCGCCCGCCCGGTCCGGAGCCGCCCCGGCCGACAAAGCCGCCCCAACGATTACCCCAAACGCCCCCGCCATGATCCTGCCGCACCTCACCATCCCAACCTCCTTCCGGCCGATGGGCCGTTTGGAAATGGAAGCGCCCCCGCCCCCGGAAAGGTTCACTCCCCCCGCCGCTACTGCATCAGTTCCTCGCGCCAGTAGATCGGCGTGACCTTCTTGCCCCCCACCTCGAACACAGCCCAGATTCCGCTCCGGACACCGCGCTGCTCGCCGATCGCCGTCACCCGCACGAACCGCCGGTCCGCCACCGAGATCTTGTCCGCCAGCGCCGGGTCCATCCCGGTCTTGCTGATCGCGTCCTGCACGCTGGAGAAGCCGTCGTCCTTCGTGTTGGCCTCGCCGTCGTCCCCCAGCCGGTACTTGAGGATGTCGTCCACCGTCCAGTCGTCCATCATCTTGCCGTTGCCGGCGGTCAGCGTCAGCAGCACCTCGCGCGAGGCGGTGTTGACGTTGACCTTGCCGTCGCCGAAGGTCGTCAGCAGGTGGGCGATGCCCCGCAGCGGCTCGCCCTTGGGGTCGGGCGGGGGCCCGCCGTAGACGATTTCCGGGGTGAAACCCTTGACCAGCAGGATCTCGTCCACGGTGTCCAGCGGCGCGTTCTTGGGCTGGTAGCCCTGTTCCTTGTAGAAGGCGTCGCTCTCCTCCGCGCCGTTGAGCCGGTGCTCGTCGTTCGCGTCGGTGAAATCCATGAAGCAGTCGATCAGGTCCGGCCACTTCTCCTCCGGCACGCCGGCCTGGTCCAGCAGCTCCTCCCAGTCCTCGTCCGCCAGGGTATTGACGTTGCGGCGGCCGGACTCCGGCAGGATGTCCACCCGCGCCGTGGCCGCCCCCTGTTCCACTGCGACCCCGCCGACGCCGATGCCGCGCTCGAGGTTCTTCGCCAGCGTGCGCAGCGCCTCCTGCTCCTCGTCCGCCTGCTCGAAGGCGCTGGTTTCGAAGCTCAGCGCCAGCAGGAACTTGGCGTACTCCACCCCGCCCCGCGCCGCCACCTGCGCCTGCAGCCGCTTGCGCGCGTAGGAGGTGATCCCCGCCTCGATGTGCATCTCGTACGCCAGCCCCCCCACCAGCAGGCTCAGGATCAGCACCGTCCACAGCGCCACCACCACCGCCGCCCCGGTTTTTCCACGCAATGGAAAATTGTTTTCCGGTTTTTCCACACAATGGAAAAAGTTTTTCCACGGTGTGGAAAAATTCCGGCCGGGGCCGGCTGTTCGCCGGAAGCTCACGGCGCCCCCTTCGTCATGCCGGTCGCGTTCGTGCCGTCTTTGCCGTAGCGCAGGGTGGTGGGCCCGCCGGGGCCCGGCGCGTTGGTCGCCGCGCCGGCGGCGGCATCCCCGCCGCGTCCGGCGCCGGTGGTGCGGTCGCGGGACTCGCGGCCCGGGACGGCCGGGGCCACCTCCAGCACCACCACCCGCTGCAGCTCGAGCTCCTCGTCGAAGGTCTCCCGCGGCTTCATTTTCAACGTCACCCGCACGAGTTTCGGCAGCGAGTTGGTCTCCTCCCAGTCCCGGCTCCAGTCTTCGCTTTCGAAGTCGTACCATTCGCAGTCGAAGTCGGCGGCCTCGGGGCAGATCAGCCAGGGCTCGGCGGCGCGGAGGTCCTCTTCCTCGGCCAGGTGCGGCCAGGCGCGCACCACCAGGCCCCGCTCGCCGCCAACGGAATCCATGCCCACGGAGAGCCGGTGCAGGCCGTTGATCAGCGGCGAGTCCGGCGGCAGGAAGGCGGAGCCGCTGGTGACCCAGCTGGCCTCGCCGTTGTCCAGCCAGAAGCCGAAGGCCTCGGGCTTGGAGGGGAACCATGCCGCCCCGCGCAGCGCCGTCACCAGCTGTTCCATGGCGAACTCGCCGTAATGGAGCTGTTCGAGCAGTTCACCCCCGCGGTTCCACGCCCGCACCACCCCCCAGAACGTTCCCGCCGCCAGCGCCGCCACCAGCCCGAAGATCGCCAGCGCCACCAGCAGCTCGATCAGGGTGAACGCCGCCCGCTGCTTCCGCCGCGCGCGCATCAGAGCCCCCCCGGTTTCAGGGAGCGCTTGCCTTCGCGGTCCTCGGGCACGTAGAGCAGCTGTACGACCTCCTCGGACCCGACCCGCCGGCCCTGCGCCCAGCTGACGCGCGTCGTCAGCCGGAACAGCCCCGCCTGCTGCTCTTCGACCGCGCCGAGGTCCTCGAGCGTCCGCTCCCAGCGCCAGCCCTCCGGGCCGCCGTCAAACCCGCCGCCGTCCTGCCCGGCCGTGATCTCGTCCTCCAGCCACAGGGGATGCTCCGCCTCCACCCGCCCGAGCATCCGCCGCGCCAGCTCGTAGTTGCGCGCCTGCCGCACCACCGCCAGCGAGCGCGACGCCGCCTCCACCAGCACCCCCAGCGACACCCCCAGAATCACCACCGCCAGCATCACCTCGATCAGCGTCATGCCCGCCTTCCGGCTCCGCCGGAGCTGGTGGTTGATGGTTGGTGGTTGGTGGGTCGGAATTGAATATTGGATATTGAATATTGAATATTGAATATTGCGGCTTGGATATTGAACAGGCCCCGCCCCCGGTTCTTGTCTCCCGCCGACCGCCGACCTCCGACCGCTGACCGCGGCCCTAGTCACGGTCCACCTTGGCCTTGCCGGTCACCGCGTTCACCCGGATCCGCGCCGTGCGGCCCTCCTCGTCGCCGAGCTGGAGCTCGTAGGCCTCGCACATGCCGTTGGGATAGAAGCTCACGTAGTGGATGTCGTCGATCTCCCGCCCGCCGCGGAACGAGAGGATCTTCACGCCCTCCTCGAGCCTGCGCTCCAGCTTGGAAACCGGCGGCGCCGCGCCGTCCGCCCCGGCCGGCGCCCCGCCCGGCTCCGCCGGATCCGCGTCCGGGGCCGCCGCGTCCCCGCCCACCGAACCGAAGAAGGCGTCCGGCTTCTGCTCCCCGGCCTGCCCCTGATCCACCATCTCGAGGGTGCCCTTGACCCCGTCGAACAGGATCGCCGTGTAGCGCTGGCCCAGCACCGCCTTGGTCTGCGCATGGCGGTGCACCATCAGCACCGTCCGCGTCGCGGCGCGCAGCTTGGCCCCCTTGAAGGAGCGGGCGAACATGGGCACCCCCACCGCCGCGGCCATGCCGATGATCACCACCACCAGCAGGATTTCCAGCAGCGTGAATCCGGGCGCGACCCGCTGCCGCCGACTGTTCATCCGCCGCTGCCCCGCCGCGCGGCTACTTGATGTCGTCCGCGCTGCCGACGGAGCCGTCCGGCCCGGCCGACACGACCGTGTAGCCGTCGCCCTGCTTGGAATAGTGGTACTCGTTCCCCCACGGATCCTTCAGGCCCTCGGCCTTCTTCAGGTAGGGCCCGTTCCAGTTGCGCACCCCGCCGCCGTTCATCAGGTCCCCCAGGCTGTTCGGCAGCTTGCCGGTGTCCACCTCGTACAGGTCGATCGCCTGCTCGACCGTCGCCACGCCCCGCTTGGCCACGTTGGTCTGCGCCTGGCCCATCTTGCCGGTCAGCCGCATGCCCGCCACCGCCGCCAGCATCCCGATGATCACCACCACCAGCAGGATTTCGATCAGGGTGAAGCCCGCGTCCCGCCGCCGGATGTCCTGGTTCCGCCTGTTCATTGCACACCTCCGCGAAAAACGTCTGTTCTTCGCCCGGGAATCTATCACACCCCGCCCGCCGCCGCCCACCCTCTTTTTGCGGCCGCGCGCGCCCGCATTCTGTTGTTGCAACCTGAGCCAACTTGGCTAGCATCTCCGCCCAACGCCATCTGGAAAGGAATTCGCCGTGCATGGGAAAATCTTCAAACTCGCGCTGGCGCTCGGGCTGGCGCTCGCGCTGTCCGCCGCCGCTCAAGTCACGGTGCGCAAGGCCGCCGGGGGCAAGGTGGGCGTGGACCTCTCGGCCCTGCAGGCCGGCCCCGGGGCCGCACAGGTCGTGCGGCGCACGCTGGAACTGGACCTGGCCCGCTCGGGCTGGATGGAACTCGCCGCGCCGGGCCGCGGCAGCGTCACGGTGCGCGGGAGCATTTCCGAGGCCGGCGGGCAGGTGCTCTTCACCTGCCAGGCCTTCGACGCCGCAGGCCAGGCCTTCATCAACGGCACCTATTCCCAGCCCGCCGCCCAGGCCATCTACCTCGCCCACCAGGTGGCCAACGATATCGTGGTCAAGGCCACCGGCAAGCCGACCTTCTTCCTTGCCCGCCTGGCGCTGATCGGCGTGCGCGGCGGCGGCAAGGAGCTGTTCCTGGCCGACTCCAGCGCGCAGGACCTCCGCCAGATCACCCAGGACCACTCCATCGCCCTCAAGCCGCGCTGGAGCCCCGACAACCGCTTCATCGCCTACACCTCCTACCTCAAGCGCTACCCGGACGTGTACACCATCGAAATGGCCACCGGCACCCGCAACCGCGTCGCCGCCTTCCCCGGCGTCAACTCCGGCGGCGCCATCTCGCCCGACGGCCGGTCCATGGCCCTGATCCTGTCCAAGGACGGCAACCCCGACCTCTACGTCATGGACCTGGCCTCCAAGCGAACGACCCGGCTGACCAACACCCCCCGCGCCACCGAGGGCTCCCCCTGCTGGTCGCCCGACGGCGCCCGCATCGCCTATGTCTCCGATACCTCCGGCGCCCCCCAGCTCTACGCCGTCTCCCGCGCCGGCGGCGCGCCGGAGCGCCTGACCCTCCGCGGCTCCCAGAACGTCGCGCCGGACTGGGGTGCGAACGGCCTGATCGCCTACCAGACCCTCACCGGCGGCAAGTTCCAGATCGCCGTCCTCGATCCGGCCACCAAGCAGGAGCGCGTCATCACTCCCTTCGACGCCGCCTACGAGGACCCCTCCTGGGCCCCCGACGGCCGCCACCTCGCCGCCGCCCGCGGCGTGAACTACAAATATTCCGTTTGCCTTCTTGACTCCATGGCCGCGATGGGGGATAAACCCGTGGCGTTGACCACCACGGGCGACTGGACGGCCCCGGCCTGGAGCCGGTGAGCCTTTTTTTGCCCTCAATTTTAAAAATACGAAGAGGAGATCGGATACAATGACACGCCGCTGGATGACTGTGTTGATGGTGTTGCTGGCCCTGGTAGTGCTCGGCACGACGGGCTGCATGAAGAAGGGGAAGAAACCGCTCACGGGTACGGAACTCAGCAGCGACCGCGTAATCATCGGCTACGATGAGAACGGCAACCCGATCTATGCCGACGACGCGGGCGGCATGGGCCCCCGGATAGAAGGCGTGGAAATGGGCGGCGGCCAGTTCGAGGCCGTGCTGTTCGACTACGACAGCCCGCAGTTGATCCCCTCGGAGCAGGGCAAGATTGACGCGGTCGTGGCCTACCTGCAGCAGAATGCCACCCACGGCGTGGTCGTCGAAGGCCATTGCGACGAACGCGGCAGCAACGAGTACAACCTCGCGCTCGGCGAACGCCGCGCCCTGGCGGTCCGCGCCGCGATCATCTCGGCGGGCATCGACAGCGCGCGCGTCCAGACCCGCAGCTACGGCGAGGAACGCCCGACGGCCTTCGAGCACGACGAGAGCTCCTGGCGCCTGAACCGCCGCGCCGAGTTCGTCTTCACTCAGATGTAATTTTTCCACTGTCCGGCCTACCCGCCGGAAACGCAGCCGCCCGCTTCGTCCGGAGCGGGCGGTTTTTTCATGGCGCTGGAGCATCTGCGGCACTCGCTCATCTGCCGAAAACAGCCCAGCTCGGCAAGGATGCCTCGCCCTACCCGGGTCAATTTCAGGTTTCAGGTAGGGCGAACCGTCCCGGTGAGCCGTTACTGGCGGTTGCGCTGAAACGGCCACCATCAATCTGAATTGTCGCTAATCCGCCGCGGCTTCGAGCCGCGCGACCCACGCCTTCTGCAGACGCGGATCGGCATAGTGCCGCCAGGCGGCCTTGAATTTCCTCAGGTGCGCGGCGCGGCGGCGCTTCAGTTGCCGCCGCGCCAGCGCGCGCGCCACGCCCGTCGGCAGGTCCCCCGCCAGTTCGAGCGCGTTGTCGCAGTCGTGCACCTTCCCCAGCGCCGCCTGCGCCCGCGTGATCCACCGCCCCGCCCGCCCGGCCGCGCGCCCCAGCAGCGGCGCGAAGAACTCGGACAGGTAGCGCAGGCGCCGGCCCGCCCGCCGCAGGTCGTGCGCGGGCCCTTTGGAAAAATTGCCGACCTTGCGGTAGCGGATGGCGATCAGGTCCCGGACCGCCAGCATGCGCCGGGCGGCGAACGCCGCGGGCGACGGTGCCGCCTTGTTCCGGGGCCGGCGGCGGAGCCATTCGCGCAGCATCTTCTTCACCCGGCGGAAGGCGCCGGAGCGCAGGGCGTCGGCCGCCAGGCGGTTCCGCTCGCGGCGCAGCAGCCGCCGCACCGCGCGGCGCTCCCGGCCCTCCAGGCCCGGCCCGCCCCCCGCCGTCAGGCCGCCGAACAGCTCGAGCCACACGTCCAGGTCCCGGGCATCCCCCATGCGGTCGCAGGCCTTCGCCGCCCGCCGGTCGAACCGGTCCAGGAAGTCCGGCTCGAGCTTGTGGAAGGTCAACGCCAGGCTGCGCATGCGCCGCAGCGCCACGCGGATGTCGTGCAGCCCTTCCACGGAGCCGCGCCGCGCGCGCGGCTCGTTTTTCCGGATGACGGCGAATTGCTCCGCCAGCAGGCGGCGCAGCATCCGGCGGGCGGATTCGGACGCTGGACGGGCCGGCCGGGACATCTCAGGCCTGTTTCTTCTGCTCTGCCGGGCGCTGGGGCTCAAATACAGGGGCCTGCTGCTGCGCGGCGGCGGCGGCGCGCGCCTCCGCATCCCGCTGGAAAACTTCCTGCGCCCGCAGGGCCGGGTGGCGCCCGTCCGGCTGGATGCGCTCCCAGGCCCCGTCCGGCAGCAGCCGCCAGGCCTGGCGCGTGTCCGCCAGGCAGGTCTCCAGAACCCGCGCCAGTTTTTCGGCGCTGGCCGGATCCTCCACCGGCACCAGCAGCTCGATGCGCCGGTCCAGGTTGCGCGGCATCCAGTCCGCGCTGGAGATGAACAGGAGCGGATTGCCGCCGTTGTGGAAGCGGAAGATGCGCGCGTGCTCGAGGTAGCGGTCCACAATGCTCACGACCGAGATGTTCTCGCTCAGCCCCTTGACCCCCGGCCGCAGGCAGCAGAGGCCGCGCACGTTCAGGCGGATCTTCACCCCCGCCTGCGCGGCCTGGTAGAGCGCGGCGATCAGCTCGGGATCCTCGAGGGAGTTCAGCTTCGCCTCGAGCGCGGCGGGCTCACCCTGGGCGCTGCGCTCGGTTTCAGCCGCGACCAGCTCCAGCAGGCGCGCCCGCAGGCCCAGCGGGGCCGCCTCGAGCTTGCGGAACTTCGCCAGCTGCGCGTAGCCGGTGAGGGCGTTGAAGAAGGCCGATGCGTCGGCGCCATAGTCCTCCTCGCGGGTCAGGAAGCTCGCGTCCGCATAGAGCCGGGCGGTCTTCTCGTTGTAGTTGCCGGTGCCGAAGTGGACGTAGCGCGCCACGCCCCCCGGCTCGCGCCGCACCACCACGCAGATCTTCGCGTGGGTCTTGTACCCCTTCACGCCGTAGATCACCTGGGCGCCGGTCCGCGCCAGCGCGTCGGCCCAGTCGATGTTGCGCGCCTCGTCGAAGCGCGCCTTCAGCTCGATCAGCGCCGTCACGTGCTTGCCGCGCTCGGCGGCCCGCATCAGCGCGGCCACGACGGGGCTGTTCTCGCTGAGGCGGTAGAGCACCTGTTTGATCGCCAGCGTGTTGGGGTCGTCGGCCGCCTCCTGCAGCAGGCGCAGGACCGGGTCGTAGGCCTCGTAGGGGTGGAACAGCAGCAGATTGCCGCGCTGGAGCACCGCGAACAACGAGTCCGCGGCGGGCGCCTCGGGCACCGGCTGCGGCGCCCACGGAGCGATCTTCAGCGCCTCGAAACCCGGCAGGCTCGCCAGCCGGAAGAACGCCGCCAGGTCCAGCGGGCCCGGCACGGCGTAGACGTCGTCGTCCTCCACCCGGAGCGCCGCGCGCAGGAAGGCCTGCGCCTCCTTCGACGCCTGCTTCTCGACCTCCAGCCGGACGCAATCGCTCTCCTGGCGCTCGGTGAGCACCTCGCGCATCTGCGCCATCAGGTCCCCGGCGAGGTCCTCGCGCACGCTCAGGTCGGCGTTGCGGGTGATCCGGAAGGCCGTGCACTCGAGCACCTCCACGCCGGGGAACAGCCGCCCCGCCTGGGCCCGGATGACCTCCTCGAGCAGGATGTACGCATGCCCCTCCTCCCCCGGCAGGGTCAAGAACCGCGCCAGGCCCTTGGGCACCGCCACCACCGCGTGGCGCGGCGCGCCGTCCGCCCCCGGCGCCAGCCGCAGGTAAAGCGCCAGGCCCAGCCCCGCCAGCAGCGGGAAATCCCCGCCCGGTTCGACCGCCACCGGCGTGATGACCGGATAGATGAACTCCTCGAACAGCCCGGCGACATGCCGGAGCTGGGCGGCGCTGAGCTCGGCCATTTTCAGGCGCCGCAGCCCCCCCTTGCGCAGCTGCGGATCGAGCTCCTTCAGCAGGCAGGCCTGCTGGCGCTCGACCAGCGCGTGCATCCGCGCCGCAATCTCCCGGAGCAGCTCCGCCGGCGCGAGGCCCGACGGGTCCGGCCGCTCCGCGCCCTGCCGCTTCAGCATCTTCAGACCACCCACCCGCACCATGAAGAACTCGTCGGCGTTCGAGGCGGAGATCGCCGCGAACTTCAGCCGCTCCAGCGGGGGCAGCGCCGCATCCTCCGCCTGCGCCAGCACGCGCAGGTCGAAATCGATCCAGCTCAGTTCCCGGTTCAGGAGCGGCGCCTCGTCCTTGCCTGGCTTGTCCCGGCCCATGGCGGTATCCTCCTCAGCCCGGCGCGCCGGGCGCCTCCGTGCGCACTTCGCGCAGTTCGGGGACCATGCCGAAGACATCGGCAAACAGGTTGCCCTTCTGCTGGAGCACCAGGCGCTCCATCGTCAGGTCCTCCACGTCGCGGACCAGGATCACGAACCGCTCCCCTTCGCGGCGGAATTCGAGCGCGCGGGGCGCCTCCCGCCGAGTGCGCTCGAGCGAATCCGCCACGCGCAGGATCGCCGCCAGCTTGACGACGGCCATGCGGTCCTCCATGGACAACAGCCCGAACTCGGGATGGGCCGGAGACGGCAGGGCCTTGCGGTGGTAGCGGGCCACGGTCGCCACGAGCTGCATGTCGTGCCGTGTGAGTCCGAACAGGTCGCTGTTCTGGATCAGGTACATCGAATGTTTGTGGTGGGCACGGGCGTTCACATAGATGCCGGTGTCGTGCAGGAGGGCCGCGCAGCGCAACAGCAGGCGTTCGTGGCCGCCGAGCTGGTGCTCCTCGCGGAGCTCGTCGAAAAGCGCCCGGGCGGCCTGCTCCACGTCGCGGGCATGGGCCTCCTCCACGCCGTAGCGCGCAGCCAGGGTCAGCGCGGAATAGAGGACCTGGTCCTCGAAGCCGGCGGAGCGGTGGTCGCGCATGGCCAGCTCGCGCAGCAGGCCGTCCCGCAGCGTCGCGTGCGCCACCTGCGCTTCGCGCAGCTTCAGGACCCGCGCGGTCTGGGTGGCCGCCGCCAGCGCCGGGGCCACCGCTTCCGCATCCTGATAGGTCATCTTGTACGCCTTGACGAGGGCCGCAACCGGCGTCGCCGCGATCTTGTCGGCCAGCTCCGCCAGCCGCGCCGCCGAGACCGTCGTCAGCCGGGGATCGGTTCCCTGCGTCTTCGCCGCAGCGTTCTCCGCCGCGAATCGCGCGCCCGCGCCCATCACCACCAGCGTCGTGATCTTTTCGCGCGGGATCGCCTGGACGATCTGGTCCACCAGCTCCGCGGCATAGGCCTTGAAGATCCCCTTCGCGCGGGTCCCGGCGCCGCCGGCCTCGACCAGTTCGCGCGTCCGTAGCGCTCCCGAACGGAACGACTGGGCCACCGTCACCTTGCCGGCGCGGATGTAGAGCAGGATGGTCTGGCCGCCGCCGATCTCCAGCACGGCCACGTTGCCCGCCGCCAGCAGGCCGGTGGCCTCGAGGATGTCCTGCACGGCCAGGTAGGTCAGGCGGGCCTCCTCGGACTCCTCGAGCACGCGCACCGAGATGCCCGTCGCCGTGCTGACGCGGTCCACGAACATGTCGCGGTTGGCGGCCTCGCGGGCGAAGCTGGTGGCCACCGCGCGCAGCTGGTCGGCCCCGGCAACCCCGTACTCCTTCATGAGCCGGGCGTAGTTCTTGAGGATCGCCACGCAGCGGCGCAGGGTGTCCTGCTGGATCCGCCCCTTGGTGAAGACGTCCTTGCCCAGCCGCACGCCCTGGCGCAGGCTTTCCAGCAGGCGCACGCCGCCCTGCGCCCCCACTTCGCCGATGTCCAGCCGCAGCGCCGAGGAGCCGATGTCGATCGCGGCCACCACCCGCCGGGCCGGCTCCGGGGCCGCCGGCGCTGCCGGGACGGGCGCCGGAACGGCTGCCGCGGGCATCGGATTCTCCTTGGCGGCCATGGCGTCAACGCTCCGTTGCGGCCGCGAGCGCGGCCGCGCCCAGGGTGGTGGCGTCGTCGCCCAGCTCCGCTTCGCGCAGCCGGATCTGCTTCTGGAACGTCGCCATGGCCGTTTCCCGCAGGCCCGCGCGGACCTCTTCCAGCACGAGCCGAGGCATCGCCTCCACCAGCCCCCCGCCCACCACCACGACATCCGGCGCCAGCAGGTTCGCCACCCCGCCGACCGCCCGCCCCAGCAGCCGCATGGCGTCCCGCACGATCCGCTCCACCGCCCGGTCGCCGGCCTTGATCGCCTTCGCCAGCAGGCCGCTCTTCAGCTTCTTAAGATCGGACCCCGCGTTGGCCGCGATGTAGGGCGCCTCGCCGCGAAACGCCGCCTGGGCGACTTCCGCGGAGATCGCCAGCCGGCCCGCCAGCGCCTCGAGGCAGCCGCGCTTGCCGCAGCCGCACAGGCGCCCGTGCTCGCGGATGGGCAGGTGCCCGATCTCCATGGCCGATCCCGTCGCGCCCCGCAGCAGCTTGCCTTCGTACACGCAGCCGCCGCCAATGCCGGTGCCGGGAAACACCCCCAGCAGCGTGCGCGCCCCCCGCCCCGCCCCGAACCGGTACTCCCCGTACGTCCCCGCATCCACGTCGTTCGCCAGCACCACCGGACAGTGGAACCAGCCCATCAGCAGCTTGCGCAGCGGCACGCGCTTCCACCCCAGGTTCGGTGCCTCCAAAATAAGGCCCCGGTCAAGGTCCAGCACGCCCGGACACCCCACGCCGATGCCGGCCAGCCCCCGCGCCAGCACCTCCGCCTCCCGGAGGGCGGCGTGGATCGTTTCGCGGATCCGCTCCAGGACGGCCTTCGCCCCCGCATTGACCGGCGTCTTGGTCTTGGCCGACCCCAGCGGACGGAACCGGCTGTCGTAGACCGTCGCCATCATCTTCGTGCCGCCGAGATCGAAACCGACCCGGCAGGGGTTGCGTTGCTTGGCCATGTCCCGTCCTTTTCCTCTCCGGACCTCGGAACGGGCAGGAGCGCCCCGCCCGGCCGGGTCCTATTGCACCCGCCGCACCGCCAGGATCTCCACCGGCTCCAGCGGCACGTCCGCCATGCCGGCCTTCATGCCCGTCCGCACAGCCTTGATCTGGTCCACCACGTCCATGCCCGCCACCACCTCGCCGAACACGCAGTAGCCGAAGCCCTGGGGATTCGGTGCCCGAAAATCGAGGAAGCCGTTGTCCTTCACGTTGATGAAGAACTGGCTGGTGGCGCTGTCGACGATCGGCGTCCGGGCCATAGCGAGCGTTCCGCGCTTGTTTTTCAGGCCGTTCGCCGCCTCGTTCTTGACCGGCGCCTGCGTGGGCTTCTGGCGCATCTCCTTGTCGAAGCCGCCGCCCTGGATCATGAAGCCGTCGATCACGCGGTGGAAGATCGTCCCGTCATAGTGCCCGGCATCCGCGTAGGCCAGGAAGTTCGCCACCGTCAGCGGCGCCTTGTCCGCCGACAGTTTCACCGTGATGTCGCCCAATGTCGTCTTGATGATGACCATGTCCGTTTCCTTTGTGGGTTCTGTTTCCGGCGCGGGTTCCGCCGCCATTTCCTCCGCCGCCCCGGGCTCCGGGGGGGGCTCCCTTCCGTCCTGGGCCGCGGCCGGCAGGCCTCCGGCCAAGGCCAGCGCCAGGCTGATCGTCGTCCATTTCATGCGTATGGCTCCTGGGATGGCGGAAGTTCGCCACCCGGACGCCACCCTACCACCCCCCGCCCCGGGCCTCAATTCCCAAATCCCGGGCGATCCCCGGCGCGGCTAGAACGTGAGGCCGATCGTGGCCATCACGGAACTCATTTCGAATGCGAATTCCTTGTCGAACCGTTCCCGCCGCGCCAGGATCTCGGCCGGATCGGTGGCCTTGGAAGTGACCGTGCCGTCCGTGTCCACCATCTGGAACTGCACGCCGAGGTTCCAGGCCGCCTTGCGCATGGGGAATTCCACCTGCGCGCGCACCCGGAGATTTTCATGGGTGAAATCGACATCCTTCTCCCGGTGGTCGGCCGAGGTGAAGAAGGCGGTGCTGCCGCTGTATTCGCAGAACAGGTAGTGAACCTGCAGGTCGAGATTGATCCCGCCGTCCGGGCCGAAGCGCAGGTCCAGGCCGGGCCCCCACTGCGGGGTGGCCAGGGCCACGAAGCCGTCCGCCCGGCCGCCGATCACGAAATCTTCCGGGGGATTCTGGTACTGCCGCACCCCGCTCGGCGCCCCCGCGTCGATCTCGTAGTTCCCCCCAAAAAACAGTAGGCCGACATCCAGGGAGGGATTGATGCGGAAGGTGCCGTGGGCGTTGTAGCCGAACGGCACGATCATGCAGGTCAGTTCCGTCAGATTGCCGGTCAGGTCGGCCGAAAAGGGCGTGCCGGCCGGAATCATCAGGTGGTCGTAGGTCTCGCCGCCGTAGGCGATGTCGTCGTCCACGGTCAGATAGTAGTCGCGCCGGGCCGTGGCCTCGGTCGAGGGGCTCACAAAGGTCGTGTCGAGTTGAAACCGGAACAGCGACCAGTCCATCTCGCAGGACAGCCCGAAGGCCCCGAACGGCCCCCCGAGGTTGAAGTCGTTCAGGTTGTAGCTTTCGGCGTCCGCCTGGCTCCAGGCGGCCCCGGTCACGTCGTACAGCTTGCGGGTGGTCTCGGTCACCATGCCTTCGAAATTGTCCATCGCGCCGGCATTGACCCGGAAATGGAAGGCCCGGTTGGAGGTGGCGCAGCCGCCCCATTCCCATCCGGCCCCGGCCGGCAGTGACCAACCCGCCAGCGCCACCACCCAAACCACCGGCATGCATCGGAATCCAGACATCACGTACCTTCCTTTCGCTAGAGAAAGGGGCACAGGATAGTCGGTCCGCCGGAACGCCGCAAGCCCGTGCAAGAAAAAAAAGAAAGCCGCCCCCCCCGGCAAAGGGGGGCGGTTCTCGTGCCGAGGCCGGCCTATTCCGTCGCCGGGGTCTCCCCGATCACGAGCGCGTCCAGCCACTGGGTGTGGCGGCCGTCCGCCACGATCTGCGCCAGGACCTCGTTGACCTGCGCCAGCAGCTCCGCGTTGCCTTTCCGCACCGCCACCCCGTAGGACTCCTTCTCAAAAGGCACCGCCAGCCGCATCAGCAATTCGTTCCGGTCCGTGTACCGCACCGCCACTTGCGAGTCGAGCAGGATGCCGTCCACCTGGCCGCCGCGCAAGGCCGCCACGGCCTCGATGATCGAGGCGTACACCGGCACCTCCCCGGCACCCGCAATCTCCTCCGCCGCGGCCAGACCGGCCGAGCCGGCCGGCGCCCCCAACCGCATCTCCTTCAGTTCTTCCCGGGTCTCGGGGACGGGCCCCCCGGCCAGTACAACCGCCATCGGCGTGGCGTCGTAATACGGCGCCGAGAAGTTCACCAGCTTCCGGCGCGCCGCCGTGATCGGCAGCGCGGCCAGCACGAGATCCACCTCCCCGGCCGCCAGCGCCGGCAGCAGGCGGTCAAACTCCAGGTTCTCCACCTTGAGCGGCAACCCCGCCTTGTCGGCGATGGCCAGGGCGATTTCGACGTCGAAGCCGATGATCTCGCCGGCATCCGGCCCGCCGGCTTCCGCCCGCGTCACGAACGGCGGAAACTCCGCATTCGTGCCCAGCACCAGATACTGCAACGCCGCCGCCGGCGGCTCCTCCTTCTTCGCACAACCGGCCACCAGCACGGCCAGGACCGCGACCCGCATCAACCGGAATCCGTATTTCTTCATGACCTGCTCCCGGGCCCCGCCCGCGCCAAACGCGGCGCATGGGCAACCGGAATCATCCTACCCCTTCGCCCCTGGTGATGTAAATGAACTTTGCCTACGGGGCGACTTCGATGCGATAGAACAGGGCTTCGGCATCGTTGACCACATCGGTATAGCTGTTGACCGGCGGCTCCGCCGGCAGGTTCGTGGCCACGGGGACGTTGAAATCCAGCAGCTGGCTTGTGCTCTTCCAGATGTGGTAGGTGCGGTTACTGGCGCTCCGCCAGCGGAGAACCACTTCGCCGGCCGCGATCTCCGGCGCGATGGCCTCGAGTTCCAGCCGCGACTGCGGATCATCCGGCCGGGTGTTCGCCCGGTATTCCTGCCACGCCGGCACGCCGTCGATGTCCAGATCGGACAGTTCGGCCGCGTCGAAGTCGCAGGTGAACCCGTATTCCGCCAGCCACCATTCCGGCGTGCCGTGCGCCGCGAGGTTGGCGGCGAACACGACCTCGACGAGGCCGGTTGCCGTCATGGGACTCCAGACAAATGCGTAGGTGGAAGTTCCGTACTCCACGCCCAGCGACGTCCCGTTGGTCCGCACGTCCGCGATGGTCCAATACGGATCGGGCGTGATTTCGAACGTCTGCCCGGCGTTGTAGGCCACCTGCGGGTTTTCCGGCGTGATGCAACCGCCGCCTTGCACCCGGGTCGCAATCGCAAGCGAATGCGCCCAGAGCTTGAAGGCCCACTCGGGGTGGTCGATGAACGGATTGCGGTTGTGCTGCCAGTTGGCGTAGATCAACCCGTTGCGCCGCCGCTCGAAATCGTCGGGCGGATCCTGCAGATGCCACGCCAGCAGGGTGGACAGCCGGCCCAATTCCGATCCATAGGTGTGGACGGCATCCACCAGCTTCAGGTCGGGCTCGTTCTCCTCGTCCCCGGCGTAGCGCACGTCCATGTAGAACAGGATCCGGGCGATGTCCCCCTTCGATGCGTCCGGAGGTTCGAACGTGGAAGCGGTCATGCGGCAGGACGCCGGCGCCCCGGCCACCGCCGTTCCTCCGTTTTCGAAATCGGAATTGCCCCGCCAATTGTTGACGGTGACGTCGGAGGGCTTCAGGTGGTGGGCATCGACCGAGGACGGCCAGCTGGGATCGGGATCGCCCGACCCGTAGGGATTGCCGGCCCCGTGGGATTGCGGCCAGACGTGTTCGCGGTTCCATTGGCCGGCATTGGGGCCGTTGTTGTTCTTGTCCCGCCCGGTTTGCATGTAGACCAGCTGGACCTGCGTCGGATTCGTCGGGCATTCGTCCACTTCCTGCAAAATGGTCCACAGCGTGGGGGTGTAGCCGAAGGCCTGGTGGCCATCGATGACGTCGTGCAGCGCCTGCCGGAATTCCGCGCCTTCCAGGCCATAGACGGGCAGGTAGTAGTCGTAATTGGGGTCTTCGTCGTCCAACACGTTCAGCACGGACGTGTCCGGCGAACCGAGCGCGGCCCCGGGCGAGGCATTGGTCAGCCGCATGGCAATCGACTCCGTGTCTTCCAGTTCCAGGTCGTCCAGCAGCGCGACGGTGAAATACCGGCTGGTGATGCCGGCGGCAAACGCGACCGTTCCCGTGGCGGCCACGTAATCCGCCCCGGCCGCCGCCGTTCCCCCCGACACAACGTAATCCACGGATGCCGTGCCCTCCGCCCCCTCCAGCCGCCAGACGTAGATCCAGGCGGTGTGGTTGCTTTCGGAGACCGCCGTTTGATCCGCTTCAAACGCGAACGTGCCCGCCCCGTCGTTGTCATGCACCGTCAGCACCGCCTGGCTGGGCGGCGCCAGAGTCGCCCCGCCGGTCGGTTCGCCCAGCGTCAGCAGAAGGGTCTCCGCCAGCTCGTCGTCCGCATCGTCGACCAGTTCCACCGTAAAGGAGGCCGACACCACCCCGTCGGCAAAAACCAGTATCCCGTTTGTGGGCGCATAATCCCCCGGCGCGACCGCCGAGCCGTCGGCGGCGGCAAACGGCACCGAGATTTCACCCCGCGTTCCGTTGTTGCGCGCCACCGTGACCGTGACCACGCCGCCGGTTTCCGCCGCCGCCATCGCGGCCTGGGCGAAGGACAGCTCGCCCGGGCGCGAGAACAGGGCGACGTCGTCGAACGCAAAGCCGCGATAGGGAATCCAGTAATAATCATACTGCTGGAACTTGATTTGAACCGTGCCGGTATAGGCCCACCCCCGGGCCGCCAGGATGGGGTCCAGCGCGATTTCAAACCGGCGGTACTCGTTGCTGCTGCCTTCGGCGTCGGTCAAGCCCTGGACCTTCGCCCAGTTTTCGCCGTCCACGCTGATGGCCACGCCGTCGGCAAAATGATGGCCCGCAAACGCGTTGCTCATGGCGTGCGCGTAGTCGTTGAATTCGCGATGCCAGAAAGACAGCGTCACGCCGCTTTGCCCAGCCAAATCCGCCGTCAGCACCAGCTCGTTCAAGGCATAGCCGTAGTCAGCCGCGTCCATGGTCAGATGCCGGTCGCCGGCGGCCGGACCGTTGTTGGTCGCGATCTGGACCTGCCCCGCCGCGGTCGAGTACGTCCGCCAATAATTGGACATCGCGCCGGATTCGAACGTTTCCAGGAACGGGAATCCGGCCCGCCCGTCGTCGTCGCGGATCCGGATCGTCGCCGCGACGTTGCTGCCCAACGTCGCTTCGTTCCCGGGATCGCTCAAGCGCAACTCCAACGTCTCGCCGGATTCGTCCAGATCGTCGTCGTGGATGGGAATCGTGATCGTGGCAAGGGGCTGCCCGTTGGCGAACCGCAACTGACCGTTCGTGGCCGCGTAATCCTCGCCCGCCACGGCCGTGCCGTCCGCCGTGGCGTAATCCACAGTAATTTCCCCATAGGTCCGGTCGGACCGGACCACGGTGAGCGTCACGCTCCCCGCGCGCTCCATCACGTCCGTTTCCACAACGGCCAACTCGAGCGTGCCGCCCTGCTCGTCCACCGCCGTGAAGGCTTCGGCCCGGTTGTTGGGGGTGACCGAATCAAACTCCGCCGCGCGCGCCCATCCGTGGAAGTGAAGCGTCGCAGGCGCCGCCGGAGCCTCCACGACCAATTCGAGGGTGGCCGCCCCGCCCGCCGGCAAGACGTCGATTTCACAAATCGTCCCGTCTTCGGTCGGGCGGCATGCCCCCAGGCTGCCGGCAACCGACACGAAGACGGATCCCGGCGGCAGGGGATTGCTGACCACCAGGCCGGTCGCCGCCAACGGCCCCGCGTTGGACACGACCAGAGAATAGGTCAGCTCCGTTCCAACCTCCACGGGATTTTCGGACACCGCGACCGTCAACTGTACGTCCGCCACCTGGGCCGGATCGTACACCTGGACGTTGTCGAAATACCGGCCGTAGCGATACAGGTCGTCGAAATGCTGGAACTTGATCTTGAAATGGGGGCCCGGAACCAGCCCGTGCGCCGCCGCAAAGACGGACAGATTGATCGCCCGGTTCGTCGCCCCGTAACTCTCCCAGGAGTATTGCGGCGGATCGAAGAGGCGCCGCCAATGGATTCCGTCCACGCTGACCGCCACGCCGTCGGCCGCCACCGAACCCGTGAACGACGCCGGCATGGCCTGATGCTGGTATTCTTCGGTATCCTCGTGGAAATCCAGCACCACGTTGGTCTGACCCGATAAATCGACCGTCAGAACGGCTTCGTTCAAGCCCCGCGCATAGTAGTTGGTCAGTTCCATGCAAAGCTGGTTCGTGCCCTCGTAAGGGGCCACGATGCCGGGCCCGATCCGGATGAGCGCCGCATCGGTCGAGCGTTGCGCCCAACCATCCGCCAGCTCCCCGGACTCAAAGCCGTCGAAAAACGGCAAGGCCACTCCCGGCGATTCGTCGTCCAGCACCAGCAGCACGGCTTCCGCCGGCGCGGCGACGTCGCCCGCAGCGGTGGCCCGCAACGACAATTCCACGGTCTCGTCGCCTTCCACGTCCGCATCGTCGTACACCGGAATGGCGAACGTCCGGCTGCACTCGCCCGGGGCGAACGTCAAGGTTTCCTCGAGCTCGGCGTAATCCGTCCCCGCCGTCGCCGTGCCGCCGGTCGCCACCAGCACGATCGTCGCCTCGGCATTCGTCAGCCCGACACGCTCGATGGTCACCGCCGCTTCCGTCTGCGTTTCCACGACGGAGAATCCGGTGCTCGCAAACCGGAAAATGGCATTGGTGACCGCGTCGCCGGTCACCACGACGTCGTCGATGTTCCAGCCGCAGTAGTGCGCGGAGGAATCGGTCGGCCCCAGACCCCAGCGGAAATACACGGCGGGCTGCCCATCGGCTTGCGCGCCCAGATCGAAGGCCATGTTGGTCCACGCGAAATCCGAAATCGACGAATAGCCCTCGTGGACCCACAAATCCGTCCAGGTTGCGCCATCCATCGAAACCTGCACGCAGGCGTGGTCGTAAGAGGCGGACTCGATGCCCAACCAACGTTGGAATTCGAATCTGAGGTTCCGGAATCGGGAACAGTCGATGGGGGTCGTGGTCAGATAATGCGCATTGGTCAGGTTGTTGGGATAGTCGCCGGCCAGGTTGACGCCATAGACGTTCGTGCCGGTGAATCCGGAGGTCGGATCGGGATACCCGGAACCGCCACCGCCGCCCAAGGGCCGCCCAAATGCCCATTGGCCCTGCATGGACCAGCCGGGATTCGTCTGGAGCGGCTCGTAGAGCGCCGCCTCGTTGTCCCGGAGGGTTACCACCTGGGATGCGGCCCCGGCCACGCCGGCACCCACCACGTTGGTCAAGGCCAGCACCACCGTCTCGGCGGCTTCGATCCGGTCGTCTTCGAGAATGACCAGTTCCACGTATTGCGTCGTGCCGCCTTCCACAGTGAACGTCAGATGGGTCGTCGCCAACTCATAGTCGAGCCCCGGCGTGGCTGTGCCACCGGCCACGACGTCCAGTTCCACCTCTCCGGGACGCGTTAGCACCACGGCCACTTGTTGCGCGCCATCCTGCTCCCACGCTTCGGCCGCGGTGGACGCGAATCCCGCCAGCCGTTCATAGACCGCGATGGACACGGTCTCGGAGGAGACGCCGTCGATGTCGGTGGCGCTGAAGGTGGTTTCATACACCATTCCCGTTTCGGATTCCTGCGGTTCGTACGCAAACAAGCTGGAGGCCGTCCCGGCATTGGTCGCGCCCGTAAACACGGCGCCGGGCGGCAGATTGCTGGCCGTCAGCGAGATCTCGTCGCCGTCGTAATCCGAGGCGGCCACCTCCAGCGTCAAAGTCTGGCCCAGCGCGACCGCTTGCGGGCCGATGGCCCGCAGCACCGGCGGCTGGTCGGCCACAACTCGGCCCCGGATCAAGACGTCGTCCAGATACCAGGTGTTGAATGTGGAAGAAAACCGGAACTGCACCTCTTCGCTGTCGGGAACATCGGGCAGGCCCATCAGGGAAAACGTCTCGTGCCGTCCGGTCTCCCGCACCACGAATGTCCCCACCTGAACCCACTCGCCTTCCCCGATGCGAACTTCTACCAGGGCGGTCTGGTTGTTGCCGTTCCCACTGGCGTCCGCATAAAAGGCGAGGTTCGTGGGGAAGTCGACGGCCGGGGTGGTCAAGCTGTCGCCCGTGTCGAACGCGCGACAGTTGGGCATGCTGAGGAAATGCCCGGTTTCATTCACCGTGCCACCGGTGGCCCAACCGGCGGGCAAACTCGTCGAATCGTCGAAGTTTTCCTCCAGCAGAATGGTGGGATCCGGTTCGGCGACCTGAATGTGAACCGTCTTTTCGTCCGCGCCGTCCTTGTCTTCCACGCGAAAGACCACCGCGAACGTCCCGGTCCCAGCCGGCGTCCAGGAAAACAAATGACTCAGAGGCGACTGGCCAACCTTCGGATTCGGATCAAAGACCGCTCCGTCCGGCAGGTTGGTGGCCGACAAGACCAACTCGTCGCCATCCACTTCCGTGGCCAACAGCGCGAGGCTAATCTCCTCGCCGACCAATACGCTCTGGTTGGTCTCCGACGGCTCCAGGCTCAGGAAAGGCGGCGCGTTCGTCGGGGCCTCGTTTGCGGTGTGCAGGACAACGTTATCCAAATACCAGGTGGAAAACGTGGAGTTGAAACGAAACCGCACGCCGGCAGTGGAGGACAGATTGGGCGTGCCGGCCAAGGAAAAATTTATGGTGCTGCCCGCCGTGGTGGAGACAAACGATCCCAGTTCGATCCAGCCCCCCCCGCCGACGGAATAATCCACCGTGGCCGTCTTGTTGTTGCCTTTGTTGCTGGCGTCCACAAAAAAAGACAGGTTGGTTGGAAAGTCCACTTCCGGCGTCTGCAGCGACTGACCTGCCGCCAGTGCCCGGCAATACGGCGGGCTGGAATAGTGCGCCGCATTGTTCCAGGCCGTGCTCCCCCCATTCACCCATCCCGCCGGCAACGCCGTGCCGGCATCGAAATTCTCCGTCAGGTCGGCCGAGGCCGCCGGAGCCCACAATGCGCACACCGCCCAGCCCCAAAACGCAAACGCGCATCGCGTCGGCCAAATCCAAAACCCCGCAAGGAATGGATAACGCAAACACACCCAGATATGGTGCCGGAAACGAAATGCTTTTTCAAGCCGCCCCCACCCTCTTCACCATAATTTAACAAATCGACGCGACGGCGGCGGCCGTGCGCGCCGGCCGCCGCCAGGATCCGCGCTAGGCGTTCGGCCGGGAACCGCCAAAGACGTAATTCACATAGGCCTTGTTCATGGGCTTGGTGACGAGCGCCACCACCACGGCCGTCAGGAACGCCAGCGGCAGCGCGATCACGATCGGATCCACCACCGTCCAGGTCAGGCTCCATGTGGCCGGCACCAAATTCGGCTTGCCGAACCAGGCCTGGCACAGGCCGAGGCCGCCCGCCGTCTTGCCGTTCACGAACAGCAGCCAGAACCCGCTCGTCAGAAACCCGACCAACAGCGAAGCGACTGCCGCCGGCTTGGTCATGCGCCGCCAGAACAGCCCCAGCACAAACAGCGGCAGGAACGACGACGCGCACAGACCCATGAAAATCGCCGTCGCCAGCGCAATGATGTTCCCGCGCACGTATTTGCCCAGCACCAGCGCCACCACGATGCCCACGAGGATCGCGAACCGCGTGACGTGGATGGACTTGCTGCCGTGCGCGTGGTGCGCGTACTGCTCGAACACGTCGCGCCCGAGCGCAGTGCCCATCGTGTGGAACTGGCTCGACATCGTGCTCATCGCCGCCGACAGCAACGTCAGCATGAAGAGTACCCCGAACCAGTGCGGCAGCGCGCTGCGCACGTAGGCGGGGATCAGCATGTCCGTGTTGCCCTGCAGCGTCGTCCCCGGTCCCACCGAACGCAGCACGGCGATCAGATGCGGCCGCAGCACGTCCAATCCGGCGCCCGCCCCATGCTCGATTTCCATCCGGTCCGTCCACATCACGTAGTTCAGCGGGGACTCGTCGCCCGCGCCGGGCAGGCGGTAGCTCACAAACCGCTTGGCCCGCGCCTTCACGTCCGCGGGTGCATTCGCCGGCACCAGCGCCAGCTTGCCCTTGCCGTCCGGCCCCGGATCCAGCCGCGCCGCGTCGTCCACGATTTGGCACGCAATGGCTTCCTTCTGGGCGAAATAGACGTTGGAGAGCGCGCCCACCGTGAACGCCACGCCCGTCATGAACAGGATGAAAACGCCGCCGGCCGCCGCCGCGCGGTTCAGCGCCTGCTTGGACTTGACCGTCATGAAACGCACGACCAGCTGCGGCTGGGCCAGCACGCCGATGCCCACCCCCATCACGATCGTCGACACCAGGATCCACCACATGTGGTAGGCCACCCCGCCGGGCGGCGCCAGCCCCGCCTCCGCAAAACCGAACTTCGGCATCGCCGTCCAGCCCTGGTGCCCGATGGCCTGCAGGAACCCCGGCACCTGGTCCTTCAGCGCCCCCAGCGCCGCATGCGCCTCCGTCACGCCGCCCAGCAGCCCGTAGGTCGCCGCCAGCAGGATCGCCATTCCCACCAGCATGATGCCGCCCTGCATCGCGTCCGTCAGCATCACGCCCTTCAGCCCGCCCGCAATCACGTACGCCGCCACGATCAGCGCGAACACGTACAGCGCCGCGTCGTACGAAATATGGAAGATCGGCGCCATGAATTCCGCGCCGCCGACCATCACCGCCATCGCGTAGAGCGGCATGAAGCAGAAGATGATCAGCGCGCAGGCCACCTGTAGGAAGCGGCTGTCATAGCGCTTGGCGATCAGCTCCGGGAACGTGTGCGCGTCGAGATGGTGGCCCATCCGGCGCGTCGGGTTGCCCAGGAAGACGAACGCGATGAAGATCCCCACGAAGATGTTCAGCACCGTCAGCCACAGCACGCCCATCCCGAGGCTGGCCGCCGTGCCGCCAAAGCCCACGATCGCCGAGGTGCTGATGAACGTCGCGCCGTACGACAGCGCCATCACGATCGGATTCGCGCTGCGGCCGGCCACCAGATAGTCCGCCGCCGTCTTCGTCCGCTGGTACCCCAGATACCCCAAATAGCCCGTCAACATCAGATAGAAGATGACGAGAATGATGCTGATCAAGTCCATGCGCGCTCCTCCCTTATACGGCGTCCTCGACCTCGGCCTTTTCTTCCTTGGCCCAATCCACGTCTTCTTTCTGCACGGGCTCCTCGCCTTTGTTCCAGTTGGCGATCCCGTAGACCACGCAGACCGCGGCGCTTGCCAGACTCAACACATACGCCAGCCACACCGCCGGACTCTCAATTCCCAGAACCATCGCAGCCTCCTTTGATCCGGACCGCACCCGGCGGACCACCCGCCGGCGATCTGACTGGCGCCCATCTTCCGCGGGCATGTTTCTACAAAGCAATACAAAAAAGAGCCGCCCCCTCATTTTCTTCCGCCGGCCGCCGCCGGGCCTAACCGTTTCTTAATTCCCCGCGTTCGGCCAGATGCACCACGAAATCCCCCAGCGCCCGAACCAGCTCGTCGCGCGTGTGCCGGTAGACATCCGCCGGCAGCCCGATCGGGTCCGGCACGTCTTGCGCGGGCCCCGGCCCGAAACTGTCCAGCAGATGCACCTTCCCCGCCGCCGCCGGGAAGCGGCGCACGATCTCCCGCCGGTGGTCCGCCGTCAGCGCCAGGATGAGATCGGCCGCCGCCGCCAGTTCCCGCGTCAGCGCCCGGCTGCGGTGCCCGGAGATGTCGATGCCGAGCTCGCGCATCGCCGCCACGGCTTCCGGCGTCGCCGGCGCCCCGTTCCCCGCCGCCACCCCCGCCGATTCCGCCATCCAGCCTTTTCCCGTCAATTTTTGGTTCAGCCACCCCGCCGCCATCGGGCTCCGGCAGGAGTTCCCCGTGCACACCACCAGCACCTTTTTCAATTGGCGGTTGGCTGTCCCCATTCTGGATTCCGGCTCCTGAATTCTGAATTCTTCCTAGTAGGACTTCGCCATCAGCACGCGCTGCGCGCTGGGCCGGCCCGTCAGGATGCAGGTGCCCGCGCCGCGCGCGGCCGCGGGAATCTGGTCCGCGAACGGAATGCAGCGGATGCTCGTCTCGTAGCGCTTGGCCATTTCGTCCTCGTCCGTGTGCGTGCCGGCCCAGTGCACCCAGGCGAACCCGCCGCCTGCGCCCTGGAAGAACGCCTCGAAGTCCGCGAGGGTGTCGATGACGCGCGTTTTCTTCTCGCGCATGGCGCGGGCGCGTTCGAGCAGCTCTTTCTGCAGGACGTCCATCAGCGCGGGCAGGCCGGCGAGGGCTTCGGCGCGCGGCAGGAACTGCTTCTTGCGCTTGCGCAGGTCCTGCTCGGACTCTCCCTCCTTCTCGATCGCGAACCGCCGCACGACGCACAGCGAGCCCTTTTCCAGATCCTTCGGGCCCACTTCGATGCGCACGGGCACGCCCTTGCGCTCCCACTCGTAGTACTTCGCGCCGGGCTGCAGGCCTTCGCGGTCGTCCACTTTCACGGCCAGCCCCTGCGCGCGCAGTTCCGTCGCCACGGCCTGCGCCTCGGCGGTCGTCCGCGCCTGCTCGTCCGGCGTCTTGTAGATCGGCACGATCACCACCTGGATCGGCGCCAGCTTCGGCGGCAGGATCAGGCCGTTGTCGTCCGAATGCGTCATGATCAGCGCGCCCACCAGCCGCGTCGAGACGCCCCAGCTCGTCGCATGCACGTACTCGAGCTGGCCCGACTGGTTCAGGAACTTGACGTCCGCGCTCTTGGCGAAATTCTGGCCGAGGTAGTGGCTCGTACCCATCTGCAGCGCCTTGCCGTCCTGCATCATCCCCTCGATGCACTGCGTGTCGAGGGCGCCGGCAAACCGCTCGCCCTCCGTCTTGTGGCCGCGCACCACCGGCACGCCCATCACGTTCTCCGCCACGTCGGCATAGACGGCCAGCATCCGCGCGACTTCCTCGCGCGCCTCGGCCTCCGTCGCGTGCGCCGTGTGGCCTTCCTGCCACAGGAATTCCGCCGTGCGCAGGAACAGGCGCGTGCGCATTTCCCAGCGCACCACGTTCGCCCACTGGTTGATCAGCAGCGGCAGGTCGCGGTAACTCTGGATCCAGTTCTTGTACTGCGCCCAGATGATCGTCTCGCTCGTCGGCCGGACCACCAGCGGCTCCTCGAGCTTGGACTCGGGATCCACGCCCACCTTCCCGTCCAGCGACTTCAGCCGGTAGTGCGTCACCACCGCGCATTCCTTCGCAAAGCCCGCCGCGTGTTCCTCTTCCTTCGCCATCAGCGACAGCGGAATGAACAGCGGGAAGTAGGCGTTCACGTGCCCCGTCGCCTTGAATCGGTCGTCCAGCTCCCGCTGCAGCTTCTCCCAGATCGCGTAGCCGTGCGGCTTGATCACCATGCAGCCGCGCACCGAGGAATGGTCCGCCAGGTCCGCCCGCTTCACGATGTCCAGATACCACTGCCCGTAGTCCGTCGCCCGCGGCGTGATGCCGTCGGATGCTGTCGCAGGTTGCTGCTTCTGCTGGTTTTGCGGATTGCTCATCATGGATTCCTTTGGAACTTAGAACATAGCAGGAAAACAGGAAACATCAGGAAAACAGGGAAGAAAAACAAGAATCCTTCTGTATGCAAATCCCGATTCTCCTGTCGCTTTCCTGTTTTCCTGCTAAATGGCTGTTCGGCTTTCGTTCGCTCACATGTTCTTTGCGATCGCCGCGCCGAACTCGGAACACTTCACTTCCTTGGCGCCGTCCATCAGCCGCGCGAAGTCGTAGGTCACCGTCTTCTGCGCGATGGCCTTCTCCACGCCCCGGACAATCAGGTCCGCCGCCTCCGGCCACCCCAGATAGCGGAACATCATTTCGCCCGACAAAATCAGCGACCCCGGGTTCACCTTGTCCAGGTTCGCGTACTTGGGCGCCGTCCCGTGCGTGGCCTCGAAGACCGCGCAGCCGGTCACGTAGTTGATGTTCGCCCCGGGCGCGATGCCGATGCCGCCCACGCACGCCGCCAGCGCGTCCGAAATGTAGTCGCCGTTGAGGTTCAAGGTCGCGATCACGTCGTAGTCCGCCGGCCGCGTCAAGATCTGCTGCAGGAAGGCGTCGGCGATGCAGTCCTTCACCACGATCTTCCGGCCCGTCTGCGGATCGGCCAGCTCGTGCCACGGGCCGCCGTCCAGCGGCCGGGCGCCGAATTCCTCGCGCGCCGTCGCGTAGCCCCAGTCCCGGAACGCGCCTTCCGTGAACTTCATGATGTTGCCCTTGTGCACCAAGGTCACGCTCCGCCGCCCGTTCGCAAGCGCGTAGCGGATTGCCGCCCGCACCAGGCGCCGCGTGCCCTCCTCGCTCACCGGCTTGATGCCGATGCCCGAGCTGCCCGGGAACCGGATCTTCTGGACGCCCATTTCCTTCTGCAGAAAACCGACCACTTTCTGCGCCTGCGCCGTGTACGCCGCCCATTCGATGCCGGCGTAGATGTCCTCGGCGTTTTCGCGAAAGATGACCATGTCGGTCTTTTCCGGATGCTTCACGGGGCTGGGCACGCCCGCGAACCAGCGCACCGGCCGCAGGCAGACATAGAGGTCCAATTCCTGCCGCAGCGCCACGTTCAGGCTGCGGATGCCGCCGCCCACGGGCGTCGTCAGCGGGCCCTTGATCGACACGAGATAGTCGCGGCACGCCGTCAGCGTTTCTGCCGGCAGCCAGGTGTTCGGGCCGTAGACGGCGTTGGCCTTCTCGCCCGCGTAAATCTCCATCCAGGCGATCTTCCGCTTTCCGCCATAGGCCTTGGCCACCGCCGCGTTCCACACCGTCAGCGCCGCGCGGGTGATGTCCGGCCCCGTGCCGTCGCCTTCGATGTACGGCAGAATCGGCCGGTCCGGCACCACCAGCCGCCCGTTCGGGCCCATCGTGATCTTCCGCCCGTCCGCGGGCACCTGGATTCTGCTGTCGCTCATCGCCGCCATCCTTTCAAATTCTGGTTTTCCACACTGTGGAAAACTTTTTTCCATGGGGTGGAAAAATCCCGAAAGGGTTTTCCATCGGGTGGAAAATTCCGGCCGTTTTTTCCATGGGGTGGTCCGGCAACTGCCGGATTTTCCATACCGTGGAAAACCGCGGCGCCACTTTTCCACACCGGGGCTCAAAGGTCAAAACAAACCGCCGGGTCTAGGCTTGTGCCAGGAGCTTGTGCAGGGCTTTTGCCAGCGGATGGCGGCTGGGCGCCAGTTCCCAGCCGGACCGGGTCCGGCGCACCAGCCCGCCGGCGGCCAGAATCCCCAGGTGGCGGAACAGGGCCGGCACCGGAATACCGGTGGTTGCGCACAGCCGGCTGGCCCGTTGCGGACCGCGCAGCAGCGTCCGCACGATGGTGAGGCGGCGGTCGTGGCCGAAGGCCTGCGCCACGCGGAGGGTTTCCGCATCCGGCCGGCCCGCCAGCGCGGCGCGCGCCGCCGCCAGCAACAGCTTCGCCGATGGCACCTTCGGATCGGGCACCGGCCGGTAAACCAGGTAGCGCCCTTGCCGCACCGCCCGCACCAGCCCGCGCGCCTGCAGCCGCCGCAACTCCTGGCTGGCCCGCGGTTCGGACAGGCCGGCGGCGGCGGCCAGTTCCATCACGCAGGGGACGCCGCCGCCCAGGATTTGCCGGAGCAGATTCAGGCGGACGGGGCCGGCCAGCACGCGGCTCGTTCTCCACAGGGTGGGTGTCAAGGCCATGGGATACCTGCCTTTCTGACTCTCACATATAATTATATGTGAGAAATAATTGCGCAAGCGTGAATAAATACCCGTAATAGCGGCATATTTCCAGTACTATCACATATAATTATAAGTGATAGCAATGCGGCCGGGCCCCTGGCCGGCCGGGCGCATGGCGGTTTGGACTGTTCATGGCGCGGACGGCGGGTTTATGCTGGCCGCCATGAAATCCCCGCTGCAGGAAACCCCGGCGCGCTATGAGATTTCGCTCTCGCGCATCAAGGATCTGCCGGGGCACCGCCGGCCGCGCGAACTGGCGCGGGAAGCAGGTATCGAAAACGTCCCCGATGAGGTGCTGGTGGCCATCCTGCTGCGGGCGGGCATCCGCGGGCAGAGCGTGATCGACCTCGCCCGCCGGCTGCTCGACCGCTACCAGGGCTCGCCGGCCCGCCTGGCCGGGGCGGGCCTCGAAGAGCTGCGGGCCGTCAAGGGCATCGGGCCGGTCAAGGCGCTGGAACTGCGGGCGGCGTTCGAACTGGGCCGGCGCGCCCTGCGGGCGGAGACCGCCCCGTTGCCGCTCATTCGCGAACCGGCCCACGTGCTAGCGCTCCTGGCGCCGCATACCGCGCAGCTCGACCAGGAAGTGGTCTGGGTGCTGCCGCTGGACCAGAAGTACCGCCTGCGCCGCGCCCCCCTCGAGGTCACCAAGGGCATTCTGGACGCGAGCCTTTCGCATCCCCGCGAGATCTTCCGCGAAGCCATCCGCATGGCGGCGGCGGCGGTCATCGTCGCCCACAACCATCCGTCCGGAGATCCCGCGCCGTCGGCCGAGGACGTGGCGACCACCCGCCAGCTGGTTGCGACCGGCAAGGTGGTCGGCATCCAGGTGCTCGACCACATCATCATCGGCGGCCATCGCCCCCCGCCCGCGCCCTTCGTCAGTCTGCGCGAAGCCGGCCTCGTGGATTTCAAATAATCCCCGTCCGGCATTGACAAATCGGGGCCGGTTCCCTTGAATGGCCGCGTTTCCCCCCCATTGGCGGGAAAACCCCAGCCTATGAAAACCCGTGTCATTGTAACCGCCGTCCTGCTGCTGGCCGCCGGAGCCGGCCGCGCCCCGGCCCAAAAACTGGCCGTCTTTGCGGACGAATCCTTCCGGGCCGCCCTCAAGGAGATCGCCCCGGTCTTCCAGGAAAACACCGGATTCGAGGTTCGGCTGGTTTTGCAGCCGTCGGACAAGCTGGTCAGCCGCATTCTCAACGGCGCCGCCGCCGACCTGTTTTTCCCCGCGACAGAGGCAGCCATGCGCCAGGTCATGGAAAAGGGGCTGGTGGATGTCTCGCTCAAGCGCAACATCCTCATGGGGCCGCCGGCGGAACCGGTGGCCGAGGACGTGCCGGCCGAACCGCAGTACGTTCCGGCCGCCGTGATTCTCAACGCCGCCCACCGGCTGCCGGCAATGGCGTTCCTCGAATTTCTCGTCTCCGATCCGGCGCGCGGGATTTTCGCCCGCTACGGTTTCAGCCTGCCGTAGGCGGGCTCCAGGGCCGCGGCGCGCGCGGCGGCCTCCCGCGCCTCCGCGGCCCGGCCTTGTTGTTCCAAGCAAACCGCCAGGTTGCGCCAGCCGGAAGTTCCCTCCGGCCGCACCGCCACCGCCCGGCGCAGCAGGCGTTCGGCTTCGGCCAGGTTCCCGGCCTGGCCTTCCAGCACGCCCCAGTTGCCCCAGGCCTTGTCGGCCTGCGGATTGGCCTCGACGGCCGCCTGGTAGAATGCGCGCGCGCCGGCCGGATCGCCCGCCGCCGCGCGTTGCAGCCCCAGCCACGTCGCCGCCGTGGCGCTTTGGGGGTTCTGGAAATAGGCGGCCGTCCAGAGCTTTTCCGCCGATTCCCACTGTCCGATCCGCCACAGGGCCAGCAGCGCATAGACCGCCGCCAGGGTGGCCAGCCCCAGCCGCCGGCCGTTCCGGGTCTGGCGCGCCAGCACCGCCGCCGCGGCCAGCGCGAAACCGGGCACGATGGCATAAAAATAGCGGTCCGCCACGGGATGCAGCAGCGGCCAGAGGTTTGCCACCGGCAGGAAGAAGGCCAGCATCCAGGCCAGGCCCAGCGCCGCCTCGGGGGCGGCGCGGCGCAGACGCCAGGTCCCCCACCCGCACAGCCCCAGCCAGCCGAGGCCGAACACCAGGCGCAGGGATGCCGCGGAAGCCACCGGCGCGAAGGCCGGCGTTACGTTGAGCGGCCAGGGCACGAGCAGCAGGCGCAGCGTGCGCGTCCACAGCGCCGGCATGGAGAGCACGGTTTCCGGGAATCGCAGCGCTTCGCCATTCCAAACGCCGCCCGCCGCCTGCATGCCGGCGGGCAGTGCCAGCCATAGCAGGAAGAAACCCGCCGCGACCGCCGTGACGGTCGACAACAGCGCGACCCGGCGGCGGCGGTCCGCTGGGAACGCCGCCGGGTACAGCACCAGCAATGCGCCCAAAGCGAGCGGCGCCGCCAGCGCGGCTTCCTTCGTCAGCAGCGCCAGCGCCAGCAGGACCGCCCCCGCCCCGCAGCCCGCCGCCGGCCGGTGCCGGGCCCACAGCAACGCATGCACCGCCGCCAGAATAAAAAAGAAGCACAGTCCGTCCGCCCGGAACCCCGGTGCATGGACCGCCTCCACCAGCACCGGATGCAGGCCGAACAGCACCCCCGCCGCGGCCGCGAGAAAGCCCGGGTGCCCCAGCCGCCGCAACAGAGCCATCCACAGAGCGACGCAGCCCAGATGCAGGAAAAGGCTCGTGACGCGCCAGCCCGCCGGTTGCAGGCCATGGAGCGCGCGGTCGAAAAAATATGTCGCCAGCACGGCGGGCCGGCGGCCGTTCACTACCTGCGGATCCGCCAGCGTCCGGCCGGTCAGCACCCGGCCCAGGTTCGCGGGATTTTCCAGGAAGGGGTTCTCGGAAATCATGCCGAGGTCGTCATACAGGAACGGGAACGAAAGGCCAAACAGCCACGGCGCCGCTACCGCGGCCAGCACCAGCGTCCATTTCCACCACCGGTTCATGGCGGACATTGAACGCAGCGGTCCGCCGCCTTGTCAACGTCGGCTTTTTTTTCTTCCCCGCCCCGGCGCCTTCCCCTAGTCTGGCCCCGTGAACGCCATCCGTTCCATTCCGGGAAGACTGGGCCTGGTCGCCGCCCTGCTGGCGCTGATCGCCCCGGCCGACGCCCTGGCCGCCAAGAAGTGGCGCGAGTACACCGGCTGCCGCGTCATCCCCAACGCATCCAACGACGGCGACAGCTTCCACGTCAAGCCCACCAACATCAAGACCCGCCGCTACCTGTTCCGCCTTTACTTCGTGGACACGCCCGAATCCGAAACCTCGCTGCCCGAGCGCCTCCAGGTCCAGGCCGACTACTTCGGCATCGCCGATCCCAAGGACGTCGTCAAGGTGGGGAAGGAGGCCGTCAAGTTCACAGAGAAGTTCCTCGAGGACGGCAATTTCACCGTGTATTCGCGGCTGTCCGACGCCCTCGGGCGGTCCGCGAAGGACCGCGACTACGCCATGGTGCTAAATGCAGCCGGGCAGGATCTCGGCACGGAACTGGTGCGCAACGGCCTCGCCCGCGTCTACGGCAGCGGCACCGACCTGAGCGAACTGGACAACTACAACCGCAGCGAGGACGCCTGGTGGCGCCGCCTGCGCCAGGCCGAGCTCGAGGCCAAGAAGGAAAAGCACGGCGCCTGGGCGCTCTCCGGCGGTCCGCCCGATCCCCTCGCCGCCCTCATGGCCCCCCGCCAGGTGGCCGAACAGGATGTTGTGCTGGCGCGGCCCATCTATCTTTATCCGCTCGAGGCACCCAATGGCGCGCCCATGGGCCAGCTTCGCGCCGGCCTGACCGTCCGGGTGCTCAAGGGCGCCACCCCCGACAAGGCCCACGTGCGCTTCACCTCTTCCTCCGGCCAGGTCTACGAAGGCCTCGCCCGCTACCTCGACCTCGGCATCTGACCATGGCCGCGTTCGACCTGCCCGGCTACCTGGCCGACGGCGCGTGCTGGATCGAGGCCGCCCTGGACCGGCTGGTGCCGCCTGCGGACGCGCGGCCCGCCGCCCTGCACGTCGCCATGCGCCATAGCCTTTTTGCCGGCGGCAAGCGCCTGCGCCCCATCCTCTGCGCCGCTTGCGCCGAGGCTTGCGGACGTCCACGGGGCACCGCCCTCTACCCCGCCGCCGCGCTCGAATGTCTCCACACCTATACCCTCATTCACGACGACCTCCCCTGCCTGGACGACGACGACCTCCGCCGCGGCGTCCCCACCTGCCACAAGGTCCATGGCGCGGCCACGGCACTCCTCGCTGGCGACGCCCTCCAGGCCCTGGCCTTCGAACTCGCCGCCCGCACCCCCGTCGGCGCCCTGGAGATCGTCCGTGAACTGGCCGATGCCGCCGGCTCCTCCGGCGTCGTCGGCGGCCAGGTCGAAGACATGCTGGGCGAAGGCCAACCGCCCGACGAGGCCCGCCTGCGCTTCATCCAGCAGCACAAGACCGGCAATCTGATCGTCTGCGCCTGCCGGACGGGCGTGCTGGCCGCCGGCGGCAGTCCGGACGCGCAGGCCGCCGCCACCCGCTACGGCGCGGCCCTGGGCGAGGCCTTCCAGGTCGCCGACGATTTGCTGAATGCCACGGCCAGCTCCGACCAGCTCGGCAAGGGCGCAGGCACCGACGCCGCCCGCGGGAAAATGACGGCCGTTTCCGTCTACGGCCTGGCAGGCGCACAAACGCGCCTACAGGAACTGGTGCAATTTGCCGCAACCGCGCTGCCGGGCTTTCCCGGCGACCCCGCCCCCCTCGCCGCCCTTGCCCGCCACGTCGCGGAACGGAAAAGTTGAATGCCGCGCCGAACCGGCCGGCTATTTCCGGCGCAGGATCTCGACCGCCACGTTCTGGGTGAGCGGCAGGGCTCCGGGTTTTTCCACCCGGACGCGCACGGCCGCCACCGCGGCGTGCGCCAGGCACGTTTCCGCCACCCGTTCGGCCAGTGCCTCGACCAGGTGGTACCGCCCCTTCTTGGCCATCCCCACGATTTCGGCCTCGATCAGCTCGTAGTTCAGCGTATCCTCCAGCTTGTCCGACGCCGCCGCCGGCCGGGTGTCGCATTGCAGCGAAATATCCATCCAGACCGGCCGGGGCTGCACGCGTTCCGCCGGATAAACCCCCAGCACGCACCGGATCTTGACGTGCTGCAGGTGGATCCAATCTTCGCCCGGCGCGCCGTCTAACCTGTCGTTTGTCATATGTTCCGTCTCATGGGGCCTGGCATCCGCCCGGGGTTTCCCGGCATAATGGTTCCATAACAAAACCAGTATACGCGCCCTTTTGCCTTCCGCAACCCGCGGCTTTCGCCTAGCATGCTTTCCCGGAACCGCCCATGGGCCGCAAACTGACACCCAAGATCATCCTCGAAGGCACGCGACTGACCTTCAAGACCGACATCGCCTTCGCGCTCAACGAACATCCGCGCATCGTCGGTCCCCGCCGCTACCGCTACCATTCGCCCGTCGTTTCGGCCGAATGGTGCGCCTTCACCAACTTCCCCTGGGGCCGCGGTCTCATCAATTTCGAGCCGCAGGAGGAGGCCCTGGCGCTGGAAACCTACGCCACCTGGGTCCGCCTGTTCGAGCTCCAGCGCTACTATTCGTGGATCGTCGACCGCTTCCACCTCTCCACCCGCATGTACCAGCTGATGGCCCGGGGCAAGGCCTACGACTTCCGCTGGCTCGAAGAGCGCCTCCGCCCCCTCAACTTCCGCCTCGTCTACTGTACACGTTCCCCGGAATCCTTCGCCGCCGCGCGGGAAAAGCGCCTGGCGGTCTCCGGCAAGCCCGACCAGTACGACAACCTCTCGCTCTTTGTGCGCGAGCAGGAACTCCTCGACCGGCTCGTCGGCGAATCCAGCCTACCGGTCCTGAAGCTCGACGTCTCCGACAACGACATCCCCGCTGCCGTGGCGCGCATCGCCGGCTGGCTGGAGGCCACCGGCGGCCTTTGGATGCCGGACGCGCCGTAGATTTCTGCAACCCCCGCTTGCACCGTCCGGCCCCTTTCGTTAGCCTTGGACCCGACACAAGGAGCGCACACCATGGGCGACACAGCAGGTTCCCGGGAACATTGGAGCGGCGCCTTCGGATTCATCATGGCCGCCGCCGGTTCGGCCATCGGCCTCGGCAACATCTGGAAATTCCCCTACATCACCGGCGAGAACGGCGGCGGGGCCTTCGTGCTGGTCTACCTGCTGTGCATCGCGGTCATCGGTGCGCCGGTCATGATCTGCGAATTCGCGCTGGGGCGCCGCACCCAGCGCAATCCCGTCGGCGCGTTCCAGGCCCTTGCCCCGCCGGCCTCGGTCCTGGCCCACCTGATCGGCAGCGGCGTGCTGCTGGCCGGCCTCTTCCTCCTGTTGTTCCGCGCCTGGGGCTGGGGCGTGCTGCTGGTCGCGCTGGGCCTGCTCATCTTCCGCTACTCCTGGACCGTGGTCGGCGTCATGGGCGTCACGGCCGGCTTCACCATCCTCGCCTTCTACAGCGTCGTCGCCGGCTGGACCATCGGCTACATCTGGAAGGCGCTGGCCGGCCAGCTCGATTTCGCCACCGTCGCCGAGGCCAAGGAGCACTTCGGCCATTTCATCGTGAACCCCGCCTGGGCCGTCGGCTGCCACTTCGTCTTCATGCTGCTGTGCGTCCTCATCGTCTACAAGGGCGTCAAGTCCGGCATCGAGCGCTGGTCGAAGATCCTCATGCCGCTGCTGTTCCTGATCATCCTGGCCCTGATCGTCCGCAGCCTGACGCTCCCCGGCGCCATGGCCGGCGTCCGTTTCTACCTCACGCCCGACTTCAGCAAGATCAACGCCAACAGCGTGCTCATCGCCCTCGGCCACGCCTTCTTCTCGCTCTCCCTCGGCATGGGCGCCATGATCACCTACGGCAGCTACCTGAACCGCAAGCAGAACATTTTCTCCTCCATGCTGTCGGTGGTGGGCCTCGACACGCTGATCGCCCTGATGGCCGGCCTCGCGATCTTCCCGGCCGTCTTTGCCCAGGGGTTCGGGCCGGACGCCGGGCCGGGGCTGGTGTTCCAGGTCCTGCCGACCGTCTTCCACCAGATCCCCCTCGGCGCCTTCTGGGCCTTTCTGTTCTTCGTGCTGCTGCTGATCGCCGCGCTCACCTCCGGCATCAGCCTGCTCGAAGTCGTCACCGCCTACTTCGTGGATGAGCGCGGCTGGCCGCGCCACCGCGCCGCCATCGTGTTCGGCGCCGCCATCTTCCTCCTCGGCGCGCTCTGCGCCGTCAGCGTGGCCGACTGGTCCCGGCTGGAGTGGCTCCATGCGGTCCTGCTGCAGGTTTTCGGCGCCACCAAGGCTTCCTTTTTCGACACGCTGGACAACCTCTCCTCCAACTGGTTCCTGCCCCTGGGCGGACTGTTCATTTCGCTCTTCACCGGCTGGGTCTGGGGCACCAAGCACGCCCTCGACGAAATCCGCCACGGCTCCGCCAATTTCGGCGACGTCCATCTCATCAGCCTCCTCGCCGGGCTCAAGGACGATCCCTCCCACTCCGCGGGCACGCATGCGCTCACCCTGGCCTCGCTGTGGGGCATCTTCATCCGGTTCATCTCCCCCGTCGCCGTGCTGATCGCCTTCCTCCACACCGTCGGCTGGATCAAGTTGAACTGATGGCCCCGCCATGGAAGAACCCGGTTCCAGCCCCCCGTCCCGGGCGGCCGCCCTCTGGAATGCGGTGCGACCATTCGCCCCCGCCACCTGGGCCGGCCTCGCCGCGCTCGGGCTGTTTTTCATCTGCCTGAACATCGACACCTGCGCCGTCCGCTGGTGGTTCATGCTCCCGCTCGCCGCTGCCGGCGGCATGCTCCTCTGGCGGCGGCGGCGGAGCGCTGGCCGCCTCGAAGCCCGCATCTGCACCGCTGCCCTGGTCCTGCTTCTCGCGCTGGTCGTCCTGCGCGACATCGGCCTCTCGCGCAAGCTCGCCGGTCTTTTCGACCAGCTGGACCACTGCAAATCCCAGGTCGATGAAGCCTACCGCGCCCTCGGCCGCTTCTTCGACGGCCGGCGTTGACGGCCCGGGTCCACTGGCGTTTTTCAATCCGCAAATTTGTATAGTATTTGCAACTAGTATACTGCCGGGTGTTCCCCTGCGCAGAGCCATGCCGCCCCCACCGCTTCCGCGCTCGTTTCGGGGTGGCCATTGGCCGCCCGATTTTCTACCCTGCTTTCCACCATGTTGCCCATCCATGAAATCCGGGACGATTTGGCCGCGGCGCTCACGCGTTCGCGGCGGCTCATCCTGACCGCGCCCACGGGCTCGGGCAAATCCACGCAGGTCCCGCAGATGCTCCTCGACCTCGGCGCGCTGGGCGCCGGCAAGGCCGTCGTCCTCCAGCCCCGGCGCCTGGCCACGCGCCTGCTGGCCAAGCGCGTGGCCGAGGAGCGCGGCGTTCCGCTCGGCGGCGAAGTCGGCTACCAGATCCGCTTCGAGTCCGTCTGCGGCCCCGATACGCGCATCCACTTCGAGACCGAAGGCATTCTTCTGCGCCAGATGCTCTCGCAGCCCGACTTGCCGGGCGTATCCGTAATTATATTCGACGAATTCCACGAGCGCCACGTCTACGGCGATGTCACCCTCGCCCGGGCGCTGCAGCTCCAGAAAACCAGCCGGCCCGACCTGCTGCTGGTCGTGATGTCGGCCACGCTCGACCCGCGCCTGCTGCAGCCCTATCTCGCGCCGTGCGAGCACCTCCATTCCGAAGGCCGCGCCTTCCCGGTCGCGATCGAACACATTCCCAAGCCGTTGCATCCCGACCGCGACCCGCCCTGGGACGCCGCCGCCGCGGCCTACGAGCGCGCGACGCGCGCAGGCCACAACCCCGGCGATACGCTGATCTTCATGCCCGGCGCCTACGAAATCCAGCGCACGGTCGACGCTCTGCGCAACACCCCCGCCGCCCGGGGCGCGCTGATCCTGCCCCTCCATGGCGAACTGCCGCCGCACGACCAGGACGCCGCCGTCGCCCGCTACGACCGGACAAAAATCGTCGTGGCCACCAACGTCGCCGAGACCTCGCTGACGATCGACGGCATCCGCCTCGTGATCGATTCCGGCTTGGCGCGCGTGGCCCGTTTCGATCCCTGGCGCGGCATCAACACGCTGCTGATCGAGAACATCTCGCGCGCCTCCGCCGATCAGCGCGCCGGCCGCGCCGGGCGCACCGCCCCCGGCCACGCCCTCCGCCTCTGGACCGAACACGAACACGCCGGCCGGGCGGCCCACGACATGCCCGAGATCAAGCGCGTCGATCCGGCGGAAATCATCCTGACGCTCAAGGCGCTCGGGGTCAGCGACATCGCCGCCTTCCCCTGGCTGGAGCCGCCCGAGCCGAAGGCCCTCGAACGCGCGCTGACGCTGCTGCGCGACCTCGGCGCGCTGGACGCCGCCGGCGCGCCGACGCCGCTGGGTCGGCGCATGCTGTCGTTCCCGGTCCATCCGCGCTACGCGCGCATGCTGCTGGCCGCCGGCGAGCGCGGGGCCGTCAAGCCCGTCGCGCTCATCGCCGCGATCGCCCAGGGGCGGCCCCTCCTGGTTCGCAACGCCGGCAAGGCCGCCGCCGAGCAGCGCCGCGACCTGCTGGGCGATTCCGGCGGCTCGGACCTGCTCATTCTGATGCGCGCGTGGAACTACGCCCGCCAGCACCGGTTCGAGCTCGACCGCTGCCGCCGCCTCGGCATCCACGCCGGCGCCGCCCGCCAGGTCGGCCCGCTCTGGGACCATTTCCTGCGCATCGCCGAAGCGCAAAAACTACCGATTGAATCCGCCCCGCCCGAGGACGAGGAGATCGCCAAGTGCGTGCTGGCCGGCTTCTCCGACCAGGTCGCCCGCCGTTGCGACCGCGGCACGCTGCGCTGCGACCTCGTCCACCAGCGCCGCGGCGAACTCGTCCGCGAGTCCGTCGCCGACGAAGCCCCGCTCCTGGTCGCCAACGAAATCCACGAGATCGGCCGCGGCGACGGCGAAGTCAACGTCCTCCTGACCCAGGCCACCGCCATCCGCGAGGAATGGCTGCGCGAGCTGTATCCGGACGATTTCTCCGCGCGCATCGCCGTCGCGTGGGATTCCGCCGCCAAGCGCGCCGGCGCCCGCCGCGAAGTCGTCTTCCGCGACCTGGCGCTGGAGTCCCGCCCATGCGAATCCGTGCCGGCCGAGGAGGCCGCACAACTCCTGGCGAAGGCCGTCCTGTCCGGCGAATGCACGCTCAAGGCGTGGGACCGCGCCGTCGACCAGTGGATCGCCCGCGTCAATCTCCTCGCCCAGGCCTGCCCCGACTGGCAACTGCCGGCTTATGACGAGGCCGCACGCGAACTGCTCGTCCAGCAGCTCTGCCACGGCGCGACCTCCTACAAGGAGATCAAGGACCGGCCGGTGTTGTCCATGGTGAAGTCGCTGCTTTCGCCCGCCCAGCAGGCGCTGGTGGAAAAGCACCTGCCCGAGCGCGTGCCGCTCGCCAACGGCCGCAGCGTCAAGGTCCAGTACGCGGAGGCGTCGGAGCCCTTCATCGCCGCGCGCATCCAGGAACTCTTCGGCGTGGAAGCGCTGCCGGCGCTGGCGCAGGGGCGCATCCCCCTTGTCGTTCAAATCCTGGCCCCCAGCCAGCGGCCGGTGCAGATCACCAAGGACCTGCCCGGCTTCTGGCGCGACCACTATCCCCGCATCCGGCAGGAGCTGCGCCGGAAGTATCCCAAGCACGAGTGGCGCTAGCTTTCGTCGAGCCGCCGCAGGTGGATTTCGATGATCCGCTGCGCCTGTTCCCAGCCGGCCTTCAGCTTCTTCTGGTCCAGGAGCAGTTCGGTGTACTCCTGCAGGATCCCCTGGTGCGCCTCCCCCTCGGCTTGCCGCAGGCGCCGGCCCAGTTCGCCCTGCCGCGCCTCCAGGTGGCGCTGCCAGATCCGCACCAAAAGGTCCTGCGCGGCCTTGGCGGTATTCAGGTCCTGCTCCCGCCCCAGCACCTTCTGCGGCGCATTGACCACCTGCGCGGCGAAGGCCTGGATGCTGTCGCTTTCCTCCCCGAGCGCGGCCATCAGGTCGGCTTCCTCCTCCGCCAGGGCGCGGATGACGGCGCGGCAGGCGGGGTCGGCAATCAGCGGGTAGCGCAGCCACTGCCGGACCAGCGCCGCCAGTTCCGGATTCCCCCCGATGCCCAGCAACATCGCCAGCTCGACCTCCTCCACGCGCCGTTCGGGTTGCCCCTCCGCCGCGGCGGCGGGCGGCGGCGCCCCGGCCGGTTCCGGCCGGGTTTTCTGCCGCAGCACGCGGCGCAAGTCCCGCTGGAGGGTGTCGAAACCGACGTTCAGGCCGGCGGCGGCTTCACGCAGCATCTGCTCGGCCTGCACCGCCCCCTGCGCGTGCGCGGCGAGATCCAGGGCCGCGCGGGTGGCGCGCAGCAGCCCCGCTTGCGAGCGCAAATCCTCCTGATCCTTCAAAACGCCGAGCAGGAAACCCATCGGCGTGCAAGCGCGGGCCAGCACCTGGGCGAACGCCTCCGGCCCCTGCTTCAGGATGAGCGAGTCGGGATCCTCGCCGGGCGGCAGTGCCGCCAGCGAAACCGCCAGCCCCTCCGCCACCAGCAGCTCGGCGGTGCGCAACGCGGCCTTCCGCCCCGCCGCGTCCGCGTCGAGTACGATGACCGCATGGTCCGCGTAGCGCTTGAGCAGGCGCGCGTGCTCCTCGGTGAACGCCGTCCCCTGCGAAGCCACCGCGTTCCTGAAACCGCCCAGATGGCAGCGGATGCAGTCGATCTGCCCTTCGACCAGCAGCGCTTGGCGCCGGTCCAGGATCTCCCGCTTGGCCTTGTCTAGCCCGAACAGGATGCGGCTCTTGCGGAACACCGCGGTTTCGGGCGTGTTGACGTATTTGCCGCCGGCCTTGTCGTCGGCCTTGAGCACCCGCCCGCTGAAGCCAACCGCGCGCCCCAGCTCGTCGCGGATCGTGAACATGACCCGGCCGCGGAACCGGTCGTAGAGGTTCCCCTTTTCGTTGGTCGTCAGCAGGCCGGCCGCCTCCAGCGCCTTCAGCTTGGCCCCGCCGCGCGGTCCCGCCGCCCCTGCCAGGTAATCCCAGCCCTCCGGCGCGTAGCCGATGCTCCATTCCTTCCAAACGGGTGTTTCCAGCGCGCGCTGCTGCAGGTATTTTCGCGCCACCTCGGCCTCGGGGCTCCGCAGCAGCTCCTGCTGGTAGCGCTTGGCGGCCTCTTCGTTCACGGCGAACAGGTCGTCCTTCGCGGGGCCTTCCTTCCGGCCCCCTGCGCGCTCGTCGAACTGCAGGGCGACCCCCGCGCGGCCCGCCAGCATGCGCAGCGCGGTCGGGAAATCCACGTTCTCGTACATCATCACGAACTTGAACACGTCGCCGCCCGCGCCGCAGCCGAAGCAGTGGAACGCCTGCCGGGCCGGGTTGATGTGGAACGAGGGGGTCTTCTCCTTGTGGAACGGGCAAAGCGCCTTCGCCGAGCTCCCCGCCCGCTTGACCTGGATGTAGGAGCCGATGACGTCGACGATGTCCAGCGCGTTGCGGATCCGGTCGATCACGTCCTTGGAGACCATCCCGGCCATGGACGCGTCACTCCGTTGCGTCCGGCGGCGGCGGATCATCCCCGCCCGGCGCGGGCAGCGGCGGCATTACGGTCTCCGGGAGCGTCACGCCGGCGGGCACCTCCGCCTGGATCAGGGCGGCTTTCGCCGCCAGGGCGTTGTAGCCCTCCACCAGCACCGGCAGCGCCGCCCGGCCCGTGGCCGAATCGTACATCACCGCGCGCTGCAGCCACGCCGCCGGCACGAAGCTGGCCGCCAGCAGCAGCACGAGGAAGGTCGTGCCCTGGCGCACCAGACCCGTCAGCAGGCCGCCCACGCGCTCGACCGCCCCCTTGAAGGAAAAGGTCATCATCGCCCCCAGCGCGATCCGCAGCAGGCGCATCCCGTAGAGCGTCAGCAAGGCCAGCACCACCACCGCCGCCAGGCGGGTGATGTCCTCCCGCCAGCCCCAGCGAACGCACACCCAGGCCGAAACCGGCTCGTAGAACAGCCGGACCACGATCACCGCCACCACCATGGCAATCAGCGTGGCCAGTTCGTGGGAGAGCCCGCGCACCGCGCCCATGGCCGCGCCGTAGAGCAGCACCGCGGCGAACGTCCAGTCCACCCAGTTGAACAGCGTCCAGTCCATGCGTTCCTTTCCCGGCCGCCCCGCCTAGCCCCGCGCCGGCCCGGGCCCGGCCTCCGTCTCGATTTCGCAGCCCAGCATGATGCCCTCGTCGAACAGAAACCGGCCGCTGAACTGGCGGCCCTGCAAAAGCAGCGGGTACCAGAGGCGGTCGTCGGCCCACATCTGGCCGTAAGGCATCTCGCGTTCGTCGATCCACAGCGGAATGGCCTCGGCGGTCTCCGTCGGCACGCCGGTGTAGGAGGTGGCCGTGTACACATGGCAGCGCAGCGAATAGCCGTCTGCGAACTGAAAGGCCAGTTCGCCGGCCTTCGCGATGCCCTCGGGCGTCACGTGCAGCTCCTCCTGGGCCTCGCGGACCGCCCCCTGGGCGGGCGTCTCGCCGGGATCCACCCGGCCGCCCGGGGCGTTGATCAGGCCCGCGCCCAGCCCCAGCTTCTTGCGGATCAGCAGGACCATCCCGTCCATGCGTACAAACATCAGCGTGGCCGTTTCGCGCGGCTGCCACGTCGCCCAGTCGATCTCGGAATACTTCACAACTCTCCTTGCGCCTCGGGACCCAACCCTAACACGGCCCGCCCCCCGCGGAAAGCGAAACCGCCGCCCCTACTGGACCCGCTGCACGAAATCCCCCGTGCGGGTGTCCACCCGCACGCGCTCGCCCGGCTCCATGTACTCCGGCACCTGGATCACCCGCCCGGTCTCGAGCGTGGCGGCCTTCGTCCGCGACGTCACGCTCGCGCCGCGCATCGCCGGCGCGCACTCGGCGATCCGCAGCTCCACCGCGTCCGGCAGCTGGATGCCCAGCACCTTGCCGTCCTGCACCAGCGCCTTGAGGTTCTCCATCCCGTCCACCAGGAAGGGCACCGCCTCCTCCAGGTCCCCCGCCAGCAGCTCGAACTGGCTGTAGTCCTCCTGGTCCATGAACGTGAACCGGTCCCCCGCGCGGAAGCTGAAGGTCACCAGGCGGGTCTCGAATTCGGTCTCCGTCAGGGGGTCGTCGCCCTTGAACGTCCGGTCCAACTTGCCCCGGGTGCGCACGTTGCGAAACCGCACCTTGTAGAGCGTGGCCGCCCCCCGCGCGGAAGGCGTCTGCACCTTCAGCTGCTCCACCACGTGGGGGTCGCCGTTGAACTCCACCACGTGGGCCTTCGTCAAATCGCCTGCCTTGATCGTCGCCATGCTTCCGCCTTTTCTGCCCCCGGCTGTATTTTTCTATTCAAAAGGATAGGAGTTTATGCCATAAGTCGTCAAATTGGAAGTGGAGTCCTCGCCCATGCAGACATCGAACCCCAAGCGCTCCTGGGACCTGCCGAACCGCCTCGAGGCGCTGGCCGCCGTGTCCAAGGAGGTTTTCACCTGGCTGGCCGACCTCCCGCTGTCCGCCCGCGCCAAGTACTCCACCGGACTGGCCGTCGAGGAAATGGTCACCAACATGATCCAGTACGGCTTCGACGACAACCGCGAGCACATCATCCACATCGACATCACCTATACCAACGACCACATGATCCTCGTCTTCGAGGACGACGGCCACGAGTTCGACCCCACCCTGCACCCGGCGCCCGACATCGAGCGCATCGTCGAATCCCGCCGGGCCGGCGGGCTGGGCATCGCCCTCGTCCGGCGCATGTGCGCCAAGATGGAATACGAGCGGATCGGCAACCGCAACCGCCTGACCCTGCTCATCCGCCGCCTGGAGCCCGACGACACCCAGCTGCTGCCGCGGGTGTTCTGATCCGGAGAGGAGACCCGCCATGACCGCCCGCCCCGTTTGGTTCGCCCTCCCCTTCCTGCTCCTGCTCGCGGGCTGCGCCACCACCCCCTCCCAGCGCATCGGGCAGAACCAGGCGCTGTTCGACTCCTTCCCCGTCGCCGCCCAAGCGCGCATCCGCGGCGGCCAGATCGACCTCGGCTTCACCCCCGACATGGTCCGCATCGCCCTGGGCACCCCTGCACGCCAGCTGCTCCGCCGCACCGCCGACGGCGACACCGAAATCTGGCTCTACTTCGACCGGACCGTCAGCTACGACCGCCAGCGCGTGGAAATCGACGGCCTGAGCGTCTCCGGGCCGGGCAGCGTCCGCACCGTCGGCGGCAGCGCCTGGATCAACGTCATGCAGGAGAAGGAATTCGTGCGCATGCGCGTCGAGTTCCAGGACGGCCGCGTCGCCCTGATCGAAGAGCCCGCCCCGAGCGAAGCCCAGCCGTGAGGCCCGGCCCGCGGGGCCCGGATTCCGCCCCATGAAGATTGTTTGTGCCGCCAGTGTCCTGTTCGCCCGCGAAGCCTTCGCCGGCCTCGGGGAAGTCGAGATCCGGCCCGACCGCGAAATCCGGCCCGAACACCTGCGCGATGCCCGGGCGCTGATTGTCCGCTCCAAGACCCGCGTCGGCCCCGACCTGCTGGAAAACACCCCCGTCGAGTTCGTCGCCACCGCCACCGCCGGGGCCGATCACTTCGACATCCCCTGGCTGAACCACGCCGGCATCGCCTGGACCGCCGCCGCCGGCTGCAACGCCAACGCCGTCGCCGAATACACCGCCACCGCCCTCGTCCTCCTCGCCCGCCAACGCGCCGCGCCCCTGCCCGGCCGGACCCTCGGCGTCATCGGCTGCGGCCAGGTCGGTTCGCGCGTCGCCGAGAAGGCCGGCTTCCTCGGTCTGCGCGTCCTGCGCAACGACCCGCCCCTCGCCCTGAAAACCGGCGCCCTCGAGTTCCTGCCGCTGGAAACCGTCCTCGCCGGCGCCGACATCCTGACCCTGCACGTGCCGCTCGAATCCGCCGGCCCCTTCCCCACCCGGCACCTCGCCGACTGCCGCCTCTTTGAAAAGCTCAAGCCCGGCGCCTGGTTCCTCAATTCGTCCCGGGGGGCGGTTGCGGATTCCGACGCCCTCCAGTGCGCCCTCGACCACCAGCTTCTCACCGCCTGCGTCCTCGACGTCTGGGAAACCGAGCCCGAACTGCCCGCCCCCCTCCGGCGCGCCGCGGACTACCTCACCCCGCACATCGCCGGCTACTCCTTCGAAGGCCTCCTCAACGGCACCCGCCACTGCCGCCGCGAACTTGCCCACTTCCTCGAAGTCGAAACCGACTGGGCGCCGCCGCCCGCCCAGCTCCCCCCCGCCCCTTGCGTCCGGATCGAGGCCGCCCGCCGCCCCGACGAGGACGTCCTCGCCGACCTGCTTGCCGCCGCCTGCCCCCTCCCCGCCGACGACCGCGCCTGGCGCGCCGAAATGGACGCCGCCGCCGATGCCACCGACCTGCGCCGCCGCTTCGACCGCTTCCGCAAGGCCTACACCTCCCGGCGCGAATTCGCCGCCGTCCGCGTCCAGCTCGACCACGCCGCCCCCGCCCTCCTCGAAACCGTCGCCGCCTTCGGCTTCCAGGCCTCCGCCCGCCAGCCATGAGGAGTCGCCGCCAAGGTTCAGGGTTCACGGTTCAAGGTTCAGCGGTTTGCCGTCCGCCGGACATCGAGACCCTGTCCGCCGTCCGTCCGGCAGAGGCCGGATGGAGGCCGGGGATTTCTTTCGGATTTGGACGGGATTTTCCGCTTGTCTGCCGTCCGCCGGACGTGGAGGCAGGGAATTTCGTCCGGATTTGGACGGTGGCTTTCCGCGAAAATAACCCGCGGATTTTCCGGAGATGCCGCTTTGCAAACGACCCGAGCTGGACTCGTGTCCGCGAGCGGTCGGCCTCGAAGCGGCAGAACGGAAAAGACGCGCGGTTGGTTTTCGCGCCGGCCAAATCCGGACGAAATTTCCTTCTTTTCCCTTTCCTCTCCCGCCCCGCCCCATGACCGCCGCGCTGCTCACCTTCACCCTCGACCGCCGCGCCGCGCGCCTCGACCAGTTCCTCGCCGCCGCGCACCCGGCCATCTCCCGTTCCCGCTGGAAACAGCTCATCGAAGCCGGCCATGTCGTCCTCAACGGCGCGCCCGTCCGCAAGCCCAACACCGCCCTGGCGCCCGGCGACGCGCTGGTTTGCACCCTCCCCGACCCCGAACCCGCCGGCCTCGTCCCCGCCGCCATCCCCCTCGACATCCTTCACGAAGACGCCGACCTCGTCGTCCTCAACAAGCCCGCCGGCCTCGTTGTCCATCCCGCCCCCGGCCACGCTGCCGGCACCCTCGTCAACGCCCTCCTCCACCACTGCGCCGACCTCCAGGGTATCGGCGGCGAACTCCGCCCCGGCATCGTCCACCGCCTCGACAAGGATACCTCCGGCGTCCTCGTCGTCGCCAAGAACGAACCGACGCACGCCGCGCTCGTCGCGCAGTTCGCCGCCCACACCGTTGAAAAGGAATACCTCGCCCTCGTCTGGGGCGCGCCCGCGAAAAAATCCGGCACCGTCGACCTGCCGATCGGCCGCCATCCGGTCCACCGCCAGAAGATGGCCGTCACGGCAAAGGGCCGCACCGCCGTCACCCGCTATGAAATCCTCGCCGCCGGTCCCCGCGCCGCGCTCCTGCGCGTCCGCATCGAAACCGGCCGCACCCACCAGATCCGCGTCCACCTCGCCCGGCTCGGCCACCCCGTCGTGGGCGACACCACCTACGGCCGCGCCCGCCCCGGGCTGCCCCCCGGCCTGGTAATCCCCCGGCAGATGCTCCACGCCCACCGGCTCCGGTTCACCCACCCCCGCTCCGGCCGTTCGCTCGAATTCACCGCCCCGCCGCCGCCCGACTTCGCCGCCGCCCAGAAAATCCTCGGGCCGCAAGCCCCATGAATCCCATCCGTCCAATCCGTCGGATCCGACCGCTCCGTCAGATCCATTTTTTCCACACTGTGGAAAAAAGTTTTCCACAGTATGGAAAACTCCCCCCGCCATGATCCCGCGCGACTGCCCCCATTGCCGCGTCCCGCTCGAAACGGCGGACTACGAAGGCTTCCGCGTCTGGAACTGCCCGCAATGCCGCGGGCACCTGCTCGACCTGTCCCGCTTCGAAGCGATCAAGCGCCTGCCGCGCAAAACCCTTGCCGAACTGGAAACCGAGGCGCGGGAAGGCTTCGCCGGCGACCATCCCGAACCCGTCCGCTGCCCCCGCTGCCACCTGCGGATGGCGAAAAGGCCCCTGGCCATGCCCGGCTTCGACCTCCACGCGGACGTCTGCGTGGCCTGCGCCCTCGCCTGGCTCGACGGCGGCGAACTCGCCCTGGCCCAGCTCGGCCACCAGGCCACCCCCGGCTTCCGCGATGCCGCGGAAATGCAGCGCCGCCACGCCGCCCTCGCCGCCGACCCCGAACGCAAGGCGGCCTTCGACGAAGCCGTCGCCCGCCTGCCCCGCGACGCCCATCCCGTTTCAGATGATCTCCAGGGCTTCCTGGCCGAGGCCCTGCTGGACTTCCTGCGGCACGGCAAACGGAATTGGCCCCGTCTATGAAACCGACCGATCGCAATCCAACCGTTCTGCATCCTGATTCCTGCGTTCTGAATTCTCAACCGGACAAGGTCCGCCTGCAGAAATTCCTCGCCGCCGCCGGCATCGGCTCCCGCCGCCACTGCGAGGAACTGATCGCCGCCGGCCGCGTCCGCGTGGACGGCGCCGTCGTCACCGCGCTCGGCACGCGCGTCGATCCGGACCGGCAGCGCGTCGAGCTCGACGGCCAGCCCGTCCGCCCCGAGCCGCACCGCACCTATCTCGCCGACAAGCCCCGCGGCGTCCTCTGCACTTCCTTCGATCCCGAGGGCCGGCCCACCGTCGTCGAATGGGCCGCGCACATGGGCGCCGACCCCAAACTGCGGCTCTACACCGTCGGCCGCCTCGACTACGACAGCGAAGGACTCATCCTCCTCACCAACGACGGCGCCCTGGCGCAGGCCCTCGCCCACCCCCGCCACCACGTCGAAAAGGAATACCGCGCCTGGACCGGCCGCCCCGCCACCCGCGCGGAAATCGACGCCATGCTCGCCGGCATCGAAGACGAAGGCGAACTCCTGCGCGCGCTTTCCGCCGTCCCCGAGGCCGCCCGTCCCGGCCGGCCGCCGGCCCTGCGGATCGTGCTGGGCGAAGGCCGCAACCGCCACATCCGCCGCCTGCTGGCCGCCCTCGGCTTGCGCGCCACCCGCCTGCGCCGCATCCGCATCGGCGCCCTCACCGAAGCCGACCTCCGGGGAAAACCCCTCCGCGAACTCGCCCCCGCCGAACTGGCCCGGCTGACCCCGGCCTGATTCCTTGCATGGCCCGCCCGCGCCTGCTATCTTGACCCCGTGAACCGCAACCGCATCCCAGCCCAGGAGCCGGCATGAGGTGGCACTTCCTCGGCGGCGCCGACACGGTCACCGGCTCCAAGCACCTCCTCGAATTCGACGATTCGCGCATCCTCTTCGATTGCGGCATGTTCCAGGGCCGCCGCAAGGAGGCCGCCGAGTTCAACCGCACCCTCGGCTTCGATCCCGCCGCCATCGACGCCATGGTCCTCTCCCACGCGCACATCGACCACTGCGGCAACATCCCCGTCCTCGCCAAGGGCGGCTACGCCAAGGCCATCCACGCCACCTCCGCCACCGCCGACCTCCTGCCCATCATGCTGCGCGACTCCGCCCACATCCAGGAGGCCGACGCCGCCTACCTCAACCAGAAATCCAACCGCCGCGGCCAGCCGCCCGTCGTCCCCCTCTACACCCTCGCCGACGCCGAGGCCGCCCTCAAGCTCGTCCGGCCCCACGACTACAACGAATCCCTGCCGCTCCCCGGCGGAGTCGTCGTCACCCATGTCGACGCCGGCCACATCCTCGGCGCCGCCCTCGCACTCGTCGAAATCCCCTTCAACGGCGGCGAATTCCTGCGCATCGCCCTCGTCTTCGACCTCGGCCGCCGCAACCTGCCCCTCCTCCGCGACCCCGTCCAGCTCCGCGACGTGGACATCGTCATCGCCGAGGCCACCTACGGCGACCGCCTGCACGACAACGCCCTCAACGCCCGCGAGGAACTCCGCGCCGCCATCGTCGCGGCCCTCGGCCGCGGCGGCAAGGTCCTGATCCCCACCTTCGCCCTCGGCCGCGCCCAGGAAATCGTTTATCACCTCGTCAACCTCCGCGACCGCAACGAAATCCCCCCGGTCCCCGTCTTCGTGGACAGCCCCATGGCCCACGCCATCTCCGGCGTCTTCGAAAAGAACTACGACTACCTCGACGCCGAATCCAACACGCTCCGCGGCCAGGTCGGCTCCGTCGTCAAGCCCGACTGGCTCACGTTCACGGAATCCGTCGAGGAATCGAAGGCCATCACGTCGTCCAAGCAGTCGTCCATCGTCATTGCCGCCTCGGGCATGTGCGAGCACGGGCGCATCCTCCACCACCTCAAGCACGGCATCGAGAACGAGAAAAACCTCGTCCTGCTCGTCGGCTACCAGGCCGAAAACACCCTCGGCCGCCGTCTCCAGACCGGGGAGAAAACCGTGCGCATCTTCGGCGACGAATTCACCCCCAAGGCCAAGGTCGAAATGCTGAACGCCTTCAGCGCCCACGCCGACCGCCTCGAACTGTTCCGCTACGTCCGCGACGCCAAGCCGAAAAAAGTCTTCCTCGTCCACGGCGAGCAATCCCAGCGCGAGTCCTTCGCCCGGCTCCTCCGCGACCAGCTTCACCTCGACGTCGACCTCCCCCGCAACGGCGACGTCGTCGATCTCTCCGCGTTCCTGGTTCCCCCTCCCGCCCCGCCGGCCGTCCCCCCTCCAACTCCCCCCAATTCTTGATTCTTCATCCCAAATGCTTCATTTTGCATTCTTAATTATTCTTAATTGATTTATGCCCCCCTCCACCCCTCCTCCCCTCCGCGCCGGCCTCGCCGCCATCGTCGGCCGCGCCAACACCGGCAAGTCCTCCCTGCTCAACGCGCTCCTGGGCGAGCCCGTCTCCGTCGTCTCCCCCGTCGCCCAGACCACGCGCCGGCCCGTGCGCGGCATCCACAACGAACCCGGCCTCCAGATCGTCTTCCTCGACACCCCCGGCATCCGTAAGGCCTCCCACGCGCTGAGCTCCATGCTCAACCGCACCGCCCGCGGCCTCGTCACCGGCTCCGATGTCGTCCTCCTGCTGTGCGATGCGTCCTTGCCCCCGCAGGACGAAGACCGCGGCTGGATGAAAAAACTCGCCGGCGAAGACGCCCCCGTCTTCGCCGTCCTCAACAAGACCGACCTCGGCTGCCGCCGCGCCGCCTACGAGGCCGCCTGGACCGAAATCCTCGCCGCCATCCAGACCCGCGACCCCGCCTTTGCCCCTCCTCCGATCCGCTGGTTCGAGGTCTCCGCCACCTCCGGCGCCGGCCTCCCTGAACTTCTCGCCGCCATCAAGGACTTGATGCCCGCCGCCGAACAGCCCTTGTTCCCGACCGACATGCTCACCGACGACCCCGGACCCTTCTTCATCGCCGACGTCATCCGCGCCCAGATCAACGTCCGCCTCAAAGCCGAACTCCCCCACGCCATCGCCGTCGCCGTCGACCAGGTCGAGGAATCCGAGGAAGCCGTCAAGGTCGCGGCTACCATCTACGTCGAAAAAAACTCCCAGCGCCCCATCGTCATCGGCAACCACGCCAAAATGATCCGCGACATCCGCCACGCCGCCCAGAAAGAACTCGCCGCCATCTACGGCAAGCCCCATAAACTGGAGCTCTGGGTCAAGGTCGAGCCCAACTGGTCCCGCAACTACTGGCTCCTCAAGAAATTCGGCTACGTCGGCGGCTGACGACCCGGTTCAAGGTTCACCGTTCACGGTTCACGGTTGTCCGCTGAACGGCTGTTCCCTTGATGATTGGATATCGAATATTGGACATTGGATGTTGAGGTTCCCTCTTTGACTTGCTTTCCGGCCCCCGCTACGGCTAACTCATGCCCCATGAGCACTGCCGCGTATGTCCTGCTCGCCCTCGGCCTGGGCCTGGTGATCGGCTATGTCCTGGCCCGCCTCCGCACCGCCGCGCAACTCGAAAGCGCCCGGTCCGATTCCATCCGCCTCCAGGCCCAGCTCGACACCCTCCAAACCGCCCGCGAAGAACTGGCCAACCAGTTCCAGGTCCTCGCCGCGCAAATCCTCGACGCCCAAAGCCAGAAGTTCACCGCCCAGAACCGCGAGGCCCTCCACGCCCTGCTTTCCCCCCTCGGCGAGAGGATCGCCGACTTCAAGCAGAAGGTCGAAAGCGTCCATACCGAGGACCTGAAGCAGCGCAGCGCCCTCAAGCAGCAGGTCGAACTCCTTGCCGAGCAGAGCAAGACCGTCGGCCAGAAGGCCGACCAGCTCGCCGAGGCCCTCAAGGGCGACAACAAGGCCGTCGGCAACTGGGGCGAACTCGTCCTCGCGCGCGTCTTCGAGGCCGCCGGCCTCCAGCAGGGCCGCGACTTCGATCTCCAGGTCTCCGCAGCCTCCCCCGACGGCCGCTTCCAGCCCGACGCCGTCGTCCGCCTCCCTGAAAACCGCTGCCTCGTCGTGGATTCCAAGATGTCCCTCAAGGACTACGCCGACCACGCCGCCGCGGCCGACGCGGCCGCCCGCGCCGCCGCCCTCCGCGCCTTCCTTGCCTCGGTCGAAACCCACATCAAGCGCCTCTCCGAAAAACGCTACCAGGACCTCCCCGACTTCCGCGACCGCTCCCCCGACTTCGTCCTCATGTTCATCCCCTCCGAACCCGCCTTCTCCCTCGCCCTCACCGAAAAGCCCGCCCTCTTCGAGACCGCCGCCCGCGCCAACATCATCCTCGCCGGCCCCGGCGGCCTCCTCGCCGCCCTCCGCCTCGTCGCCCAGCTCTGGCGCCAGGAAAACCAGCGCGCCATCCTCGCCGAGGTCTTCGACGCCGTCCGCAAGATCTACGAGAAGTACGCCGGCTTCGCCGACGACATGCAGAAGATCGACGATTCCCTCCAAAAAGCCCGCGACGCCTACGCCGACGCCTACAAAAAACTCGCCACCGGCGACGGAAATCTCGTCCGCCAACTGGAAAAATTCCGGAAAGAGAATATCATCAAGCCCAAGAAGCT
>CAYMTY010000016.1:0-58810 GCA_964393515.1 uncultured Verrucomicrobiota bacterium
ACGCCGGCCTTGAGGGCCTTGAGCGCGCCGCTGATCTTGGGCAGCATGCCGCCGCCGATGATGCCGCGCGTGATGAGGTCCTCGACCTCGGAGAGATGGAGGGTGCTCATGAGCGAGTTGCGGTCGTGGGGATCGGACAGCAGCCCGGGCACGTCCGACAGGAAGACGAGCTTCCGCGCCTGCAGCTTTTCGGCGAGGCCGGCGGCAGCGGCATCGGCGTTGATGTTGTAGATCTGCCGCGCGCCGTCGGCGCCCAGCGGCGTGATGACGGGGGTGATGTCCGCTTCGAGGTAGGCCTGGACCGGCTCGATGTCGACGGCGGTGATTTCGCCGACGAGGCCCCAGTCGAGGACCTCGCCGGTGTCGGGATCCGCGGCGGTGTGTTTCCGGACGGTGATGATGTCCTCGCCATGGATGCCCCGCGCCTTGCAGCCGAAGCCGTTCAGGATGGATACCAGCCCGGGATTGACCTCGCGGTTAAGGACCTGTTCGACGATCTTCATGGTTTCGGCATCGGTGACCCGCAGGCCCTTGACGAAACTGGCCTGCAGGCCCTGCTGCTTCATCCGGGCGTTGATGGCCTTGCCGCCGCCATGGACAATGACGGGCCGCAGGCCGACGCAGCTCATGAAGGCGATGTCCTCGAGGATGTTCCGGACGAGGTCGGGGTTGTCCATGGCGGAGCCGCCGAACTTGACAATGACGGTGTCGCCCCGGAACCGCTGGATGTGCGGCAGGGCTTCGATGAGGACGCTGGCTTTCTGGATGGCTTGTTTCATGGTCGGAGGCGCATTATCCGCCCGCCGGGAGGCGGGGAAAAGAAAAATCAAGAAAACTCAAGGTTCAATAACCAATATCCAATGTTCAATTTTCAAGTGAAAACCGTGAATTCCTGAACCGTTGGGCCTACTTGTTGATCCGGACGTATTCCTCGGTGCAGTCGCAGGAGTAGACGGTCGCCGCGTGGCGGCCGAGGTGGAGATCGATGGTGAGCGTGAACTCCTTCCGGGCGGCCACCTTGGAGAGCTGGGCGATGGAGGCGCCGGCCTTGAGGCCGTTCTTCGCGGCCAGGAGGTGGTCATAGTGGATTTCCACCTTGTTCTCGTCGACCTGGGCGGGAGAATAGCCCAGGGCGTCCATAATCCGGCCCCAGTTGGGATAGGAGCCGACCCAGGACGTCTTGACGAGGAACGAATTGGCGACGGACCGGCCGGCCGCTTCGGCGTCGGCCGGGGTGCGGGCGCCTTGGACATTGACCGTGACCATTTTCCGGGCACCTTCGCCGTCGCGCACCATTTCCATGGCGAGGCGGAAGGTCACCCCCTCCAGGGCGGCGACAAAGGCGGGCCAGTCGCGATGTCCGGGCCTGAGAGCCTGGTTTCCGGCGCAGCCGTTGGCGAGCAGCAGGACGGTGTCGTTGGTGCTCTGGTCGGCATCCACGGAGATGCGGTTGAAGGAGTTGTCCACGGCGGCCTTGAGGGCCTTTTGCATGGCGCGGCGGTCGACCTTGGCGTCGGTGAGGAGGAAGGCGAGCATGGTGGCCATGCAGGGCTGGATCATGCCGGAGCCCTTGGCGATGCCGGTGAAGCGGCAGGGGCGGCCATCAGCCTGGAAAACGGCCGTGAAGCGCTTGGGCCGGGTGTCGGTCGTCATGATGCCGCGGGCGGCGGCCTCGCCGCCGGCAGGGGCGGCGACCCGGGCGAGCTTTTCGATGCCGGGGAGGATGATGTCCATGCGCAGGGGGATGCCGATGCGGCCGGTGGAACAGACGAGGAATTGCTCCGCGGGCACGCCGAACTGCCGGGCGGCATGGGCCGCCATGGTCCGGGCATCGCGCAGGCCGTGCGGGCCGGTGCAGGCGTTGGCCTGGCCGCTGTTGACCACGATGCCGCGGGCGCCGCCGCCGGCGGCGACGCGTTCGGAATCCAGCCGGACGGTGGCGGCCTTGACCTGGTTGGTGGTGAAGGTGCCGGCCAGCGCAGCGGGTGTATCGGAGAAAAATAGGGCCATGTCGGGCTTGCGGCTCTTTTTGAGCCCGGCGATGATGCCGGCGGCGCGGAAGCCGAGCGGAAGACGGGCGGCGGGGAAAAACCGGGGGGCGGATTCTTTCATAATGAGCCTTTCTCGAGAAGAGAGTATGGCGGTTGGGTGCAGGGGAGTGAAGTCGAAAGCAAAAGTCCGGCAGGTTGGTCCGGCCGAACCAGGTTTTGATTGCCATGAATTATGGTATTTATAAATAGCATAATATGGTATTTATAAACACCATAATCAGCGGCACGTCTTAAAAGGGCGGTCGAGCCCGCGGCGGCAATGGAATCGGAGCCGAGCCCGATGCCGCCGTCCGGCCTTCCGGGCAGGCCGGCGCCGGGGGGGACGAAAACGGCCTAGCGTTTCGAGAACTGGAAGCGGCGGCGGGCGCCAGGCTGGCCGGCCTTCTTGCGTTCCTTCATGCGCGGGTCGCGGGTGAGGAAGCCGCCCTTCTTGAGGATGGCGCGGAAGTTCTCGTCGATCTGGATGAGCGCGCGGGAAATGCCGTGGCGCAGGGCGCCGGCCTGGCCGGCGGGACCGCCGCCTTCGCAGAGCGCGATCACGTCATACTTGCCCAGGCCGTCGACGGTCTTGAAGGGGGCTTCGACCAGGAGGCGGAGGTCGGTGGTGGGGAAGAAGTCGTCGAAGGCGCGGCCGTTGACGGTGATCTGGCCCTTGCCGAGCAGGACGCGGACGCGGGCGATGGCGGTTTTGCGGCGGCCGGTGGCGATGTATTCGATGTCGGTTTTCTTGGTGGCCATGGTGGTTCTCCGGGATTAGCCGATGGCTTTGGGGTTCTGGGCCGCGTGGGGATGTTCGGCGCCGGGATAGAGCTTGAGGCGCTTGATGAGCCGGCGGCTGAGGTGGTTCTTGGGCAACATGCCCTTGACGGCGTGCCAGAGGATGTAGTTGGGATTTTTCCGGCGCATGGTGCCGGCGGGGGTTTCGGTATAACCGCTCTGGTAGCGGGTGTACTTGGCGTAGACCTTCTGCTCCTCCTTGGTGCCGGTGAGGGCGACCTGGGCGGAGTTGATGACCACGACGAAATCGCCCATGTCGATGTGGGGGGTGTAGTCGGGCTTGCCGCGGCCCCGGAGGAGGCGGCAGATTTCGACCGCGAGGCGGCCGGCAGGTTTGCCGGCGGCGTCGAGGAGGACCCATTCGTGCTGGACTTCAGATTCCTTCGGCTGTGTCGTCTTCATAATCCTTCAATTCCCAACGATGAGCGGCGAACAGTAGCGCGGGGGGCGCGCGGCTGTCAACGCGGTTCTTTCCTATCTTGAGTTGAAACAACCCCGGTGCCGGAAGGATCGGGAAATCCGACGACAGAGGACGGCCCCGCTTTCCGTTCGCCGGGGGGAGGCCCCCCCGGGGCCAGCCACCCGGCCGGTTACCGCCGGCGGGAGAACCCGGAAAGCGAAGCAATGGCTCCAGCGACAGGACTCGAACCTGTAACCTATTGGTTAACAGCCAACCGCTCTACCATTGAGCTACGCTGGAACTAGAAATCGAGGGGAGAAGATAGCGGGATGGCGCGGGAAGTCAAGCGTTCAGGCGGGGAAAATTGGCCGCTCCGGGCCGGGAGAGGGCGGGGCGGTCACAGGCGGGCGGCGACATCGCGGAAGGCGCGGCGGACTTCGTCCTCGCCGGGAATCTGGCGGTGGCGCATGAGGACCTGGCCGGCGCAGATGGTGGTGTCCACGCATTCGGGGGTGGCGGCATAGACAAGGTCGGAAACGAGGTCATGGCCGGGGACGAGTCCGGAATGGTCGCGGTCCACCAGGATGCAGTCGGCGAGCTTGCCGGGGGCGATTTCGCCGGCGTCGAGGCGGAGGAGGCGGAAGCCGTCGCGGGTGGCGGTGCGGTAGATTTCGGCGGCGGAACAGGCGGTGGGGTCGAGGGAACTGACCTTGGCCAGCAGGGCGGCGGTGCGCATCTCCGAGAACATGTCGTAGCGGTTATTGGAACTGGCGCCGTCGGTGCCGAGGCCGAAGCGGAGGCCGGCCGCGCGGGCGGCGCGGTCGTTGAACACGCCGGAGGCGAGCTTCATGTTGGAGGAGGGGCAATGGGCGATGGCGGCGCCGCGTTCGACCAGCAGGCGGCGGTCGGAATCGGAGAGCCACACGCCGTGGGCGCCCAGGAAGCGGCCGTTGAGCAGGCCTTCGGCATCGAAAACCTCGGCCGGGGTTTTGCGCGTGGCCTGGCGGCATTCGTCCGTTTCGCGCCGGGTTTCGGACAGATGCGTCTGAACGAGGAGGTTGTGGTCCGCGGCAAAATCGCGGCAGATGGCGCGCATTTCGGGGGAGGTGGTGTAAAGGGCGTGGATGCCGACCGACAGTTCGATGCGGGCGGGGTAGGATTGGGCGAGGGCCAGGTGTTCTTCGAGGTCGCGCCGGAGGCCGTCCAGGGCGGCCGGGCCGGGGGGGATGATGTTGGGGTGGCTGAAATTGGCGCGGAGGCCGCTTTCATAGAAGGCGCGGAGACATTGGGGCGTCTGCCAGTACATGTCCCCGACGGCGGTGATGCCGGAACGGATCATTTCGAGGCAGCCGAAGAGGGTACCCCAATAGATGTGGTCGGCGGTCAGGCGGCGTTCCATGGGCCAGATGATGTTGGTGAGCCATTCGTGGAGGGGGGTGCCGTCGCCCAGGCCGCGCATCAGGACCATGGCCGCGTGGCAATGGACGTTGGCGAACGACGGCAGGATGGCCTGGCCGGTTCCGTCCAGCAGCTGGGGCGACCGGGCCAGGGTGTCGGGGTCGATGCGGGGGGCGATTTCCGTAAACTTCCCGTTTTGGACGAGGATGTCGCGAAGATCAGAGCCCAGACGGACATTTTGGATCAGCAAGTCCATGAACCACCTCCGCAGGCCGTGTGGTGACAGGGCAACGGTCTGCTTATGGAAACCATGATAGTTCGGGTCGGGCGGAAATCCAGAACGAAGTGGAAGTTCAACCTCCTCCAACCAAATAGGCCGGCGGAACGCCAGATCAGGCCCGCATTTCCGGTTTGCACAAAACCTAAAATAACATATGCAATCCGGGGGGCGGTTATCCGGATTGGTACCTGAGGGCCCGGCTGGAACCGGCGAGAATCCGGCGCTGGAGCAGCGGCTTGTCCCGCACAGGATCCGGGGAACGCAGACAGATCGGGATGCGGAAAAGAGGAGGCTAAATTATTTTGTTTACATTAAAGAGATGAGATATATATTATGATAATGTAAAGATCGAAGAAAAAGCTCATCTGGTGTGGCCGAGGAGCGGGGGTGTTGCGGTTCCACTCGCGGCAGACAGATTCTCGATGTGGCCGGGTAGAGAAAAGAAGGTGGAAGGACTTGATCTCAATTAAAAGGTGAGATAATCTAAAAGCAAAGGTTGAAGAGGAAGCTTTTCCTGGCGGACAGGGGAGGGTTCGGATGGTGGTTTTACTCGAGGCAGACGGGTTCTCGAGGAGGCAAGGTGGCAGAGTCATGAAGATGGCGAGGCAAAGGAAGCGGCGGGATCCGGGCTGGCAGGCCTGGGCTCTGCTGGCGGCCGCACTCTTTTTCACGGGCGTCATCCCGGCCCAGGCCCTGTTGATCACCTTGGACATCGGCTGGGGGTACAATTACGGCGGAGCGGGGACCTCGGTGGATTTGGCGAGCGAATACAATCTGCAGGAAGGCTCGATCGTGCAGGTGGTCATGTACAATTCGGCCGATGCCGGGCCGGGACCCGATGCGGACGACAACTTTCTCTATCACGGGGGGGCGTACGCAGGGCCGAGCCTTCCCGCCGAGCCCTATGACAGCGGGTCCGAGCACTATCCGACGGATACCACCGCCTACAAGCCTTACACCACGCCGTCTGGCCATGAGATCGTGGCTGAGTTTGCCGTTGCGCAGGCCGCGACCCCGGACGACGAGGGGGACGTGTGGTATCAGGTTTTGGAGCAGTTCCGGGTCCTGGGCGACTACGACCGGTTGTATGTTCGCGTGTTCGGCGCCACCGAGTTCCCCGTCATGACCGTAGTGGCCAGCTACTGGGGGCTGAGCGAAGTGCAGAATGCGCCCGAGAACCAAGTACTCGTCTGGTATGTGGGGCCGGGGGTGATCGACGACATCGTGGCGTCGAACAAGAACTACTTCGAGGTGATCCCGGAGCCGGGATCGCTGGCACTGATGGTGCTGGGCATGGCTGGTCTGGTGGCCGGCCGGCGCCGGCGCCGTGATATTCCGCGTTGATCCGGCGGCTAAAGGCCGCCCCGGGCGGGCGGATTTGGCGGCCGGGTCAAGCGTTTAAGCAGAAAACCGAAAAATGACCAGGCCAATGAAAAACGAAATTGCCGCCGGGATCCTGCTGGTGGCGGGGTTCGTGATGGCGGCGCGGGGGCAAGGCATCATCCAGCCGCTGACCATCGAGAACCAGACGCCGGTAACCAATGCGCTCGGGCAGCCCCTGCGCGGCAGCAACGGCGATCCGAACAATTCCGCGCGGGTGGAAATCCGGGAGGTCGGTACTGGCATCCAGCCCCCGGATCCGGACACGGGGGCCGGGCATACCAACAACCCGCTGTTTCTGGTCTCCTACATGGGGCATGATGTGACCATCCCGCACCTGGGGAAGTTTTCGGAAACCCTGTCGGAGCGGTTGCCCAACAGCACGGAGTATTTCGCCCGGGTATTCGATGCCCCGGATCCGGCCGCCGCGCTCTACTACGCCGATTCCGCGGTTTTCACGGATCCGCCGGACTATGTCGACAGCCTGGATGTGATCTTCCAGCCGTTCAAGCTGGTCAGCACCGGCCAGCCGGACATCGACACCGACGGCGACGGCATTCCGGACACGATGGAGAACGAAGTGACGGGCACCCTGGCGGACGAGTGGGATTCGGACGGCGACGGCTTCAGCGACCATTACGAGCTGACCCATCCCGAGCATTTGCATGCCAAAGAAAAGGACCCGATCGAGATCTGGCTGCACACGCCGCAGGCGGACGGCGAGCCGCACTACATCAGCTGGTGGTCCATCCCCGGCCTGGCCTACCGTCTGGGCTACTACACAGCCGCGGAGAGTCCGGACGCGTACAGCGAAGTCTGGAGCGGCACGGCCACGGAAACCACGCTGGAAGTCGATGTTGAAGATGTCCTGGTGGATCCACAAGGCTTCTTCCGCGTGTTCGCGGTGCCGTAGGACGACCCGCGGCTGGAAGAGCGGGAGATGCAGTCTTTACTCGTGCCAAAACGAAAGACGACAACAAGGATGCCATGGCAATGAGCAGGAACAGGGCAAGGACGGGAACGGCAGGACGGAGGCTGCTGGGCGCGCTGGTGTTCGTGGCCGCCCTGCCGCTAGCGGCCCAGGCGCAACAGACGGTCTATTGGCGTAGCGGCGCGGGGGTTTCCAACTGGTGGGACGGAGCGAATCCCTGGTACCGCTCCTGCGACGGCTTGTGGATTGCGCGGCCGGACTACAACACCTGCTACGAAGCATCCACGATCGGGGCGAACATCGTGCGGTTCGACAACGGCAGCGATCTGTCCATGTCGATCAACGGGGCATATTTCCAAGTGCACCAGCTGATGTTTGACAGCGGGACGGGGGCCCGCACCATGACGGCGCGCGATAGCGGGGGCATCGACATGCGCATCGGCAGTTCGACGATGAAGATCGAAAACAACGATTCCGATGCCCAGATCCTGAACACGCCGGTGGTGCTGTATGGCACAACGCAAATCAATCCCGTCAGCGGCAACCTGACGTTCAATCAGACGCTCTACCTGAAGTCCAACTGGATCGAGGTATACGGCAGCAACCAGAAATATCTCTATCTGTACGGGCAGTTGAACGCCGACGGCGGCAACGGCGGCCTGGCGGTGAAACAGGACAGCATCGTGGTGGTCACGAACAACAACACGATGGCGGGCGCGATCTGGGTGGAGAAGGGCACCGTGCAGTTGAACGGCAGCACCAACGCCATAGGCGCCGCGGGGGTCGTGAACGTGGGGACCAACGCGACGCTGGACCTGGCCTACACGGCCACGGTGAGCCTGCGGCCGGCAACGCTGAACCTCTACGGCACGGGCACGAACGCGGCCTGGGGGGCGCTGCGCAAGAGCGTTTCCGGCGCCACGACCTGGCGGGGCATCGTGTCGAACTGGACGGACGCCCGCATCGTGGCGACGAGCGGCAACATCCACTTCTACAACAACATCGTGATCGGCGCCGCCAACACCCTCTATGTGACCAACGTCAACGCGATGAACATGACCGGCGGCGAAATGACGGGCGGCAAGCAGGCGGGCGACGGCGCGCTGTTCAAGACCGGCGCGGGGGCCTTTCTGCTGCGACCGGGGGCGGGGCTGACCGGGTCGGTCTGGCTGGCCCAGGGCGAGATGCGGCAGGGCACGGGCAATTCAAGCGTGCTGGCCGCGGGCGGGGTGCTGGTGCTTTCAAACAACACGACCTACCGTACGGACGACACGACGGCACGGGAGGTGGCCAAGGCGGTCCGGGTCGCCGGCAACGTGACGCTGGGCTACAGCGGCGGCGGGCTGCTGACGATTTCCGGCAACGTGGACCTCAACGCCGCGCAGCGCGCGCTCAGCGCGGCCAACGATGTCACCATCACCGGCGCCGTCACGAACGGCGGCCTGACGAAGACGGGCACGGGCACGCTGATCCTGCGGGGGGCCAACACCTATGCCGCGGGGACGCTGATCAGCGCCGGGCTGCTGCAGATCGGCAGCAACGGCACGGCGGGCTCCGTCAGCGGCAGCATCACCAACAACTCGGCGCTGGCATTCTACCGGACCGACGCCCACACGCATGCCGGCGTGATCAGCGGCACGGGCGTCCTGACCAACCGGGCGGGCACGCTGACGCTGTCCGGCCACAGCCCCTACACCGGCAACACGACGGCCGGCGGGGGCACCCTGCTAGTCAGCGGCTCCCTGAGCAATTCAGCGGTGACGGTCGCCAGTGGGGCCACGCTGGCGGGGGCGGGGACGATCGGCACTCTGGCGGGCATGAGCGGCGGCACGGTGAGCCCCGGCAACACGGCCGGGGTGGCGGGCACCCTCAGCGTGACGGGGGCGGTGGCCCTTGGCGGCGGAACCTACACCTGCGACATCACCGGCCTGACCAGCACGGATTGCGACAAGATCGCGGCCGGCGGCGCGGTGGCGGCGGCCGCGGCGCTGACGATCAACCTGCCGGCCAGCGCGCCGGGGGGCTTCAGCGAGTCGACTTCCTACAGCTGGACGATCCTGAGCGGCAGTTCGGCCAGCGCGGCCAACATGTCGATCGGCACCGAGTGGGCGGCGAGCGGCGATTTCGACGTTTCGGCCGTCGGCAACACGATCGTGGTGACCTACACCGCCCCCGCGCCGGACACGCCGACCGGGCTGGCGGCCTCGGACGGCACCAGCACGGCTCACGTGGCGCTGACCTGGGCCGACGGGGCGGGCGAGACGGGTTACGTGGTCTGGCGGCACACCGCCAATGTCTTCGCCTCGTCCTCGGCGATCTACACCAACGCGGCGAACACCACCAATTACAACGACACCGGCGCCTCGGTGGGCACCCTCTACTACTACTGGGTGACGGCGACCAACCCGTCCGGCTCGAGTGCCGAAAGCACCTCGGACAGCGGCTACAAGCGGCTGGCGGTGCCGACGGACGTGGCCGCCACCGACGGAAGTTCGACCGCCAACGTGACCGTGGAATGGACCGGGGCCGCCGGGGCGTCGGCCCACCATGTCTTCCGCGACACGGATTCCGGGCCGGCGGGGGCCTCGGCCCTGGGCGCGCAGGCCACCCCCTACGCCGACACGTCCGCCACGCCGGGCCAGCTCTACTACTTCTGGGTAATGGCGTCCAACAGCACCACCGGCGGGACCAGCGACTGGAGCACGGCCGACTCCGGCTACCGCAAGCTGGCAACCGTTGCCGATGTCGCGGCGACGGAGAACCTGTCCGACATGGTGACCGTGACGTGGTCGGACATCACCGGCGAGACGGGCTACAACATCTGGCGGCACACGGCGGACGTGTCCGGCTCCGCGAGCATTGTCGGCACGGCGGTGGCCGACGCCACGAGCTACGACGACACCACGGCGACTCCCGACCAAGACTACTACTACTGGGTGCGGGGAACCAACAGCACCAGCGCCAGCATGGGCGATTTCAGCTCCTCCGACTACGGCTACCGGATCCTGGCCGAGCCGTCCGCGCCGGCGTCCAACATCGTGTTCAGCGCCCTGGCGCCGGATTCCTACACAGTGGGATGGACCCGCGCCGTTCCGCCCGGCGGGTACGTCCTGGTGGTGGCCAAGCAGGGCTCGGCGCCCACCGATCCGTCCGACAGCACGGTCTATACGGCAAATGCGGCCTTTGGCTCCGGCGACCAGACCGCGGCCGGCAGCTACGTGGTGTACAAGGGCACGGGCACCTCGGTGCCGGTGACGGGGCTTTCGCCGGAAACCGAGTACTATTTCGCGGTGTACGAGTTCAACGGCGATGCGACCCCCAACTACCGCACGAGCGACGAGCCGGTCTCCAACCGCTACACCCTGGCGACGGAGCCCGCGACGCAGGCGTCGGGGCTTTCGATCAGCTCCCCCGCCGGCCTCAGCATGAGCGGGTTCACGTGGACGGACGGCAACGGGGCCAGCCGGATCCTGGTGGCCAAGGCCGGCAGCGCGGTGGACAGCCTCCCGGTGGATGGAACCAGTTATAGCTACAGCACCAATTTCGGATCGGGCTCGCAGATCGGCACGGGCAACTATGTCGTGTGGATCGGCGCCGGCCAGCCGGCCCGCATCAGTGACTTGAGCTACGACGTGGTTTACCACTTCCGTCTGTTCGAATTCAACGGGAGCGCCACCACGGTCAACTACAACACCAATTCCGCGGCAGGCAATCCGCTCAGCCAGACGACCATCGCGGTCAACCCGGGGTCGATCGTCAGCAATCTGGCCATTACCGCCATTGGCACCGACCAGTTCACGATCACGTGGACCAAGGGCATTACCGGGACAAATACGCTGGTCGTGGTCAAGGCGCTGACCCTTCCTTCGGATCCGACCGACATGACCAGCTACACCGCTGATCCGGTGTTCGGCGATGGTGACGATCTCGGTTCGGGCAGCTACGTGGTATATAACGGCACCGGCGAAAGCGTGACCGTGACCGGGTTGACGCCGGGCACGCTCTACAAGGTGGAAGCCTCCGCTTTCAACGGCTCCGGCGGATCGGAGAACTATCGGGCGTCGCCTCCCGATACCGAGGCTTCCACCCTGATGTTGGAGCCCGCCACCCAGGCCACGGCGATCACCTTCGGCACGCTCGGCGAAACCAGCTACGCCGTGTCCTACACGGCGGGCAACGGCCTGAGCCGCCTGGTGGTGGCCAAGGCCGGCAGCGCGGTGGACTGGCTCCCGGCGGACGGCACGGCCTATTCCGGCGAGGACAATAACATCGGATCGGCGACGAATCTAGGCGCCGGCAACTTCCTGGTGCACCGCGGCGCCAGCCCGTTCACGCTTTCCGGCCTGTCGGCGCAGACGGAGTACCACATCCGGATCTTCGAATACCAGGGCACGAACGCAACGCTCAACTACAACACCAACGCCGCGGCGCAGAACCCCTCCAACCGCTTCACGCTTTCGACGGAGCCGACGGCCCACGGCACGCTGGCGGCCACCGCGCTTTCGGACACCCAGGTCCGGCTGGAATGGGGCGCCGCCACCGGCGAGGGCGGCTTTGTGATCGTCCGCAAGTCCGGTTCCGCGCCAACGGGCGTGCCCGCGGACGGCACGGCCTACTCGCAGGGCACCGCCCTGAGCGACGGCACGGTGGTCTATGTGACGGCCGTGGCGGGGGCGGGATCGGTCACCGATAGCTACAGCACGGCCGCCGGCACGGCCTACCACTACGTGATCTACCCGTTTGCCTACAACGGCACGCCCGCCAACGCGACGTACAACTACTACACCGGCGGCACGCCGGGGAGCGCCAACGCCACGACCGGGCCGGCGGAGCCCGCCACCAGCTCGACGCTGGTTTCGTTCCTGCCGGCGAGCGGATCGAGCGCGACGATCAGCTGGACCAACACCGGTTCGGCGGACGGCACGATCATCCTGGTGAAGTCGGTCTCGGCCGTAAATTCCAACCCCGCCGACTGGACAAAATACACGGCCGACACGGTGTTCGGGGCCGGCGGGACCGGCGACGAGCTCGGTACGGGCAACTACGTGGTGGTGGCGGAGGCCGGCTCGCACGGAACCGAGACGATCACCGGGCTGAGCGCAGGCACGACCTACCACGCGGCGGTCTATCCCTACAATGGGTCGGACGCCTTTCTGAACTACCGGACGACTTCGCCGGCCACCGGCAGCGCGACCATCCTGCCCGACCCGACGGCGCAATCGGCCACGGCGGACGGCAAGACGCTGGTGGACCTGGCCTGGACGAAAAACGCGTCCTACGACGTGATGATCGTGTATAAATCGGGGAGCGCCCCGACGGTACCGACGCAGGGGCAGGCTTATAATGCGGGCGACGCGTGCGGCGGCGGCACCGTGATCTACAAGGGCGACGGCGCGGCGCTCGAGCATGTGGTGGCCTCGGGCACGGCGCACTACTACGCGTTTTACTCCTACAGCAGCAGCTACTATTCGGCGGGCGTCACCGCGTCCACTTCAACCACCGCCTTCGCCGCGGACGAGATCGTGGAAACCTTCTCCTACACGAACAGCACCGCGCTGACCGGCTGCAACGGCAGTAACGGCTGGGGCGGAGCCTGGTACGGCGACACCGCGTTGTACACCAACTCCTCCGGCAGCTTCGCGACCCAGACCAACTATCCGGCCAATACCGGCAACAAGCTGTGGGTCTATCCGCCGGACAACACCGGCAAATCGGTCCACCGGTGGCTGGGGCAGGACTACAAGAGCGGCCAGCTGTATTTCGGCTACATCCTGAACTACACCTGGAACGGTCCCGGCAAGTGGTCCGGGCTGGCCTTCTGCTACAGCAACAACGAGGAGAAGATCTTCTTCGGCGAAATCGGCAATGAAGACCAGTACCTTGGCATCACCAACGTGGCGTCCTCGTATCAGTTGCTGGCCGGAGGCGGAAACGACTACATCATCGTGGGCTGTTACGACTGGGCGGAGGGCAAGGCCTACGTCAAGGCGTACAAGGTGGGCACGCAGGCGGTGCCGGTGGACGAGCCGACGGGGGCCTGGGATTTGACGAATTCGATGTCCAGCAACTCGGTGGGCTGGGTGAACACCATCCGCCTGACCGCCGGCGCAAGCTCCGGCACCCCCGGCAACACGTACTTCGATGAAGTGCGCATCGCCACGAACTGGAGCGATCTGATCGGGGTGCTGCCCTCGAAGCCGCTGGATCCGACGGGGCAGACCGCCGTGGAGGACGGCAGCGAAATGGCGCGGCTGGCCTGGGCGACCAATGCCGAAGGCAACGGCGTGATGATCGTGCACAAGACCACCGCCATCACCACCGACCCGACGGACGGCGTTTCCTACAACGCCGGCGACACGGTCAACGGCGGCACGGTAATCTACAAGGGCGCCACCAACCGGCTGGAGCACGTGGTGAGCCCCGGCACGACAAATTTCTACAAGTTCTATTCGTACAGCGGGGCGAACTACTACTCGACCGGCGTGACGGCTTCGGTCACCAACGACGCCTATGCCGACTACGAGAAGGTGAACCCCTTCAGCTACACCAACGGTACGACGTTGGGTGCCACGACCGTGGGCGGCCAGGGCTTTGGGGCGAACTACTGGGCGGCGGACCTGGGCACCTGGACCGTGCAGACCAACACCATCCCGGCGGTGGACAACAGCGTACCGAAGTTCCTGGACCTGGAGAACTATCCGCCCATGGCGGGCAACCTCGTCTACTGCAGCGATCCGGGCAACGGCAGCACGGCGAAGGTGCAGCGGACCCTGTCCAGCGCCATCAACAGCGGCAAGTTCTACATCGCCTTCCAGATGGCTTACCAGTATCGCGGCGCGAACAAATGGGCGGGCGTGAGCCTGCTGAACTCGGGCGGCACCGAGAAGGCGTTCCTCGGCAAGGGCGGCGGCGGCAACTGGAGCACGCTGGGCATCGCCGACGGTTCGTCCACCTACTGGTCGGCCTTCGACCTCGGGCAGTTCGACACGGCCGAGAGCGCCGGTAACACCGGCAACGTCTACATCGTGGTCGGCAAGTACGACTTCGACACCGACATGTTCCAGGCCAGCGCCTATCGGATCCTCGACACGGCCGAATTTCCCGATACGGAGCCGACAAGCTGGGATGTCAGCCAGACGATGGCGGGGATCGACAACATCGCGCGCTTCCAGCTCAACGTCGGCTCTTCCGACCCGGCCAACACGATCGGCAAGGTGTTCTTCGACGAAATCCGCCATGCGACGAACTGGTCGCAGCTGCTGGCGGTGACGTGTCCGACGTGGGCCGGGAGCAATACAATCAACGGCGCGGCCTGGGGGGCGGCCACCAACGTCTGGCTGGGCAACACGGAGAACTTCCAATTCCAGTCGTCTCCGGCGGGGCCCGGCCAGACCGCGGCCATCGAGGTCGACTGGGCGCAGGACGGGGGTTTCGCGACTTCCTACTCGATGGACTGGTGGCAGACCGTGAACAACACCAACTACTGGACCAACCAGGTGCAACTGACCGCGGCGGGAGTCTACACGAGCCGCTTTGCGGCAACGGGCAGCGGCTGCGGGCCGGCGCGCACGAACAACTCGGCGCTCAACGTCCAGAATCTCAACCCGCCGACGGGCGTGACGGCCGCGCCGGACGGGGTGAACACCAACAGCGAGATCGACCTGGGCTGGACGCGGGGCGATTCGGGCGGCGCCAAGGACACGCTGATCGTGCGGCAGACCTCCGATGCCGGCTGGACGGCGCCGGTGAACGGCACGACCTACAACGCCGGCGACGCGCTCGGCAGCGGCACGGTGGTGTACCGCGGCGCCGGCACCAATTACGACAATGGCGGCCTGGCGCCGAACACGACCTATTACTACCGGTTCTACGCCGAGAACTGGACGTACTACTCGACCAATGTCGTCGCCACCAACGCCACGACGGCTCCCGGCAGCCAGACGATCATCATCGACGGGGATCCGGCCGACTGGACGGGTTCCGCCTCGCCGGTCATCAACAGCTCGGCCAGTTCGGTCCAGCAATTCATTTGGACGGACAAGCGGGGCGATGTCCGGCCGGACAAGGCGGAGCATCCCAACGCGGACATCGAGGAGTTCCGCGTGTTCGCCGACGACACCTGGGTCTATTTCCTCGTCAAGCTGACCAACATCATTGCCGAAGCCCAGCCCTTCGTGGCCGTCGGCGTGGACACCCGCACGAACGCCGCCAGCACGGCGCTGAACTGGCTGGGCGACGACTCCGGCCTGACCATCGGCGGCGGCTACTTCGCCGGCGCCAGCGAACACTATCCCGAATACCAGCTCAACGCGCACTACGTCGCCGCCGCCAGCGGATCCCGGATCGAACTGTACCGGCAGGACGGCAGCTACTGGGAGGCGCCCGGCGGCGGCAACACGAACGTGGTGATCAGCGCCCCCAACGACGCGGTCGAACTGAAGGTGCTGCGCAGCGACTTGAACCTGACGGGGGAGAAGACCGCCCGCTTCACCGTGGCGGCCTTCCTCAACACCGGGGCGTGGAACAACGACGGTGACGGGACGCTGCAGATCAACACCGACGGCTCGGCCGACGCGGCCGACACAGTCGCCATCCCGTACTGGACCCTGACCGACAACGCCCTGGAGCGCACGGCCTGGCAGGAGGACATCAGCGACGCCAAGGCGGACTTCTGGCTCGACGTGAAGTTCGGCGCGGCCGGCCTGACGGACAACCAGCGGCCGTCGACCCCGGCGCCACTGACGCCCACCAACGCGGCCAGCACGCTGGCCAACCCGGCCCTGTACTGGAACAAGTCCACGGACAATGACGGCCAGATCACGGGCTACCTGCTGGAGGTCAGCACCAACGACCAGTTCAACGGCGTGTCGGGCTCCGAGAACGGAGCGGTCGCCCTGCGGGTGAACCTCGACGCCAACACGACCAACTACACCCTGTCGACCTCGGCCACCCAGTACTGGTGGCGGGTGCGGGCGCGCGACACCGCCGGCGAACTGTCGCTGGCGACCACGCGGTATTTCCGGGTGGTGGGCAAGCTCGATCTCGACGGACCGGTGCCGACCCTGGTGTACATCGGCACCAATGTGCAGGGCTACCTGAACAACGAATACAACGAGCGCATCGCGCGCTACGGCTATATCCAGAACGTGACCGACAACGAAATACAGGACACCAACAACGTGTTCGGGTTCGTAATCCGGTGGGACGACGCCAGCGGAACCTACGCCACCAACAAGGCGCGTTCCACCGACAGCCCGCCGATGGGCGCCGGCGGCTTCGCCTGGAACATCGTCAGTTCCGACGGCCGGGTTTCGCCCAACTGGGACCTGTTCGAATCCAACACGGTCACCCATGCCACGCGCGAGTGGGGCTACGACGAGGTCTTCCACGCCAGCAACACCCTGGCGACGGGCAACAGCGACAGCATCATGACCAATTATGTGCGGTCCGCGTTCACGGTGACCAACTACGATCCGGACCTCCTGTACTACCTGACGCTCAGCGCCGAGGATTCCTACCAGCAGGGCGGGAGCTGGATGACCTTCGGGACCTGGAACAGCTATGCGGCGGCCACCCAGCTCACCTACAGCGGCTGGTGCGAGGACGGTCCGTACAGCGCGCGCAACGTCACCACCAACACCCTGATCCCGATCCAGGTGACGGACGACGACATCCGGGCGCCGGTGGCCGCCACGAACCTGGGCCTGAACAACGGCGGCACCAATGCGACGCTGGTCGTCTCCAACGCCACCGCCCGGCTGACCTACGTTGCGGGCGAAGGGCAGGACACGATGTACGAGGCGACCGACGGCAATCTGGTCGGCAGCACCCTCTGGTTCAACTTCAATGCCTACGATGCATACTACAAGGGCGTGGCGGTCGGGACCGGCCTGACCTTCGAGGCGAACGGCCGCACCCTGACCAACACCGCCTTTGTGGTTGCCGGCTGGCAGACAAACCGGGCCGATTTCAACGCCGCCGCCAGCGACACCAGCGACACGACCGACGCCAACACCCTCCTGACCTGGCAGTTCGCATCCCTTACGACCAACGACGTCACCGCCCTGTGGGGCGCGGCCGACCCGGCGGGGACCTTCAGCGGCACCAACCTCGTCCAGCTCGACCTCTATGACGTGGACAACGACCGCGACAACGACCAGGCGTCCGATCTCGTCACCTTCGGCCGCCTGCGCATCGCGGACGACGACGCGGACGACCCGGATGTCGATGCCGGCAGCCTCGCGGTGACCGGCACGGGCCTGGCCTCGGAATACAAGCTGGCCAACCTCGTGGAATGGTCGTTCACCGGCACGGGCGGCTCGCGCCTCGACGCCACGAACGCCATCGTGGCCACGAACATCGTCTCCGGCAACTTCACCAACGACACCGGCGCTATCACCGGCACGGATATCATCACGGTCAGCGCCGGGTTCTCCGGCGGTTCGGACCGTTCCTGGCTGTTCACCCTGGCTCCGGTCACGACTGACAAGACCTTCAAGGCCATCAGCCTCAGCTTCGACAGCCGGGTCAGCAGCGTCAACGGCCCGGACCGGATGGAAGTCTACGGCACCCTGCCCGGTGGCGAGGAATCGCTCTGGGCCACCCTGGACATTGATCTGTCCGATCCGGACCATCCCGAGGGCACGAACTGGAACGCCTATTCGGCGGCGGTGGCGATGCCGGCCTCCTCCACCGGGACGGTGACGTTCCGGATCAAGGCCTACGTGGCGGACACGAACCACCTGACGTCCACGTCGGGGAACGCCACCTGGTCGGTGGACAACCTCATTGCCTCGGGCTATGTCTTCGGCCAAGAGGGCGGCACGCAGGTGACGGACCGCGACCTGGCCCAGGGCACGGCGCGCTTCGAGGCGGACCTGGTGGACACCAACAGCGGGTTGTATGCCGCCACCAACTCCGGCCGGGCGCCGCGCGTGGACTTCTGGCACACGGCAGGCGTGCCGGTGACCAACGCCTTCTTCACCAACGGGCTGGCCAGCAACGGCGCGGCCCGCACCGCGACGAAGGTCTGGGGCTACGCGCCCGCCGCCAACCGGCAGCAGATCCAGGGCGGCAGCGCGCCCACCAACTACATGACCCGGTTCACGGCCGAGGACTTCGACGAGGACCGCGAGGACGATTCGCGCACGGACATCGAGACCCTGGCGGTGGACGTCTACGACAACGACACCAATGCGCCGGTGCGCGGCTTCAAGTACGGCGGTCCGCTGGGCGTCTTCGTGGACGGTGCCGTGACCAAGGCGGTGGCGAGCGGCTATAACCGCGAATACCGCATCAATGACGAGCAGTTGCAGACCGCGGCCAGCACGTCCATTACCGTCAAGGTGAATCTCTACGACTTCAGCGGCTGGACGGTGCCGACGCTGTCTGTCTCGAATACCGTCGCCGGGCTGATGTCCACCAACAGCTGGCTGGAGAGCCTGCTGACCGACACCGTGGATACGACCAACAATCCCGAGGCCGAAATGGTCTGGACCCTGGCCAAGTCGCAGGCCGACACCCTGTTTGGCTCCTACGAGAGCGTCACCAACGAGTTCCGCGTGTCGGCGGTGACCGACAAGGACGACGACCGGCGGGACGGCAGCGACAACAACATCGACAACCTTTCTACCAACTACCGGATCGGCTACCTGACGTTCATCGACAACGATGTCGGCCTGCCGAACGTGCAGAGCAACTGGAGTGTCTCGCGCGGGGAATGGCGCGTGCCGCAGGTCTTCCTGGGCCTGCCGGGCGACGCGGCCCGCAGCAATCTCTACCTGAGCGGGCTGCCGGCGAGCACGAACGACGGCACCGTGCTGGCCAATCTGACCAACCGGATCTACGACAGCCAGCTGGCGCAGGTCTCGGTCGCCGCGCCCCTGAGCTTCGTCCTGCCGATCTTCGACACCGGCGGCGGCGGGCAGGGCCGCACCATCAAAGGCGTGCGGCGTGCCACGGCCCTGACGGAAGCATCCACCAACGGCGGCGCCCACACCGTCACCAACACCTCGCTCAACATCGGCACGGTGCGGGTGGACAACGTGTCGGCCTACCAGGCCGACATGAGCTCCTCGCTCGCCCTGACGAAGATCGCGGCCCAGTTCCCGACCAGCGTCTGGGCGTTCACGGCGTTTTCCTATGCCGAGGTGGGCCAGTGGCTACCCGGCGCGGACGCGACCGCCTCGAACCACGTGATGAGCGCCAACCTCTACGACGCGGACGACAACCGCTCCGGCGACCAGCGGTCCCGCGACGTGGCCCTCGGAACCTTGCAGGTGCTGGACAACGACACCGTCAAGCCCAGCCTGCCGACCAACCTGAAGGTCAACGGCACGGCGTACAGCGGGCCGCTCGATCGGTACACTGCGGCCTGGACGAACGATCCCGAGTTTCGGCTGAGCTTCGCGCCGTCCGCCGACGGCGAGCCCGCGGGTACCGATCTGGAGAAGACCGGCATCGCGGAGCACCGCACGGCGACCTCCGAATCGGGCATCGGCCCGGACCTCGGCACGCCGCTGGCGGTGCCGGCGGAGGGCGCCCTGGCCAATGCCGGCTTCGAGCAGGGCGCCGCCGGCTGGACGCTCTCCGGCGCGGAAATCTCGACCGAGCAGGCGTACGAAGGCACGAACTCCGTCAAGATGACGGGCTCCAGTGCCCGGCAGACGGTCCGGCTGTTCAACACCAACTCCTGCACGCCGCGCGTCACGGTGACGGCGGCGCAGTTCATGGGTGCGGCGGTCACCGGCGTCCTGACGGTCGCCGGCCTGGACGCCAACGCCAGCACCGTGACCGCCTACAATGTGGAAATCATCGGCACGACCGGCGTGTGGGTTGCGGGCTCCTCCAACGCGACCGAACTGGCCACGACCGTGGAATTCATCGAGGTGACACTCACCTCCGGGACCGGTACCTACTGGGACGACATCCGGCTGAAGGTGGAACTGCTGGACGGCGGCACCCCGCTGGACGAGATCAACGCCCTCTTCACGGCCGTGCAGCAGGGGCTGACCACCAACTACCTGTTCGCGGTGGACCGCGACAACAACCGTGCCGGCGACCGCAAGGTCAGCAGCGCGCCGGGGGATCCCGACATCCCGGTGTTCGGCATCGCCTACGACATCACCCGGCCCGCCAAGGTGCCCGGCCTCGCCGCCTCGACCGACGACGTGGACGATCCGACGACCCAGTTCGACCTGGAATGGAACGCCGGCAATGTCGGTCCGGACGATCCGGACGATCCCCACCATCCGGGCGGCCCCTCGACCGACCTGTACTCGCCCTGGCACTCCTACAAGATCTACTACGGCGTTTTCAATCCGGCCGAGGTGCCCGGGGATGATGACGGCTGGGGCGATCCCGATGCCTTCATCTACACGAACTTCGTTCTGACCGGGGCCTATACCAACTGGCTGTCGGTTGCCGCCACGAACACCATCAACGACCCGCAGGGCGCCGGCACGAACTACCTGGCCCTGACCAATCTCAGCCAGGCCGCGATCCGCCTGTACGACCTGGATTACGACCAGGAATACGCCGTGATCGTGGTCGGCCTGGACCGGGCCGGCAACGAGGGGCAGGCCGGCGTGCAGAGCTGGGCCACGAACAACACCATCAAGTTCGCGGTGACCCAGGGGGTGATGGTGGGCCGCGCGACGGTGGAGGCGGCTTTCACGAGCCACAACATGCAGACCAACGACAAGGGCGCGGCGGGGCTGTTCTGGATCGCGGCCGGGCCGACCAATGCCGGCGGCCAGGAAGTGAGCCGGGACTACGACCTGATTTACTGGGATGACACGTCCTTCGACGAATCCTCCAACATCCTTTGGACGAAGGTTGACACGGTCCGCAGCAACTGGTTTGTGGACGCCGCCGCGCTGAGCAAGACCCGCGGCAACCTGCGGTTCTACCGCGCCTCCTACAAGGACCGCTGGCAGCGGACCAACGTTGTCACCGGTGTGAAGCAGCGGCCGCTGGCGAGCGAAGAAGTGTACGCCCTGCACAACGTCATCATTTCCGAAGGCTTCAACTATGTGGGCCTGCATGGGCAGCCATACACCAACACCTTCCGCGGCGTGTTCGGCACCGATACGAACTTCTGGCCGGCCAGCGCCACTCCCGCCCAGGCCACGCGGATCGGCTTCTATACCCCCAGCACCAACGCCGCCCTCGGCGAATCCTACTTCCTCGGCCTGGACGGCGGCGTGCCGTACTGGTTCCAGGTGGGCGGCGGCCAGTCGAACGTGACCGACGTCCTGCAGGAGCCGGGTTTCTTCATGCGCGGATTCTCCATCATCCTGCCGACCAACCTGACCGGCCGGGGCTATGCCACGACCAACGCGTGGGACGACTCCCGCACCAACGTGCCCATCCCGGCCATGGTCTGGCATCCGGTTCTGCGCGTGCCGGCCACCAACGGCCCGGGGGCGAATGGCGGCTTCAGCCAGGTCATCCACACGGGCTATCGGCAGGGGCGAACCAATGTCGTGAATGTATTCAACCTGGTTTCCCTCAACCTGCCGGTGGCCGCCACCCCGGGGGAACTGCAGCTGGTTGAATCGGGCTTTGCCAAGGGCGCTCAAGGCCAGGGCGACGAAATCTACACCATCGACACCACCCGGAAAGCGCAGCGGGAGGACACCACGCTCTATTGCGACGACAGCGGCAACTGGTGGTGCCGGGAAGACGGCGCCCCGGCCAACGGCTTCCTCTTCCAGCCCAACGATATGATTGTCATCGTTTCGCGCAATCTCGGGCCGGGCGGCAGCAACACCTGGACCTGGACCTACCACCCGACCAACTTCTACACCCTGCCCACGCGCTGGATGGGCGAGTAGCCGGTCCGGTCAGGCCGGCGGCGGAAGCCGGGTCCACAGCCACTCGCAGAACGTGCGGGCGGCGGCACCCAGCCGGTGCATATTGTCCAGCAGGTCTCGGCCGGCCTCCGCCAGCGTCCACGTACCCACCGCCGCCAGCGCGGCCGCCAGGAACAGCCCGTTAAGGCCGTAGATGAGCGTGTAGGAGAAGAGCCGGCCGTGCTCCCGGATGTCGGGCTGGTTGTAGGCCAGGAACCGCAGGGTGAAGGTCAGGTGAAACGACCAGGTCAGCCCGATCCAGAACAGGAAGATCGGGGCATAGGGCCGGACGGCGGGGAACAGCCAATCCGCCAGCAACCAGAGCAGAGCCACCCCGAAGGTGTAGAACGGGAAGAAATACGGGGCCAGGGTGACCCATACGTTGTTCCGCGTCACCCGCACGCTGCCGCCGCGGTCCGTCACCCGCAGGCCCGACGCCTTGCCGCCGAACAACACGCTCCACAGCGCATGGGTCAGTTCGTGCCCCAAGATGTACGTCCGTGTTGGTGGCGGCAGAAACAGCCAGATGAGCGCCCAGATGGCGATGCCCGCGATGCAGGCGAACGCCGGCAGGGCCGGCAGGCGGGTCGGGGCCTGCGCCAGGATCGTTGCCGCCCGCCCCAGGGTCATCGTCAGCGCAAGGCACAGCGGCAGCAGCAGCAAGCCGGCAATGAATTTGAAGACGCGCAGCAGCATGGCCTGAGTCCGAGGCGGGAACCTAAGGAATCGGCCGACGAAAAGCAACCCCCCGGGAGCAGGAAACCGCCGGATCCGGCCTTCGGCACCCGGAAAGGGCGCCGCAACAAGCGCATTTCCTTGACTTTTCGCGGGTCCGGCGGCCACCATGCGGGGATCAGGAGGCGTTATGAACGCAACCAGGGGTAAGCCGGTGGCCGCAGGGCTCAAGCCGGCCTTGCAGGCGGCGGAATTGATTCTCCGGCTGGCGCAGAAAAAGGCCAAAGCGGCCGATGCCCATGCGCGGCAGCTGCGCAAGAAGATGAAAGCCGCCAAGAAGGCGGCCCGGCGCGCCAAAAAGATGGCCCGTCAATCCCACAAGCAGCTGGCCGTTGCCCGGCAGGCCTTGGCGGACATCAAGGCCCGGCTGCCCCGGCCGGCGGCCAAGGCGGCGGCGAAATCCCGCCGGCCAGTCCGTTCACCGGCGGCCTCCGTCCGGGCCAAGTCCGCGGCCCGGCCCTGCCGCCTCAAGCCGGCAAGCAAGCGCGCGGTTCCTGCGGCCGCCCCCCTGGGGTCTCCGGCGGCTCCGGCCGTGTTGGTGTCGGATGCCGTTTCGTCGCCTGTCCTTTCGCCGGAAGGCGTGGTTTCGCCCTCCTGAGGGGGGGATGAATCTCTATCTCCTGCGCCATGGTCCTGCGGAGGAACGGGATGCCCGCCGCTATCCCGATGACCGCCTGCGGCCACTCACGCCGGAAGGCTGCCGCAAGATGCGGCACGTCGCCGCCGGCCTGCGTGCCTTGGAGTTGGATTTCGACACATGGCTCGTCAGCCCCTATCTCCGCGCCCGCCAGACAGCGGAGATCGTGGCGGCCGCTTGCGGGGCGAAACCAAAACTGCAGCTGGCGGACGAACTCGCGCCCGAGGGCGGCATACGGCGGCTGGTCCGCCGGTTGGCGGAGCAGCCGGCGGAGGCGCACCACATTCTGCTGGTCGGCCACGAGCCGTGCCTGGGCGAACTGGCCGGGTATCTGCTTGCGGGCAAATCCCTGCCCCTCGCGCTGAAAAAGGGTGGGATGTGTTTGCTCGCGGTCGCCGCGCCGGCGGAGCCGGCCAGTGCCGTGCTGGAATGGCTCCTCACACCCAGGCAGTTGGCGGTGCTGGCGTCCTAGTTTCGCCAAGCCGCCAGTCCGGTGCTGCCGTCTGCAGTCCTGCCCGGAGCGTTCCCTTGTATAAGGGTAAGGAGGGGTGCCGTCCGCGAGGTTTTGCCGGCGGCGGAAACGATGTTCGGCGGGCGGCGGGGGGGCGGGGATTAACCTGAAAAAAACAATATTTTAATCCCTCCTGGCCGCGGCAGTAGGACATAATCCGCTTTCGCTGATTAAGGAGATTCGGGATGAAATGCATGAATATTTGCCGGTGGGCGCTGGGTTGCGCCGGGCTGCTGCTGAGCGGGTGCGCGAGCATCCACCAGGCCGTGGACCTGGGGGATGTGGCCCAGGTGGCGGTCTTCATCCAGAAGCGGGGTGTGGGCGTGGATGCCCGGGATGACTACGGCCGGACTCCGCTCATGTGGGCGGTTGGCCGGTCCGAGATGGCCCGTTATCTCCTCGCGCAGGGGGCCGATGTGAACGCCCGGGACACCAACGGGGAAACCCCGCTCATGAAGGCGGCTTTTGTCGGCAATCTGGAGATGGTGCGCGAGCTCGTCAACCAGGGGGCGGATGTCAATGCCCGCAATACGCAGGGCGAAACCGCTCTTATGGATGCGGCCAACCACCTTGAAGTCGTCCGCTATCTGGTGGCCCAGGGGGCGGACGTGAACGCCCGGAACGTCCATGGCGACACGCCGCTGCGCTGGGCGGCCACATTCGGCCAGCTCGGAGTCGTCAAATACCTCGTCAAGAACGGCGCCGATGTGAACGCCCGGGACACCCGGGGCGCGACGCCGCGGGAATGGGCCGCCCTGTTCAACCACCGCGAGGTTGTTCAATACCTCGAGAAGCGCACCGGGACGGGGCCCGCGGCGGATAATCCGAGTTCGCGGCCGCAGATGGATGTGGACGAAAGCGGCCACCGCGATGCCCCCCCCTGGCTGGAGGCCCGGAAAGACTAGGGGCACTCCGCCCCGCCGCGGCCGCGGCCGCCGGGCGCGGTTTTTTCATGGCCCGCCGGCGCCCGTCAATTCTTGACGGGTACCCAGCCGTAGCCGGCGGGCATCCCGTTCGTGGCCGGAAGGGGGCGGAGCAGCCAGGTCAGACCGGTCTGCGAGTCGTACTTGACCAGTGTGGATTCCCCCGCGCCTGTTTCGTTGGGATAGCTGCCTTGGAACACCAGGTACCGGCCGGGATTCAGGTAGGACACCGTTGCAGATGTCGGAACGCCGGCGATCTGCGCGCCGGCCGGAACCGCCAGCGCCAGCAGCAGGACCAGGCCGAGGAACATCATGGTGGATTTCACGGGGATTCCTTTCCGGTTTTCGGAGGTCGGTTGTCCGGGGGCGGCGGCGGCCGGAACAGCCGGATTGCCAGGCTGGCGGCGAATACGGCCACGCAAATCCAGAAGATCATCCGGCCCGACGGCATGGGCACCCAGCCCAGCCGGGCCAGCAGCCAGCCGGCGGCCGGCAGGAACAGGCCCAGGCAGACCGCGTCCAGCAGCGCGGAGACCGGCCGCGGGATCCGGCGCTCCCACCGGTTGATTTTGTGCTCCAGATCGCGGCCCCATTGTTCGGCGCGCTGTTCCAGGCACCGTTCCTGTTCGGCCGCCGGATCCGGGAGGTCTTTCCCTCCGTCCGGTTTGGCATTCTCGTTCATGGTCTGACCTCCTCCGGCGACTGTCCTTGGCCAGCCTCAGCATAGGCGCATCGCCGGCACAGGGACAAGCGAAAGCCGCCGCTGCCCCGGACGTCAGCCGGGCTCCGCCCCCGGCTGCTTGCGTCGGGCGGCCTGCGCCAGGGCGCAGCCAAGGGCCATGGCCAGCAGGCCTAGGCCCAAAATCAGCCGGGAATTGTTCTTGAAGGTGTGGTTGGTGAACTCCTCGATCGCGGCCAGCAGGATGATGCCGAGGCCGAATCCGCTGATGACGCCGCCCAGCCATGGCCGGCGGAATTGTACGGTTGTTTCCATGCGGCTCTCCTTTTGAATGCAGGGAGACCGAGATGGACGCGGCCAACCGGGGCGGGGATCCACATCGGTGCCCACGGAAGAGAAGGTAAGGCGGGAAGAATGTCGAAGTCAAGATGGGGCGCGGCGGATCCGATCTTTTCCGGGCAAGGCTTGCCTTGTGGAAGCTACGATTTGGCGGCGCGGTTGATGGCGTCGGTGGGGCCAAGGAGGACAAGGGTGTCGGCGGGAGTGATGATGGTTTTGGCGTTCGGGAACAGGGCGGTGATGGAGCCGTCAGGGGCGGGGCGCTTGATGAGGAGGACGCGGACGCCGAGGGTGTCGGGAAGGCGGGCGTCGGCGAGGGAGGTCCCGTGAAGTTCGGCGGGAGGATCCCATTCGGCAAGTTCGTAGCCGGGGGCGATTTCGAGGGGTTGGCCGGCAAGGGAGGCCAGGCCGCGGGACAGGGCCCGGGGGGCGTCGGCCTTGAGGATTTCATCCTGGTAGGCGTTGAGGACGTCGGGGTAGGCGAGGGTGCCGAGGAGGCGGTGGTCGGCGGGGGAGTGTAGGACCGGGAGTTCAGGAAGATGGGTGGAGGCGAACTGGGCGAGGGCGTCGGAGAGGGAGTCGGCAGGATAGACGTGGGGGATGTTGCGGCGCATGACGTCTTCGGCGAGGAGCACGCCGAGGAGGGCGGGGGGAGAGAGCAGGATGCGGCGGGCGTCGGCAAGGGTGATGGCGCCGAGGAGGGCTTCGGAGTCATCGACGACATAGAACTGGGCGTTGGGAGAGGACAGGACGCGGTCGACAAGAAGGCGGGCGGGTTCGAAGGGGCGGGTGGTTTCAAAGCGGGGCCGGAGGTGGTCGGCGACGCGGCGGGCCTGCAGGAGATCGGGGGAGCGTCCGCGGAAAAGACGGATGCCGTCGCGGGCGAGCTTGAAGGTGTAGATGGAGAGATGGCCCGTGAGGCGGGAGGACAGGACGGTGCTGAGGATGGCGACCATCATGACGGGGAGAATGATGGCGTAGTTGGCGGTGATCTCGAAGATCATGAGGATGGCGGTGATGGGGGCGAGCATGGCGCCGGAGATGACGCCGCCCATGCCGACGAGGGAATAGGCGGCAACGCCGCCGAAGCGGGACCCCAGCACCGGTTCGGCCAGGGTGCCGACGAAGGCGCCGAGGAGGGCGCCCAGGGCGAGGGCCGGGGAGAAGACGCCGCCGGAACCGCCCGAGCCGAGGGTAAAGCTGGTCGCAAGCAGCTTGGCGAACGCGAGGGTGAGCAGGAGGAGGGCGGGGAGCCGGGAGGCAAAGGCCTCGTTGCAGAGCTCCTGTCCGCTGCCCATCACGTGGGGAAAGGCGAGGGCCAGGGCACCGAGGAAGAGGCCGCCCAGGGCGGGCTGCATCCAGCGCGGCAGGCGATGCCCGCGGTCAAACAGGGATTCCGCGAAGGAAACCGAGCGGATATAGACGAAAGAGACGAGGCCGCAGAGGACGGCCAGGAGGAGATACGGAACAAGTTCCCAGACGCTGGCGAAGGTGCAGGCCGGCGGGGAGAACACGGCGGCATCGCCGCGCCAGGCGCGGGTGACGACCGTAGCGAGGACCGAGGAGATGACGATGGGGCTGAACTGGGCCGCGCCGAATTCGCCCAGGATGACTTCGACGGAGAAAAGCGCGCCGGCAACGGGGGCGTTGAAGGTTCCGGCGATGCCGGCGGCGGCGCCGCAGGCAACGAGGGTGCGCAATCGGCGGGTGGACATCCCCATGGCCTGGCCAAGGCGGGAGCCGATGGCGGCGCCGATCTGGATGACGGGGCCTTCCCGTCCGGCGGAGCCGCCGGAGCCGATGGTGATGGCCGAAGCGAAAATTTTGGCAAGGGCGACGCGGCCGCGGATGCGGGCGCCGGCAAGGGCGACCGCCTTGATGACATGCGGGACGCCGTGGCCCTTGGCCTCGGGGGCGAAATAGGAGGTGATGAGGCCGACCAGGAGGCCGCCGGCCGCGGGCACGAGCAAGAGCTTCCAGGCCGGCATGTGGTGCAGGAGGGCGAAAGCCGGTTCGGCGGTGCTCCAAAACGTGCGCTGGACGAGATGGATGGCCTGGTCGAAGACAATGGAGCCCAGGCCGCCCAGCAGCCCGATCAGGGCGGCGGTGAGCAGCAGGAACAGATATTCGCCGCCGCGGGCCTGCTCGATCCACGAGGCGCCCAGCCGGCGCAGCCACAGGATCAAATCATGCCAACGGGACGGCGGGGACGATTCGGATGGAGTTCGGGCAGACACGGGGGGCAAGAATAGGACGGGAGCGCGGGGAACTCAATGTTGAATAACCAATCTCCAAGGGTGGAATGCGGTTTTGCGGGGGAGTTCTCGATTCGGGCGGAGACAAGAGCCCGGGCGGCAGGGCGATCCAGTAGCGGCGCCGCAGCAAGCCGGATACCGGGTCCGGCCGGACATCCTCCCGGCGGTCGCCGGCGGACTCGGCGGAGCGGATGGAGAGGAGGTGGCCGGCGGCGAGGGTCAGAAGGGCCCGCGGTTCGGCGGTCGTCCGGAGCCCGGTCAGCACCCGGCGCAGGATTTTCTTCGCCAGGCCCCGGCTCCGGCGGTCACGGCAGAGGTAGAGCCCGATGTGGCCGCCGGGGGCCCGCAGCTTCTCGGTCAGGCGATGGCGCATGCGCACCCTGCCAGTCGCCGTCCCGGTTTCGTCGAGAACCTAGAAGATGGTCTGGGGCACCAGGCCAGGCGAGGGCAGGCTCGGGTTTATTCAGCCTTGGCAGGGAAAAACAATTGGGAGCTCAGCGGAGACCAGCCCATCATCGCGCTTCGGCGCTCCTTCCTCGGGCAGCTGGCCATCCCATCCCTTCCGCCGAGCTCCACTTTCACCGTACGGCAGGATCGGGAAAATGCAACCCGGCCGCCGCAAAAAAATGTCAGGTTGGGGCCGGGCCGGAGGCGGCGGCTGCGCCGGGGGCGGCGGAGGGCGGGGCCGCCATGGTCGCGGGCATTTGCACGGCCACGACCTGGCCGCAGGCGCAGATTTCCCCGCCGGCCGATACGGTGGCGTTCACAATCCCCTTGCGTCCCTTGATTTCCTGGACCCGGCCGCGGATTTCCAGCGGGGGGCCTAGCGGCGTCGGGCGCAGGTAGTCCACGTGCAGCGCCGCGGTCACGTAGCGCCGGGGCGGTTCGGCGCCCGGCTCCCGGGCCGCGCGGCGGCCGGCCGCGGCAAAGGCCGTCCCGATACCGTGACAATCGATCAGCGAGGCGATCAAGCCGCCATAGACAAACCCGGGGATCGCGACATGGTAGGGCGCGGGCTGGAAGACCGCCACGGATTCTTCGCCGTCCCAGCGGCTTCTCAGCTGCAGGCCGTGGGCGTTCAGCCGCCCGCAGCCGTAGCAGTGGCTGTAACCGTCCGGATAGGTGTCTTGAAACGCGGGATCATTCATGGGCCGGATCTCCATCCGGGCTCGCAGGTTACCACGCCCGGCCCATTTCCCGCACGGGTTTTCCACGCAATGGAAAACTTTTTCGCCGTTTTTCCACACAATGGAACCAAATATTTTCCATCGTGTGGAAAAAGCGGTCGCCGGGGCGGCCTACTTCAGCCAGATGCGGTCGATTTCGAGCTGGAAGGATTCGGCGCGGCTGTTGCCGATGAGGATCTGGATGCGGGCGAGGGCCTGGCCGGGGAAATGGGGCAGGTCGAGGCGGTCGCCGTGGCGGATGGCGTACAGGTCCGCGAAGGGGATTTCAACGACCTGCCACTCCCCGCTGGTGTCGAAGTCGCAGGCGTAGGCGTGGGGGGCGTTCGGCTCGGCTTCCACGCGGAGCTGGTAGCGCTTGCCGTCGCCTTTGAGGCCGAGATGGACGGCGCGGTATTTCGCGACGTCCAGGGGGGCGAAATCGTACTGGATGGAGGAGAACCCACCGTCGTTCTCCAGGGAGACGTCGCCGGTGAAGACGGCGTTGCCGGCTTCGTTGACCGCAAGGCGGCCGCGGGAGCGGCCGCCCATGACCACGTCGTCTTCGACCTCCCAGCCGCGGAGGTCGGCGTCCCGGGTGAACTGGATAATCGTGTGGTTGCCGTTCGCGGCCGGGCCGGGGGGGCAGGAAACCGGACACGTGCCGCAACCGGCGGCGGCTAGGAACAGAAACGGCAGCAGATGTTTCATCGGTGGCTCTCCAAGGGGTCGATTTTGGAACAACCTACCACGCTGGCCCCGGAATTGCATATTCGAAATGCGCCGTTCAAGGGGCCGCGACGGGGGCTGGGACGAGGATGACGGGGCGGGTGGACTGGCTGACGACCTGGCGGGCGGTGCCGCCGATGAACGATTCATGGCCGGGGCCGCGGGCGTGAACCCCCATCAGGATGGCGTCCGCATGGAGCCGGTCGGCCTCGCGGAGGATGGATTCGGCCACGGCCCCCTGGACGAGGAGCGCCGTGGTGTCGAGGTTGTCCTTGCGAAACTCGATGGCGGCGGCCTCGAGCTGCTTTTGCGCGCGCTGGACGCGGTGGGCGGCGGCGAGGCGGAGGTTTTCGGACTGGGCCCCGTAGCCGCGGAAATCGGGATCGGGATCGGCGACGTGGAGCAGGACGAGTTCGGCGGCGAGACGCCGGGTCCAGGCGCGGGTCTCGCGCAGGACCGCCGGGGCCGAGCGGGCGAGGTCGATGGCGGCGAGTAGTTTCATGGCCGGGGTTCTCTCCGCCGGGAAATCTACGGCGAAGCCGGGCGCCGGGCAAGCCCAACGGCGCGGCCGTCCGGCCCGCCCGGCGCGGCCGCCGCCGCGGGGGCGCCGGGGGGACGGTTTTTCCTTTGCGCGGGAGAGGGGGGGCGGGTAGGATGCGCGGGTTGTTTTCCGGAAAGAGAAACGAGATGAGAATTCTGTCGGGCATCCAGCCGTCGGGCAAGCTGCACATCGGGAACTACTTCGGGATGATGCGGCCGGCCCTGGAATTGCAGCAGAGGGGCGAGGCCTATCTGTTCATCGCCAACTACCACGCCCTGACGAGCGTGGCGGACGCGGAGGCCATGCGCCAGGGCACGTGGGACGTGGCGCTGGATTTCCTGGCCTGCGGCCTGGACCCGGACCGGACGGCGTTCTACCGGCAGAGCGACCTGCCGGAGGTGCACGAACTGGCCTGGCTGCTCTCCAACGTGACCCCGCTGGCGCTGCTGGAGCGGTGCCATTCCTACAAGGATAAGCTGGCCAAGGGCATCGCCCCGAATCACGGCCTGCTGGCCTATCCGGTGCTGATGGCGGCGGATATCCTGATCGTCCAATCCAACGTGGTGCCGGTCGGCAAGGACCAGAAGCAGCACGTCGAGGTCACGCGCGACATCGCCATCAAGTTCAACCTGGCCTACGGCGAGACGTTCACGATTCCCGAGCCGCAGATCTCCGAGGACGTGGCGGTGGTGCCGGGGCTCGACGGCCAGAAGATGTCGAAGAGTTACGGCAACACCATCGAGATTTTCGGCGACCCGAAGGCGACCCGCAAGCGGTTCATGGGGATTGTGACCGACAGCAAGACGCTGGAGGCGCCGAAGGATCCCGAAACCTGCAACGTGTTCAAGCTCTACAAGCTGTTTGCGACGCCGGCCCAGCAGGCGGACCTGGCGGCGCGCTACCGCGCGGGCGGGATGGGCTACGGGACGGCGAAAAAGGAACTGGCCGATCTCTTCGAGGCGCATTTCGCGCCGATGCGGGAAAAGCGCGCCGAGCTGGCCGCGAACCCGAAGTACGTCGAGGATGTGCTCCTGGCCGGCGCGGCCAAGGCGCGCAAGCTCGCGCAAGAAACGCTGCAGAAGGCGCGGCGGGCGGTCGGGCTGGAGTAGCGGAATGAGGCCGGAATTGGAACAGCCCGGCTCGGCGGGGACGCCTCGCCCTACCTATTTGCACAATGATCCAGGTAGGGCGAACCCTCCGGGTGAGCCGCGGCGACAACGAAGCCTAACTGCCTACAGCCTATTGCCCTGATTTTATGTCGCAGGAAGAATATAAAATCCGGCTGGAAGTGTTCGAGGGGCCGCTCGACCTGCTGCTCTACCTGATCAAGAAGGAAGAGCTGGACATCCACAACATCCCGATCGAACGGGTGACGGCGCAGTACATCCAGTATCTCGAGCTGATGCAGATGCTCGATCTGAACATCGCCGGGGAGTTCCTGGTGATGGCCGCGACGCTGATGATGATCAAGAGCCGCATGCTGCTGCCGGTGGAGGAACGGCCCGAGCTCGAAGAGGAGGAGGCGGACCCGCGCTGGGACCTCGTGCGCCAGCTGGTCGAGTATAAGAAGTTCAAGGACGCGGCGCTGCACCTCGAGGCGCTGGAGGCGCGCCGGGAGGACATCTTCGGCCGCGACGGCGCCGAGGCCGTGCTGGAACGGGACGCCGATGTGGCGCTACACGACGTGGGACTCTTCGACCTGATCAGCGCGTTCAGCGAGGCCTTGAAGAAGGTCCAGAGCGAAGAGCTGCGGGAGATCTTCGCCGAACGCTTCACCGTGGCGGAGAAGATCGAGGGGCTCACCGACCGGCTGCGGCGGGAGGGGCGGTTTTCCCTGTCGGAGATGTTCGCGGGGATGCGTTCGCGGCACGAGATCGCCTGCACGTTCCTGGCGCTGCTGGAGCTGATCCGGCTGGCGCAGGCGCGGGCGGTGCAGAAGGAAACCTACGGGGAGATTTTCATCGAGCGGGCGGAGGGCGTCGTGGAGCTGGTCCCCCCGGTGGTGGAGGGGGAAACAGGTGTTTAGGCTGAAGGAGATGGGGTGTTTAGGGTCGAGCTTGAACAGCCGCCGCGCCCGGCGGGCGCAGCTACAATCGATCCCGGTTGTAGCCGGTCCCGTTGGGGCCGGTATCCTGAAGGATTTTGAGGTGTTAACATGAACGATTTCGTATTGCCGGAGCTGAAGCAGATCATCGGGGCGATGCTGTTCGTCCGCAAGGAGCCGCTGACCGTGGCGGAAATCCGCCGGGTGCTGTCCGCCACGGCCGAGCGCCGCGGGGGCATCACCGCCGACTTTGCCAAGGCCAACGAGGAGCTGATCCGCGCGGCGGTGGCGGAACTGGCGCGCGACCTGGCCGAGCGCAAGGCGGGGTTCCGCGTCAGCGAGGTGGCCGGCGGCTGGAAGCTGGAGAACGACGCCAACTGCGGTCCGTGGCTGCGGGTCATGCTGCAGAAGGGGCGCGGCGCGCGGCTGTCGCTGCCGGCGCTGGAAACGCTGGCGATCATCGCCTACCGCCAGCCGTGCGTGCGTTCGGAGATCGAAGCGGTGCGCGGGGTGGCCGTGGACCAGATCCTGCGCAACCTGCTCGAGATGCAGCTGATCCGGGTGATCGGACGCAGCGAGCTGCCGGGCCGTCCCTGGATGTTCGGCACGACCCAGAAGTTCATGGAGCATTTCGGCCTGAAGAGCCTCGACGACCTGCCGGGCACGGATGAACTGCGGCGACTGGAGGCCGAGCAGAGCGCGCGCGCCCCGAAACCGGCAGCCCCGGCGGCACCGGAAAATCCGGACCAGATGAAACTGACGGCGATCGAGGAAGAGGCCATCGGCGGCCCCGCGGCGGAGGCTGCCGAGGAGCCGATCGAACGCGAAGGGATGTCGGAAGAGGAAATCGTCGGGGGCGAGGAGGATGAAAAATGAACCTGTTTGCGCCGCTGGCGAATTCCTGGATTACGTCGCAGCAGCCCTACCAGCCGGGGCGGCCCCTCGAAGAGGTGGCGCGCGAACTGGGGCTGGCCAGCATCGACGGCATCGTCAAGCTGGCTTCGAACGAGAACAGCCTGGGGCCGTCGCCGAAGGCGATGGAAGCCATGCGCAAGGCAATTCCCCAGATGCATCTGTATCCCGACGGCGGCGCGTTCTACCTGCGCCAGGCGCTGGCCAGGCGATTCGGCATATCCGCCGATATGGTGATGCTCGGCTGCGGCTCGAACGAGCACATCGTGTTGCTGGCGCATGCCTTCATGCGGGAAGGCGACGACCTGGTATGTTCTGAAAAGACATTCGTGGTCTACAAACTGGTGTCCGCGCTGTACCGCTGCCGGTGTGTCGAGGCGCCGATGAACGGCATGACCCACGACCTGGATGCGATGCTCAAGGCCATCACGCCGAAGACCAAGCTGGTGGTCGTGGCCAATCCGAACAATCCGACCGGTACGATGGTGGATCAGGCCGCGGTGGACCGGTTCGTGGCGCGGGTGCCGGACAACATCGTGACGGTGTTCGACGAGGCCTACATGGAGCTGCTGGACCCGGCGGTGGCCGTCGACACGGTCAAGCACGTGAAGGCGGGGAAGAAGCCGGTGATCACCCTGCGGACGTTCTCCAAGGCGTACGGGCTGGCCGGGCTGCGCGTGGGCTACGCCATGGCGCAGCCGGACGCCATTGATTTGCTGAACAAGGTGCGCCAGCCGTTCAACGTGACCGCCATGGCCCAGGCCGCCGCGCTGGCCGCGCTGGAGGACGAGGATTACCTGATCCGCTCGCGCCAGATGCTCAAGGACGGTCGCGTCCAGATGATGGCCGGCATGCGCCAGCTGGGGCTGGACCCGGTGGAATCGGTGACCAACTTCATCCTGTTCCCGTTCCCGAAGGCGGCGGAACTGACCGCGGCCCTGACGAAGCGCAAGGTGATCGTCCGTCCGATGGCCGGCTTCGGCCTGCCGAACCACATCCGCGTCAGCGTGGGCCTGGCGGCCGAGAACGACCAGTTCCTGCAGGCGTTGGCAGAAGCGCTGGCCGAGCTGAAATAGCCCTCCTTGGGTGGTTTGGTTTCGGGAGGGGGGGCTTGAATTGCCAGGTGTATTATCTGGTGGTTTTGATACCTTCAACGGCAGCCATTCCCTCGGGGATGGAATCATGCACTTGACCCGCGAAAGGTTGGATCTATGAGCTGTGCGGAGCTGGGAGCGTTCCTGCGGTGTTCCGGGGCAGGCCTGATGGCTATATGGCTGGGGGCGGGCTGCCTGTCGGTGGGGCCGGATTATCAGGCGCCGGAGCCGACGGTGCCGGCGGCGTGGCGGGGGCCGGCGGGGGCATCCGGCGACACCATGGCGGAGTGGTGGACGGTGTTCGGGGATCCGGCGCTGGAGGGACTGGTGGCGGATACGCGGGCGCACAACCGCGACCTGGCGGCGGCGGCGGCCCGGATGGAGGGCTATGCGGCGTCGCTCGGAATGGCGCGGGCGGACTGGTTCCCGTCGGTGGCCGGGCAGGGGGCGGCTGTATACGACCGGCAGAGCGAGCGGATGCATACGCCGGCGGAGTACACGGCGGCGGCCAATCCGGACTGGCTGTACCAGGCCGGATTTTCGATGGCGTGGGAGCTGGACCTGTGGGGCAAGGTGCGGCGGAGCGTGGAGGCGGCGCGGGGGCAGTTGCAGGCGTCGGAGGAAGACGTGCGCAACGTGCAGGTGATGCTGCAGGCGGAGACGGCGGCGGCCTACATCCAGTTGCGCACCCTGCAGCAGCGGCTGGCGTACGCGGAGCGGAACATCGAACTGCAGCGGGAGACCCTGAAGGTGGTGCGGGGGCGGCATGACGCCGGGCTGACGGGGGAGCTGGACGTGCGGCAGGCGGAGATGAACCTGGCGGCGACGACGGCCCAGGTGCCCGCGTTGAAGGCGGGGATCGAGCAGGCGCTGAACGGGCTGTGCCTGCTGACGGGCCGGCTGCCGGGGGAACTGGAGGCGTTGCGGGAGCCGGGGCCGGTCCCGGCAGCGGATAAATTGCCGGGGCTGCTGCCGGCGGAGCTGTTGCGGCGGCGGCCGGACATCCGGTCGGCGGAGCGGCGGCTGGCGGCGCAGACGGCGAAGATCGGCGTGGCGCAGGCGGATTATTTCCCGCAGCTGGCGCTGAACGGGACGTTCGCGTGGGCGGCGACGGACGCGGGGGAGTTCGGGAAAAAGGCGTCGCAAGACTACAGCATCGGGCCGGCGCTGACGTGGGCGATCTTCACGGCGGGGAAGGTGCGCCACCACGTGCGGGCGGAGCAGGCGGCCGCGCGGGCGGCGGTGGCGGACTACGAGCAGACGGTGCTGGGGGCGTACCGGGAGTGCGAGGACGCGCTGGCGGCGCTGGCGAACGACGGGACCCGGCTGACGGCGCTGCGGGACGCGGTGACGGCGGCGGAGCAGACGGCGGAGCTGGTGGACGAGCTCTACCGGACGGGGCTGAAGGATTTCCAGGGGGTGCTGGACGCGCAGCGGCAGCTGGCGCAGTACCACGATGCGCTGGCCCAGTCGCAGGGCCAGTCGGCGGCCGACCTGGTGGCGGCCTACAAGGCGTTCGGCGGGGGCTGGGCGCCGGATGGGGCGGCCGCGGCGAAGCCGCCGCCGCCGGCGGAGGAAAAGGAAGCCGAACCGGCGCCGGCGGCGCCGGGCGCCTGAGAACGGGAATTTGGAAGGCCAGGGAAGCGAAACGGGAGAAACCGCGATGAAACACGCAATCAAAAACCTGTCGGGCAAGCTGATCGGCGGCATTCTACTGGCGGCGGGAGTGGCGGCGATATTCCTGTACAAGGCGCAGCCGGCGGAGGAGCCGGAGGACACGACCATCCGGCCGGTCAAGAGCCTGGTGGTGGCGGAAGCCAAGGCGTGGCCGAAGCTGCATTTCCCGGGCACGATCGAGGCGGACCGGGAAGTGGACCTGTCGTTCGAAGTCGGGGGCCGGCTGGTGGAGTTTCCCGTGCAGCGGGGGATGAAAGTCAAGAAGGGCGCCGTGCTGGGCCGGATCGATCCGAGCAACTACGAGAACCAGGTGAAGAACGCGGAAGCGGACCTGGAGCAGGCGCGCAGCTCGCTGGAGCGGATCGAACGGGCACTGAAAGTCAACGCAGTGTCGGAGCAGGAAGCGTCGCAGGCGCGGGCGGCGGTGCAGAAGGCCGAGGCGCTGCTGGCGATCCAGCGCAAGGCGTTGGCGGACACGGTGCTGAAGGCGTCGTTCGCCGGGCGGGTGTCGGAGACCTATGCGGACGCCTTTGACGCGGTGTCGCCGGGCAAGGCGGTGCTGAAGCTGCAGGACGTGGAGCGGCTGGCCATCGCGGTCTCGGTGCCGGAGGGCTACATCCTGTGGGCGTCGCCGGAACAGCTGGAGCAGGTCAAGTTCTTCGTGCAGTTTGATCCGCTGCCGGGGACGCAGGTGCCGGCGAAGCTGAAGGAATTTGCAACGATGGCGGATCCGGCCACGCAGACCTACCGGGCGCGGTTCACATTCGAAAACCCGGACGGCGTGATACTGCTGCCGGGGATGACAGGGACGGTGGCGGTGGAAATGGAGCATCCGAAGCCGGCGGCGGCGGTCCTGCAGGTGCCGTCCAACGCGGTGGGGTTCGACCGCGCGGGCGAAGCGTTCGTGTGGGTGCTGGAAGGCGGGGACGGCGGCGTCTATGCGGTCCGGCAGCGGGCGATCCGGCTGGGCGAGCGCAACGGGGAGAATATTGGCGTGGCGGCGGGGCTGGCGGCGGGCGAACGGATCGCGACGGCCGGCGTGGCGATCCTGACGGAAGGGCGGCAGGTGCGGCTGCTGGAGGAGAGCGAGCCGGCGGCCCCGGTGCCGGGCGCGGAGGCGCCGGCGGAGGCGGCTCCATGAGCATCGCGCAGTTCTGCATCGAGCGGAAGGTCCTGACCTATACGCTTTCGCTGGCGCTGCTGCTGGGGGGCATGTGGGCGTACACGCAGATCGGGCGCCTGGAGGATCCGGAGTTTACGATCAAGAACGCCCAGATCATCACCTCGTATCCCGGCGCGACGGCCCGGGAGGTGATGGAGGAGGTGACAGACCCGATCGAGACCGCGGTCCAGCAGCTGGGGCAGTTGAAGCGGGTGACGAGCATCTCGTATCCGGGCCGGTCCATCGTGATGGTGGAGATGAAGGACCGGTACGGGAAGAAGGACCTGCCGCAGATCTGGGACGAGTTGCGGCGGAAGGTGGGGGACATGGCCGGGAGCCTCCCGCCGGGCTGCGGGACGCCGAAGGTCGTGGACGACTACGGCGACGTGTACGGCGTGTTCTACGCGGTGTTCGGCGACGGCTATGCGCCGGCCGACCTGCGCGCATACGCCAAGCTCCTGCGGCGGGAACTGCTGCTGTGCGCCGACGTGGCCAAGATCGAGATGCTGGGCGACCAGACCGAAGTGGTCTATCTGGAGATCCCGCGCGAACGGCTGGCGGCGACGGGCATCTCCCCGCAGCAGATCCAGCAGGTGATCTCGGGCCAAAACAACGCGGCCGAAGCGGGCTCGATCCGGATCGGCGACAAGTTCATCCGGATCGCGCCGACGGGCAAGCTGGAGTCGGTGGCGGAACTGGGGGAGCTGCTGATCGTCCAGCCGGGGCAGAAGGACCGGCCGGCGGTGCGGTTGAAAGACATCGCGGCAATCCGGCGCGGCTACCTGGATCCGCCGCAGAACCTGCTGCGCTACAACGGGCACCCGTGCATCGGACTGGGCATCTCGACGGTGAAGGGCGGCAACGTGATGACCATGGGCGCGGCGATCGACCGGCGCCTGGCGGAGCTGCGGGCCGAGACCCCGATCGGGATCGAGGTGGGGGTGATTTCGCACCAGGCGGAGAGCGTGGACGTGGCGGTGCGCGGCTTCATCGTCAACCTGGTGGAGGCGGTGGTCATCGTGATCGCGGTGCTGCTGGTGACGATGGGCCTGCAGAGCGGGGTGCTGATCGGCGTGGTGCTGGTGGTGACGGTGATGAGCACGGTGCTGATCATGCAGAACATGGGGCTCCTGTTCGAGCGGATCAGCCTGGGGGCGTTCATCATCGCGCTGGGCATGCTGGTGGACAACGCGATCGTGATCACGGAAGGCGTGCTGATCGCGGCGCAGAAGGGGGCGGACAAGGTCAAGGCGGCGCTGGCGATCGTGAAGCAGACGCAGTGGCCGCTGCTGGGGGCGACGGTGGTGGCGATCCTGTCGTTCGCGCCGGTGGGGGCGTCGCAGGATTCCACGGGGGAATACTGCCGGTCGCTGTTCCTGGTGCTGCTGATCTCGCTGCTGATGAGCTGGGTGCTGGCGATCACGCTGACGCCGCTGCTGGCGGCGACCTTCCTGAAGAAGAAGGGCGGCACGGCGGCGGCGGACCCCTACGCCGGGCGGTTTTTCCAGGCGTACCGGTCGTTCCTGGTGGCCTGCATCCGCCGCCGCTGGGTGTCGGTGGCCGTGCTGCTGGGCCTGCTGGCGGCGGCGGTCGCGGGCTTCGGGTATGTGAAGCAGAGCTTTTTCCCGGATTCGACCCGGCCCCAGTTCATGGTGCACGTGTGGCTGCCGCAGGGCACGGCGATCCGGGCGACGGAGGAACGGGTCCGGACGCTGGCGGAGCACGTCCGCACGCTGGACGGGGTGACGGGCGTGACCGAGATGACGGGCACCGGCGGCCTGCGCTTCCTGCTGACCTACAGTCCCGAGAATCCCAACCCGGCCTATGGGATCCTGCTGGTGGACATCCGGGACTACCACCTAGTCGACGGCCTCGCGGAAGAGATCACCGAATTCGCGCAGGAGGCGGTGCCGGACGCGCTGGTCTACGCGCAGCGCTTCGTGCTGGGGCCGGGCGATCCCCAAAAAATCCAGATGCGGATCCTGGGGCCGGAGGCGGCGGTGCTGCGGGAGTACGCCGACCGGGCGCTCAACATCCTGCGGGAGGACCCCCGGCTGGTGGAGATCCAGTCCGACTGGCGGAACCGGACGGACCTGATCCGGCCGGTGGTGTCCGAAACCCGCGCGCGCAACCTGGGGATGTCGCGCGCGGAGATCGCCGCGGCGCTGAAGACGGTGACGACCGGGACGCCGCTCGCGGCCTACAAGGAGGGCGACGACAGTCTGCCGGTGCTGCTGCGGGCGCCGGAGGCGGAGCGGTCGGATCCGGATTCGCTGCGGAGCGCGTGGTTCTGGAGCACGCGGCTGGGGCAGGCGGTGCCGCTGGCGCAGGTGGTGGACCGGTTCGAGACGGCGTCGGAGGAGGGCAGCGTGCGGCGCCGCAACCGCCTGATGTGCATCACGGTCAAGTGCAACACCTCCGGCAGGGAGACGGCCGCGGCGGCGTTCGCGCGGAACGCGCCGAAGCTGCAGGCGGCGATGGCGTCGCTGCCGGAGGGGTTCCGCATGGAGTGGGGCGGGGAGCATGAAAGCTCGCAGAACGCCAACCAGGGGCTGGCGGGCAAGATTCCGCCGATCGTGCTGCTGATGTTCCTGATCCTGGTGATGCTGTTCAATTCGCTCCGCCAGCCGCTGGTGATCTTCCTGACGGTGCCGCTGACGATCATCGGCGTCACCACCGGCCTGCTCGCGTTCGACCAGCCGTTCGGATTCATGGCGCTGCTGGGCTTCCTGAGCCTGGCGGGAATGCAGATCAAGAACGCGATCGTGCTGATCGACGAGATCAATGCCCAGTGGGCCGCCGGGGTGGATCCTTTCAACGCCGTGGTCAATGCCGGCGTGACGCGGCTGCGGCCGGTGGCGCTGGCTGCGGTGACGACGGTGCTGGGCATGCTGCCGCTGGTGACGGACGCCTTCTATGCGGCGATGGCCGTCACGATCATGTGCGGGCTGACGTTCGCGACGGTCCTGACCATGGTGGTGATCCCGGTCAACTACGCGCTGATCTACCGCATTCCCAACCCGCCGGAAAACGGCTGATTCCCAGGAGCGCCGCATGAACGCACGGATTGCCGGACTTGTCCTGCTGCTGGCCCTGGGGGCGTCATGCGCGACGACCTATCAGGCGCGCCAGGCCCAACCGTCAGGGTTTCTCGGGGATTATTCCCAGCTCCGCCAGGGGCGGGGGGAGGAGCCGCTGCTGGTTTACCACGACCCGGAGGCCGGCCGGCGCGCCTATGATCGGATCCTGATCGATCCGATCGTCGGCTACCTGGGAGCGGGCAGCCGCCTGAACAAGCTCTCGCCGGCGGACCGGCAGGCGCTGCTGGACTACTTCCATGCCGCGCTCCGGGAGCAGCTGGGGCGGGATTTCAAGCTTGCGGACGAAGCCGGACCCGGCGTGCTTCGGCTGCGCATTGCCCTGACCGATGCCCGGGGGACCAAGCCGGTGATGGACACCCTCTCCACGGTGGTGCCGGTGGGCCTGGCCATCAGCGCCCTCGAGCGCGTGGCGCTGGGCAAGACCCTGACCGCCGGCTCGGTGCGCATCGAGGCCGAAGCCCTCGATTCCCGAACCAATACGCGCCTGGTCGCGCTGGTGGATGAGCGGGTCGGGGCCAAAGTCACGGGCCGGTTCGACAAGTGGAACAAGTGGCAGGACGCCCGGGACGCCTTCGACTATTGGGCCGGCCGGATGCGCACGATTGTGGAGGACTACCGGGCGGTGACAGCTTCTCCGCAATGAGCGCAGAGAAGAAGGGCTTTTTCGCCGCGCACCTCGATCCCGGGGCGATCTTCGGGGAGATTCTGTTCGGGCTGATCATGGTGCTGACCTTCACCCTGGGTGCCGGGCTGATTGTCGCGGAAGGGCCGGGGGCCGTCCGGCAATTGCTGGCGGCGGCGCTCGGGTGCAACCTGGCGTGGGGCCTCATCGACGGCGCGATGTACCTGATGGGCGTTCTGCTCGCCCGCGGGCGGCGCAACCGCATGCTGCTGGCCCTGAAGAATGTGAAGAGCGAGGAGGAAGCCCTGCGGGCCATCGGCGGGGAATTCGATGGCCCGTTGGCGTCCCTGACTACGCCGGAGGAACGCCACGCCTTCTACCGGAGCCTCTGGAAGATTTCGGAACGGGTGCAGCCGCAGAAGCCCCGCCTCGAGCGCGAGGATTGGCTGGGCGCGCTGGCCAGCGGCCTGCTGGTGATTCTGACCGCGTTTCCGGCGGTGCTGCCGTTCCTCTTCCTGGAGGATCGTTTCCTGGCCCTGCGGACCTCCAACGGGATCCTGGTGGGCCTGTTGTTTCTCTGCGGCTTCGGCTGGGCTCGGTATACGGGCGTGAACCGCTGGCTGGCCGGGCTGGGCATGCTGTTCCTTGGGCTGGGGCTGGTGCAGGTGGCGATCCTGCTGGGCGGGTGAATCTGGCGTCTGCAACGTACGTGAAACCTGTCCAAGCGGAGAAGGGAGGGAACCTGCCAGCTGGGGAGAACGGGCGCCAGTCGGCGAAGAGCCTTTTCCATGAGGAACCGGCCAGGGGAAACGCTGCGGGGGAAGGAGTTGCGGCGAATACGGGGATTTCTGCCCGGCGGATGGTTTTTGGGATGGAAACAGGGCGGGAGGCGGGGTAATCTCTCCCGGTTTGAATCGGCCTCCGGCGGGTTGGCCGGGAGCCGACCGCCTAACGGAAGATTTCCATGATCGTGGTATTGAAAAAAGGAGCCGAGGACGCCCAGATCCGGGCCATTGCGGAAATGGCGGAGGGCTGGGGCCTCAAGGTCAATATCAGCCAAGGCACCGAACGGACGGTGGTCGGCCTGATCGGGGATGAAAACGTAGTGAATGCCCCCGCCCTCGAAATGATGCCGGGGGTGGAGAAGGTGATGCCGGTGCTGAAGCCCTACAAGCGGGCCAGCGCCGAGTTCCATGCTGAACGGACGATCACGAAAATTCCCCCGGCGCGCCACGGCGACCGGGGCCTGGCCATCGGGGGGCCGGGCGTGGTGGTGATGGCGGGGCCGTGCTCCGTCGAGACCCGGGACATGATCCTGTCGCTGGGGGCGTTCCTGAAGGGGGCCGGGGCGCACATGCTGCGGGGCGGGGCCTTCAAGCCGCGCACCTCGCCCTACGCCTTCCAGGGGCTGGGAGTGGAGGGCCTGCGCTACCTGGCCGAGCAGCGCTCCGTGGTGGGCCTGCCGGTCATTACCGAAGTGATGGACACCCGCGATGTCGAGATGGTGGCGGAGTTCGCCGACGTGATCCAGGTGGGCGCGCGGAACATGCAGAATTTCAATTTGCTGAAGGTGCTGGGCCGGTGCCGCAAGCCGGTGATGCTCAAGCGGGGGCTGGCCAGCACGCTCGAAGAGCTGCTGATGAGCGCGGAATACGTGATGAGCGAGGGCAATCCGGACGTGATCCTGTGCGAACGGGGCATCCGGACCTTCGAGAAGTTCACGCGCAATACGCTGGATCTGAGCGCCGTGCCGGTGCTGAAGCGCGAGAGCCACTTGCCGGTAGTGGTGGATCCCAGCCACGGCACCGGCCGCTGGGACCTGGTGGCGCCGATGTCGCGGGCGGCCGTCGCCGCGGGCGCGGACGGCCTCCTGCTGGAGGTGCATCCCGATCCGGCCCAGGCGGTGTCCGACGGCCCGCAGTCGCTGACCCCCAAGCGGTTCAAGGACTTGATGGGCGAGCTTGAGCTGGTCGCGCGCGCCGTGGGGCGGAACCTGTACTAGCGCGGATGGCGGCGGTCATGACGAAGGAACCGTGCATATCCATCGTGGGGCTGGGGCTGATGGGCGCCTCGCTGGCGCTGGCGCTGCGGAAACGCGGCTACGCCGGCCGGCTGGTGGCCTACGCGCGGCGGGAGGAAACCCGCCGGGAGGCCCAGGCGCGCGGCATCGTGGACGCAGCTGTCGCCGATCCCGACACGGCCGTGCAGGCCGCCTCGCTGGTGGTGCTGTGCGCCCCCATCCGCGCCTGCGTGGAGCTGGCGGCGGAGATCGCCCCGGTGCTCCGGGCGGGCACGATTGTGACCGACGTCGGCAGCACCAAGGGCTGGATCTGCCGCCAGATGGCGGGCCTGCTGCCGGCGGGGGTCTTCGTCGGCAGCCATCCCATCGCGGGCTCCGAAAAGCAGGGGCTGCAGGCCGCTTCGGCCGACCTTTATGAAAACTCCCTGGCCGTGCTGGCCACCCCCGGCGACGTGCCGGAGGAGGCCGTGGCCCGCGTGGCCGGCCTGTGGCAGGCGGCCGGCGCGCGGACGTGCCGCCTGGCCCCGGAGGAGCACGACCGCCTGCTGGCGCGCACCAGCCACCTGCCCCACGTGGCCGCCGCCGCCCTGGCCAAGGCCATCGGCCGCGACGACGCCGGCCCCGTCGGCGCCTTCTGCGGCACCGGCTTCTACGACTCCACCCGCGTGGCCTCCGGATCGATCGACATGTGGCGCGACATCCTCATGACCAATGCCCCGGCGGTGGCCGAGGAATTGCGGGCTTTCAAAACGGAGGTCGAGCAGGTATATGATGATCTCCAGGCGGGCCGTTTCGACGAAGTGGCGCAATTCCTCGAGCGTGCCCGCGCGGCCCGCGCCGATCTGCTGAAGGGACGCGGCGGCTAGCCGGCGTCCGGAGAACCCAGGCGAAGACATGGCGATTCAAAAACAGACCAAGATCGTGCATCCCGGCGGTTTCGACGGCGGGACCGTCCGCGTGCCGGGCGACAAGAGCATTTCGCACCGGACGGCGCTGCTGGCGGGCATCTCCTCGGGCACCTCGGAAATCCGCGGCTTCCTGCAGGCGGAAGACTGTCTCAATACGCTCAAGGCGATGGAGTCCTTCGGCGCCCGCTCGTGGGTGGACGAGGAGGGCGTGCTCTCGATCCAGGGCACCGGCGGCAAGATGATCGAGCCGGTGGGGCCCCTCGACGTCGGCAACTCGGGCACCGGCATGCGCCTGCTGGCCGGGCTGTGCGCCGGCTCGCCGATCACGGTGACGCTGACGGGCGACGAATCGCTCAGTTCCCGCCCGATGCGGCGGATCAAGGAACCCCTGGAACTGATGGGCGCCAAGGTGGACCTGACGCCGCAGGGCACGGCGCCGATGACGATCCACGGCGGCAACCTGCGCGGCATCGAATACCGCCTGCCGACGGCCTCGGCCCAGGTGAAGAGCTGCTGCATCCTGGCCGGCCTCTACGCCGAGGGCCGCACGACCGTCCTCGAGCCGATCCCGACCCGCGATCACACCGAGCGCATGCTGCGCGCGGTCGGCGCGCCCATCCGCGTGGAGGGTCAGAACATTTCCGTGGACGGCTACGGCCCGAAGGGGCCGAAGTTCCTCGCCCGGCCCTACGTGGTGCCCGGCGACTTCTCGTCGGCCGCCTACTGGCTGGCGGCCGCCGCGGCCATCCCCGGCGTGGTTGTCCGCGCCGAAGGGGTGGGCCTGAACCTGCGCCGCACCGCCCTGCTGGACGTGCTGCGCCGCATGGGCGCGCGCGTCGAAATCGAGCGCACCTCCGCGCCGACCGATCCCGAAGTCTACGGCAACGTGACGGTCCACGGCGCCGAACTGCAAGGCACCGAGGTCGGCGGGGCCGAAATTCCGAACCTGATCGACGAACTGCCGCTGGTGGCCGTGCTGGGCGCGCTGGCCCGGGGGCGCACCGTGATCCGCGACGCCAGCGAGCTGCGCGTGAAGGAATCCGACCGCGTGGCCGTGATGGTCGAAAACCTCGCCGGCCTGGGCGTGAACGTCACCGAGCAGCCCGACGGCATGATCCTCGAGGGCCCGGCGAAGGTGTCGCCCACCAAGAGCATTCGCAGCTACGGCGACCACCGCGTCGCCATGAGCATGTCCATTCTGGCGATCTTCGCCGACGCGCCGGTGACGGTCGCCAATGTCGCCTGCGTCGACACGTCCTACCCCGAATTTTGGGACCAACTGGCCAACCTGGGAGTGAAAGTTGAATAAGCAAGTGACCATCGTGGCGGTGGACGGCCCTTCGGCCTCCGGGAAATCAACCGTATCGCGCCGGACGGCCCAGACCGTCGGCTTCATCTACGTGGACTCCGGCGCGCTCTACCGCGGCGTGACCTGGAAGTGCGTCAAGGAAGGCATCGACGTCAAGGACGCCCAGGCGGTGACGAACCTGCTGATCCGCATGAACCTGGAGCTGGTGCTGCGCGACAACGCGGTGGGCTACCTGATCGACGGCGAGGACCCGGGGCAGGAGATCCGCTCCGAGCCGGTGCGCGAGCGCGTCGCCGACATCGCCGCCCAGCAGGCCGTGCGCGTCTACATCGTCGAGAAGCTGCGGCTGATGACGAAGTTCGGCAGCCTGGTGATGGAGGGGCGCGACATCGGCACCGTGGTCTTCCCCGACACCCCGTTCAAGTACTACCTCGACGCCGATCCCGAGGAGCGCGCGCGCCGCCGCGCCGCGGAGATCAAGCAGGCGGAAGGCACCCACGATGTCGGGGCCGTCCTCAGTTCGCTGCGCCGGCGGGACCAGAAGGACTCCAGCCGCGCCACCGCGCCGCTGCAGATCGCCCTCGGCGCCAGAATCATCAACAGCACCGGCATGACCGTGGACCAGGTCGTGGACACCATCGTCACCGATCTGAAGAAGGCTGGCGCCGTTCCCGCCTGATTCGATGCGCGAAGGCTTCTTCACCCAGCCGCTCTACTGGCTGTCGCGCGGGTTCGTCTATTTCTGCCTCCTGCTGAAATACCGCATGCGGGTCTTCGGCCGCGAGCATGTCCCGGTCAAGGGCGGCGCGGTTATTGTCGCCAACCACTGCAGCTACCTCGATCCGCCCGTCATGGGCGGGGCCAATTCCCGGCGCATCGTCCATTTCCTGGCCCGCGACACATTGCTGTCCAATCCGCTGGCGCGGTGGTTTTTTCCCCGCGTCGGCGTGATTCCGATCGACCGCACGCGCGGCGACCTCGGGGCGCTGAAGAAGGCCCTGGCCGCCCTGAAGGAAGGCAAGGTCGTCGGCCTGTTCCCCGAAGGTACGCGCTCGCCGGACGGGCAGATGCGCGCAGCCAAGGGCGGCATCGGCTTCCTGATTGCCAAGGGCGATGTGCCCGTGGTGCCCATGCATATTTCCGGCACCTACGCGGCGTTTCCCAAGGGCGCGGACAAGTTCAGGCCTGCGCGCATCGTCGCGCGCTTCGGCCCGCCGATCACGCCCGCGGAGATCCAGGCCGCGATGCCGGCCAAGAACGACTATGCCGCCGTCGGCGCGCTGGTCATGCGCCGTATCGCCGAACTGGCGGACGCCGCCCGGGCCTGACCGCCGCCGGTTTTTCCATGGTGTGGAAAAAAGGTTTCCACACCATGGAAAAATTCAGGGGGGAGTTTCCGCGGCGCGGAGAAAACCGGCCGGATTTTCCACACCGTGGAAAACTTTTTTCCATAGCGTGGAAAAATCCGGAAAATGGTTTCCATGGCGTGGAAAATCGGGGGCCGGGGGCTCAATCAAGGGAATATTCCAGGAGGCGGATTTTCCCGGTTTCCCCGGAGCCGACCAGCAGGCGTTCGGCGCCGGAATCCCCGGCGGGCACGGCGGCGAGGGCGGGGGTGCCGCCGCCCGGGCGGGTTTCCACGCTGTGGTGGATCAGCCGGTTGTCGGCGGTGTAGACGTAGAGCACGGCCAGGTCGGGGTGGACATTTTTGCGGATGGCGAGGGCGGGCGGTTCGCCGGCGCGGAATCGAACCGGAACGGCCGCCACGTCGCCGTAGCTCCGGCAGCCGGGGGCGTCCAGCCGGCGGAGGTCGTTGCCGTCGAGGTCCGTGATCCGGAAACCGTTGTCCTCGGTCAGCAGCAGGTTCGGACGGTTGCCGCGCTCGGGCCAGTGGATCAGGGCAAAGCCGGACGAGTCGGTTTCAATGCGCGGCAGCGCCGCGCTGGTTCCGGCGGCATCCAGGATGAGGAAGTCGCGGCCGGCGCGCATCAGGATTTCCTGCCGGCCGTTGCCGCGCACATCGGCCATGGCGATCTGGTCGATGGAGCTGGCATCGCGGGTCCAGCGGAGGCGGCCGGATTCGTCGTGCAGGGAGATGCCCTTCCGGTAGGTGTGGTAGAGCGCGAATTCCGGCCGCCCGTCGCCGTCGATGTCGCTCGTGGCCGCGCCGGCGAGCGGCGAGTCCTGGCCGGTCTTTTCGCCGGCGCGCCAGATTTCGCCGCCGTCGGGCCCGAGCAGGGCGGCGTGCTCGAAGAAGCGGTAGGCCAGGAAGCGCCCGTCGAAGGTTCCGGCGGTCCGCACGGGTTCGACGGTCTGGTAATAGGCGTCGGCGAACTCCATCCGGCTGGTTTCCGTCCAGTCGCGGTCCAGGCGGACGACGCCGCGGTGAAGGAGAATCAGCCCGCCGCCGGCAGGATCGGGGTGGATACCGCAGATGCCACCCGTGTCCTGCGCCGTCCAGACGACACGGCTGGCCAGGGCACCGGGCGCGGGATGTTTCAGCAGCGCCCGGAGTTCGGCGGGCCGCTCGTTGCGGATGGAGAGGCCCACGGTCAGGTGGGCCAGCGGGACGAAGGCGAAGAAGAGCGCGGGCAAGACGGCGAGGGCCACGAGCCAGCGGACCCAGCGGCGGGTATTCGGGAAAATCCGTACGCCGACAAGGTCGACCAGCCACGGGACGGCGAACCAGAGCAGCGAGCCCAGGAGGCCGAAGGACACCAGGGGCTGGCTCATGAGCCTGGCGCCGTCGGGCAGGATCTCGCCGAGCAGCAGGATCGGCGCGTCGAGGACCATGAACGGGAGGAACGCGAGGCCGGCCGTGCTGGAAGTCGAACGGACGACGGCGGCGTAGGTCAGCAGCACGAGCAGCAGATGGAGGCTGCCAACGATCAGTCCCAGCCTGAAGCCGACGGATTTGGGGATCATGGATCGTCTCCTTTTCCGATTTGGTCGGGGAGCCAAAATTGGTTGATGAGCGGCTGCACGGCGGCGCGCCACCGCCCGGGGTGTCGGGCGGCGTAGGAGCCGTGGCCGACCTCCGCGAAGACCACCATTTCCTTCGGTCCGGAAGCGGCGGCAAACACGCGGCGGGCCTGCGCGGGCGCGGCCCGGGGATCGTCCGCCCCGTGCAGGAAGAGGGCGGGGCATTCCAGGGATTTTGCGTAGGCGGCGGGATGGTGGGCGAAGGCGTTGAAGCCGAATTGCCGCCCGCCCCAGAAGGCGAGCAGTTCGGCGGACGGGAAGGCCGGCACGCCCATGGCGCGGAAGCGGGCGCGGATGGCGTTGCGCATCGTGTCGAAGACAGATTCGAGGATGACGGCATCGGGGCGCACGTTGAGCGCATGAATGGCGCGCAGGATGGCGGCGGACCCCATGCTCTGGCCGTAGAGGATCAGGGCGGAGTGCGGAAGTTGTTCGCGGGCGAAACGGACAGCGACGGCGACGTCCTCGGCTTCGCGCCAACCGAGCGTGGCGTAGTTTTCCGACGAGCCGCCGGAGCCGCGGAAATCCACCAGCAGGACCGAGGCGCCCATTCCATGGATTTCCCGCGCTTCGCGCAGCAGGCGGGTCTTTTCGGTGGAATAACCGTGGAAGAGGATCACGAGCGGGGCGCCGGGCCCGCGCTTGGCCAGCCACGCACAGAGGACGATTCCGCCAGGCTCCGGAATGGCGAGCACTTGGGCCTCCGGCGCCAGGGCGGTCGGCGGCATTTCGTCCACCGGACGCGGAATGTTGACGCCGGTCAACAATATGCGCAGTTTAGCGAGGGGCGCGAGTACTTCCGGTTTTTCCGTGCGCGCGCCGCCAGGGGCGTAGTGCAGCATGGAATGCGCGTGGCGGTAGGCGAGGACATTCAAGGCGGCGAATCCCGCGAGCAGCAGGAGGGCCAGGCTGCCGATCATGCGCTCAGGAACTTTTCCCATGGGTCCGGATTCTAGCATGTGTTTGGCCAGTCCCGGGGACATTAATTTACGGTTATGAATGAAAATCAGGCTTTTCCTGCAGGGCGATGGAAACTAATCTGCCAGACAGAGGCGGAGGTGAAACCATGCATTCACGCAGCATTCCTTGGGCACGGGGGTGTCCAGCCCGGTGTTTCCTGATTTTGGCCAGCCTGACCGGTTCGGCATGGCTGGCAGCAGTGGCCGGAGCGGTCGAAGAAACGATCCGCTACGACCGGGACGAGGCCGGGCGGCTGGTGACGGCGTATTACACGCAGGACACGAACGCCGCGGCGATCCACTACGGCTACGACGCGAACGGCAACCGCCTGCTGCGGGTGGACATTGCCCCCAACGACGGAACGGTCAACGCGGACGGCGACGATCTCTCCGACCTGACGGAACTGGACTGGTTCGGGAACCTGCGGGAGACGGGGGCGACGGATCCCGACGGCGACGGGCTGGTCAACAGCAACGAACTGGCGGCGGCGGGGCATCCGCTGCGGCCGGACACGGACGGGGACGGGCAGCCGGACAACACCGAGTTCATCGCGGGCACGCCGCTGGACAACGACGAGGTCTGGTTCCGGGTGGAGAATTACACGCCCCTTGACGGCGGCACGACGCGCGTGGAATGGGCGGGCGTCTCCAGCCGGACCTACCAGGTGCAGGCCGGCGACCTGGGAAGCGGCGGGTGGAGCAATGCCGGTCCGGCGGTCCCGGCCGCGGAAAGCGGGCCGCTCTGGCAGGACCAGCCGGACGACGGCCTGCAACGGTTCTACCGCCTGGGCGTGAGTTGGCCGTGAGGGCATCATGAACCGCCGCATCGCCTGTCTGCTGGTTCTGACGCTTGCCGGGTTGGCCGGTGTGGCCCGCGCCTCCCCCTACGAAATCGGCTGGGCGGGCGCGACGCGCGACTACGGGCGCTCGCTCGACGTCGGCGATCCCGTTTCCGCGGCGACCGGGGCGCATCACTTCCGCCTGCCGCTGCTGAACCTGGGCGGGCCGCTCGATTTGCGGTTCGACCTGTTCTACCGGTCCGACTTGGAACGCTGGGGGCAGGAGCTGCCCTATAAATTCTGGTGGGGCCCCGTGGCCGCGATCGGATTCGACACGATCTCGAACGTGCCCTACGCGCGGGCCTATCTGCCGGACTCCCGGCAGATCGCCTTCGTGCAAAACACCAACGACGGCACGTGGTCGCTGACCGGGCCCGCGGTCCAGTTCCCCGGGTTCATCTACACGGACAACGTGCCGCGCGTAAAGTACCGGTTGCAGGCCACGGAAACCCGCCGGTACGTCGCCGATCCCGAATCCGGGCGGCTCTACGTGTTCGAGGCGTATGACGCGGGCGCCGGCATCACGAACGCGCGTATCCGGCGCATCGTGGACCGGAACACCAATGCACTGGTCTTTTCCTTCGACGCCACCGGGAATCTGGTCACGAACGTATCGGACGGCCTGGGCCGCGCGCTGGATCTGGCCTATACCAACATGTCGCAGACCGGCATCCGGACCGCAACGGACCAGGCCGGGCGCCGCGTGACCTTTGCCTACGAGAACAAGGCGGGCGACAACACCGTGATCTGGACGCTCCGCGCCGTCACCAACGCCGGCGGGGGCGGATTCCGCTTCGGCTACGGCGACGGCAGTTCGACGGAGGCGCACTTCATCACGAACACGGTCCGGCCACGCGGCAACAGCCCCTACTCGCGCAGCTACAACTATCGGGACATGTACTCCAATTCGACCATGAACCGCGTCTCTTGGGAAATGGACGCCTATTCCAACGAGACGAGCTTTTCCTACGCCCTATACACCAATCCCCTGACCATTACCTTCACCACGGGCGCGGGCCGCGCGACCAACCGCATCCGGCATTCCAGCTCGCACGGGTTTCCCGTGTACCTGACGGACGCCCACGGGGCCACCATCCATTTCACGCAGGACACCAACGGACACCTGCGGTCCGTGACCGACCGGCGGGGCGGGACCACGGCGTTCGACTACGAGCCGGCCTCTGGGCTGCTGGCGGGCATCACCAACGCCGCCGGACACGCGCTGCGGTTCACCTATGCGCCGCGGGCGCAGGTCTATGTCGATCCCGACGACGGCGACACCGTGACCAACACGTTTTTCGATCTGGCGCAGATTGATTATCCCGATGGCAGCGGCGAGCGCTATGCCTGCGACGGGTCCGGCAACACCACGCAATTCACGGACCGGGCCGGGGCCGCGTGGCGCGCGGCGTACAATGCGCACGGCCAGGTCACGACGCTCGCCGATCCGGCCGGCGGCAGTGCCGCATTCGTCTACAACCCGGATGCCACCCTGCACTTCGCGGTGGACGCCGACGGCGTCGGCGCAACCAACGGCTACGATGCGGCCAAGCGCCGGACGAGCATCATGCGGGGGGATGGCGCCCGTGCGGGCTGGGGCTTCGACGAACTTGACCGGCTGACGGCCTATACCAATGAACTGGGCGGCGTGACGACCTACACCTACGACGCCAACGGGAATGTTCTGGCAGTGACGGATCCGCTGGGGCAGGCGAAAGGCTTCGAGTACGATCTGCTGGACCGCCTGGTGGCCGCCACCAACCGTTCCGGTGGCGTGACCACCTACACCTACGATCCGCGCGGCAAGGTGGCGGCGGTCACCAACCCGGCCGGCGTGGGCATCCAGTACGGCTACGATGCCAACGGCCGGCTGACGGAAATCCGGGTGGGAACCTCCATCTGGACCATCGGACGCGACGCAGAAGGCCTGCCGGTGAGCGTTACGGATCCGCTGGGCAATACCGCGGGCATGGTCCGCGATGTTCTGGGCAACGTGATGCGAATCACCAATGCCGCCGGGCACGAGATCACGCTGACACGGGACGTAATGCAGCAGATCACATCATGCACCGACCTGCTGGGCCGGACCTGGAACTATGGATATGATTTGGCGGGACGTCTGGAAACCGTGACTGTTCCGGCGGCGCCGCTGCCCCACGCGACCAGCAACCGCTACGATGCCGCCGGGCGGCTGGCGGCCGTGACGGACCTGAACACGCAGGAGTGGAACTTTACCTACACCGCCGCCGGCCGCCTGCAGGCCGTGACCGATCCGCTGTCCAACACTTGGCAGACCGTGCATGACGAAAACGGCCGTCCGGCAGGGGGCACGCTGCCCGACGGCACGGCGTGGACCAACCAGTATGACGCCGCCGGGCGCGCGACCAACCGGTCGTGGTCGGGTGGACCGAGCCTGGCCTATGGCTATGACGCGAACGGACGGCTGGTGGCCGCGGATCAGGTGACGTTGGCCTACAATCCCGACGGTCTGGTCACGGGTTCCGTGCAGGCGGGAGAGGCCTGCGCCTATTCCTACGATCCGGCCGGGCGGCTGACGGGCATCACCTATCCGGGCGGACTGTTGAGCGTCGCCTACACCTATGATCCGACCAACGGCCTGCCGGCGACCGCGGGCGACACGCTGACCGGCACCTCGATCGGGTATGAGTGCGACGCCGCCTTGCGGCCGATTCGGATTGCGCGCCCCAACGGCGTGGATACCGAATACACCTGGGATGCGGCCAGCCAGTTGACGCGAATCCAGGACGGGACGAACCTGGATTTGCTGTATTCCTACGACTCTGCGGGGCAGGTCACGCAGGTGGTGGCCAATACGCCGCTGGCCGCAATGCCAGGCTTGGCTTCAGCTGTGGCAACGCAGGCCGTGGATGCGGCTTCGCAACTGGCCGCCGCGCCGTATGCCTATGACGCGTGCGGACGCCTCACGAACCTGCCGGGCATGGCCCTGGCCTGGGACCATGCCGGGCGCTTGGTCCACATTGGCGCCGCCACGCTCGAATTCGACGGGTTCGGCCGCCCCCTCCGCCGCAGCGAGGCCGGCCAAACCAACGGGCTCTACTATTCCTTCGCGAACGGCCTGGACGGGCTGCTGGCGGAGCGCGATGAAAACACGGGCCAGTGGCGGCGATTCTACGTGTGGTCGCCCGGCGGCAATCTGCTTTACCTGGTTGACGTGGCGGCCGGCAACCAGGTCCGGTATTTCCACTTCGACCGCGGCGGCAATACGCGGGCCTTAACCGATGCGGCGGGCAATGTCACCGATGCCTATGCGTATTCGCCCTTTGGCCGGTTGCTGGCGCGCACCGGCACAAGCGACCAGCCCTTTCTGTTCATGGGCCAATACGGCGTGCGCCGCGAGGGCGCTACCGGGCTCCACCACGCCCGCGCCCGCTTCTACGACGCGGACACCGGCCGCTTCCTGACCCGAGAACCGGTCTGGCCGCAGATTGCCCGACCCGAAACGCTCAACCCCTATGTCTACGCCAAAAACAACCCGGTCGATTTCACCGACCCGTCGGGCCTAATTGCCATCGCAGACCCGGAAATCTTCGCCGAGACGTTCTCGGAGGTCCTCGGCGACACCGTGGCCGACGCCTACGCCGTGCTGGGACCGCCCGGAGTCGTTCTCGCCCTCAGGAGCCTGGGCTTCAGTGACAGCCTGGAGACAACGGCCCAATCGTTCGATCTCGGCGTCTTGGACTGGGCCGAAATGGCCGGGCGAGCAGCCCGGCAGCGCCGGCCGCCGCCCCTCCCAACGGCTTGGCTCATGCTTCCACAAGTCCAATCCATCGGAACCGAAACGTTCTTCGTCGATCTGTCCGCCACCCCGCTGGTCCCTGCCGACTGGATGGAGCCAGTAGCGATCCGCGACCACGTCGGCATGGCAGAGGCGTTTCAAAAAGCCATGGATCTGCTGTCCCCCGAATCCTTGTCGGCCGGCGATTTACCACTTGAAGTCTCAAGCGTGCAGTTCGACCCCGGCGGGCCGCCAGCGAGGCTTGCGGATGTGTTTTCCTCGCCCGGGAGTCTCGATGTCGAGGCCGGATTGAATGCCTTCGATGACCTGGAGTTCTAGATGCCGGATTACGCCACCCAACTGGAGAAGAGAGGGCGCCATGATGCCCCTGCATTCCCCGGGGTCGTTGTTAAATCGCTGCTGCTGATCGCGGCTTTGGGAGCCGGCGAAGCCCGCGCCAGCGGCCCGGAACTCGGCTACCAGGGTTCGACCCGGGACTACGGGCGGGCGCTGGAGGTGAACGATCCGGTTTCCGCCGCCAACGGGGCGTATCATTTTTCCATCCCGCTGTTTTCGCTGGGCGGGCCGATGGATCTGCAATGCCGTCTGTTCTACCGTTCCGACCTGTCGCGCGCCGGCCTCGAACTGCCCGAAGCGTTCTGGCTGAGCCCGTATGCCTCCGCTTCCACGGGCATGGAGCTGGGCACGGGCGTCTACGCCACGGTCTACCTGCCGGATTCGCGCCACGTGTCGTTCCAGCGCGACACCGCCAGCAACTGGTTGCCGACGGAGGTCTGGGTTGATCTGGGCTGGGGCACCTACACCGACAACGTGCCGCGCATCCGCTGCCAGCTCAAGGAGACGGCGGCGGCGCTCTACCTGGCCGATCCGGCGGCGGGACGGCTTCACATTTTCCAGAACTACATGACCTCGTCGGGCACGAAGTACTGGCGAATCGGCTGGACACTGGACCGCAACAGCAACCGGCTGGACTTCGCGTATGCCGGCGCCTCCGTGGCGCGGCCGGCGGGGGTGTCCGACGGCCTGGGCCGGTCGCTGGCGTTCAGCTACCTGGGCTGGCTGACGAACATCGCGGACCACGCCGGGCGGTCCGTCGGTTTCTACCAGGAATTCTCCGGCGCGGACAACGGGGGCGTCCGCACCCTGCGGGCGCTCACGAATGCCGCCGGCCAAGGGGTGCGGTTCAGCTATGGCGGCTCGCTGGACAGCCTCCAGCACCTGATCACGGGCCTGCGCAAGCCGGCAGGAAACACGCCGTACACCCAGGCTTATGCGTCCCGCACGCTGAACGGCGTCGCTTTTCCGCGGGTGGTGTCGCAATGGGACGCCTTTTCCAACCGGTACGACATGGCCTACGCGGCGGGCAGCGGGGAGGTAACGGTGTCCGCGCCCGACGGGGCCACCAACCGCTACCTGCACACCAGCACGCACGGGCCGCCGGCCAGCCTGACGGACGCCGGCGGCGCGACGGTCCAGTTCGCGCGCGACGGAAGCGGCCAGCTCGCGGGCGTGGTGGACCGGCTGGGCGGCGCGACCGCCTTCGACCTGGATCCTGCCTCGGGCCTGCCGGCGGGGGCGGTCAATGCCAACGGCGACGTGCTGGCGTTCACCTGGGCGCCGGCGGCGCAGACCTTCACGCATCCGACCAACGGGGAAAGCGTGGAAATGACGTTCTTCGACCTGGCGCGGGTGGATTATCCCGACGGCACGCAGGAGGAGTTCCAGTACGATGCCCGGGGCAACCGGACCGGCCGGACCGACCGCGCGGGGCAGGTGTGGACGGCCAGCTTCAACGAGCGCGGACAGCCGACCGCCGTCACCAATCCCGCCGGCGGCTGGATCCGGTATGCCTACAACCCGGACGGCACGGTGGCCACGGCGGAGGACGCCGACGGGGTGGCGACAACCTATGGCTACGACGCGCTCATGCGGCTGAACCGCATCACGCGCGGCGACGGTTCGTCCGCGGCCTGGGGCCAGGATGTCCTCGACCGCGTCACGGCCTGGACCAACGAACTGGGGGAGGTGACGCGCTACGAATACGACGCGAACGGCAACGTGACCGGCGTGACGGATCCGCTCGGGCAGGCGGCCACGTTCCAATACGACCTCATGGACCGCCTGGTGGCCGCGAGCAACCGGAGCGGGGGCGTGCTCCGGTTCGGCTATGATAACGTCGGCCGGCTGGCGGGGGTGACGAATCCCGCGGGCGTGGCGCTGGCGCTGGATTACGACCGCCACGGGCGGCTGGCCGCAAGCCGGGTCGGAACTGCGGAGTGGAGCTACCATCACGACGCGGAAGGCCTGTTGGCGGGCGTGACGGACCCGCTGGGCCACGCCGCGGGCGTCGCGCGCGACGCGCTGGGCAACGTCACACGGATCACGAATGCGGCGGGGCATGAAACCACCCTGGCCCGGGATGCCATGCAACGGATCACCGCGCGCACCGATCTCCTGGGCCGGACCTGGTCGTATGGCTACGACGCGGCGGGACGGCTGGCTTCCGTGTCGGTGCCGGCGGTGCCGCTGCCGCACGCGATCAGCAACCGCTACGATGCCGCCGGGCGGCTGGCGGGCGTGATGGACCTGAACACGCAGGAGTGGACCTTCGCCTATACGGCCGCCGGGCGGCTGCAGGCCGTCACCGATCCCCTGTCCAATGCCTGGCAGACCGTGTATGACGAAAGCGGACGCCCGGCGGGGGGCACGCTGCCCGACGGCACGGTGTGGACGAACCAGTATGACGCCGCCGGGCGCGCAACCAACCGGGCGTGGACCGGCGGTCCAAACCTGGCCTATGGCTATGACGCGAACGGACGGCTGACGGCCGCGGATCAGGTGACGTTGGCCTACAATCCGGACGGACTGGTGACGGGCTCCGTGCAGGCCGGGCAGGCCTGCGCCTACTCCTACGATCCGGCCGGGCGGCTGACGGGCGTCACCTATCCGGGCGGACTGTTGAGCGTCGCCTACACCTATGATCCGACCAACGGCCTGCTGACAGGCGTGAGCGACACGCTGACCGGCACGGCCATCGGTTTCGAGTATGAAGCCGCCTTCCGGCCGACCGCGGTTCGCCGACCCAGTGGCGTGGATACCGAATACACCTGGGATGCGGCCGGACAATTGACGCGCATCCAGGACGGTACGGTTTTGGACCTGCGCTATGCCTACGATTCGGCAGGGCAGACGACCCAACTCGTGGCCCAAACGCCGTTGGCCGCGGCGGCTCTTTTGTCATCAGCGGTCGCGACGCAAAGCGTCGATGCAGCCTCGCAGCTGGCGGATGCGCCCTACGGCTACGACGCGAACGGGCGGCTGACGAATCTGCCCGGCATGGCCCTGGCCTGGGACAACGCCGGCCGACTGGTGCAAGCGGGGGCCGCGACGCTGGCGCATGACGGCCTCGGCCGGCCGGTCCGGCGGATCGAAACCGGCCAGACAAACGGACTGGTTCATTCCTTCGCGAACGGCCTGGACGGGCTGCTGGCGGAGCGCGATGAAAACACCGGCCAGTGGCGGCGGTTCTACGTGTGGTCGCCGCGCGGGCAACTACTCTATGAAATCGAAGCCGCGGCGGGCAATGCCGTCCGGCATTTCCACTTCGACCGCGGCGGCAACACGCGGGCGCTGACGGATGCGGCGGGCAATGTCACGGACGCCTACGCGTATTCGCCGTTCGGCCGGCTGCTCGGCCGCACCGGCACCAGTGACCAGCCGTTCCTGTTCCTGGGCCAATACGGCGTGCGGAGCGAAGGCACCCAGAGCCTCTACCACGCCCGCGCCCGCTATTACGATGCGGAGACCGGCCGGTTCCTGACGCGCGAGCCGCTCTGGCCGCAGATCGCCCGGCCGGAAATGCTTAATCCCTACCAATACGCAGGCAACAACCCCGCGGACTTCACCGATCCGTCGGGCCTGGATTACGGTGCCGGCGAGGCAATCAACAATTTTTTCAACGCATTGGTGATCGATGCATATGAACAAAACGGCTTGATGGGCATTGTGATCCTGTATCAGGACATGTTTGGCGTGGAGTTCACGCGCGATGTCCTGGAGCAGGAGAATTTCTGGGAGGTGGCGGGGCAAGTCATGCGGGATTGCGACCGGGAGATCCGAAAACGGCGGGCCGAACAGCGGATCTGGGCGGAAATCATGGAACGGGACCGCCAGCTCTTTGCCGCACAGGAAACCGAAACGACCGAGTCCCCCGGCCGGCCCCGCCGGACCACGCTGTTCTACATGGATCCGGCGGTTGGGGCGGAGCCACCCCTGCCGGCGCCCCGCGATTCCACGGGCTATTACGTGACGGCCGACTTACTGGTGCTGCACACGGGCCCGCGCGAGGCGCCCGCCAAGGCCCGGCAAACGATTTTCAGCAACCCCGATCAAGCGGCCCCGGCCATGATCGGCGGGCTGGCCGATTTGTTCGGACTGATGATCCAGATGCGCATCATTGCGCCCGATCCGGCCGAGGCGGATGCCTTGATGGCGAAGTTGTTAGCCCAGTACGGGGGGAATATCAATGCGGTCAAGTGGGACTTGGAACAAAAATTCGACAGGTGGCGGGATAAAGGCTGGGTCTGGGCCGGACATCAGTAGCCGGCCGGTCCGGCGGAGCTAGATCGCGCAGACGACAACCTGCGCGGGCTGGAGGACGGCCGGCAGGGGGGCGTCGGTGAGTAGATCCTTTTTGGCCGCCGGGTGCGGCAGGACCAGCGGCTGGGAGTGGTGCATGTCGCTGTTGCCGGGGATGGCGAAGACTTTTATCCCGGATAATGCTTTTGAATAAGGCTTGAAAAAGCAAGTGCTTCACCGT
>CAYMTY010000017.1:0-57977 GCA_964393515.1 uncultured Verrucomicrobiota bacterium
AACCCTCCGGGTGAGCCGCAGGCCTTCACCCTGCACCTAATCGCAGATGCGCCCCGTCCGCCCCCCCCGCCCGGTTTTCCACGCGATGGAAAACTTTTTTGGGATTTTTCCACACGATGGATCCGGCGCCTGCCGGACCACAGTGTGGAAATTTTATCGGTCCCGGCCGCCTGGGGCAGCCGGTCCGCGCCGCTCACAGGAGCGGAGCCGCCACAGTGGGCACGATGCTGAAGGAGCGGGAGGAACTCGTCGCGCGGTCCGTCGCCGGATTGGCCCCCACCGCCGTGACGCTCCAGGTGTAGTTGCCCCAGTTCAGTTCAATGCCGAATGTCCCGCCCTCATAGACATGTTGCGTGCCGTCGATGTCGACGACATAATCTTCGGCCCCTTCAACCGAGGACCACATGAATTCGACGTATACTCCGGCATCGACCACCCCGCCCTGGATCACGGCGCCGTCGGCCGGAGAAAACAGCATCGGTGCCGTCAGCACCGCGGGCGTTTGCCCGTCCGCGTTGTCCCCGTTCGGCGTTCCGTTTCCCGTCGGCGGGTTGGGCGTTGTCACGACGTTGGTCACGACCGTGCCGTTCACGACATTGGTCACGACCGTCGTCGTGGTTCCCGAATCCTCCTCTTCGTCGTCGCTGCAACCCGCGACGGCCACCAGTGCAACGCCCAGAACCCAGGCCATCATCCACGACCAGCGCTTCATCGGCGTGTTACTCCTTATGTTTCGCGTTCAAATGACGGACGTCTCTGAAGGTTCCCCCCGCCGGGGCCGCCATTTCAGATGGGCGCATTATCGACCCCGGCCCGCGGAAAGGCAATCCGGATTCTCACGATCTGCTTTTCACGGCGCCGGCTGCCAGCGATAGCCGGTCAGCTCCGCGCCGGCCTCGATGAGCTCGAAGGTCGTGCCGTCCTCCGCGGTCCGCACCAGCAGGGGGTCCGCGGTCACGCCGAACGGCTGCGCCAGCAGCGTCCGGCCGGCGGCGTCGAGGAAGAGCAGCCGGTCCCACAGCTCCACCAGCAACAGGTCGCGGTTCGGGCCGGCCGGCAGGGCGAAGATCCGGGCATCTCCGGCGGGCTCTGTCCATTCCGTTTTCCACAACTCCGCGCCGGCAGGCCCGAGCCCGGCCAGCGTAACCGTTGCCGGCTGCCCGGGCGCGGCCGCGGGGGTGGTTTTCAATGCCGCCGCCAGGCCGCCGGTTTCCGTGCGCAGATACGCGAATTCCACCGCGGCCCGGTCCTGCCAGGCGGCGGACAACGGGATTTCGGCCGCTGTCTGGCCATCCCCTGCCCCGACCACGTCCAGGCGGTCCGCCTTCCGCAGCGTGACGAACCGGGGCTGCAGCTGGATGTGCAGGCGGCCGGCGGGCAGCTCCAGGATCTCCGCCGCGCCGGGAACCCGGCTCCATTTCTTTTGGAAAAATTTCGGATTCAAGGCCCCGGACGGCGGGAACACCACGTCGTAGCAGGCGAGGTCCTGGCCGATGACCAGCGCCTCCACCCCGGTCCCGGCGGCGGCCCGGCGGAACAGCCAGCGGTCGCTGTTCTGGCCAAAGACCTGTCCGACGACCGTCCGGCCGCGGCCGTCCAGGATCTGGAAGCGGTTCCAGGACGACGCCAGCACCAGATTGCGTCCATCCCCGGCGGGCAGGACTTGCAGGGCCGAGGCGGATATGGCCTCCCGCTCGCCCTCGCGGAGCCACAGCAGGCTGCCGTCCGCCGCGAGCCCCAGCCATTGCGTGCCGATGCTGCGAATGCTGCGGCCGTTGGAATCCAGACGAGTGACCTCATAGACGGGCTTGCAGCCCAGCGCCACGCCGGATTCCCCGTTCTGCAAATAGACGAAGGCCGGGGCCGCGCCGATTTCCTCCTGCTGGAGCGCTTCCGGCGGCAGGGGAATGCTCCGCACCAAGGCGCCGTCCGCGGCGTCGTAGATATTCAGCATTTTCCCCGTGTTCTGCACCAGGTGCCGGGGCGCGATCCGGTATTCCAGCCGTTCGGAGACCATGGGGCGGTTGGGAATCGTATCCGTCGCCTGCTTCCATTTCAACCGGAAGAAGCGCGGATCGGGCACGGTGGGCGGCGGCGGGGCGGTCCTGTCGTAGCTCGGCGGGCGCGGCGCGGCGGGCGCCGCCGGCCGCGCCATCGGCGGCGACTGGTTGGCCAGCAGCTTTTCGAGGGTGTCGCGCAGAACGGCCTGCGTGGCGGCGGAGAATCCCACCAGGCGGCCCCGGACCACTCCGGCGCGGTCCACGACCACCAGGCAGGGAATGGCCTGGACCCCGTAGGCTTTCCCGGCCGGGGTGGCGCCCAATCCCATGGCATAGGGAATGCCGTGCGCCTGGGCCAGTTCCGCGATCTTCTCCCGCCGCGAGGCCGGATCGAGCCCCACCCCCGCGAACACGACCTCCCGGTCCTGGAACTCGCCGGCCAGCGCGGCCAGCTCCGGCAGCGCGCGCACGCACGGACCACACCCCGTGCTCCAGAAATCCAAAACCACGACCCGCCCCGTCTGGTCCGCCAGCCGCCAAATCTTGCCGTCCAGCAGGGTCATTTCCAGCGCCGGGGCCGGCTGGTCCGCCAGCTCGAAAGTCTCCAAACCTGCGCCGGGCGGCACGGCCGCCGCCGGCGGCTTTTCCGCACCCGGTTCCCAGGGCTTCCGCTCCGCCTTGGCCAAATCCGAGCCGGGAAAGCGCTGGATGGAATCCAGGAACGGCGCGCTCGACATGGTGTTTCCGCCGATGACAAAAACCTCGTCGCCCAGCCGGGTTGCGCCCTGGTGGCGGCTGGGCTTGTAATCCAGCGCCAGCAGGTTCCAGAACCCATGCTTGAAATCGTAGACGGCGGTCCGATCGAGAATCTCGTAGTCGCCGAACGTGTAGAGTTGGCCCTCCACCGCGACCGCGCTGTGCGCGCTCAGCTTGACGGGCAGGTCCGGCAGCTGCTCCCAGCGGTCGGCCTGCGGATCATAGACCTGGAAGTCGCGGATGGCCACGAGGCCGTCATAGCCGCCGGGCGCATAGATCCTTCCGTTCCATTCCAACACCGCCCCTTCGCGGGCCACCGGCATCTCGGCGCCGCGGGACCAGGCGCTCTTTGCAAAATCGTAGATCTGGACGGCGCCGGTCCGCGCCCCGCTCTCCAGCGAACCGCCGATGACATACAGCCGGTTGCCGACCACCGCCGCCCCCGGCCGCGCCACCGCCAGCGGCAGCGCGCTCAGCCGCCGCACCGCGCCGGCCGCCGGATCGAACTCCTCGAATTCGTCCGCATGCCGCAGCGTGACCCCGCAGGCGCCGCCCGGGACCGGCGTCAGGCCGCCGGCCAGATAGAGCCGGCCGCCGTGCATCGCGCCGGCATGGAAGTAGCGCGGCAGCACCGTCACGTCCAGTCGCGCGGACTCGGCCGCGCTCGCGTTGAAGCTTTCGATGGTGTTGACGACGCCATGGTCGGAATAGCCCCCCGCGACGTAAACCAGGGGCTCCGCGGCGCCCACCACCGCGCCGAAACGCTCGGTCGCCAGCCGGTCGGGCGCCGCGCCGGCCAACGGCATCCCGATCAATAACCCTCCTGCTGCCGTCCGGATCCATCGTGTTGGATTCATGCTGTTGCTCCCTGCTGGCCGGCCAGTTTGTCCGAAGCCCGCGAATTAGTCCACCCGATTCCGCGCGCGCGGCCAAAAGACGTTTTGCCAAGCCGCAGCCGGGCGTAGTATAGTGCGGGTCCATGAGCCCTTTCTCCTGGTATATCGCGCTTTTGGCCGCGGGGCTGCTGCTGATCGCCGCGGAGGTGTTCATCCCCGGCGGCGTTGCGGGCTTGGTCGGCGGCCTGGCGCTTCTCGGCGCGATGGCCGTGGGCCTGCTCGCCTTCCCGGCCCCGTGGGGCTTCCTCTCCGCCCTGGCGATTGTCGTGTTCGGCGGCATCGCCCTGCTGCTGTGGGTACAACTGTTCCCGCACACCCGCACCGGCCGGCGCATCGCCCTGCGCGCCGACGGCGCGGATTTCAAATCCGCCGCTCCGCCGCCGGAACTGGCGGGCGCGGCCGGGGAAGCGGTCACCGCGCTGCGGCCGGCCGGCACCGCCCTGCTGGGCGGCCGGCGGTTCGACGTCCTGGCCGCTGACGGCGAATGGATCCCCGCCGGCGCCGCCATCCGCGTCAAAGCCATTCAGGACGGCCATGTCATCGTCCAGGCCGCCCCGGACTCGCCATGAGCCGGCGCCGGGCCATCCTGCTGGCGCTCCTTGTGCCGCTGGTTCCGGCGCAAGCCTACGAACTGCGCATCGCCGAAGGTACCAACACCCTGGTGCTGCCGGCCGGCCAGGCCGTAAACGGGGAAGCGCTGTGGTTCGCCACCCGCGTGGAGTTCCAGGGCCGGGCCCGGCGCGACGCCTGGCTGCTGGCCGCCAACGCCGTGGACTTCCGGGGCGTGGCGGAAGGCGATTTGCGCGTGCTGGCCGGCTCCGCCGTCCTCGGCGGCACCGCCCGCGAAAACCTGCTCGCCTATGCGCGGGGCCTGCAGCTCACCACCACCGCGGTGGTCCGGGGCGAGGCCGCGCTGGTCGGCGAAACCGTCATCTGCGAAGGCGACGTCGGCAGCAATGCCTGGATCTTTGCGCGCGCCGCCACGCTGGGCGGCCGCTGGGGCGGCAACGTCCGCGTCCACGCCAGCGAGCTCCGGATCGTGCCTGGCACGGTCATCGCCGGCGACCTGGTCTACACCGCCCCCAAGGCCGTCGTGCTTGACGACAGTGTGGCCGTGGCCGGCACCGTTAAGCAGCTCACGCCCGTCCTGCCAGAGACGCAGACGCGGACGCGCTTCGTCTTCCACGGCTACCTGTTCCTGGCCGCGCTGCTGGTGGGCATGCCCTTTGTCGGCTTCTTCCCCGTGCTGGCCGGCGATGCCGTGCGCAAGCTGCGCACCTCCCCCTGGCGGGTCCTGGCCGCCGGCTCCCTCACCCTGCTGCTCGGACCGTTCCTCGTCGCCTTCGCCTTCATGACCATCGTCGGCATTCCGCTGGCCCTGCTGCTGAGCGCGCTGATCGCCGGACTGGCCTACCTCGCGCACATCATCATCGCCCTCTGGCTCGGCAACCTGCTGCTGCGCGCCCCGGGCCCCCAGAGCTTCGCGCGGGTTCTCTCCGCCCTCGCGGCGGGCCTGTTCATCCTGTATTTCGCCGGGGCCTTCCCCGCGGTGGGCGCCTTCCTGCTGCCGCCGGTCCTCGTGCTGGGCACGGGCGCCCTGGTGCTGGCCCTGCTCTTCCGCCCCCTTTTCCCGTTTCCGCTGCGCCCGCCCCCCCCGCCCCCGGCCAGTCCAACCCCAAGCAAGCCCGAATAAAGGAGATCCCCCATGCCCTTCATCAACATCCTGTTCATCCTGCTGGCGATTGTCGTCGTCATCTTGCTCAGCCTCTTCTTCTACTTCCTGAAGGTCTGGGTGCGGGCCTGGATGAGCGGCGCCTACATCTCCCTGCTCAACCTGCTCGGCATGAAGCTGCGCAACGTGCCCCCCACCCTTATCGTCGACGCCCGCATCCGCGCCGTCAAGGCCGGCCTGCCGCTCGACACCGACCAGCTCGAAGCCCACTTCCTCGCCGGCGGCGACGTCATCAACGTCGTCCAGGCGCTCATCGCCGCCGACAAGGCCAACATCGAGCTCACCTTCCAGCGCGCCGCGGCCATCGATCTCGCCGGGCGCGACGTCTATGACGCCGTCCGCACCTCCGTGAATCCGAAGGTCATCGACTGCCCCGATCCGTCCAAGGGCGCGGCCATGCTCGACGCCGTCGCCAAGGACGGCATCCGCCTGCTGGTCAAGGCGCGCGTGACCGTGCGCGCCAACCTCGCCCGCCTGGTCGGCGGCGCCACCGAGGACACCATCATCGCCCGCGTCGGTCAGGGCATCGTCTCCGCCATCGGCTCGTCGCCCAGCTACAAGAACGTCCTCGAAAATCCCGACGAGATCAGCAAGAAAGTGCTCGACAGCGGCCTCGATTCCCAGACCGCGTTCGAAATCGTCTCGATCGACATCGCCGACGTGTCCGTCGCCGGCGTGTCCGGCGCGCGCGAAGTCGCCAACGTCGGCGCGCTCCTCGAAACCGAGCGGGCCGAGGCCGACAAGAAGCTGCGCCAGGCCGAGGCCGAAGGCCGCCGGGCCACGGCCGTTGCCGCCGAACAAGAGATGCGCGCCCGCATCCAGGAAATGCAGGCAAAGGTCGTCGCCGCGCAGGCCGAGATTCCCATGGCCATTGCCACGGCCCTGAAGGAAGGCAAGCTCGGGGTCATGGACTACCTGCGCATGCAGAACGTCATGGCCGACACCTCCATGCGCGAGTCCCTCGCCGAGGGCGAAAAGCCCCCGCAGGCCTGATGCGGCCCGGCCCGTCCATCTTCCTGGCGCTCGACGACGGCTCCACCCTGGTCGATATCGTCGTCTGGATCATCGCCGGCGTGGCCTGGATGGCCATCCAGATCGCCGCCGCCCGGAAGAAGAAGAACGCGACGCCCCCGGCCAGTTCTTCCGGCCCGGCCCGGTCCGCCGTTCCCGGCGGCGGCGGTTCCCCCACTCCGGACGAGCTGACGGAAATCTTCAAACGTCTGGGCGCCGATATCCCGCACACCCCGCCGCCCGCACCGGCCCCCCTGCCGCCGCCTGCACCCCGGCAAGCCATGGCGACCAAGCCCGGGCCGCGACCGGCGGCCCGGCCGCCCCCCCCCCGGCCAATGGTCCGCCCGGATTACCGCAAACCGGCCGGCCGGATCGCGCCCGAACTCGCCCGCCGCCTGGCGCGCGTCAAGCAGGAGGCCGAGTCGGCCGCCCGCCGGGCCGAAGCCGAACGGCGGGCGGCGGAAATGGCCGTCACCGCCGGCCTGCCCGCAGCCCAAAGCCAACCCGGAGAACACCGCGCCCTCGATGTCTCCACCCGGCATACCGGAATGGTCCTGCCCCGCCTCCATGCCATGGAACTGCGTCTGGCCTCCCTGCCCGTCATCCCCCTGCCCGGCTTCGACCGCAGCCATCACGCCGGCCCGCCCCTGCGCGCCCGGCTTCGCACCCGCCGCGAACTCCGCGATGCCATCGTGGCCCAGGTTTTCCTGAGAGCACCCAAGGCCGGCGCGCCCTGAGGGCGGCTTACAATTCGTCCCGGCCGCCCCAGCCCGCGACGGCCTGCGCCGCGTCGTAGCGGAGATCCAGCCGGGGCACCGCCGGCCGCAGGTCCAGCCGCAGTTCGATGTCATGGAGTTCCCGCGCATACGGCCAGCGGGCGGACATCGTCGCCACCAGCGGCTTCGCGGCATCGGCTTCCTGGCGTTCCTGGATGCCCCGGCGGAGTTGCGCGGCATCGTCGAGCGCCTCCTGCTTCCAGGCGCGGAGTTCGCGCAGATCGCGCTCGTAGGGTTTCAGGCCGCGCAGCACCATCTCCGCCTTGTTGGACCAGCGCGCGAAGCGGGTCTCCAGCAGGGCCTGCTGCCGCCGGATGCGCTGTTCGGCCTCGTCGATCTCCACGTCGTACTGCTTCGCCAGTTCCTCCTGCTTGAGGGCGCCGCGACGCAGGTCGCTCACGTCTCGCGGCAGGCGGGTGGTCTGTTGTACCGGCTCGCCGTAGCGGCTGCGCAGCTGTTCCCGCAGGTAGAGGAAGCGCCGCTGCGCCTGGGCGGCGGACAATGGCGGAATGTCCTGGCCCGCCGGATCGGAAAAGGCCATCCGGGCCCGGACCAGCCGCCCTTGGCCGAACGAGTAGGTCAGCAGGCAGGGCATTTCCAGCGTGGTCGTCGAATACAGCAGGGTGTTGTCGCTTTCCCGGGCCGGGGGTTCCCGCTCGGCGCCGCGCACCTCCGCCGGCGTCATTCCCCAACGGATCCGGCGCAGATGGAATTCGTCCGGCGGGGGCGGTTCCGGCGGGACCGGCGGCGTCACGGCCGCTTCTGCCGGCGACGCGGGCGGCTCGACGAGCGCTGCCTCCGCCACGACCGGCTCCGCCGGCGGGACCAGTTCGGCCGGAACCGGAACTTCCGGCTCCACCGGAGCCGCGACCGCGGCGGACTCCGCCGCTGCGGCGACCTTCTGGCTCCGCCAGCCGGGATCCGGCAGGATCCACATCGCCAGCCGGATCACGATCGCCAGCGACGCCGCCACGAACAGCACCCACGCCCATTTGAAAATGTCCATCTCCACTCCTGCCTGCCGGCGCCGTCCGAAACGAACACCTACGCCCTCATTGTGAAACAGCCCGGCCGAAAGGCAACCGTAAATCTCACGCGGGTGCCCGGCAACGGCGTCCTGCCGTCCTTGACAAATCCCCCCGGGGGCCCTTCAATGGGCGGCTGGTTCGGACCAGAAAGAAAACCATGTTCAAGCCCGTTTCCAGCAAACTGTCGTTCCCGCAGATGGAAGAAGACGTCCTCCGGTTCTGGCGGGAGAACGACACGTTCCAGAAATCTCTCGACCTGCGCCGGGACGCCAAGGAATACGTCTTCTTCGACGGCCCGCCCTTCGCCACCGGCGCGCCCCACTACGGCCATCTGCTGGCCGGCACGATCAAGGACATCGCCCCGCGCTACCAGACCATGCGCGGCCATTTCGTCGAGCGCCGCTTCGGCTGGGACTGCCACGGCCTGCCCATCGAAGCCCTCGCGCAGGAGAAGCTCGGGCTCTCCGGCGCGGCCGACATCGTCGCCAAGGGCATCGACGTCTTCAACGAGACCTGCCGGTCCATGGTCCTGACCTACGTCGAGGAATGGCGGAAGACGGTCACCCGCATGGGCCGCTGGGTCGACTTTGACAACGACTACAAGACGATGGATCCCACCTTCATGGAGACGATCTGGTGGGTCTTCAAGCAGCTCTGGGACCAGGGCCGTGTCTACAAGTCCCACCGCATCATGCCCTACTCCTGGAAGCTCAACACCCCGCTCTCGAACTTCGAGGCCGGCAGCAACTACCAGGACGTGCAGGACCCCTCCATCACCGTCCGCGTCAAGCTGCCGCAACTCCCGCCCGGCCTCGACGCCGGCGGCGCCCCCGTCTACGCCCTGATCTGGACGACCACCCCCTGGACGCTCTACGGCAACCTCGCCATCTGCGCCGGACCGGACATCGATTACGTCGCCGTGCGCGACCTCACGGACAAGAACATCTACGTGCTCGCGGAAGCGCGGCTCGCGGCCTACTACAAGAAGGCTGAGCAGTACGAAAAACTCGCCGCCTTCAAGGGCGCCGATCTGATGGGCCTGGCCTACGAACCCATTTTCCCGACCTTCGCCGACACCCCCGGCGCGTTCCGCGTCCTTAACGACGGCTTCGTCAGCACCGAGGACGGCACCGGTCTCGTGCACATGGCGCCGGCCTTCGGCGAGGACGACTTCCGCATCTGCAAGGCCGCCGGCATCTCCCTGCGCGACTACCTCGACGACGTCTGCGCCTTCACCGAATCCGTCCCCGAATACCACGGCGTGTTCTGCAAGGACGCCGACAAGTCCATCATCCGCGCGCTCAAGGACGCCGGCAAGCTCGTGCACCAGTCCACGCTCGTGCACTCGTATCCCTTCTGCCCGCGCACGGACACCCCGCTCATCTACCGCGCCATCGAGGCGTGGTACGTCCGCGTCGAGGACCTCCATGACCAACTGGCCGCCAACAACGACACTGTCCATTGGGTGCCGCAGGCCGTCGGCGAGAAGCGCTTCGGCAACTGGCTCAAGGAGGCCAAGGACTGGAACATCTCCCGCAACCGCTTCTGGGGGTCCTGCATCCCGGTCTGGATCTCCGAAGACGGAAAAGACATGGTTTGTGTCGGCTCCATCGCCGAACTGGAAAAACTCTCCGGCCGGAAGGTCACCGATCTCCACAAGCACCATGTGGACAAGATCACGTTCACGCTCAACGGCAAGACCTACCGCCGCACGCCCGAGGTGCTCGACTGCTGGTTCGAATCCGGCTCCATGCCCTACGCTCAGCAGCACTACCCCTTCGCGCGCGCGAACGAGCTGGACAAGTTCTTCCCCGCCGACTTCATCGCCGAAGGCCTCGACCAGACCCGCGGCTGGTTCTACACCCTGATGCTCCTCGGCACCGCCCTGTTCGGCAAATCGCCCTATAAAAACGTCATCGTCAATGGCCTCGTCCTCGCCGAGGACGGCCGCAAGATGTCCAAGCGCCTGAAGAACTATCCCGATCCGGCGCACATCCTGGACACCTACGGCGCCGACGCCCTGCGCCTCTACATGATCAATTCGCCCATCGTCCGCGCGGAAGACCTTTGCTTCTCCGAACAGGGCGTCCTGCAGTCGCTGCGCCACTTGCTCATCCCGTGGTGGAACGCCTACTCCTTCCTCGTCACCTACGCCAACGTCGACCGATGGTCCCCACCTGCAACCTGTAACCTGCAACCTTCAACCTCCCTCATGGACCGCTGGATTCTCTCGACGCTCGACCGCGTCACCGGCGAAGTCGTCGCCGCCATGGACGCCTACGACCTGCAGCAGGCCGTGCGCCCGCTGGTGCAGTTCATCGACGACCTCACCAACTGGTACATCCGCCGCTCCCGCCGCCGCTTCTGGAAGAGCGAGGACGACGCCGACAAGACGCGCGCCTACGAGACGCTGCACACGGTCCTCTTGCGCCTGTGCCAGATCGCCGCGCCCTTCGTGCCGTTCATCTCGGAAGAGATCTATCGCAACCTGCGCGTTGCCGGCATGCCCGAGTCCGTGCACCTCTGCGACTTCCCGCTGCCCGGCGGCCTCGCCCGCGACGAAGCTTTGGAAGCCCAGATGGCCAAGGTGCAGGAAGTCGTTGGCCTCGCCCGCCAGCTCCGCGCCGACTTCAACCTCAAGGTGCGCCAGCCCCTCGCCGCCCTGCACGTCGTCTGCCGCGACGAAGCCCTCCTCGACCTCGTCCGCCCGCTGGCGGACATCGTCGCCGACGAACTCAACGTCAAAGAAGTCCGTTTCGGTCGCGACGAAACCGCGCTGGCCGAACTCTCCGCCAAGGCCAATTACAAGACCCTCGGGCCCAAGCTCGGCGGCCTGATGAAGAAGGCCGTCGCAACCGTTGATTCGTTCGGCGCCGAAGAACTCGCCCAGCTGCTGGACGGCCAGTCCGTCGTGGTCGTCCTCGAAGGCAAGCCCGTCCGGCTCGAGCCGGCCGACGTCCTGATCCAGCGCAGGCCGAAGGCCGGCCTGGCCGTCGCCGCCCGCGGCGCCCTGGTCGTCGCCCTCGAAACCGCCCTGACCCCCGCCCTCGTGCAGGAAGGCCACGCCCGCGAACTCATCAACCGCATCCAGAACCTCCGCAAGGACCGGGATCTGGACGTGGCCGACCGCATCGCGCTGAAGATTTCCGCCGACGCCGAACTGCTCGCCGCCGTCGAAGCCCACCGCGAAACCATCGCCGCCGAAACCCTTGCGAAAAAGCTCAACGCCGTCCCCGGCGCCGGCGAAATGGACATCAACGGCCACCCCTGCGACATCCAGGTTGAAAAATTCTTGGAATAGATTGTGAACCGGGACCGCAATCGGGTCTGCCCGATCGCTCTGGCCGGCAGTCTGGACAACCGCCTCCGGCGCTGGCTGCAGAACCCGCGGAAAATCCTAGCCCCGTACGTCGCGCCGGGTATGACGGCCCTCGACATCGGCTGCGGGCCCGGATTTTTCACGCTCGAACTGGCCCGGCTGGTCGGCCCGGCCGGCCGGGTCATCGCCGTCGATCTCCAGGAGGGCATGCTCGACAAAGTCCGGCGGAAAATCGCCGGCACCGATCTCGAAGGCCGAATCGCCCTGCGGCGCTGCGAGGCCGACCGGCTGGGGGTCGCAGGACCGGTGGACTTCGCCCTCGCCTTCTACATGGTCCATGAGGTGCCGGATCCGGGTGGGTTCTTCCGCGAACTCGCCGGCCAGTTGCGGCCGGGCGGGCAATGCCTGATCGTGGAACCGGCCTTCCATGTCTCCAAGGCTGGATTCGTCCAAATCCTGCAAACCGCCCGGGACGCCGGTTTTGAAACCGCGGCGGCCCCCCGGCAATTCCTCAACCGGACCGTCGTGTTGAAACGGAACCCCGCTTAGCCCCCCCCCAAGGAGTGCCCATGAGAAAACTGTTCCTCGTCTTCGCCAAGCTGCTGGGCCTGTTCCAGCTGTACACGGTTTTGGTGAATGTGGCCCCCCTGGCATTCATGCTCGGGGCTTTCTACCACGAGGATTCGGCTACGCTCGCGGAGATCCTCGCCGGGGTTTCGGGCTATCTGGTCTATCTGGCGGTTTCGCTGGCCATCGCCTGGGTGCTGCTGGCGAAGACCGGGTGGCTCGCGGACAAGGCCGGCGTCCGCGATGAAACGCCCGTCCCGGACCTGGACCGGGTGCCCGCGCTGCGGGTCGGTATCACGCTGCTCGGGATATTTGTCACCGTCCAGGGCATTCCGCCCTTGGCGCGCGGCCTGATTCAGTACAGCCGGCTGGGCACGCCCTTTTTGCGCCCGGCGATTTGGAACCACATATTGCCCTCCGGCCTGCAGATCGCCCTGGGCCTGTTCCTGGCGTTGAAGCCTGCAGCCGTGGCCCGGCTCGTTGCCCGGCCGGATATCCCGCCCCGGGCGGCTTGAGCTACCGGCGGGTCGAATAGGCAGGAAGCACCCCGGCCGCGGCCGCACGGATTTCCATCCAGATTTCGCAATACCGCTCGGCCGGCGGCGCCCAGGCCGGGTTCAGGAACATCTCCAGCAACACCGCAGCCCGGATAGGCGGAACCCGGCTCACAGGAGCAAACGGTGTTCCATTTCGGCCCCCAAGGTAAGCCCGAAGGGGTTCCGCCGCTTCCGGTTGACTTCTCCCGGCCGGCGTCGCACACTGGCGGACAATCGGAACCAAACGCATGCCTGCCAGGATGACATTGGGCGAAATGGCCAAGGCGCTGAACCGCCCGGCGGTCTACCTGAACGGACTGCAGCGGCGGTTCGAACTGCCCGTCCGCGAGGGCGCGGCATATTCCAGCGCCTACTTCGCCTTCCTGCGCAAACTCGTCCTCCTGCGCATCCTCGGCATCCCCGAAGACCTGCTGCTGGAGCTGTGGAAAACCGAAAAGCACCTGCTGCAGCTGCTTCATTTCGACGTGGGCGGATCCCCCACGTGGTATCTCGACCAATGCGCCCAGAGCGGCCATGGGGACCGCCGGCTCCTGCTGACCCACCACGACATGGGCCCCGAGTACGAACACCGCATGCTTCAGCCGCTCCTCGATTTCTCCGTGGCGCCCCGCGGCCTCTTCTCCAGCAAGGAAGTCGGCGACGACGTCCTCCTCGTCCTCGGCCGCTATCGCGACCTGTGCACCGACATTTGCGCCGCCGCCACGGGCGAAGTCCCCCTGCTCCGCGCCACCCTGCACTGGGTCCATCGCCTCCGCATCCTCCGGCCTGAAGAAGAAACCTAACCGGCCCCGCCGGTCTGCCACGGCGGAAAAATCAGCTATCCGCCGCGGGCCGCGGTGCGCAAGAAGCAGCGCACGGTTTCGCACCCGGCCGCGAGCGCGGCGGCGTCAATGAATTCAGCGGTGGTGTGGGCCTGGGCGATGGCCCCCGGCCCCCAGACGATGGTTTCGCGGCAGGCGCCGGCCAGCACGCCGGCATCGCTGCACCAGGCCGCGCCCTCCGGCCCGGGCGCCGCGCCGGTGGCGGTCAGCGCTGCCCCGAAGTCGCGCACCAGCGCGGCGCCGGGATCGGTGCAGAACGGCAAGCCTTCCTTCGTCAGGGTCACCGTCACGCCGCCGAGGATTCCCGCCAGCCGCCGCCGCAGTCCGGCCAGGACCGCCGCCGCCGTCTCGCCGGGCATCAGCCGCCGGTCCACCTGGATTTCGCAGGCGTCGGGCACGATGTTCGCGGCGGCCCCGCCGCGGATCGTGCCGATGCTGACCGTGGGCTGGCCCAGCGCGTGACCGGCGTATGTCCCCGTCGCCGCGGCGGCTTCTTCCTCCAGGATCCGCCAGACCGCCGACATCTTCTGGATGGCATTGTCGCCGCGGGCGGGATCGGAGGCGTGCGCGGCCCGGCCGCGGGTGGCGAGGGTGAACCAGCACACCCCCTTGTGCGCATGCACGATCTTCAGGCCCGTCGGTTCGAGCACGATGCATTCATCGGCCCGCAGGCCGGCGGCGACGGCTTCCTCCGCGCCGAGATTGCCGGTTTCTTCGCCGATCGCCCCCAGCCAGGCGACTTGCACGCCGGACTTGTCCAGCGCGGCGAGCAGCTCTTCATCCAGCGCGGCCAGGAATGCGGCCAGCGGCCCCTTGGTGTCGCAGGCGCCGCGGCCATAGAGCCGCCCGTCCGCCGCGCGCAGGGCGAACGGATGGCCGTCAAAGCCCGCCACGCCCACGGTGTCGAGATGCGATTCGAACAGAATCGTCTTGCGCGGCGACTCGGGGCCGGCGCGCGCCAGCAGGTTGGGCCGGCCGGGGGTTGCGCCGGGGCGTTCCGTGCGGAAGCCCCGCGCCTGGAACCACGGCTCCAGCCAGGCCACCAGGCGCGCCTCGCCGCGGAGCGCGTCGTCTTCGGTCAGCGCGGGATTCACGCTGGGGATGGCAACCAGGTGGCGGAGGAGTTCAGGGGCGTCATTCGGCTTCATGCGTTCAATCTCCCAGCCATAAACCGGCGGCGAAAAGCGCGCCGAAAACCAGATGGAGCTGCGCCAGGCCGACCACGTCCGCTTCCGCGACGGGCCCGGTCCAAATGCGCCGGGCCCGGTGCACCGCCAGCGGCAGGCTCAGGAGCGCCAGCAGCGTGAGGCCCGGCAGCTGCCGGGTGCCGGCCATGAGGCCGGTCAGCACATACGGCACCGCCAGCAGCACCAGCGCCAGCGCCTTCGCCTCGAGGGGTTTGAACCGCATCGGCAGCGTGTGCAGGCCGGCTTCGCGGTCGGACCGCAGATCGCGCAGGTTGTTCGCGTAGAGAATCAGGGTCATGAGCAGGGCCGCGGGAAGCCCGGCGGCGATCGCCGCCCAGGAGAACCGGCCGGTTTGCGCCATGTGGCCGCCGAGCGTCATGCCCGCGCCCATCATCAGGAAGACCCAGACTTCCCCCAGGGCGCGGTGCTTCGGGCTTATAGGGCCGGCGGAATAGGCCCAGGCGCCGGCCAGGCCCAGCAGGCCCAACAGCAGCAGCGGCCAACCGGCCCGCCAAGCCAGCCACAGCCCGCCCAGCATTCCCAGCGCGGCGCACAGCGCGGCGCCCCGGAAACAACGCGCGGGGATCATCTCGCCCCGGACGAGCACGCCGCTGCCCTCGCCGCCGCCGGCGCGGTCCACCCCGCAGGTGAAATCGTAATAGTCGTTCCACAAATTGGCGGCCGTGTGCATCAGCACGCCCGCCGCCAGCGCCACGCCGAAACGCAGGCCGGAAAAAGCCGCGCCGGTCGTGCGGGCCTGCAAGCCACCAATGGCCACCGGCACCAGGCTGGCCGAATACGCGTAGGGCCGGACGGCTTTGGCCCAGAGCCGCACCGTCTTCACCGCCACTCCCGGGGCAGGGCTTCGCGTTCGTCGGGCTGCAGGACCGCGCGCCGGATCTGCCAGCCATCGGCGCCCCGGACCCACTGCAGTTCGGCCGTGCCCTCGCCTTCCGCCACCGGGCCGGCGGCAGCGATGAACCGGTAGCGCGCCTGCACGCGGGCCGCCACTTCGCCGGAGGCCCGCGCCACCGCGGCAATCTCCGGATCGGCCAGGTCGATTTGCGTGCACAGGTCGCGGACTTGGACAAAGAGCTGAACGGCCTCCTGGCGACTTTCAGCCAGCGGGCCCCCGCCTTCGACTTCCAGGACGGCGTTCGTGGCCAAGTATCCGCCGAAGCGGTTGGCGGCCAGCCCCAGCGTCACGGGCGACTCCGGCCCATCCTTCTGGACCAGCGCCGTCAGCCGGGCCGTCGCCCGCCGCACGCGCGCCTCGGCGGAAAAGTGGCTCGCGGCCCACACCGCGGCCACCAGTCCGCAGGCCAGCAGGAAAACGCCCCGCACCGGCCGGCCCCGGCCGCCTCGGGTTGCTGTGTTTGTCCTTGTCATCGGGTGTCCGAAATAATTGGCTGGCCATTCCAGCGGATTCAGCATACAAGATTGCGAAAAATTGGAAAACGCGAAAGAGCGGCAATGAACGAGCAAACCGGCATGGAGGATTTCGTCGCCCCCGCCCAGGCCATCCTGGAGGACCTGCTGCGCCTGCTGGAGTTCGCGGACGTCCGCGTGCTCTCCGCGGTGGAGGACGGGCAGATTTATTTCCAGATCGACACCCCCGAGGCCGGCCGCCTCATCGGGCGGACCTCGCAGACCCTGGACGCCCTCCAGTTCCTGCTCAACCGCATCCTGTCGCGCAAGTATGATAATTCCCCCTACTGCGTGGTGGATGCCGAGCACTACCGCGAGCGGCGGCGCGAAAAGCTCCTGGCCGACGCGCACGAGGCCCTGGACCGCGTCCGCCAGAACGGCCGGCCCTGGCGCATGCCCCCGCTCAATTCGATGGAGCGCCGCATCATCCACCAGGCCCTCAAGGACCTGCCCGACATCCAGACCCATTCTGAGGACGAGGACGCCGAAGGGCGCAAGCGCGTCGTCATCTCCCTGGTGGAGCTGGCGGCCGCGCCCGAAGAAGAGGCGCCCGTTCCGGAAGAGCCGGCCGCGGTGCCGCCCCCGTCCGCACCGCCGGTGTAAACCGCCCCCCCGGGCCGGCTCCCGAGATCGGCTCCCGGTTGACATCCCGCCCCCGAAGCCCTACAGTGCCGGGACTTGAAATCGGGCCGAACCGCGCGGATTCATCCGCCGCTCGCCCCAGGAAAGGAAGCCCCATGAAATGCTCCGTTTATTGTTTGATCGCCCTCCTCGCCTTGGGCAGCCTGTGCGCCGGCTGCGGCAAGGCCAAGCCTGAAGCCCCCGCCGAAGCGGCGGCGCCGGCCCCGGCCGCCGCGGAGGAAACCGTTGCCCTGGAAGTTCCGGTCATCGACACCGCCAGCGCCCCCGCCCCCGAAGAACCGGCCCTCTCCGAGGCCGAGGCGGCCGTTGTCGTCGCCAAGGTGGACGGCACGGAAATCACGGAGGGTGAAATCCACAAAGTTCTTTCCCTTTTTAAGAAGCAGATGGGCGCCCGGATCCCGCCGGACCAGATGGACAGCGCCCTGCCCCGGATCCGTGAACGCATCATCGAGGAACTGATCATGCGGCGCGTCATGCTGGCGGCCGTGGCCAAGGAAGGCATCAGCCTGTCCGATTCCGAATTCGAGCAGGTCAAGACCGAACTGGCCGAGGAACTTCCCCCGGGCACCACGCTGGAAGCCTACATGGAAGAAACCGGCACTTCCGAGGCGGACATGCGCGAACAGATGGCCGTCCGCAAGATGGTCCTGGCCAAGGCGGAAGCCATCGCCAAGCCCGGTGACGAGGAAATCCAGGCCTTCTACGAGGAAAACCAGGAAGGCTTCAGCCAGGGCGAAACCGTCACCGCCGCCCACATCCTGATCAAGGTGGATCCGGCCGACGACGAGGCCGCCAAGACCGCCAAGCGCGAGCGGCTCGAGGGCCTGCGCAAGCAGCTGCTCGAGGGCGGTGATTTCGCCGAAGTTGCCAAGGCCAACTCCGAATGCCCCAGCGCCGCCTCCGGCGGCGACCTGGGCTCCTTCGGCCGGGGCCAGATGGTCCCCGAATTCGAAGAGGCCGCCTTCAGCCAGCCGGCCGGCTCCGTCGGCGAAATCGTCGAAACGCAGTTCGGCTTCCACCTCATCAAGGTCAGCGAACACGCCGAAGCCAAGACCCTGGGCCTGGAGGAGGTCAAGACCCGCATCAGCGACATGCTATACTCCCGCAAGCAGCAGGAAGCCGTCGGCAGTTTTGTCGAGGGCCTGCGCTCCGCGGCCGACATCCAGCGCTTCGACAATCCGCCCGCGGAAGAAACCCTCCTCCAACTGGATCAGGAGCCGGGCCTGCCGGTTGAACCCGCACCGGAAGCCCCGGCGGTTGAGGAGCCGGCGGCGGAACCCGCGCCCGTTCCGACGCTCGAAGCTCCGGCCCCGGAAGAAACCGCCGCGCCGGTCGCGGAGGCTCCGGCCGCAGTGCCCGCCATGGCAGATCCACCCGTCCCAGACATCGAAGTCCCCGCCGTGGAAGCCCCGGTGATGGCCCCCCCGGCCGAAGCTCCCGGAGTGGAAACCCTGAGCGCCGAGGAAGTCCCCGTTCCGGCCGAAGTCGAAGGCGATCAGGCCGAATAAGCCCCCCCCGCGTCAGTTCTCGGCAATCGAGCCCGGCTCCGGCCGGGCTTTTTTGCCGGTTCCCGCCCGCCGGTTTTCCAGCGCGTCATTCAGAATTGAATCTCCCGCCCGTTTTCGGCACAATCCCCCGCCATGAAAGTCAAATACTCCCCCGCTGCCCTCCAACAGGAACGCAATCAACGGCTTCTGGCCGACTCCCATTACATGCACCGGGAGATCGTTTCCTCCGTTCCGCCGCTTCAGCTCGATATCGAGCAAATGCCCCGGCTTTCCGCGGCGGACATCACCCTCTTCGAGGCGCTGCAGATCGACGCCGCCCGGCTGGCTATCGAAGCCGTGGCCTCCCTGTCCAAGATTAACGAAGTGGACCACATGGGCGGCGGGCTCGATCTGATCCCGCCCCTCCTGCTCACCCTGGCGCTGATCAACCGTGCGGAGCGCGATTTCACCATCGAAAACGCCCACACCTCCGTCGGCTATTTCTCGGCCCTGTCGGTTCTCGGTTTCCTCGATCGCCGCCGGATCATTGACACCTTCCGGCGCGGGCTCGACATCCCCGGGCACGTCGCCTGGGTGCCCGGCGGCACCCAGCTCAACGGCGGCCGCCTCGGCGTCATGATCCCCACCGCCGTCGGCCAGGCCCTGGGCAAGCGCGCCACCTACGGTTCCGACGCCTGGGTCCTCTGCCACTGCGGCGATGCCGGCTGGATCTCCGGCCAGGCGCTCAACGGCTTCCATGCCGCCCACACCCACAAGGCTCCCGTGACCTTTATCATGCACCGGAACGGCATTCAGCTCTCCGGCACCACCCGCCAGATGACCGGCGCCGACCCGCGCCCCGTCATCGAAGCCCTCGGCATCCAGATCGTCGAAACCCCTTCCCTCTACGATATCGGCACACTCTGGCAGGCCCTGCGCGAGGCCCGCGCCCTCGCCCGCAACGGCATCCCCGCCCTCATATTCCCGGTCGGCAAGCCCGAGGTGCCCCTCGCCCAGGTCGGCGAGCGCTTCGGCATCGCCGCCGAACTGGCCGCCTTCGCCGCCAAGCACGGCGTCGCCTTGGACGCCAAGATCTGGCTGCCCGGCTGCCTCATGAGCTACCGCGACCTGCCCTCCATGCTCGAATGCCTCTTCTACGTCAACGGCCTGCCCGGCGGCAAGGCCCACCACGACGGCCATATGAAGGGCCGCGACCTCGCCGCGCTGCTAGCCAATCCCATGCTGCAGCTGTCCAGCAAGCATGCCGAGGCTTTGAACCACTGGCGCGCCCTGCCGCCGGTGTCCGTCACGACCACGGCCCGGCCTGCGCCGGGCGCCGACAACCTGGCCCTTCCCGCCGAAGCCCGCACCGCGGCTGAAACCGCCCTCCCCGCCGCCGGCGGCAAGTGGACCTCGCCCCGCGCCGGCGTGGCCAGCGCCTACGAGCTCGTCGCCAAGACCCATCCCAAGGCCACCTTCGTCATCGACTGCGACCTGGCCCCCTCCACCAAGGTGGATCTCGCCCTCAAAGTGCTGGACTCCGACCACCAGTTCCAGCTCTCCATCGAGGAACAAATCGCCACCATGCTCGCCAACGGCCTGGCCATGTCCACCCCCGAGCCCAAGCTGGTCGTGTTCGCCACCTTCGCCGCCTTCTTCGAGGGCATCGCCCGCGAAGGCTTTGAAATGTGGCGCTACCAGCGCAACCTGACCGGCGCCAACGAGGGCCTCAACGTCACCTTCCACCTTTCCCACGTCGGCTCCTGCACCGGCCGCGACCACTTCTCCGGCTGGTCCCTCGACTGGATCAACCTTGCCATCGGCTACCTGCCCTACCTCGACCGCTTCTACGCGCCTGCCGACGCCCGCGCCGCGTTCATCGCCATCTGCGACCTCGCCGCCCGCAACGGCGCCCATATCCTCGGCGTCCCCCGCGACAACCTGCCCATCCTGACCCGGCAGGATTCCAAGGCTCCCGTCTGGACCGCGGCCAGCCCGTGGACTGATGCCACCCAGTTGCGCGCGCGCCCCGGCGCGAAAAAAGCCCTGCTGGGCTTTGGCGCCACCGCCTTTGTCGCTGCCGAGGCCTCCGACAAGCTCACCGCCGAAGGCCTCGCCACCGATGCCTGGGCCGTCAACGGCCTGCCGCTCGATGCCGGCCGCCTTGCCGCCCTCTTCAAGCAGTACCCCGAAGGCCTGGTCACCCTCGAGGACGGCCTGATCGGTACGCCCGAGACCGGCATCCGCGGCTTCGCCGGCCTGGTCCGCGGCGCGGCCTACGGCAAGAAAATCCCGCTGGTCCACCTCGGCATCACCGATCCGCGCATCGCCCCTTCCGAGGGCCACCTCGAACTGTGGCAGTACTTCGGCCTCGACGCCCCTTCCGCCATCGCCGCCGTCAAGTCGCTGTAAACCGTCCGGCCCCGGCTTTCATTTGGCCATTGGACATTGGTTGTTGGATGTTGGATATTGAGATTGCATGGATCTGCGCGAAGAAATCCTGAAGCTCAAAACGGCCCGCAACGCCGTCATCCTGGCCCACAACTACCAGCTGCCTGATGTCCAGGACATCGCCGACTTCACTGGCGACTCCCTCGAACTTGCCCGCAAGGCCACCGAAATCGATGCCGACGTCATTGTCTTCTGCGGCGTCCACTTCATGGCCGAAACCGCGGCCATCCTGAACCCCGGCAAGACCGTTCTCATGCCCGACGCGCACGCCGGCTGCCCCATGGCCGACATGCTCACCGCCGCGCAGCTCCGCGAGTTCAAGGCCAAACACCCCGGCGCCAAGGTCATCTGCTACGTCAACTCCACCGCCGAAGTGAAGGCCGAAAGCGACTGCTGCTGCACCTCCGGCAACGCCGCGAAAATCGTCAGCCAATACGCGGACGAAGAGGTCATTTTCGTTCCCGACCAGCACCTCGGCAGCGTCGTCGAAGAACAGCTCGGCCGCAAATTGATTCTGTGGCCCGGCTATTGCCCCACCCATGCCCGCATCAATCCCCGGGACATCACCGCTCTGAAGGCCGCGCACCCCCAAGCCCTTGCCCTGGCCCACCCCGAATGTCCCAAACCCGTCCGCCTCGTGGCCGACCACATCCTCTCCACCGGCCAGATGTGCAAGTTCGTGAAGGACAGCCCCGCCGCCGAATTCATCATCGCCACCGAAGATGGTCTCCTCCACCGCCTCAAGAAGGACCATCCCGCCAAGACCTTCTACCGCGTCTCGCCCTTCGCCGTCTGCCCCAACATGAAACGCAACACGCTCGAAAAAGTCCTTTTCTGCCTGCGCGACATGCAACCCGCCGTCGCCGTCGATCCCGCCATCACCGAACGCGCCCGCCAGGCCATCGAAAAGATGCTCACCTGGTCCTGAGCTTCGCGCTTTTCAATTGCATGCCGGGCTTTGCAGGCACAGGGGAATCTGCCATAGTGTTGACCGAGCCCTGAACGCCCGGGTGGCGAAATGGCAGACGCAAGGGACTTAAAATCCCTTTCCCGCAAGGGAGTGTAGGTTCGACCCCTGCCCCGGGCACCATGCGGCGAAAAGGAGGACAGGTCATGGCGAGTGTTCCGTCGGGAAAACAGGTTGTTCTGGGCATCCAAATGTTGTTCGTGGCGTTCGGCGCGCTGGTGCTGGTGCCGCTGCTGACGGGGCTGGACCCGTCCATCGCGCTGTTCACCGCCGGCGCGGGCACCCTGCTCTTCCACGCCATCACCGGCGGCTCGGTGCCGATCTTCCTCGCGAGTTCCTTCGCGTTCATCGCCCCCATCCAGTTCGCGATGAAGGAATACGGCCCCGGCGCAACCAGCGGGGCCCTTTTCTGCGCCGGCCTGGTCTACCTGCTTTTCAGCGGCATGGCCCTGGTCGGCGGCCGTGAAATGCTCAACCGCTACCTGCCGCCCATTGTCACCGGCCCGGTTATCATGGTCATCGGCCTCAAGCTGGCGCCGGTCGCCGTCAGCATGACCCGCAATTTCGGGGGTTCCGGCCCGGCGGACAGCCGGGCGCTGTTCCTGGCCGCCTGCGCGCTGCTGACCGCCGTGGCGGCGGTGATGTTCGGGAAAAAGTGGCTCAGCCTCATCCCGATCCTCTGCGGCATCATCGTCGGCTACCTCGTGGCGCTGGCGATGGGCGTGGTGGATTTCGCCTCCGTGAAGGCGGCGGCCTGGTTCCAGATCCCTTGGAAGACCGCGCTGGCCAGCGGCTCGTTCGCCCGGCCCGTTTTCGATGCGGCGGCCATCCTCTACATGCTGCCCGTCGCTTTGGCCCCGGCCATCGAACACGTCGGCGACATCCTGGCCATCTCCTCCGTGACCGGAAAGAACTTCATCGCCTCCCCCGGCCTGCACCGCACGCTGCTGGGCGACGGCCTGGCCACCTCCCTGGCCGGCATCCTCGGCGGCCCGCCCAACACCACTTATTCCGAGGTGACCGGCGCGGTAGCCCTGACCAAGGCCTTTGATCCCATCCTGATGCGCATCGCGGCCGTCGCCGCCATTCTCCTGGCCTTCGTCGGCAAGCTCGGGGCCATCCTGCTGACCATCCCCGCCCCGGTCATGGGCGGCATCATGCTCCTGCTCTTCGGCATGATCGCGGCCATCGGCGTCAATTCCCTCGTCAAGGCCCGCGTGGACATGTCCGCTTCCCGCAACCTGGTCATCGCTTCCGTCATCCTGACCTGCGGCATCGGCGACATGAACGTCAGCTGCGGACGCTTCTGTCTCGGCGGCATCGGCCTCGCCGGGCTGGTGGGCGTGCTGTTGAACCTTGTCTTGCCGGGCAAGTGCGACGCCCATGCCAGCCACGAAGACGCGGCCCCGACCCTGTGATTTCCGCCGCGCTCTTCTTCTTCGCCGGGATCGGCCTCCTGTGGGGCGGCACCGAGCTGGTGCTGCGCCGCGTGCCCAAGCTGGCGGCCTGGCTGCGCGTCTCGCCGCTGGTGGTGACCGTCCTGCTGGTGGCGGTCATGACCTCCCTGCCGGAGTTCTGCGTCTCGCTGTTCGCCGCCCTGCGCGGCCAGCCCGCCGCCGCGGTCGGCAACATCGTCGGCTCCAATTTCGTCACGCTGACCTTTGTGGCAGGGGTCTGCGCCCTGTGGCGGCCGATCGTCGTCGGTCCCACCCTGCGCGAACGGGAGTCGAGTTGGATGATCCTGTCCGCCGCCCTCCTCCTGGTGCTGGCGATGGACGGCTGGATCAGCCGGACCGACGGCCTGATCCTGCTGGTCTCCTACTACCCGTACTTCCGCGGCACGCTGGACGAGGCGCGCAAGCAGCGGCAGACGGCCCCCGCCACGGCCGGCCCCCACCCCGGGCTCGACATCCTCGCCTTCCTGGTTGGCGTCGGCCTGGTGGTCCTCGGCGCGAGCTGGATCGTGGAACACGGCACGTTCGTGGCGCGCAGCCTGGGCATGAGCGAACTGCTGGTCGGCGTGACCTTCTACGCCTTTGGCACCTCGCTGCCCGAACTGGCCATCGCCCTCGGCGCGGTCTGGCGCCGGCAGGCTGACATCACCCTGGGCGAGATCTACGCGTCCAACATTTTTACCGGGCTGGCCGTGGCCGGCGCCCTGTGCCTGATCCGGCCGCTCCCCGTCGAACCGCTCATCGTGCACCGCGACCTGCCGCTGCTGATCGTCGCCGGCGTGCTGCTGCAGATGTTCATCACTACCGGCGGGCGCTTCGTCCGTTCCGAGGCCGCCGTGATGATTGCCGTCTTCGTCCTATTTCTCGCCGCCCAGTTCACCGGCTTCAGCATCTCCCTGCCCTAGCCCCCCCCCCCGACACGCTGGACCAGCGCGCCCAACCGCATTTCGATCCATGGGTAGGGCGGCCTGGCCCAGGCCGCCGTTCTTCTGAACACTTTGCCACCGTTTCGCACCTCTCGCGGCTATCCGTCCCCTAAACGCTTGCGTCCGGGGCATTCCCGGCTTATAAATGCGCCGCAATGGATCCGATCCGCTATGTCAGCACCCGCGGCGCCCAGACCCCCCTGGCGTTCAAGGACGCCGTCATGACCGGCCTGGCCCGCGACGGGGGGCTGCTGATCCCCGACCGCATCCCCGATGTCTCCGACCGCCTCGTCGAATGGCGCGACCTGGACTATCCCGACCTGGCCTTTGAAATCATCCGCTTGTTCAGCGACGATCTGCCGGCGGACCGCCTGCGCGAGTTGATTGCCGGCGCCTATGCCGCCTTCGACCACCCGGAAGTCGCCCCGGTGCGCCGGGTCGGCAATCTCCATATCCTCGAACTGTTCCACGGCCCCACCCTGGCCTTCAAGGACATCGCCCTCCAGTTCCTCGGCCGGCTCTTCGAGGAAATCCTCGAGGAGCGGAACGCCCGCCTGAACATCCTGGCCGCCACCAGCGGCGACACCGGGTCGGCCGCCATCTGCGGCGTGCGCGGACAAAAGCGCATCCACATCTTCGTCATGCATCCCCATGGACGCGTCAGCCCGCTCCAGGAACGGCAGATGACCACCGTCCTCGACGACAACGTTTTCAACCTGGCCGTCCAGGGCAGCTTCGACGACTGCCAGTTGATCATGAAGACCCTGTTCAACGACCTGCCCTTCAAGGACGCCCATGCGCTGGGCTCGGTCAATTCCGTCAACTGGGCGCGGGTCCTCAGCCAGATCGTTTACTATTTCCACGCCGCGTTCCGCGTGCAGGCGGAAACCGGCGCCGCGCAGGTCCAGTTCGCCGTGCCCACCGGGAACTTCGGCGACATCCTGGCCGGCTGGTACGCCCGGCAGATGGGCCTGACCGTCCGGCGCCTGGTGCTGGCGACCAACGAGAACGACATCCTGGCCCGCTTCTTCAATACCGGCGTCTATGCCAAAGGCCAGGTCGTCCCCACGGTCAACCCCTCGATGGACATCCAGGTGGCCAGCAACTTCGAGCGCTGGCTGTACTATAAAGTTGGCCGGGACTCCGCTGCCATTTCCCGGCTGATGACCCAGTTCGCGCTGGAAGGCCGCATGGAGATCCCCCGCGACGCCGCCGGCCGGGTGGACCTCGAGATCGTCGCCGGCGCGGCGGACACCACCCGCACCCTCGCCACCATCAAGCGTACCCACGAACAACACGGCTACCTGCTCGATCCCCACAGTGCCGCCGGTGTGTTCGTGGCCGAGCAGTACAACGAATTCGATGAACCCATGATCTGCCTGGCCACCGCCCATCCCGCCAAGTTCCCCCAGGCGGTCCGGGACGCCACCGGCCAGGACCTGGCGCACCATCCGGCCCTCGCCGCCTTGCTGAAGGCACCCACCCGCTGCGAAGTCGTTGAAAACAGCGCCGCGGGAATCCGAGACTATCTGGCCGCCCGGGCGCTCTGAAGCCCCCTCTTCCCCACTCCCGGATCCAAAAAAAATGCCATGTTTTGCAAATCATGGCATTTTGATGAAAATCAACGAAAAAGGCGCCGGTTTTGGCCGGCGCCGGGGTGTCTTGCGGATGATTTCCGCGCCTAGTATTTATAAGCGCTGCCGCCGATGAATTCTCGCAGCAGCGAGGTCTTGGGCACGGGGCTGTCGTCGGTGACCGGGGTCAGGTCCTTGAGGGTCTCGTAGACGCGCTTGGCGCGGACATAGGCGTCCTGGCGCTTGGCGTCGTTCTTGAACTTCTCCATCGCCGGCGGGAAGTACTTGAAGAGCCGCGCCTTCAGGATCGGCAGTTCGAAGGGCATGGCGCTGTTAACCAGGTAGTCCACCGTGCCGATGAACGGAATGATGTTCTTCAGCTCGCTGCGGCGCACGTAATGCCAATGGGTCAGGGTCTGCTCGGGCTGGAGGTTGCGGTGCCAGCTGTCGCGGATCATCCGCCGCAGCAGGCGGTTGTCCGCCCAGCGCATGAAGAGCCCCTCTTTGTTGCGCACCTGGCCCAGGGTCTCGATGTAGAGCTTGAACTTCTTCTCGTTGGGCGTGCTCTGGGTCATCTCGCCGAACAGGCCGTGCAGGGAGTCGATCAGCAGGATCTGGTTTTTCGCCAGCTTCATGTCGTAGACGTCGAGCTGGCGTTTGCCGGTCTTGAAGTCGTAGTGGGGCGTCTTGATCGTCTGGCCTTCCAGCAGCGCGGCCACGTGCTGGTCGATCAGCTTCAGGTCGAGGGCGTGGGGCGTCTCGTAGTCGTAGTCGCCGAACTCGTCCTTGGGATGCTGCTCGAGGTTGAAGAAATAGTGGTCGACGTTCAGCGCCAGGAACTCGCGGCCCGCTTCGGCCAGCTTTTCGCTGACCTTGATCGTGGTGGTGGTCTTGCTTGACGAGCTGGGCCCGGCGATGAAAAAGACCCGGGCGTCCGGCAGCCGGTCGATGAACTTCTGGGCGCCGACCTTGACCTCCACGTCGTACCGCTCCTCGCAGGCGGCGATCAGCTCCGGCAGCTTGCCGGAGGCGATGAGCTCGTTAAGGCCCTCGATCGTTTCGCAGCCGTGGTCCATGTTCCAGCGCAGGACCTCGTAGATCTTCTTATAGGGGATGTTGTCGGTGGCCTCGAACTTGTAGGCCCGCTGCGCGCGCTCCATCTGGCGCTGGTGGCGGTAGAGGATGTAGGCCCGGGCGGTCTTGGCATGCCCCTCCTTGATCAGGGTCTCCTCGACCAGGTCCTGGATCTCCTCGACGGACGGCGTGCTGCCGGCGCCGAAGTTGGCTTCGAGCTTCTGCTCGACCAGCCGGGCCAGCCGCTCCGCCTCGGCCCGGTCGCTGCCGCCGACGGCGGTCGCCGCCTTGAAGATCGCGGTGGCGACCCGGTCGCGGTCGTAGGCCACGATGTTGCCGTCGCGCTTCACGATCTGCTTGATTGCACTGCTCATGGTTGTCCTCCTCTGCGGGGCGGCGCCCCGGTTTGCCCGGCCGGCCACCCGCCGGCCGCTCAATCGTTCTCCAGGAACCCCTCCAGCTTGCGGATCCGCGTCGGGTGGCGCATCTTCCGCAGCGCCTTGGCCTCGATCTGGCGGATGCGCTCGCGGGTCACCTTGAACTTCTTGCCGACCTCCTCCAGTGTCCGGGAGTAGCCGTCGGCGAGGCCGAAGCGCAGGGTCAGCACTTCCTGCTCGCGTTCGGTCAGGGTGCCCAGGACATCCTGCAGGCGCTCCTTCAGCAGGCTGTAGGCGGTCATTTCGCTGGGGTTTTCCGCCGTCTTGTCCTCGATGAAGTCACCGAAATGGGTATCTTCGCTGTCGCCCACCGGGCTCTGGAGCGAGATCGGCTGCTGCGCCATCTTCAGCACGGCCCGGACCCGCTCGACCGGCAAGTTCATGTCGTCGGCGATCTCCTCGGGCGTGGGTTCCCGTCCGAAGGTCTGGACCAGCTGTTTCTGGATACGCATCAGCTTGTTGATCGTCTCGATCATGTGGACGGGGATGCGGATGGTGCGGGCCTGGTCGGCGATGGACCGGGTGATGGCCTGGCGGATCCACCAGGTGGCGTAGGTGCTGAACTTGTAGCCGCGGCGGTATTCGAACTTCTCCACCGCCTTCATCAGGCCCATGTTGCCTTCCTGGATCAGGTCCAGGAACGACAGGCCGCGGTTCGTGTACTTCTTGGCGATGGAAATGACCAGGCGCAGGTTGGCCTCCACCATCTCCGTCTTGGCCTTGAGGCCCTTGCGCAGCCATTCGCGCAGTTCCTGGTGCTGGAGGGCAAAAGCCTCCGCGGCGAGGAACTGCTCCTCCTCCAGCCGCCGCTGCTGCCGCCGCTCCTCGCGGGCCTGGGCCTGCTTGGCGGGGGACTTCGACTTCTCCAGGTTCCGGATCAGGACCCGCTGTTTCTCGAACCGGTGCCAGACCTGGTCCGCCAGCGGGGCGAAGTCCTCGATGGCCTTCTGCTTGAACAGGAACCGGTCGAGCATGAGCGCCAGCTTCTCCCGGGCCTGCGCAAAGCCCTTCTGCCGCTTTTCCTGGTCGGCCCGCGATTTCCGCACGGCCTGCAGGCCGGCGAACCGTTCGCGCACTGTGGCGCGGGCGCGTTCCACGTCCCGCAGCAGGCGCGGCATCCCCGCGAAATACTTGTCGCGCCCGACCTCGTGCTTGTCGCTGATCACCCGGTCGAAGCGTTCGCGGGAGGTTTTCAGGCGTTCGATCATGTCGAAGTATGCCTGGGCGGCGAATCCGAAACGGTGGAGGAGGCGCTTGGCGTTGATCTCCGCCTCTTCGATCCGCTTGGAGATCTCGACCTCCTGTTCGCGGGTCAGCAGCGGCACCTGGCCCATCTGCTTGAGGTACATCCGGACCGGATCGTCGATCACGGACGTGTCGGCGCGGGCGGGCGTTTCGCGGGCCTTCTCCGGCGCGGCCTCCGGCGGCGCCGCCGCTTCCAGGTCCACCGGATCGCGGACAACCTCGATGTCGAGCCGGCGCAGCTTTTCGACGACCTTTTCGATCTCTTCCGGGCCGGTGACCTCCGGCGGCAGGTAGTCGTTGAGGGCGTCCAGGGGGATCTTGCCGCCCAGGTCGCGGGCCAGGCTGATGATCAGCTGCAGGTAGCCGGGGCTTTTCTTGCCCGCGGCGTCGGCCGCGCCGGACGCTGGCGGGGCGGCCTTGGCGGAGCCCCGTTTGGCTGCCTTGGGCACAGCTCGCGCCTTGGCCGGCGGCGCGGTGCGGACCGCGGTTTTCGGCGGCGGGGATTTACGCGTTTTTTCGATTGCAGGCTTGGGGGAACGGACAGGAGCGGGACGTTTATTCTTCTGTTTGCTTGCCATAAGGTGGGGAGGTTCAACCGGTTTTGCTACGGCGTCAATTTTACAAGATGGGACAAATTGGCAACAATGTCAAGGTTGTTTTTGAGGGTTTTTGGGATTTTTCGGGCGGGGCCAGCAGCCCGGGGCGGCCGGGCGGCGGAGGCCCGGCCCCTGATTGGCGACTGATTGGCGACTTGCGGCCGGCGGGCGGTTCTGCCATCTTACGGCCGTTCTTTTCCGGAACGCGGCGGGCCCGTCGGGGCCGGCCGCCGGCCGGGAGAGCGCAAGGCGGCACATGAAGGCGAAATTCCTCTATCTCCTGCTCGGCCTGTACATCCTGGCCCTGTCGACCCGAACTTACGCCGCCTGGCGCCGGGGCTTCGACTATGACCCGGTCCATCAACCGCAGACCATTATGGCGGGCGAAAGCCTGGCGCCGCACCAGTACCGGGTCCTCTACCCCGTCCTGTGGTGGGGTCTCTCCCATGGCATGGCCGGCGAGGCGGCGGACAAGCTCCTGCTGTTCCTGACGATTGTCGGCTGCTACTCCGTCCTCCTGTTCGTGTACCAGTCCCTGCTGCGCAACCTGCCCCTGACCTGCCTCGGGCTGCTGGCGTTCCTCGGCACCTGCATGCATCCCTACCAGTTCCAATTCCGCGACACATTCCTCGAGGTGGGACTGGTCGCCCTGGCGTTCTATCTCCAGACCCGGACCGACCGGTCCCCGGGCCTGTGGAACTGGCTGGCGTTGATCTCCGTCGCCGGAACCTTGAACCGGGAAACGTGGATCTTCGTGGTGTCCGGCTGTTTTCTGGCGCAATGCGGGCGTGGCTTCCGGGCGCTGTGGACCACGGCCGCCGGCCGAACGGCCTTGGCAGGCGTGGCGAAGATGGCGGCCGCGACGGTGCTGACCGTCCTGGCCGGCCGGCTGGTCTGGGGCATCCGACCGCTGTACTGCGACCTGTGGACTTGGCCTGAAAACCTGCCGCACCTTTTGTTCTGGACCTATCCCGCCATCACCATCGGCCACGGCATCTGGGGCGTGGGCGCCGGGGTGTTCCTCCTCTATCTGCTCACCGTGCTGGACGGCAACCGCCAGCAGTGGCGCTTCATCGCGGGCTACCTGCTCCCGCTGCTGGTGGTGAGTTTCCTGCTCGTCGCCCGCTGGATCGAATCCCGGACTTTCTTCCCGGCTTTTGCCATCGTCATTCCCGTGATCGGCCTGCATATCCGCCAGGCGCTGCCGGCCGGCCGCCCGTCGATTCCGGCGTAGGGCGGACCGGCACGGCGGCATTGCCTGCTTGGCTGGAAACCGGTATATCTCCGCCCCAAGATGCACACCGAATACGAATTCATCCCGGTCGCACCCCATTCCCGCCGCGGTTTCGGCACCATGCTGGTGGTCATGCTGGGCTTCACCTTCTTCTCCGCCAGCATGTATGCCGGCGCGAATCTCGGCAACGGCCTGTCCGCCTCCCGGTTCCTGCTGGCGGTCCTGGCCGGCAACCTCCTGCTGGGCGTCTATACCGGGCTGCTGGCCTACATCGCGGCGCACACGGGGCTGTCCACCCACCTGCTGGCCCGGCGCGCGTTCGGCCAGCAGGGCGCCATCCTGCCGTCGGTCCTTCTCGGCGTCACGCAGGTCGGCTGGTTCGGCGTGGGCGTGGCCATGTTCGCCCTGCCCGTCGCGCAGCTGTTCCCCGGGCTGCCCCGCCTGCCCCTCATCCTGGTTTCCGGCGCCTGCATGAGCCTCACCGCCTTTTACGGCATCAAGTCGCTGACGATCCTCTCGCTCGTCGCCGTGCCGGCCATCGCCCTGCTGGGCTGCGGCTCGATGGTCAAGGCCTTCCACGACTTCGGCGGGCTGGCGGCCTGGTTCGCCATGGAACCCGCCGAACCGATCTCGCTGGCCGCCGCCATCGGCATCTGCGTCGGCTCGTTCATCTCCGGCGGCACCCTCACGCCCGATTTCACCCGCTACTCCCGGACGCCCGCCATTTCCGTCTCCGCGACCGTCATCGCCTTCCTGATCGGCAACTCCCTCATGTTCCTCTTCGGGGCCGTGGCCGCCGCCTTCTACCAGACCAACGACATCTCCTTTGCCCTCATGAAGCAGGGCATGATCGTCATCGCCATCCTCGTCCTCGGGCTCAACATCTGGACCACGAACGACAACGCCCTCTACGCCGCCAGCCTGGGCTTCGCCATCCTCACCCGCCGCACGAAGCGCGAATTCGTGCTGATCAACGGCACCCTCGGCACCGTCTTTGCGCTGGTGGCCTACAACCACTTCGTGCCCTGGCTCAACATCCTCAACCTGATGCTGCCCTCGATCGGCGCGATCCTGGTCCTGGACCATTTCGTTATCCGCAGCCGGAACCCGCAGGCCGCGGTGGAGCCCGGCGTGCGCTGGGCGGCGGTGCTGGCGTGGGGCGCCGGCTTCCTCGCCGCCAAATTCCTCCCGGGCATCCCGCCGTTGAACACCCTGTTGGCGGCCGCGATCATCTATCTCCTCCTAGCCCGACGGCCCGCCCCCGCCGCCACCTGACCATGCAACTGCTCCTCCATTGCCTGTTCATCATCGTTGCCCGGATTTGCGACGTCAGCATGGGCACGCTGCGCGTGGCGTTCATCGCCCGGGGCCGCAAGTATCTCGCCGCCTGCTGCGGATTCGTCGAAGTCTTCATCTGGATCGTGGTGGTTTCCCGCGTGCTGACGGGCGACCAGCGCCTGACGACCTACGCGGCCTACGCGCTGGGCTTCACCTGCGGCACCCTCGCCGGCATGCTCATCGAGGAGCGCCTGGCCGTCGGCTGGTCCCTCGTGCGGGTCATCTCCCACAAGCCGATCGACGGCCTGATGCAGAAGCTGTCCGCGGCCGGCTTCGGCGTCACCCAGCAGGTTGGCCAGGGCGCCCGCGGGCCGGTACAGGTCCTGGTGACCCTCCTGCCCCGCAAGCGCCTCGGCGAATTCCAGAAGATCCTGAAGGAGTTCGACGCGGCCGCTTTCTACACCATTGAGGACGTCCGCCACGCGCGCGACATTCCCCCCGCCTATGCCACTGCGGCCACCGGCGCCGGCAAGGTCCGCATGCCGGTCTGAAGCCCGGGTTCAGCGGTTCAGGGTTCACGGTTTCCCATTCTGAATCCGGAATTCCGACTCCTGAATTCTCAGCGGTTCCTCACTCCCCGCGCCGTGTCCACATGTTCAGATGGCGGAATTCCGGGAACTGCCGGTATTCCAGCAGGCCCGCGAGGGACCGGTTCTGGCCGGGCAGCCCGGCCTCCTCCAGCGCGGCCGCCGGATTGAGTCCCCCCAGCACCACCAGGCCCGTCCGTCCTTCGCCCACCGGGATCCCGTAGAGCGGCTGGTTGGGCATGCCCACCGCCACGATGCCGTCCAACCCCATCAGCCGCAGCTGGTCGCGCACCTTCAGCACCGCCGGCAGCGCCACCGAAGGGAATTCGCGGAAGCTTGCGCCAACCAGCCCGTGACCCGTCTCCACGCAGGCGCGCACGCGGGTCATCTTCGCCCGGATGAACAGCTCGAGGGGATCCTGCGTCGTGCCGCGGTACTCCAGCAACTCCACGAACCGCGCCGGCTGCCAGTTCCGGAACTCCAGCAGCCCGCCGAAGCGCGACATCACCGGGATCCCCGCCTTGAGCAGGATGCCGTTGAGCGACACGCTGCAGACCGTCACCAGGGCGATCCGGCCGCGCGGCACGAGGGTCGACCGCACCGTGTCATAGATCGCCCCGGCCCGCAGGACCAGCAGCCGCGTGCCCATGCCCAGCCGCGCCGCGAACACCGGCCGCACGACCTCCAGCGCGGCCACCTCGTCCCGGGTGGCCAGCAGGGTCGTGTTCACGACCAGCGTGCCCATCCCCCCCCGCAGGTTGAAGTCCATCCGGTAGGTCAGCTCGTCGATCTGGCCCGAAATGAAGCCCACGCGCTCCAGCACGTCCCCCTGTTCCGCCTCCGCCCGGCCCTTGGCCGTCAGGCTGCGGCCCGCCCGGCGGCTTTCCAGCCGCGTGTAGCCCTCGCGGTCAAGTGCGAACAGGTGGAGGCGGATGCTGCGCGCGCTCAAGTCCACCCCCCAGCCACGCAGCAGCTCCGCAATCTGCGTCGCCCCGGCCGGCCGTTCGATCCGCAACAGGACCTTCAAAATGCGCTGTTTGATCTCCGCCGGCGTCCGCTTCATGAGAATTCCCTTCCTACACCTTGCCGTATAGTTTAGAACCCGAGGCAATATATACGGCAATATTGCCGTTTATTGCAAAATATTCGACTCAATATATTGCGATTCGGCCTAATTTCGCCATTTTATACGGCCATAGATTACCGAGTAGAAGGTTGCGCCTCCCCTGCTCGACCCCAACCCAAGGAGCCCCTGATGAGCTATGTCCAGGAAGTCCTGACCCAGTTGCAAACCCGCAATCCCGGCGAACCGGAATTCCTCCAGGCCGCCCGGGAAGTCCTCGAAACCCTCGAGCCGGTGGTTGCCCGCCACAAGAAGTACCAGGCCGGCCGGATCCTCGAGCGCATCGTCGAACCTGAGCGCCAGCTCATCTTCCGCGTGCCGTGGATCGACGATGCCGGCCAGCCGCGCGTGAACCGCGGCTTCCGCATCGAGTTCAACAGCGCCATCGGCCCTTACAAGGGCGGGCTGCGCTTCCATCCCTCCGTCAACCTCTCGATCCTCAAGTTCCTCGGCTTCGAGCAGATCTTCAAGAACTCGCTGACCACCCTGCCCATGGGCGGCGGCAAGGGCGGCTCCGACTTCGACCCCAAGGGCAAGAGCGACAACGAAGTCATGCGCTTCTGCCAGTCCTTCATGACCGAGCTCAGCCAGCACATCGGCCCGCACACGGACGTGCCCGCGGGCGACATCGGCGTCGGCGGCCGCGAGATCGGCTTCCTGTTCGGACAGTACAAGCGCCTCCGCAACGAATTCACCGGCGTGCTGACCGGCAAGGGCCTCAAGTGGGGCGGCTCGCTGATCCGGCCCGAGGCCACCGGCTACGGCTGCGTGTTCTTCGCCGAGGAGATGCTCAAGACCCGCGGCGAGTCTTTCAAGGGCAAGATCTGCACCGTGTCGGGTTCCGGCAACGTCGCCCAGTACACCGTCGAGAAGCTCAACCAGCTCGGGGCCAAGGTGGTCTCGCTCTCCGACTCCGCCGGCACCGTGTACGACAAGGACGGCATCGGCCCGGACAAACTCGCCTTCGCCATGGAGCTCAAGAACGTCAAGCGCGGACGCATCGCGGAATACGCCGCCAAGTTCAAGTGCGAATACCGCGAGGGCCAGAACCCCTGGACCATCCCCTGCGCCGCGGCGTTCCCCTCCGCCACCCAGAACGAGATCAGCGGCGCCGACGCCGAGACGCTCGTCAAGAACGGCTGCCAGCTCGTTTCCGAAGGCGCCAACATGCCCTCGACCCCCGAAGCGGTGGACGTCTTCCTCGAGCACAAGGTCCTCTACGGTCCCGGCAAGGCCGCCAACGCCGGCGGCGTGGCCACCTCCGGCCTCGAAATGGCCCAAAACGCCATGCACATTAACTGGACCCGCGAAGAGGTCGAAGACCGCCTGCACCAGATCATGGTCTCCATCCACAAGAGCGCTCACGAGACCGCCAAGGAGTACGGCCAGCCCGGCAACTATGTCGTCGGCGCCAACATCGCCGGCTTCGTTAAGGTCGCCGACGCCATGCTCGACCAGGGCCTCGTGTAAGCCCAGAGACCGGGTACGGGGAGCCGGATCCTGTTCGCCCCTCCCTACCCCCGCCCCGGCCGCTTCCGCGGCCGGGGTTCTTCCTGCCCGGATCGCCCGGTCCGGGCGTTTTTTTCCATGCAATGGAAAACATTTTCCGGGTTTTTCCACACTATGGAAAAAAGTTTTCCACGGTGTGGAAAATCCGCCGCGCGGGCGGAGAAAAATTGAGTTCGGCGGCAGACGGGCGTAGCATGGGGCCCATGCGGAGAATCCTGTCCAGCGCAACCGCCCTCTTCCCGCTCTGGGCGCTGCTGGCCTCCGGCTGGGCAGTTGTCCAGCCCGGGCCCTGGGCGGCGCAGAAGGCATTGATCGTCCCCCTGCTGGGTCTGGTGATGTTCGGCATGGGGCTGACGCTCACCGGCGCGGATTTCCGGCGCGTGTTCCGACGGCCGAGGCTGATCCTGCTGGGGATGGCCGCGCAGTTCGGCGTGATGCCCCTGCTGGCCTTGGGCCTTTCCCGGTGGCTCGACCTGCCCCCGGAGTTGACCGCGGGGATGCTGCTGGTCGGCTGCGTCTCCGGCGGCACCGCCTCCAACGTCATCACCTACCTCGCCAAGGGCGACACCGCGCTCTCGATCACCCTGACGTTCTGCTCGACGGTGCTGGCCGTGTTCGCCACGCCTGCGCTGACCTGGCTGTATCTGCACCAGATCGTCGTCGTTCCGACGGGCGAGATGCTGGTCAGCATCCTGCAGATCGTGCTGGGGCCGGTGCTGGCGGGGATGGCGCTCAACCATTTCCTCGGGCGGCGGCTGGCGCGCCTCCAGCCGGCCTATCCCCTGCTCTCGGTCGCCGCCATCGTGCTGATCATCGGCATCATCATCGGCCTGAACCGGGACAAGGTGGCGGCCACCGCGCCGGTGGTCGCCGGGGCCGTGGTGCTCCACAACCTCGGCGGGCTGGCCTGCGGCTATGCGCTGGCCAAACTCTGCCGCCAGCCGCCGGCCATCTGCCGGACCCTGGCCATCGAAGTGGGCATGCAAAATTCGGGCCTGGCCGTAGCACTGGCCGTGAAGTATTTCGGCGCGGCCGCGGCCCTGCCGGGCGCCCTCTTCAGCATCTGGCACAACCTGTCCGGCTCGGCCCTGGCCGCCTGGTGGAGCCGGCGGAGCCCCCGGGAGGCCGGGACATGATCCACCCCGCGCGGATCCACGGCGGCGACAACCGCCCGCCGGTCGGCGGGAAATACGTCCTCTACTGGATGCAGCAGGCCCAGCGCGCGGAAGGCAACCATGCGCTCGAGTACGCAATCGAGCAGGCCAATGCCCGCCCCCTGCCGGTGGTCGTTGGCTTCGCGCTGACGGCCTTCCCCGAAGCAAACCGGCGACACTACCAGTTCATGCTTGAGGGCCTGCGCGAAACGCAAACGCGCCTCGCCGCGCGCGGCATCGGCCTGTGCGTCCGCCACGGCAGCCCCGCCGAGGTCATTCCCGAACTGGCGAAGACCGCGGCGCTGGTCGTCGGCGACGTCGGCTACCTGCGCGTCCAGCGCGAATGGCGGGCCGCCGTTGCGAAACGGCTCCCGTGTCCGTTGGTGATGATTGAAACCGATGCCGTCGTGCCGGTGGCCGCGGCCTCCGACCACGCCGAATTCGCCGCCCGCACCCTCCGGCCGAAAATCCACCGGCGCCTCGCGGAGTTCCTGAAACCCTGCAAACCTTTGCCCGTCGTCGTGCCGTCCGCGGGGCTGGTGACCCGTTCGCTGTCGCTGGACGACCCGGCTGCCCTCGGCCGCCGATTGGGCGTGGACGGGAGCGTGCCGCCGTCTGACCGGCTCGCGGGCGGCCCGGCCGCTGCCGGCAAGCTCCTTGACCGCTTCCTGCGGCACCGCCTGGCGGATTACGCGGAGGCCAGCAGCGATCCGGTCGGCGACGCCTGCTCCGGCCTGAGCCCCTACCTCCACTTCGGCCAAATTTCGCCCTTGGAGATCGCCCGGCGCGTCCAGCGGGCCGACGCCCCCCGCACCGCGACGGACGCCTTCCTGGAGCAGCTGATCGTCCGCCGCGAACTGGCCCTCAACTACTGCTGGTTCAACCCCGGTTACGACCGCTACGCGGCCCTGCCCGCGTGGGCGCGCCAGACGCTGGCGCGCCACCATAAGGACAAGCGCGAGTTTCGCTACACCCGCGCTCAATGGGAGGCCGGGGCCACGCACGACCCCTGCTGGAACGCCGCCCAGGCCGAAATGGTTCGCACCGGCCGGATGCACAACTACATGCGCATGTACTGGGGCAAGAAGGTCCTCGAATGGAGCCGCAGTCCGGAAGAGGCGTTTGAAACTGCGCTGCATCTCAACAACAAGTACGAGTTGGACGGCCGCGATCCCAACGGCTTTGCCGGCGTGGCATGGTGCTTCGGGCTCCACGACCGCCCCTGGACCGAACGCCCCGTCTTCGGCACCGTCCGCTACATGAACGCCAACGGCCTGCGGCGCAAGTTCGACATCCAGGCCTACCTCGACCGCTGGCTCGGCCCCGGTACCCTCCCCCTGTTTGCTTGCTGAACGGTTGAACGTCAGGCACAATCCCCGCAACACCCAGGAGTAAACATGAAAATCCGCATATGGCTCCCCTTGCTCGCCCTGCTGTTTGCCACGGCCGCCTCGGCCGGCGCGGCGGAAAAACTGGTCCGGAACGGCGGCGGCGTCCGCACCAAGCTGATCCTGGGCACCATGTATAACCTCGCCCTTTTCGTGCCGGCGGACCTGAAAGGCGCCGGCGCCCAGGACCTCCTGGAAGCCGACCGGCCCATGGAACTCGTCCTTGAGATCCAGAGCGGCCTGATCACCCGGGCGCGGTTCGTCGAAGCCACCGCCGAAGGCTTCGCCAAGGCTGCCAAGTCCGGCTATGCCGCGGACAAGACCCAGGCGTTTCTCGACCAGTTCGCCGGCACCGAATTCCGGAAGGGCGATACCGTCTTGATGCGCTACGCGGACGGCGCCCTCGCCACCCTCTACCGGCATGAGGGGGAGGAAAAGAAACTGGGCGAAATCCCGGGGCGCGCATTGAAGCAGGCCCTGTTCGCCATCTGGCTGGGCGAAAGCCCGGTGCAGGCTTCCCTGAAGCAGGGATTGCTCGGCGGGAAATAAAAAGCCGACTCAAGCTCCGGCGGCGGCGGCCCGGGCCCGCTCCAGCCGCCGGTAGGCCTTGAGCAGGTCGCGGACGAAGCCGAACCCGATCCGCGGCAGCCAGTATTCGCTCACTTCGATCACAACGGCATCGCGGTCTGCCAAGACCTGCAGCAGATCGAGGCTGCGTTTGTCGAGTATTTCATTCGGGGCTTCGGGATAGAAGTATTGCCGGTTGTAGTAGTAATAGGTGTTGCGCCGCCGATACAGCCCCTCGCGGTCCATGAGATTGGTCAGGGTAAACACGAAGCTGTCGCCGATGAACAGAATGTCCGGGGCGTGGGTGCCGGGCTGCTTGTTCAGGACGGGCTGGATCTGCGGCCCCGCAAACGGCCGGCCCGACCAGAGGTTCAGAAGTTCACCCAGGTCGTTGTCGGCATCGATGATGGTGCGATTGGTGACGGCGCCCGTCACCTGGAGCACGGGGAGATCCTTGCCGGTCAGGTCGCGCAGGCGCGCCAGGATCTCGGCCACCATGCGGGCCGCGCCGTACTGATTCCAATGCGTCCCGCCCTTGCCGAACAACAGGGGGGCGCCGGGTTCGGCCTTCCACTGCCGGAACAGCGTGGGCCCATCGACCACGTTGACGCCGGCCGCGTGCAGGAGCGGCATCAGGTTCTCGTAGTCGCTGCGGCGCGTGGGCCGGCCGGCCACGTCCATCCCGGGCGGAAGGTGTTCGGGATAGATTTCCGCCTTGCTGGGAGCGATCACCAGCAGGAAGGCAATCCCGTCGGCGGCCAGCCGATCCTGCATGAGCCGCACGGAGTAGCAGATGTTGCGCAGTTCCCGGTAGGAGTGGCGGCCGGCGCGGTTGTAGGCGTCCAGGTAAGCCTTCTCGAACAGGAAGCCGTCGCGCCCCAGCAGGACCCGGGTGCCGCTGCGCTGCGGCAGCTCGCGAAACAGGGTGTATTGGATCTGATTCGCCGTGCGCACCAGCAGGCCCCGCAGGCCGATGCGCTGGTTGATCCAGGTGTCGAACGTCGCCTGCAGCGTCCCGTTCCACCAGGCGGCCGGGGTCCACTCCGGCACGGCCACCCGGCTTTCCACCCCGGCCAGCGGGTAGTCCGGCGGCCACCCCATCGCCAGGTGGACCAGCGGCAACACCAGGAACAGGCTGAACAGCAGGGCCGCGATGAGCAGGAGGCGTCTCATGGTTCAGAACCGGAAATAGATGAAGGGATTGAAGCTGCTGGTCGCCAGCACCGCGGCGGACCAGACCAGCAGAATCATGGCCGCGGCGAACCGCGCCAGGGCCTGTCCCGGCCGGGCCCGGCCGGGATCCAAGCGCATGAAATCGAACGGATGCGGCTTCAGGGCCGGGCCAAAGCAGATCACGAGAGCCGCCGCCAGCAGCATCTGGTGCCGCAGGCCGAATCCCAGGACGGCGCCCGCCGCCGGCGCCCCGAGCGCCAGCATGCGGCCCGCATATGCCAGCGCGTATTCCAGCGTGGGCGCGCGGAACAACACCCAGCTGAACAACACCACCACGAATGTGGCGGGCACTGCCGCCCAGGCCGGGATGCGGCCAACCCGCTCCTTCCCGACCATTTTTTCACAGCAGAGAAAGAACCCGTGGAAGGCGCCCCAGGCCACGAAGTTCCAGGCCGCCCCGTGCCAGAAACCGGAGATCAGAAAGACGATCCACAGGTTCAGGTACGTTCGCGCCGACCCGCGGCGGTTGCCGCCCAGCGGCAGATAGAGGTATTCGCGCATCCAGTTGGACAGGGACATGTGCCAGCGCCGCCAGAATTCGGTGATGCTGCGCGAAATGTAGGGCCGGTTGAAGTTCTCGAGAAATTCAATGCCCAGCAGGCGCCCCAGCCCGATGGCCATGTCGGAATAGCCGCTGAAATCGAAGTAGATCTGGAAGGCATAGGCCAGCACGCCCAGCCAGGCCTGCCCGCAGGACAGGCCGGCGGGCGCGACACCGAACGTCGCGTCGGCGATTTCGGCCAGCGTGTTCGCCACCAGCACCTTTTTGCCCAGCCCCTGGCTGAAGCGCAGGATGCCGGTGAAGAAACGCTCGCGCGGGTAGTCGCGCTGCGCCAGCTGCTGCGCCACATCATGGTAGCGGACGATCGGCCCGGCGATCAGCTGGGGGAACAGCACGACATACAGCAGATAGTCCGCCGCGCTGCGCGCCGGCTGCGCCGTGCCCCGGTACACATCGACCAGATAGCTCAGCTTCTGGAAGGTGAAGAAGGAAATGCCGATCGGCAGGGCCACCGCCGTCCAGGAGACCGGGCCGGCGCCCAGCCGCGCCAGCACCGTATTGAACTCCGCGACGAAAAAGTTCGCATACTTGAAGTACAACAACAGGGAAACATTCAGGGCAACCGCCAGGGCCAGCACCCCCCGGCGCCCGCCCGGCGCCCGTCGGCCGGCCGGCAATTCCCGGCTCATCACGTAATCCGCCAGGCCGGACACGAACAGGACAATCACGAAGCGGGGCGCGCCCCAGGCGTAGAAGAACGCGCTGGCCAGCAGCGCCACGGCGTTCCGGTGCCGCGCCGGACAGGCGTAATAGGCCGCCAGGGTCGCCGGCAGGAAAAGAAACAGGAACGTGAGTGAACTGAAAACCATGGCCGGCAACGATGCCGAATCCCCCCTGCCCGCGCAAGCGGGAAAAGGCCGGCATCAGGCGCGGATGCGGCAGCGGCCGGCTATTCCAATCCGGCCTGGTAGTCGCGAGGCTCCACCCATTCAAAGGCGCCATTGACCGCCCGGAACCAGAAGCCCTCGCCGGGCTTCAGCACGGGGTTGGTATAGGCCGCCGCCGGCCCGAACCCGTCCGCCAGTTTCCAGCCGGTCAGATAGGCGTACTGTTCGCCGTATGACCGCCGGTCGTACAGCGCCAGATTCACATAGGTCTGGGCCCCGGAATCCCATATCATGATCTGATCCGCCAGCCCCGCCGTGTTGTAGTGCCCTTGCGCGTTCACATGGATCGTCAGATTGCTCAAGGTCACCTGCTCCGAGAACGGATTGGCGATCAGCTGCAGGCCGGGCACCAGGTTGTTGGTGGCCGCGCCGGCCATCACCACCGCCCCGGCCACCACCACCTGCTGCGTGTCCAAAGTCGAGCCCCGGATCCATACCGCCGAACCCGCCGGCAGCACCGGATTCGTATAGGCCGCCGCCGGCCCGAAGCCATCCGCCAGCTTCCAGCCGGTTAGATAGGCATACTGCTCTCCATACGAGCGGCGGTCGAACAGCGCCAGGTTCACATACGAGGTCGTCGCCGGATTCCACATCATCAACTGGTCCGCCAGCCCCGCGTTGTTGTAGTGCCCGCTGAACTGCAGCGGATCCATCAGGCTGTTCAGCGTCTGGTTCGACGACCCGAACGGGATGCCCACCACGGCGATCTTCCCGTTCCCCGGCTTGTCCGTCCGCGCATAGCCCCAGATCTCGGCCGTGGGGCCCGCCACCCCTTCGATGCGGTAGTAGCCGAAGTCCGCGGCGCCGCCCGCATGCGTCAGCGTCGCGCTGGCCTCGCCCGCCCCCGTCATGTTCGTCACCGCCACCCAGGCGCCGGTCGTCAGGCTGGCCCGGTATTCCAGCACGTAGTTGCTGCCGGTTTCGAGCGGGCCGAAGGGCACCTGGACATCCTGGCTGCCGACCGCGCCCGCCCCGATCGCCTCCGTCACCGTGAAGGCGCCGGGTACGTACGTGAAGGCATAGTTGTCGGCCGTGCCGCCGGAAAGCGTGATGGCATCGGCATAAAGGCCCGGGGCCGTTGCCAGCCCGACCGTCGTGGTGGCGGCCGGCGCCGCCGTCAGGACGCCGGCATCCTGGCCCGCCACGAAGCCCGCATATTGGAAAGTCAGGGGCGGATTGGTCGCGCCGTAAACCTTGCGCTGCGCATCGGCCGTGGCGGTCAACGCCGCCTTGGTAACCGCCAGCGTTCCGGTCGTTGCCCCATGGTACAACGCCTCGTTGACCGTGGCAACGGCTTCGTAGTATCCGGCGACGATCGGGGCCATGCCCCCGCCGTCATAGGTCACCCAAACCGTCAGGCCCGCCGGCAGGGTCGTCGCCGTCACCGTTCGCGCCGCGCCATTGTAGGTCTGGGCAAGGCCCTGCAACTGGACCGTCGCCGCCGCCTTGGCCACATTGAAGGTGCGGGTCACGTTCGGCGCGGGATTCCAGGATTCGTTGCCGGCCTGCGAGGCCACTACGGACACGCTGCCCGCCCCCGTAAAGGACAGGTTCGTGCCGCCCGAAATTGTCCCCGGGCCGTTGGTGACCGCAAACAACACCGGCAGGCCGCTGGACGCGGTGGCCGCCAGGCCCAGCATGTTCGTCGCCACTTGGTCTCCGAGCACCGGGAAATCGATTGTCTGGTTCTGCAGGAGCGTTTCGCGCGTTGTCACGCTGGCGGTCGGCGAAGAACCGCTGGTGCCGGCGGCGTTTTCCGCCCGCACCCGGAAGTAGTAAGGCGTGAGCTCCGCCAATCCAGACACGGCCTGGCTCGTGCCCGCGACGGCCGCGTTGGACCAGCCGGCCAAGAAGGACGGCGCGTAGGCGGGCCCCCAGCCGTTGACGGCCAGATAGCGGACGCCGACGCCGATGGTGCCGGTGGCGTCCAGCGACTGCCAGCGGATGCGGGTCTGGACGTGGCCGACATGCGCCGCAGCCGACAGCGCGGGCATTGCCGCCCAACTGGACCCGTTGGGCGGATTCACGACGCCCAGCATGGCCCAGGTTCCGCCGTTGTTGGTGGAAACGGAAACGGTGATGTTGGAAGCCGTGGTGCCGTTGTAGGTCCGCGCCCAGAAATCCACCGTCAGGTTGGTGAAGCCCACCGTTGAAAACGCCGGCGAGACGATCTCCGAGGTGCCTTGGAGCATCTGGACATAGCCGTTGGTGCCGGCCAAGGCGGTTCCGGACCAGTCGCCCGCAATCAGGGAGACGTCGGTGGCCGCGTTGGTGGCCAGGACCGTCTGGGCGCTGCCGCCGGTCAAAACCTGAAACTCCGGTTCGGTGCTGACATCGAGCCGGTAGCCGGTTGCCAGCGCCGACGCGCTCCAAGCCGCGATGAATCCCGTGGCATTCGTCGTGCTGGCCCAGACCGCGGCCGGCGCCGCCGGCACGCCCGCCGCCACGGCAACCGTGACGGTTTGCCACGCGGTCCCGTAGAGATTGGTGGCCCGGAACGTGAACGTCTGCGAACCGGCATCCGCCTCCGGCGGCGTATACGCCAACTGCCCCGCCCCGGCGGTAAAGGAATACCCGCCGGAGGCCGTGGTTCCCTGCAGGGACAGCGCCGGCTGCGGATAGCCGGAAGCCGTGACCGTGAAAGTCCGCGCCACGCCGGTCGTCGCCCCGAAGGAATCGCCGCTGGTGAACACCGGCGCCGCCGGCGTGCCGGCCGGAGTTGCGCTGGCGGTCGACGAATAGGCGCCGGCGCAGCCACCCATGGCCCGTACGCGGAAGTAGTAGGTCACGTCCCCGGTCAGGCCGGTCACGGATTGGCTGGTCGCCCCCGTCACCGTCCGGTTCGAGTAGTCCGCCACGAATGCCGCCGTGTCCGCGTAACCCTGCAGCAAAATATCGTCGATGCGCCCGGGCACGGAGTTGGTCTGGCGGACCCAGCGCAGGCTCAGGTTGGTCGAGTCCAGTGCCGAGGCCGATACCGACAGGTTGGAAACCAGGTACCACCCGGCGGCCGCCCCGGCCGCCGGCAGGTTGGAAACCGCCACCGGGTGCCAGGTGTCGCCGCCATCCGTGGACCAATCCACCGCGAGGTTCATGTTGGTCGTTGCGGATTCCTTGAGGTAGCCGAAATGCAGCGCCAGCGCCTCGTAACCGCGGGTGTCGATGCCGCCAATGGCAAAGCCCATCACTCCGCTCACCCCGGTCGTGGTGAAGTAGATGTTGGCGCTGCCGGACGCCGCGTTGCCCGCCGCATCCGTGTAGTTGGTGGAAGCGCTGCTCGTCCGCACATCGGCCGGATTGTCCGCGCCCCCGGGGGTCATCTCATAGGCGTCGTTGTCGAAACCTCCGTTCGCCTCGTGTTCGGCCAGGGTCGTGGTGCCGGCCGTCGGTTCACCCATGGTTTCCCGGAAAACGGGTCCCCAGCCGGGGCCGGCGCCGGAGAAGCTGGGCGCCGCGCAGACATCGAGCTCGTAGCTCGCCGCGCCGGCCACCGCGCTCCAGGCCGCGGTGAACGCCTCGTTGTTCGTCGCGCTGGCCCAGACGGAAGCCGGCGCGGCGGGCGCTTCCGTTTCGGCGGAGGCCGTCAGCCCGTTGGTAGAATAGACCATGCCGGCATAGGACCAGCACTTGTAGGAATAGATGGCGCACGCCGTCAGCCCCGTATGGCTGAACGCGCCAGCCACGCCCTTGTAGAGGACGGTGCCGCCCGCGAACGCCGCCCCGACCGCCGGAGCGGTCCCCGAAGGCGTCGTGAACGTACCGTCGCTGTCCCACACCACGATCACGTCGTCGCCCAGCGCATTGGCCGTGGCGGAGAGATCGTTCTGGCTGGGCCCGGCCGGGACGGCCGAAAACGCAAGTGGCGCACCTACTTCGTCGTCCTTCTCGAGTTCGAAGATCTTCATCGCACCCATGTGTTGCATGTTGACCGCCGCCGAATCGGTGGACAGCGAGGGCGACGGCAAGCCGCTGGCCCAGGTGAGGCGCGTATCGAAGACTATGCCATTGGGATAGCTGTAACCGCCAAAGTAGAACGAGCGGTGGCGGGCGTTCAGGTTCGTGCTCGGCAGCACCAGGTCGTAGGGCTTGTCCCGCCCGCTGTTGGTGTCCTTGTCGCCGAATTGGTCGGCGGACTGGTGGGCATCCGAAACCGTCTTGGCGGTCAGCACCGAAAGCGCGGTTTCGGTGCGCGTCTGTAAGTTGAAGTCGCCGCCGATCACGAGGTAGTCGTTCGTGCTCCACCCGGCCTGCGCGATGTAGTTGGTCAGCATCCGGGTTTCCGAAGTGCGCTGCGACTCGTAGCCCGAACTGGCCTTGATGTGCAGGCTGACCGCATGCAGGTATTTGTCGCCCGGAAGGTCGATCTTGGCCCAGACGAAATCGCGGTCGCTAAGCGTCGTGTCGTCCCATTCGCCGTATTCGACGATGGGCCAGCGGCTGATGATGCCGTTGGGAATGTTCGCGCTGGCCAGCGGCTCGTGGCAATACGAGAAGTTCGTGCCGAAGGTCTGGTCCACCCAGGAGCGATAGACGGCTTCGGTGGTGCCATTGGTCATGTTGAATTCCTGCACCAGCGCCACGTCGGGGCACAGCGCCTGGAAAATGCGCTGGGCAGGCGCCTCGTACTCCTGGTCCGACCCGCACGTGATGTTGGCCGCCATGACCGCCACCGTGTCGTCGTCGCGCAGGTGCACGACCGTCTGGGTGACGGCACCCGCCGTGGCCGGCGCCACCGGCGCCAGCGTGATCTTCACCGACTCCGCCCCTTCCGGCAACGCGTCGTTGACCAGATCCAGCACGAGGTTTCCGGACGAGGACCCGGAAATCGTCAGGGTGGTCGAACAGTTGAAGTCGGTGCCCCGCAGCGCGGTGCCGTTCGTCGGGCCGGTGAACCGGAAATGGACGGACGCCGAACCGGCATAGGCCAGGTTCACGGGAATCAGGAGGGTGCCGTCTTCTTCCGCCCCCACGATCCGGGCGCTGCCGAAGGACACCGAGACCGGGTCGCCCGCGGCGCTCACCACGACGACCATGTTGGACCAGGGACTGGTCAGCGACGTCGGATGGTCGGTGGCCAGGAACGCGAAAAAGTTGGTGCCGATCTGGTTCGTGGTGGGGATAAAGACGAAATCGCCGCTGTTCGTGTCGAAAGCCCACGTGGCGGCGTTCACGGCGCTGGTGCAGGCGAAGGTCAGGTTGGAGGCGGCCGTGTCCGGGTCCGTCGCCGTCACCGTGTATTCATGCTCCAGCCCGACCATCGTCGCCTGCGGCGAGATGGCGTTGATCACCGGCGCAACCGCGGGCATGTTGCTGACCACCACGCTCGCCACCTGGGTTGCCACGCCGGCGAGGTTGCTGGCCGTAAAGGTGAAGGTCCGCGTGCCAACGTCGTTCGTGGGCGGCGTGTAGCTCAAGCGGCCCAGTTCCGGCGAGAAGGAATAGGAGCCGGCCGTGGCCGTGGACCCCGCCAGCGCCAGGACCGGCGCGGGCGCGCCCGTGGCCTCCACGTTGATCACCCGGGTTACGAGCGTGGTCGCACCATAGGCCGTGCCGCTAGTGAAGACCGGCGCCGTCGCGGCCGCCACGGACACTTCGACGGCCTGCGTCACCGTTCCCATCGAATTGCTGGCGGTGAAGGTGAAGGTCTGCGTTCCCGCGTCGCCGAGCGGCGGCGTGTAGATGAAATAGCCGGTGTTGGTCGTGAAGGCATAGCTGCCCGCCGTGGCCGTCGCCCCCGCCAGAGCCAGCTCCGGCGCCGGCACGCCCATGGCGGAAACCGTGTAGGCCACCGCTACGCCGGCGGTCGTGCTGTAGGGCCCCGCCCCGCCGGTGAACCACGGCGCCACCGGATCGTTGCCGAGGGTCGTCGCCTGGACCACGGTCGACCACGTGCCCGTGGGCGCGGCGCGCACGCGGACGTAATAAGGCGTCAGGATTTCCAGCCCCGTCGCGCCGTAGGTGAGCGCCGCCACCGTTTCGTCCGCCACCAGCGAACCGGCCGAAGTGCCGCCCTGCACGGCCACGTCGTCGAAATAGACCGTGTTGTAGCGCGTGAAGCGGAACTTGAGCTGCGTGGTCTGGGGATCCAGCGGCACGTCGTAAGTCGCGCCGTTCCGGGCAACGGTCACCGTGTCGATGAGCATCCATACTCCGGACACCAGTCCGGAAACGGCGATCGTACTGCTCGATCCGTTGCGGCCATAGGCCCAGAACTGGAGATTGGTCGCGCCCGGCGCGAACGCCGGGCTTTGCAGCCATTGGCCGGTCGCGTTGAACTTGAACGATGGCCGGACCGCGCCGTAATACACCGTGCTGTCCAGATCCGACGAATGGCTGCTGCTCCAGCCGCTCGGCACGGTCGAGTCCGTCAGCGTGGCGAAGGTTTCATTCAGCAGGTTCGAACCGACGGAACCCAGCGAGAAATTGGTGTCCGTGCCGACCAGGACCTGGTAGGTCGCCGCGTCGGTCACCTCCGTCCAGTTCGCCGTGAAAGTGTTGGTGCCGATGTTGGTGACGGTCACGGTCGGAACATAGATCGGCGCGGCGGCCACGGTCACGGTCACGGTCTGCATCGCGACGCCGGCGGAGTTGCTGGCGGCGAACGTGAACGTCTGCGAGCCCACGTCGTTCGTCGGGGGCGTGTAGTCCAGCACACCCGTGCCGGCCGTGAACGAATAGCCGCCCGAAGCGGTCGTCGCGTGCAGCGACAGGGTCGGCGACGGGAAGCCCGTGGCCGACACCGCGAACGCCTTCGCCACGGTCGCCGTGGCGGCGACCGGCCCCGGATTGGCGCCGAAAACGGGCACGGTCGGCGACGGATCGGCCGTCGTGGCCGAAACGATCTCCGACCATTCGCCGCCCTCCTTGCGCGCCCGGACGTAGTAGGTCGTCGACATGTCCAGCTCCGTCGCGTCGGTCGTCAGTGCCGCCACCGTCCGGTCCAGCACGAGCGTGGCGGATGCTCCGGAGCCGTGGATCACCACGTCGTCGAACGCGAGGTTTCCCGCGCTTTTGGTGTACGTGAACCGCACGCTGGTCATCGCAGGGTTCAGCCCGCACTGGATGGTCGTCGCCGTGGTCGGCAGAGGCACGACGTTGGTGATCGTGCTCCAAGAACCACCCGAATATCCTTCGACCAGCAAAGCAGAACTGCCATCGGTGGTTTGGCCCTTGATCCAGAAACTCAAATTGGTTGCCGCAGAAAAACTGGGCGTTTGGATTTGGTCGTCCGTCGCATCCAATTTAAGCGAAGGCGAACTATCGCCATAGTTGCCAGATGTCGTGTAGGTCCCGCCTACGCCAACGAACGTCCAATTGTCCGGAGCCGTCGTACCGTTGTCGAACCCTTCGTTGAAAACCTCCGCTCCGCTGCCGGCGGTGAAGTTGGTGTCGGTTGCCACCTGGACCTGGTAGTTCGTGGCGTCGGTGCAGGCCGTCCAGTTGATGGTGAAGGAGTTGGTGTTGAGGTTCGCGATGCTGACGGTGGGAATGGCCGTCGGCACGGGCGCGACGACGGCCGTGACGGTTTGCGTGGCCACGCCGGCCGTGTTGCTGGCCGTGAAAACGAAACTGCGGTTGCCGACGTCGCCCGCGGCGGGCGTGTAGTTCAGCGCGCCCGTGCCGGCGGTGAAGCTGACCGCGCCGGCGGCGTCCTCGCTCTGCAGCACCAGGGTCGGCGCGGGATTGCCGCTGGCCGCCACCGTGAACGCCCGCGCCACGCCCACCGTCGCGCCGAAGGTGCCCGCGCTGGTGAAGGCGGGCGCCACGGCCGCGTTCACGACCGTCACGCTGACGATCTGGGTCGCCACGCCCGCGCTGTTGCTGGCGGTGAAGGTGAACGTCCGCGCGCCTTCGTCCGCCACCGGCGGGGTGTAGGTCAGCGTGCCTGTCGCCGGAACGAAACTGAATCCCGACGATGCCGTCTGCGACTGCAGCGCCAAGGTCGGCGATGGACTGCCCGTGGCCGTCACCGCGAACGCCCGCGCCACCCCCACCGTCGCGTTCATCGGTCCCGGATTGGCGCCGAACTCCGGGGCCACATCGGCCGCCGCCGCCATCTTGTACAACGCCAGTTTCTGCTGGGTCGTGGTATAACAGGCGAACCGGGGCGCCGCGGAATTGTACTGGAGCAGCCGGGTGCTCGCCGCCACGTTGGCGACGTCGAAAGCCCCGGCCCCATAGGCAAACGTCCAGGTTCCCGTTGTGCCGCCCACCGCCCCGGCGGCATAGGCGGCATTCGCGCTGCCGGCATAAACGACAAACCGGTTGCTGGTTTCAGTAAAGAGGGTGTGTCCGCCGTGCGTGGCGTTGGTCTGGATGAGCCAAACGATGGCCGGAACCGGATCGGTCAGGGTGTTGGCCACGGGACTGATCACGACATTCGTAAAATAGGTTCCGTTGTTCGTGTGGGTCATGGCGGCCAGCCCGTTGCTGCTGGCGATGACGTAGTAGCCGTCCGTCAAGTCCGCCCGGCTCGTGATCTTGGTGAACGTGCCGGAACCGCCGTACGCCCCCCAGGCCGCCGGCGCCCCGGCCAGCAGGCCCGCCGCCATCCATCCCGCCCACTTGCGCCAATTCATGGTTGCTCCTGTGCCGCGGCAACGGCAGCCGGACGGATCCGGCGGATCACGAGCGCATACGGCTGGCGGCCGCCCATGGGTACCTCCCGGGCGGCAACTTGCGCCTGCCAGATTCCCTTTTGGCTCGCATCGAATTCGATCCATTCCACATTGTTAAAACCGTCCGGCTCGTTTTCTCCATTCGCATGCCGCCGGATTCCCGCCGGCGATTGCACCGTCAGGTCCAGGTCGTTCACCAGCTGCCGGCCGGCCGGCAGGGCGGCGGCATAGTCCGCATATGCCAGCACCAGGATGCAGCGCCCGTCTTCCGGTATGCAATCCAGGGAATACTCCCGGGTCTGCCCGGTGGCGAGCCCGATCTCGTCGTGAACCTCAACGGCACCGTCCAGCCAACTTCCGGCGGTCTCAAGCAGGCCGAAGCCCTCGGCGTTGTTCGGCCGTTGCGCGGGGATCTCCTGTTTGGCCCCGCTTCCGTACTGTCCCGGAACCAAGCTGCGGGCGCCCGCAATCAACACGGCCTTGACCAGGGCGGCGCTGGGGGCCGACATCCCGCGCTTCTCCGCCAGCCATTGGCGGATCAGGGCCGCGGTGCCGGCCGCCTGCGCAGCGGCGAGACTTGTGCCGCCGGCCTGGAGATAATCGGCATGACCTGCGGCCCCCCATGCCGTATCCGCGGCATCGCGCGACCGGGTGGAAACCAGCTGGGTGCCCGGAGCCACCAGGTCCGGCTTGATCCGGCCGTCGCGGCAGGGCCCGCGGCCCGAAAACGCCGCCAGCCCATGCGGCCCGTCCGCTTGCGCGACGGGGTCCAGCGCAATGGGCTCAACGGCGAAATCCTCCGGCCAGGCGTCGTGCCAGACCTGCGGCGTTGGCCCGCGGCCCTCCGCGGCGCCCACCGCCAACCCGTTTTTCGCGGTTGCCGGCGAGCCGATCGAGCCCCCGTCCACCACGCCGTCCGCCGGGGCCAGGTCCGTGGCGGCATTGCCCGCCGCGGCGACCACCAGCATTTCCGGATGGCTCCAAGTGAAGCGATCGATGGCCCGCGCATCCACCCCGTAGGCCCCGGAATCCGCCCGGCCCCAGCCGATCAGCTGGATGCGCGCGCCGGCATCCCAGGCCTGCTGCAGCACTGGCCCCAGGTCGGCCGGCAGTCCGGACAGGTCGGCACCCATGGCTTGCACCACAAGGTGTGCCGCCCGCGCCACGCCCGCATAGCGGCCCGTGGAGGCCGCCCCGGCACCGGCGGCAATGCCCGCCACCAGCGTGCCGTGACCCCGGACATCCGTCCAGCGGCCGTCAGCGGTCCACGAAAATCCGACCGCGCGGTTTTCAAAATCCGGATGCGCGGCATCCAGGCCTGTGTCGCAGATGGCAATCGCCTGCCCCTGCCCCGCGGGTTGGACCTCTGCCGCCGGAGCCGGGACCGCCGGCTCCGCGGCGGCCGCCGACGCTTCACTCCACAGCCGGGGCCGGACGACCGGTTCGATCCATTCCACCTCGCCCCAATGGGAAACTTCCTCCACCTGGGCGGGCGTCAGGCGGACGCGCAGCACATCACTGTCGCCCCGGGCATCCGCCCGGGGCACGAACACTCCCATCTCTCCGAATCTGCGCGCAATCCTCACTTGATCCCCGGCCTGGAACAAGACCACCCCGCAAGCCTGTTCCGGGATGCCGGCCGCGCCCGGGGCCGGGCTTGGCCAGGCCGCCTGCTTGTAGGCCGGTAAAAACTCACCGGCCCAGACCACTTCCGGCCAATTGCCGATCCGGACAATCGCCTGCGGCGAGGCCAACAGGAGCAGGGCTTGCTCCGGCACATAGCCGGTAATCACCGCCCCCTCCGCCTCCAGGGCCATGGTCCATTCCGGCCGGATCGGCGCTTTAAACTGCACCAGCCACGGGACCGTCCCGCGCTCATCAAGCTGCTGGATGACCGGAGCCTGGGCGGACGACTTGAGCAGCTTGAATGCCGCCTGCTGACTGGCCGCAGCCGTTTCCAGTTTTCCCCAGACCAAGTGGATGCCCGGCTCCCCGCCCCATGACATCGCCGCGCATACGAAAATTCCCAGCCAGATTCCCGTCCCAATTTTCATCTGCCTGCCAACGCCCAATGCCACCAGATTATTTGAAAAATGTTATATTTTTCCGCCTGAAATGCAAGAGTTTATGGCCATATGCATATCCCTATGACTTCCAGATTGTTATGGTATGGAACCTGGCTGCGTTCCCCATGCCGGTCGTGGGAACTATCGCTTGCGCCCGGAAATGGTCCGAATCGCCAGCCGGACGCCGGTCCGGAAACCGCCCAGGCCTTTATGGTGGCAGATGTAATCCGGGCGCTATTCCAAGCTTGCTTTGTAATCGTTCAGCTCGACCCACTGGAACGCGCCATTGACCGCCCGGAACCAGAAGCCCTCGCCGGGCTTCAGCACGGGGTTGGTATAGGCCGCCGCCGGCCCGAACCCGTCCGCCAGTTTCCAGCCGGTCAGATAGGCGTACTGTTCGCCGTATGACCGCCGGTCGTACAGCGCCAGATTCACATAGGTCTGGGCCCCGGAATCCCATATCATGATCTGATCCGCCAGCCCCGCCGTGTTGTAGTGCCCTTGCGCGTTCACATGGATCGTCAGATTGCTCAAGGTCACCTGCTCCGAGAACGGATTGGCGATCAGCTGCAGGCCGGGCACCAGGTTGTTGGTGGCCGCGCCGGCCATCACCACCGCCCCGGCCACCACCACCTGCTGCGTGTCCAAAGTCGAGCCCCGGATCCATACCGCCGAACCCGCCGGCAGCACCGGATTCGTATAGGCCGCCGCCGGCCCGAAGCCATCCGCCAGCTTCCAGCCGGTTAGATAGGCATACTGCTCTCCATACGAGCGGCGGTCGAACAGCGCCAGGTTCACATACGAGGTCGTCGCCGGATTCCACATCATCAACTGGTCCGCCAGCCCCGCGTTGTTGTAGTGCCCGCTGAACTGCAGCGGATCCATCAGGCTGTTCAGCGTCTGGTTCGACGACCCGAACGGGATGCCCACCACGTTGAGCTTGCCGTTCCCCGGCTTGTCCGTCCGCGCATAACCCCACATCTCGGCCGAGGGGCCCGCCACCCCTTCGATGCGGTAATAGCCGAAGTCCGCGGCGCCGCCCGCATGCGTCAGCGTCGCGCTCGCGCCGCCCGTGCCGATGTTCGTCGTCGCCACCGTCGTCCAGCCGCCGTTGGTCAAGCTGGCCCGATACTTCAGCACGTAGTTGCTGCCGCCCAGCACCGGCCCGAAGGGCACCTGCACATCGGTGCTGCCCACCGTTCCGGAAGCGATCGCCTCCGTCACCGTCAGGGTTCCGTTCGCCGCGCCCTGGTACGACGCATCGTTGACCGTGCCGGCCACGGCATAGGTCCCCACGTTGGTCGGCGCCGTGCCCGAGCCGTTGTAGGTCACGGTCACGCCCAGACCGGCGGGAGTGGTCGCCACCGTCACCGTCCGCGCCGCGCCGTTGAACGTCTGGAGCAGGCCCGCCAGCGAGACCGATGCCGCCGCCTTGCTGATGATGAAGGTGTCCACGTTCGTGCCCGCGTAATTCGCATCGCTGACGGTTCCGGTCACTGCGTAGCTGCCGACGGCCACCGGCAGGCTGGTGGAACCGTTGTAGGTTACGTCCACGGCCAGGCCGGCCGGGTCGGTGGAGACCGGAACCGGCTTGCCGGTGCCGTCATAGGTCGCCCCGAGGCTGTCGAACAGGACGTCCGCCAGGCCCTTCGCCACCACGAGCGCGCCCGTCGCCCCGCCCTGGTAGTTGGCATCCGTGACGGCGGCCACGACGGTGTAGCTGCCGGCGTTCGTCGGGGCCGTCGGTGCGCCGTCGTAGGTCAGCGCGCAGGAAACCGCCGGCACGCACACCACGGCGGCGGTCCGGGCGGTGCCATCATACGTCAGGGACAGATTGGTCAGCGTGACGCCGGCCGTGGCCTTGGCGATGGCCAGCGTGCCGGTGGCGGCGCCGGAGTAGCCCGAGGCCGTAATCGTGGCGATCACGGTATAGTTCCCGGAATTGGTTGGGACGGTGTAGGAACCGTTGTAGGTGATCGCCACGGAGAGCCCGGAGGGATCCGTCGTGGCCGTCGCGCTCTTGGGCGTGCCGTCGTAGGTCTGCGCCAGGTTGGACAGCATCACGGAGGCCTCTGAAACGGAGGCATAGGGCAGTACCAGGATGTCGTCGATGTTCATCCGGTCGCCGCCTTCCATCTGGAACCGCAGATAGGAGGATTGCGCCACGGTCAGTTCGTTGGAATAGGCGATGAAATTCGTATTGACCCCATCGGTCGTCAGGGTGTCGTTGGTGGTCCAGGTCACCCCGTCCGGACTGGTCTGGACCGTCAGCGTCGGGGCTTCCAGCGTGCCGTAAACCGCGTAGTTGAATGCCACGGAATGAATGCCGTTGGTGAATGGCGTCACGCTTTGCATCACGCCGTTACTGGTCGCGTCCACGCCGATGTAGCGCAGCCGGAGGGAATAGGCGCCGGTCTTCTTGTCGTTGGCCAAGTTACCGCGCGTGGCGTTGTTGAGGAACCAGTCGGACGGGCTGCCGGCCGTCAGCGTGTTGGTGTGCGGGCCGTAGGCGTTGTAGTCCGGAATGTAGGGGTCTTCGAAGTCGATCGTCAGCGCATCGCCCACGGCGGTGCCGCCGCCCGAGCCGGCCGGCTGGATGACCACGGCCGCCTCGTAGAAATTGGTGATGCCGACGTAATGGCTGTTGCCGGTCACGACCACCGTGGCGTCGTAGACCCCGACCTCCTGCGGCAGGGCGGGCGCGTAGGCCACGGACCAGCCCAGCCCCGGCGTCACCGTGAACGTGTTGGTATGCACGGCGCCGTCGTAGTTCGTGACGATCGCCGGCCCCATCGTGCAGCTGGCCATCGCCTGGGAGATGACCACCGCGTTGCTGAACCCGAACGCCCCGCCCAGGTAGTTGGCGTCGCCCGTGACGGTCACCGTGGCGTCGTAGCTGCCCGGTTCGATGGGATTGGCCGGGGCGTAGCTCGCCGACCACGCCAAGCCCGTCGTCACCGTAAAGGTGTTGGTCTGCAGCAGGCCGTTGTAGGCCGCCGCAATCGGCGCAACCAGTTCGCAGGCCGCGACACCCTGGGTGATGGTCACGGCGTTGCTGAACACGAACGTCCCGCCCAGCAGGTAATCCCCGTCGGGGATGAATACCGTCGCGTGATAGGTCCCGATGTCCACCGGATTCGTCGGGGCATACGTCACCGTGTACGGGATGCCCGCCGGAACCACCGTGAAGCTGTTGGTATGCGCAGAGCCGTCGAACGGCAGCGACAACGCGGCGTCCAGGTCACACTCCGCCTCGCCGGTCACGGGCGGCGTGTAGGAAGTGATGAATATGTTGTCCAGGTTGCCGTATTTCGTGCCGCCCGGGGTGGACGCGCCCCAGGTGATGCGAAAATCCACCGGGCCCACCACGTTGACGGTGTTTGATTTCGTCTGCAGCGCCGTGACGTTCAAAGTGGTGGCCGTGGAGATGGTTACCCATCCAGCGCCCGCGTTGTAGGCGCAGGTGATGTTCAAGCCACCGCTGCTCCCATAGCGCGCATAGTCGAACTTGAAGGTGCCGATGCCGTTGGTCAACGCGCCCTGCAGGTAGATGCCGCCCCGGCTGCCGCGCAGCTTGGCGCCGCGTTCACCGGCTATGCGGTCGTCGGCGTCGTTTGTCGCCACGACCAGCGCGTTGGACAGCACCCAATGCCGCCCGGCGATTTGCTTTGGCGTATAGTCCGTGTAGGTGGCTTTCAGGGCGGCGTCTTCAAAATCGACGATCAGGTTGGCGGATTGGTAGGGCTGGGGATCCTCTTCGTTCGGGATGCCGTCGCCGTCGGCATCCGGGTCGCAGACATCGCCGATGTCGTCGCCGTCGATGTCGGCCTGGTTGGAATTGGCGTTGTACGGGCAGTTGTCGTTTGCGTTCAGGTCGCCGTCGCCGTCGATGTCGCCATCGCAGGCGTCGCCCTGGCCGTCGCCGTCCGTGTCGGTCTGGATCGGGTTGAAGGTGGTCGGGCAGTTGTCCACGTCGTCCAGCAGGCTGTCGAGATCGCCGTCGCCGGGGGCCATCATGATACTGCCGCTGGTCTGCTGGCCGTTGATCGCCCCGGGGGTGGCCGCGGCGTTGTACCAGGTGCCGTTCGTCGCCATCAGGATGTTGTTGGGCGCCTGGGGACAGTTGTCCGTGTTGGCATCCGTGCCGATCTGGTGCAGGTAGTTCTTGCTGCCGGGCGGCACGTTGGTCGACACCGTGTCTGGATCGTCCACCCCGATGTCGAAGGTGGCCCCTAGCCAGACCACCGCATCCATGATGTTGCTTGCGGCGTCATATAGGATCAACCCATCCCCTGACGCCAACATGTCGGTCGGCAGCAGGAAGTCGGTGTTGGCCACGTTGTTTGAAATCTGGCTGACGACCGCGAATCCCAGCGCCACGTCCCCCACCGCCAGAACCCCGTCATCCGGCACCGTGAAAGCCGGGAACGTGAAGTTCCAGACCGGCCCGTCGGTCGTTCCGCCGTTGCGATGCTCGATGCGGTATCCGGTCAAGTCGAAGCCCGCCGGGGCGATGATTTCGACGAAGTCATTGGAATCGATTCCCTCCCCGTTGGCTTGCACCTCGTTGAACATCGGCTTGAGGTTGGTGGAGGAGCCGAACACCGGGAACGTGTAGGAGTTGGTGACGGAAGAGTTGGTATGAAAGCCCTCCGGCCCCTGGAAGGCGAAGCGGACGTAGTAATCGAGGACGTCGCCTTCGGCCTTGGCGGGAAACATGGGTTGCGTGCTCCAGGCGGTGCCGGCATTGGTCATGCCCTGTTCGAGCCAGCTGCCGCCCGCGATGCGGAACACCCCCGTCGCGGTCAGGTTGGAGGCGAGCAGGTTCGGGGTGATCCCGATGGTGACGGCAAAGCTGTTCGTCGCCCGGGGCGCGGCCGGGTCCAGCGCGGGGCCGGCGGACACATAGGCTTCCGCGTTTGCCAGCGCCTGGTGCCAGCCCGGCGTGGCCGCGTTGGTTCCTGCCACGATCGTCCACTCGTTGGAATCCCAAGTGGCGATCGGATCGCTCACGCCCGCCTTGCGCGCCGCGGCGGAGTTCGTGTAGCCCCAGGTCCCCGGGGTCGCCCCGATCTGGCCGTAGATGTCCGACACGCTGCCGTTAGGCTTGAGCAGCGCCACGGTGTCGTTGCCGTTCACCTGCCCGATGACCGCCGCCGTCTGGTCCGGCGTCAGCCCCCAGTAGGTCTGGTAGCCGTTGGTCGAGGTCGCCACCACGTGGGTGCCGCCGCCGGCCACCGTGCCGGTCAACGCAATCGTGGTCGGACTCGAGGAACCGTTCAGGTAGACGGCCAGTTCATAGCCCGCCAGGTCCAGTTCGGAGCTGCCGGAGTTGCAGATCTCGACGTAGGTGCCGTTCGTGTAGCTGTGATCCACCACTTCGCTGAGGATGCCCACCGGGGTGATGCCCGGCACCGCGTCGATCAGGTAGAAATCGGCAAACAGCATCCGGTGGTCGGAGGCGTCCATGCTGGCGTTGCTGGGCGGCTGCGGACCCGGCTTGGAAAGGCCGACGCCGGTGCCGTCGAACTCGGCGTTGTAGATCTCCCCCGTCGGCGCCCCGTAGGGGCTGTTCATGATCTCATCGCTGAAGAGAATGTAGTCGAGCCGGTAGCGGCCGCTCTCCGACGAATAGTAGTGCGTCCAGGTCAGGTTCGTGCCCGTGTGGACGGGATTGATCCGGTCCATGCCGATCGTGGCAAGACGCTCGGTCGGATATTTGCTGTAGGACATGGTCCAGCTGGCGTTCGTGTACCACGGGGTGTCCGTCCCCGCCTGGAAATCCGCGTGCAGCGTGGTCCCCTCGAATTCCGTCCGAGTAAACGAGCCCAGCTGCGTGAGCGCGATGTCATCGTTGAAATCGCCCATGATGGCGTATTCCGTGTCCAGCGGGCTGGCGTTTGTCAACGCGCGGATATACTCGATGGTCCGGCGGATTTCAAAGGCCCGCCACATTCGGCGGGGGGTGCTGACGGTGGTGGCGGCGTTGTGGGTGGAAAACACGTGAAACGGATTGAGCGCGCCCGGCACCTCAATGACCGCGTGCAGCGGCCAGCGCATGAACTCCGCCGCATTGGTGTCCACCGTGGTTTCGGTGACGTTGGCGCTTTGCAGGATCGGATGCTTGCTCCAGACCCCCACCCGCATGGAACTGTCGATCCCCCCCCCCGCCGACATGGCATAGTCCGAATAGCCCAGTTGCGCCGCCAGTTGAATCCAGGCCTGCATGTCCTCGTTGGCATACAACTCTTGGAAGCAAATAATGTCCGGCTGAATGCGCTGGATGATGTTGGATGTCGCGATGAAATCTATGTGATTGCTGTGGCTATCGATCCCGACTCCCACATTGAACGACGCGATGCGCACTTGCACCGCCGGCGCCGGGCCCGCGGCCAGGACCCAGCCCAATCCCAGCCACAGGATGGAACGAAACCACCGAATCTGCATCCTCACCGCTCCTTGGAACCGGAACACACCAACCCTTCCTTGATCATTCAAAGGGGAAAATGATCTACATTACCTCCGCCGGAGAATCAAACATATTTTTAACATTGTGACAAACCCGGCTTCAATGCCGGTTTTCGCCTGGCACTTTACCGGTGCCCTTGGAACCTCATCTTTTTCCATGGAATATAGCAATAAATTGATGCTCAGATGTTGCAATATCCTCTTCCGACCGCTTTTCGCCGATGCGTTGTGGGTCCATCGACCATCCTTGCTTTCAAAAGCCGGAATATACCTATTCCAGACCGGACATGTACTCGTTCGGCTCGATCCACTGGAACGCGCCATTGACCGCCCGGAACCAGAAGCCCTCGCCGGGCTTCAGCACGGGGTTGG
>CAYMTY010000018.1:0-51514 GCA_964393515.1 uncultured Verrucomicrobiota bacterium
AGATGTCGGAACGGGGCTTGGTTGTAGATGCGCCCGTTGGGCGCGTCGGATCGGAAAGCAAGCCGCACTCAGCGAGCGCAGCTACAGATATCGGATCGGGGCTTTGTTGTAGCTGCGCCCGTTGGGCGCGTCGGATCGGAAAGCAAGCCGCGCTCAACGAGCGCAGCGACAGATATCGGATCGGGGCTTTGCTGTAGATGCGCCCGTTGGGCGCGTCGGGTCGGAAAGCAAGCCGCGCTCAGCGAGCGCAGCGACAGATATCGGAATGGGGCTTTGTTGTAGATGCGCCCGGTGGGCGCGTCGGATCGGGCGGGAACCGCCGCCGCGCTCAGCGAGCGCAGCTACAGATGTCGGAATGGGGATTTGTTGTAGATGCACCCGTTGGGCGCGTCGGATCGGGGGATCGGGAACGAACCGCCGCCGCGCTCAACGGCAGACAAGGAGGCGGCGTTCCTGGATTTACCGAACGAAAGCTTGCGGGGACATTTTACGAGAAGGTAGGATGCGCCCATGAGACTATGGAACACGGCAACCCGGCGCGGGATGTGGCTGACCTTGCTGGTCGCAGTGGTGGCGTTCGGTTTGTACGCGCCGACCCTGGGCTATGATTTTGCGGCATTGGACGACGACGCGTTTGTGATCAACAACGCGGTCGTAACAAATGGGTTCACGCTGGCCTCCGTGAAAGCGGCCTGGACCACCGCTCCGGAAGCGAACTGGGTGCCTTTGCTCTGGATGAGCTTCATGCTGGACATAGAGTTGTATGGCATGGATCCCCGGGGCATGCATCTGACGAACGTGGTGCTGTTTGCGCTGAACGCCGGCTTGCTGTTTTGGCTGCTGCGGCGCTGGACCGGGAGGCCGGGCGTGGCGCTGGCGGCGGCCCTGCTGTGGGTGTGTCATCCGACCCGCGTTGAAAGCGTGGCCTGGATCACCGAACGGAAGGACGTCCTGAGCGGTTTGTTTTTTCTGCTGGGGGTCGGGGCCTATGTGGAGGGCCGCCGGGGAAACCTGCCACACGGGATGCTCTGGGCCTGGCTGGGCATGGTCATCGGCGGACTGGTCAAGCAAGTCCTGATCGTGATGCCGGCCGCCCTGCTGTTGCTGGACGTGTGGCCGCTGGGGCGGACGGACTGGGACCGGATCTGGAAGGACGGCTGGCGGCTGGCGGCGGAGAAATGGGCGTTTTGGCTTGTTGCGGGTTTGTTGGCATGCGTGCCCATCTGGGTCCATCACGAACAAGGCAGTTTGCTGGAAATCCCCCTGTATTACCGGCTGGGGATGATCCCCATCCACTACCTGTTCTATTTGCAGAAACTGGTGTGGCCCACAGAACTGATGCCTTTGCAGGATGAGTTGTCCTTCCGGTGGTGGCTGTGGGCGGCCGGCCTGGGGGTGCTGTCCGCGGTGACCTGGGGCCTGTGGCGGCTGCGCCGCCGGCATCCCGGGGCGCTGATGGGTTGGTTGTGGCTGGTGGGCCTGCTGTTTCCTTGGACCGGCATGGTGTGGGGCGGGGCGGAGCGCATGGCCACCCGGTTCATGTACCTGCCGCAGATCGGTTTTTTCCTGGCCGTGGCGGTTACGGCGGACGAGTTGTGCCGCCAGCGGGGTTGGAATCCGAAGTGGAACTTCGCGGCGGGCCTGCTGTTGCTGGCGGCCTACGGGGGAGAGACGCTGCATTTGCTTCCGCATTGGCGGGACAAAGACTCCTTCCGCGGGGCGGTCTGGCGCTACAACGACGGCCATAACGCCGCCTGTCTGCTGGGCGGGGACTATTACTTCAATCGCGGCGACTGGCAGAAAGCGGAAGAAGCGTATGCCAAGGGCACCATGCTGAACAGCAAATCATGCGTGGGGCGCTTATGCCAGCTGCGGGTCTGGTATGGACAAGCAGGATCCGCGGAGCAGATCTGGCAGGCCTATGAAACTACAGCGGGAGTCCGCCTGCTGGATTTCAATCCCCGAGAGGGTGTCGAAGATCGCAGAATCCTATGGAATGTGCGCGGCGCCATCCTGCGGGCCGCCGGGGATTATACCGGGGCCATAGATGCCTTGACCAAGGCGGTTGAACTGCAACCGGATCCGGCGGCCTTCATCGTGGCGGAACTCCTGCGCACCTGCTTTGAGGCCGACCGCCCCGAGGCGGGGACGGTTGCCAGGGAGCGGTTGAAGGCGGCCACCGGGCTGGATATCCGGGAATGGCGGGATTTGCTGCCGCGCTATCTCCAGTTCTGGCATCAGGGCGGCCGCGGGCTGGCCTTCGAGTTTTTCTCGGAACATGCCCGGCGGCATCCCGAGGACGGCCTGGCGCTGAACAACATGGCGTGGGTGATAGCCACGGCGGCGCCGGATGGCTTGAATCATGCGCGCCAGGACGAATGGCCCCCGACGGCGCTGGCCTGGGCCGAACGCGCGCGGGAACTGGGAGGGGCGGAACTTTCCGGGGTCTGGGACACCTTGGCCGCCGCGCGCGCAAACGCCGGGGATTTCGAGGGCGCCATCAGTGCGGCCACGCAGGCCATGGAGCAGGCCCACCAGGCCGGCGAATGGGTCTTGGCGAATGAAATCCAGCGGCGTCTGGACGGTTATCGGGCCGGGCAGCCCTGGCGCGAAAAAGACAAGCGGGCCCAAAAGGCCGTAGAAAAAGACTAGGCATGCAACGCCGGCCGTCAGCGCGGGTCCTTGCGGTTGCCTGTGGATTGGGCATCGTCCTGGGGATGTTTGCGCTCTATGCGCCTTCCGTTGACTATGATTTTATCAACCTGGACGACACGCCCTACACCGTGGACAACCCGCTTGTAACCGGGGGTCTGACCTGGGAAGCGGTGAAGGCGGCGTGGACCACGGCGCCCGTGGAATGCTGGGCCCCGCTGCTCTGGCTGAGCTACATGCTGGATGTGGAATTGTTCGGCCTGGAACCATGGGGATTCCATCTGGTGAACGTGCTGCTGTTCGCCTGCAATGCCGGGCTCTTGTTCTGGCTGGTGGGGCGCTGGACAAGACGGCTGGGATGGGCGTTGGCCGTGGCGCTGCTCTGGGCCTTGCACCCGGCGCGCGTCGAAAGCGTGGCCTGGATCGCCGAGCGCAAGGATGTCCTGAGCGGACTGTTTTTTCTGCTATGCCTCGGGACTTATGTCCGGAGCCATGAGAACGGCCAAAAGCGGACGGGCTGGACTTGGATTTCGCTGGGTTGTTTAGGCCTGGGGATGTTGGCCAAGCCCGCGCTGGTCATGGTGCCGTTGGTCCTGCTTTTACTGGACATCTGGCCGCTGGGCCGGATCTCATGGGAAAGCGGTGAAATCCGGCGTAGGATGCCGCATCTCATTCTGGAGAAATGGCGGTTCGGGCTCGTGGCCTTCGGACTGGGCGCGGTGTCCTGGCTGGCCGGGCCGGACACCCTGCAGCCCCCTTGGAGTTATCGGCTGGCGACCATACCCCTCAATTACCTGACTCATCTATGGCAGGCCGTTTGGCCCGTAGGGCTTTCGGTGCTTTGCCCCCGGCCGGTGTTTTCCTACCGGGCTTTGGTCTTGGCGCTGGCGGTGTTCGGCGGGCTGACCGCGGGAGCCTGGCGCCTGCGCCGGCAACAGCCCGCCATCCTGGTCGGTTGGCTGTGGTTTTGCCTGATGCTCGTGCCTTCCATCGGATTCTTCTGGTTCGGCACCACCGAGGGGACGGGGGTGCGCTTCTCCTATCTGCCCCATGTGGGCTTGATGCTGGCAGCCGTTCTGGCGGCGGATGGATTTTTGCGGTGGCGCGGGTGGTCTTGGCGATGGGGGGCGTCTGTTTGCCTTCTGACGGCCGCATTCTGGGCCGCGGGAACGGCCCGCCTGCTGCCCTTTTGGCAGAACAGCCGGACGGCTTTTGCGCGGGTGTTGCAGGAAAACCCGCTGATTCTGGCCTTTGAGGGCTTAGGGACCGCCTATTTCAAAGAGGGCCGGCTGGCGGAATGGCAGGAGTATGTCGAGGCATTCCGTCATCAATGGACAGGGAATCCCACGGTGGAAACGTACTATGCCTGGTGGTTGGCGGCCATCCTGGGGGAAACGGAAGCCGGCATCGGGGTGCTGGAGAAACTGTCCGGCTTGGATTCAAGCCATCCGGACTTCTGGGTTTGGATCGATGACCAGATCCATGGCCAACAGCTCGCGGATCTCTGGCGCGACATGGCCGGCATGTGCCTGCGCAGCCGGGGTGACTTGGCCGGGATGGAATCCCTGCGGGCGCGGTGGGCGGGGACATGGGACGACCGCACGCGAGATCTGTTTCTGGAGGAGATGCTGCTGGCATATTGGGCGGCCGGCCGGGAAACCGAGGCGGCGCTGGTGGCGAAAGAGCTGCCGGAACCCTCCAGGCCGGCGGACATCCCCCGTGACATCTTGGCGCGGCTGATGGCCCGCTGGCATCAGGGGGGGCGGGGTTATGCTTTCATCGGTTTCCGGCAATACGCGGCGCGCCGGCCGGACGACGGCCAGGCGCTGAACAACCTGGCCTGGCTGGTCGCGACGGCTGGGCCAGACGGATTGCAACATGCAGGCCAGACCGAGTGGCCGGCCCGGGCCTTGGACTGGGCGGAACGGGCGGTCAAATTGAGTGGAGGCGAAATGGCTGCGGTCTGGGATACGCTGGGTGCGGCGCGTGCCAATGCGGGCGATTTTGCCGGCGCGATTGCCGCTGCCAAACGGGCCCAGGACTTGGCCAAACGGGCGGGCGATTGGACGCTGGAAGGCAAGTTGCCGGCGCGGCTAGCGGAATACCGCGCCCGACGACCGTGGCGCGAGCCGGACGAACGGGTGAAAGCCGCCGGGAAAAACCTGCCTTTATGAGTGCTGGCGTTCGGAAAAAATGGCGCGTGGCGGGCATGGGCCTGCTGGTCGTTCTCGTGGCGCTGGCGCTCTATGCCCCGGCCATTGGCTACGACTTGCTCAACCTGGACGACGCGGAGTACATCACCGAAAACCCGCTGGTGGCTGGCGGGATGTCCTGGTCTGCGGTCCACGCGGCGGTGACCCGAGTGGCGTCGCCGTATTGGGCCCCGCTGCTCTGGCTGAGCTACATGCTGGATGTGGAGCTGTTCGGCCTGGAACCATGGGGATTCCATTTGGTGAACGTGCTGCTGTTTGCCGGCAATGCGGGGCTTTTGTTCTGGCTGGTACGGCGCTGGACGGGGCGGACCGGGGTGGCGCTCGCCGTGGCGCTGCTCTGGGCCTTGCACCCGGCGCGCGTCGAAAGCGTGGCCTGGATCGCCGAGCGCAAGGACGTCCTGAGCGGAGTGTTCTTCCTGCTGGGTCTCGGCGCCTACGTCGAAGGGCGCCGCGGCACCTGGCGCCATGGCGTGGCCTGCGCCTGGCTCTGCCTGGTGCTGGGCGGAGCCGCCAAACCCAGCCTGGTTGTGATGCCGGCCGTCATGATCCTGGTGGATGTCTGGCCCCTGGAGCGGACGGGCTGGAGCCGGTTCGGGCGGGATATCTGGCGCCTGGCGCTGGAGAAATGGGCCTTCTGGGCGGTGGCCCTGGTTCTCGCCATGTCGCCGATCTGGGTCCATCACCGGGAAGACCTGCTGATGACGGTCTCCATCCACCAGCGCCTGGCCATGATCCCTGTCCACTATTTCTTTTATTTTCAAAAGCTGGTCTGGCCTTCTGGGCTGGCGGTCCTGCTGCCGGACCTGCCCTTCCAGTGGGGGCCGTTCGCCGCCGGGACGGGCATCCTGCTCGGGGTGACGTTCGGGCTGTGGCGCCTGCGGGAAACGGCGCCCTGGGCGCTGATGGGCTGGCTGTGGTTTGTCGGCGCCCTGTTCCCCTTGACCGGCGTGGTGTGGGGCGGGGCGGAACGGGTGGCGGTCCGCTTCGAATACCTGCCGCAGATGGGCTTGCTGCTGGCGGCAGTCCTGGCGGCCGACCGGTTGCTTCGCGCGCGCGGCTGGAACTGGCGCTGGGGCGCCGCCGCCGGCGCGCTGACCGCGGCGGTCTGGGGCGGGCTGACCCTTCGCCTGCTGCCCAACTGGCGCAACAGCCTGACGATTCACCAGCGCGTCCTGCAGCTGAATCCGAACAGCATCCATGCGTTCGACAACCTGGGCGAGGCCTTTTTCCTCCGCGGCCAGTTCGCCGAATGGCAGGCCTTTCTGGAACAGCAGCGCCGGGCGCATCCGGGAAACGTCATTGTCAACATCCATTACGCCTGGTGGCAGGCGGCCATGCTCGGCGACAGCGCCGCCAGCACGGCCGCGCTGGTGGAGCTGACGGGCCGGCCGGCGACTCACCCGGACTTCTGGACCTGGCTGGACGGGAAAACAAACGACCGGAAGCTGCTGGGCCTGTGGCGCGATACCGCCGGCATCTGCCTCCGCAGCCAGGGCGACCTGGCCCGCATGGAGGAACTGCAGACCCGCTGGGCGCCAGACGGGGATGCCCGCACCCGCGGCAATTTCCTGGACGAAATGGAGATCGCCCGGTGGCTGGCCGGCCCGGCGCCGGCGGCCGATGGCGGCATGTTGGCGCGGTTCGTCTCCCGCTGGCAGCAGGGGGCGCGGGGATATGCCTTCGTCGGCTTCCGGAATTATGCCCAACGGGCCCCGGACGATGGCGCGGCATTGAACAACCTGGCCTGGCTGGTCGCGACCGCGCCGCCGGACGGCCTGCGGCATGTCCAGCAGGAGGAATGGCCCGCAACAGCCTTGGCCTGGGCGGAGCGGGCCCTGATGCTGAGCGACGGGCGGCTGGCCGGTGTGTGGGATACCCTGGCTGCCGCCCGCGCCAATGCCGGGGATTTCGAGGGCGCGCTGGCCGCGGCTGGGCGGGGACTGGAGCTGGCACGGGAGTCCAACGAGCGGGCGCTGGCTCCCGCGCTTCTGGCGCGGATCAACGCGTACCGCGCCGGCCGGCCCTGGCGGGAACCGCAAACGGATTTGACGCCCGGGGGAAAGCGCGTAGAGTGACCGCCATGAGGCCATGGATACTTCTGGGGTTGCTGCTGGGCGGCTGGGCGCCGGGCGCCGCGGCGGCACCCGTGGTGAGCAACGCCATGAGCGGCCTGGTCTACTCCAACTTGGCGGACGCCGTGGCGGCGGCGGCCCAGGACGACCGGCTGGTGATGATCGGCGATGAAATCCTGCCCGCCACCCTGGTCGTTTCCAACCGCGTCTTGACGATTGTCAGCGATGGCGCGGTGCGCACCATCCGGGGGAGCACCAACTGCGCCTACGACATGATCCTGGTGACCGGCACCAACGCCACCCTGACGCTGGGGACCCCGGCCGGGAGCGATGCGGCACCCACCCTGGTGATCGATGGGGGCCGATTTGCGGGGGTCTCCAACCTGTACGACATGTTCTTCCTGGACCTGGGCTGGCTGAACATCCACCCGGGGGTATTGCTGCACAATCTGGCCAGCGTGGATACCGGGGCCATCAACAACTCGGCGGGCGTGGTGGTCATGTCCGGCGGGCGGATCGAGAGCAACACCGCGCCCTACGGGGGGGGGATTTTCAATAACACGGGCGTGGTGCGGATCCAAGGCGGCACGATTACCGGGAATACAGCCAATGTCGGGGGGGGCGTCTATAACCAGGCTGTCGTGCTGTTCGAAGGATTCATCGTCGGCTATGACGGCCAGCTGGCCATGACCGGCGGCCGGATCGCCGGCAACCAGGCCTCTGCGGCCGGCGGCGGGATTTACAACATGGGGGCCCTGGAGCTGGCGGGCGGCCGCGTGGAGCGGAATTCGGCGGGGGCCGGCGGCGGCGTGCTGCACTACAACGGGACGGAATGCGGCATGGTGCTGAAGGGGAGCGCCGTCATTGCCAGCAACACGGCTTCCACGGGCAGCGGGATCTACTACAACAACGACGGCAACACCTGGCTGTCCGTGGGCGAAGGCGGCCGGGTGGATCCGGGGAACGATGTGTGGCTGGCGACCACAAGCATGCCGGTGATGTTGGCGGCCCCCTTGACCGGGAAAGGGGGCACGGCCCGGATCACGCCGCCGCTGTATTCGACCAATCTGTATGTCCTGCGCACAGTAGCCGGCAGCAATCTGTGGATGGTCAGCAACTACTACGGCAAGTTCACCGTGACGCCGCCGGGCGAACCGGGCGAGTCCTGGCATGTGGGTGCGGACGGGCGCCTGTCGCACGTCGATCCGGACAGCATTCCCGCGGCGATCACCGCGGTGGCTATTGACTCCGGCACGGTGGAGATGGCTGTCGCGCCGGCCTACGTGGCGTGGGACGGCGTCGTGGAACGGGCCACGCAGGTCGTTGCCCGCGGCTGGGATTTCCAGATGCTGCCGACAAATGCCTACACGGTCGTCGATGGCCGGGTGGTGCTCGTGTCCGACCAGGCCCGCGGCGTCTTCCGGATCCGTCCCGACTAGAGCAAGTTATCTTCCTCAGTAGCCGCTTCCTATCCCCCGACTAAGGCAGCGGAGGCTCCACAGGCAAGGATCCAATGGCGGGTGAACGCCGGCCCGCCCTCGTTCCGGTCTGACCCAACGGCGATGGCATAACTTACCATGCTCTCGTCGGGCGGGGGCCTTGGTGTGAACGGGTCCGGCTGGCCATCCTGATAGCGGTCAATGTGTCGTGCGGGGACCGGACCGGCTGGCCGAATTTGGATCCCGGCATGTGCTTCCAGACGTATTCCACCTTCTTTAACCGCTGGCATCTGCACGGTCAACCGACGCTTGGCTGCCGTCTGGCCATGGCGGCATTTCAGGCCGACAACGGGCGGTTGTTCAACCTGACGCCGCGCCGCGGCCTGAAGCGCCGGAGGCGCGCGCTTCGTCTCAGCCGGCCGCCGCGGATTCAGGGTTGCCGGCGCGCCGGGACAGGACCTGGTACTGCGCGCCGAAGGGCAGTTTGCGCAGCCGGAGCTCCAGCGGGCGGAGCCACCGGAGCGAGCGCGGGAAGAAAAACAGGAAATCGCACGACAGGAGAGTGAATCCGGCCTGCCGGAGCAGGCGGCGGGCGCGGGGGGGCGCGAGCATCACCGCATCGCGGTCGAACGGAATGCGGGACATGACCCAGCGCGCGGCCGGGCTCCAGCTGTTGTTTTCCCAGAGGGAGAAGATCCCCGCCGGGGCCAGGCGGTCATGAATCCAGGCCAGCGCCGCGGGCTGATCGGCGGCCGGAATGTGATGGAATACGCCGTTGCAATACACCAGGTCGAACGGCGGTTCCCCCCGGGGCAGGGCGGCCGGCGGAAGGAATTCACAGCGGCCTTCGCGGTCGGCGCGCCGGGCCGCCGCGATCAGGGTTGCGGAGGGATCGACGCCGACCACGCGGGCATCGGACCACAGGCGGGCCAGTTGGAGGGTGGTGTCGCCGCCGCCGCAGCCATAGTCGAGGATGCGCCGGGGCGCCGGCAAGCCCCGCGCCGGCAGCTGGCCGGCCAGCCAGGCCAGGCGGCCCCGGGCGAAATACGTCTTGTCCTCGCCGGAGAGCGCCAGGCCCTGCTGGAGTTCGGCGTCGTAGGCCGCGAGGTCGGTCTGGGTGAAGGGCGTCGGTTCCGGCGGCCCCGGATTCATTTGCGCCACATGCCCACGCTGCTGGAGAAGAAGCTCAGGAAAGCGGTTTGCACGCCTAGCATCAGCAGAAGCGTTCCGGGGATGGCGATTTTCATGGTGGCGCCGTAATCCAGCGCGCCGAAGCCCGTCCGGGCCCAGACCAGCCAGGTCCAGGCCATGAGGGCGAGGCCCGCCAGGGCGGCCAGGCCGCCGGCCAGCAGGCCGCGCTCCAGGTTGAAATGCCGGTACAGCCCGGCAAGCCAGGGATTGGTCCGCTGCCAGCCCTCGCGCAGGGCGAACGTCTTGAGGATAAAGGAAAACGCCACGGCCTGGAAACCGCACAGAATCAGGGCGCTGGAGAACAACAGGGTGTGGCCGGCCGGCTGCGCCGGTCCCACGGAGATGTTGCTCAGGGCCAGGATATAGCCGGCCGCACCCAGCGCCATGAGTGCCAGGCCCGGCACGACAAACAGCCAGTGGGGCGAGCACATCAGCAGGAGCCGCAGGGTGCGCCAGCCGTCCCGCAGGGTTTTGAGGTGGGGGGCGTGGGCCTTGCGGCCGTCGGGATGCAGGCAGATGGGGATTTCAGCGAATTTCAAGCCCTGGATGCTGGCCTTGACGACCATCTCCGTGGCGAATTCCATGCCGGTGCAGCGCAGGCCGAGGCGCTGGTAGCTGGCCTTGGCGAACGCCCGCATGCCGCAATAGATGTCGTGGATGGGCGCCGTGAACCAGCGCTGCGCCAGGAAGGAGAACAGCGGGTTGCCGATCCAGCGGTGGGACCAGGGCATGGCGCCCGGCAGGATCCGGCCGCCTCCCGAAGGCAGGCGGCAGCCCTGGACCAGGTCGCAGCCGTCCCGCAACGCCGGAATGAACTTCGCGCATTCCAGGAAATCATAGCTGTCATCCGCATCGCCCATGATGATGAAGCGGCCCTGGGCGGCCTCGATTCCGCCCATCAGGGCGGCACCGTAGCCCCGCGCGGCCACGGGCACCAGCCGGGCCCCGCACTGCTGCGCAATTTGCGGCGAAGCGTCCGTGCTGCCGTTGTCGGCCACGATGATTTCATGGGCGATGCCGGCGGCCGTCAAGGCCTTGCCGGCTTTGCGGAGGCAGATCTCCAGCGTGTCCGCCTCGTTCAGGCAGGGGATGACAACGGAGACCTCGATTTCATTGGTGAGATTCATGAAAGTGCCTGGCTCCCTCCCATATTGGCCAAAGCCGGGGTGGCGTTCAATCCCAGAAAACGACCGGGTCCGGTTCCGGTCAGCCGGTGATCCGGGCGACGATGGGCTTGGGCGCGGCCACGGGTTTGTCCGCGATCGCGAACGCCTGTTCGATGTAGGCCATGGCCTGCGCGAGCTTCTCGGGGGAATTCGCGTGGATGGTGACCAGCGGCTGGCCCTTGGCGACCGGATCACCGATCTTGGCGAGGCCGGAGGTGCCGACGCCGTAATCGATGACGTCGTCGGTCTTCTGGCGGCCGCCGCCCAGCACCAGCACGGCCCGGCCGATGGATTCGGCGTCCACCTTGGTGAGGAATCCGGCGGCGGGGGCTGGGTAGGGGCGGACGATGGAAGCCTGCGGTAGCGTGGAGAGGTCGTCGAGCGCGGAGATGTCCGCGCCGTGGAGGGCGGCCATTTCCTTGAATTTGGCGAAAGCGGCGCCCGAGGCGATGATCTTCTTCAGGATCGCGGCGGCTTCCTCCGTGTTGGCCGCCTTCTTGCCCAGCACGAGCATTTCGGCGGTGAGGGCCAGGGTGATGTTCATCAGGTCCTCGCCGGCATGCCGCCCCTGCAGGCATTCCATGGACTCGATGATTTCCAGCGCGTTGCCGGCGGTGCGGCCCAGCGGCTGGTTCATGTCGGTCAGGAGCGCGACCATGCCCTTGTTCATGGCTTTGCCCACGCGGACCATGGACTGGGCGAGGGCGGTAGCGTCTTCGACGGTCCGCATGAAGGCGCCGGTGCCCCACTTGACGTCGAGCACGAGCGAATCGATGCCCTCGGCCATCTTCTTGCACATGATGGAGGCGGTGATGAGGGGGATGGAGGCGACTGTGCCGGTGACGTCGCGCAGGGCGTAAAGCTTCTTGTCGGCCGGGGCGATCTCGCCGGTCTGGCCGATCATCGAGAAGCCGCACTTCTGGATGGTGGCGATGAACTGCTTTTCGGAGAGATTGACGTTGAAGCCCGGGATGGATTCGAGCTTGTCGAGGGTGCCGCCGGTGATGCCGAGGCCGCGGCCCGAAATCATCGGGACGGCCAGCCCGGCGCAGGCGGCGAGGGGCGCGAGAATCAGCGAAACCTTGTCGCCGATGCCGCCGGTGGAATGCTTGTCCACCTTGGGCAGCCGGATGGACGAGGTGTCCACCATGGCGCCCGAGCGCATCATGGTGTCGGTCAGGACGGCGGTCTCCTCGGGGGTCATGCCCTTGAGAAAGATGGCCATGGCCATGGCCGACATCTGGTAGTCGGGGATGGTGCCTTTGGTGTAGCCGTTGAGGAAGAAGTGGATTTCCTCGGCGGTCAGGGCGTGGCCGTCGCGTTTTTTCTCAATGATCCATTGGGGTACCATGGGGAAAGCCTCCGATCTCAATATTCAATATCCAATAATCAATATTCAATAACCAAGAGAACCGCCCGGCTCGGCAGGGACGCCTCGCCCTACCTTCGATCCAATGGGTAGGGCGAACCCTCCGGGTGAGCCGGGATCTGGGCATTCACGTCATCACACAAACGAGGCCCCGCGGGGGATGGCGGGGATGCCGAAGAAGCGGGCCAGCGACTGGGCAATGTCATAGAAGCCGCGGCGGATGCCGAGGCATTCGGCCGGCTCGCCGGGGCAGTAGACCAGCAGGGGGACGTACTCCCGGGTGTGGTCGGTGCCCTTGAAGGTGGGGTCGTTGCCGTGGTCGGCGGTGAGGATGAGCAGGTCGCCTTCCTTCAAGAGTGGCAGATAGGTGGCCAGCCACTGGTCGGTCAGTTCGAGGCTGTGCGCGTAGCCCTTGGCGTCGCGGCGGTGGCCGTAGACCATGTCGTAGTCGATGAAGTTGGCGACGATCAGGCCGCGGTCCTTCTCCCGCGTCCATTTCTCGACCAGCGCCTGGGAGTCGGCGTTGTTGCCGGTGTGGACGGACTCGGTGATGCCGCGGTGGCAGTAGATGTCTTCGATCTTGCCGACGGCGTAGACCGGGATGTCCCGGGCGACCAGGCGTTCGAGGATGGTCTTTTCGTCGGGCAGGTAGGCGAAGTCCTTGCGGTGCTCGGTGCGCTTGAAGGCACCGGGTTTCCCGAGGAAGGGGCGGGCGATGACGCGGCCGACGCGCAGGGGGTCGCAGAGCCGGCGGGCGATTTCGCAGTAGCGGTAGAGTTCGGGAACGGGGACGAGCTCCTCGTGAGCGGCGATCTGGAAGACGCTGTCGGCGGAGGTGTAGCAGATCAGCGCCCCGGTCTTCAGGTGCTCGGGCCCGAGTTCGTCGATGATGGCGGTGCCGCTGGCGGCCTTGTTGCCGATCAGCTTGCGGCCGGTTTCCTTTTCAAAGACGGCGATCAGGTCGGGCGGGAACGAGTTTTCAAAGGGGAAGTTGTGGAAGCCGGGGTCCACCTCGAGGCCGGCGATTTCCCAGTGGCCGGTGATGGTGTCCTTGCCGTCGGACATTTCGCGCATGGCGCCCCAGGAGGCGATGGGTTTCTTTTCGGGCGGGACGCCCAGGATGGTTTCGATCGGGCGCTGGTGGAGCAAGGAGGGGATGTTGCCGAGACCCATCTTCTGCAGGGTCGGGACGTTCAGGCCGCCGGCGGCGGCGGCGAGGTGGGGCAGGGTGGCGGCGCCGGCATCGCCGTATTCCGCCGCGTCGGGGGCGGCACCGATGCCGACGGAGTCGAGAACGATCAGGATGGCTTTCATCGGCGGCCTTCTTTCTGTTCCGCGCGGGGCGCGGCGGGGTTCGGGAATCTCAATATCCAATAACCGATAACCAATGTCCAATTTTCAAGGGCTCATCTGGACCGCCCGGCTCGGCAAGGATGCCTCGCCCTACCTTTGATCCAAGGGTAGGGTGAACCCTCCGGGTAAGCCGCGGTTCAAATTGGCGTCCATTTGCGTTCATTTGTGGTCCAGATTGAAAAACCCCGTTTTCACGGGGTTTTCACGGTGTTGATTTCATCCACGATGCCGACAATCACACTGCGCACCGGCCCGTCTGCGGACTCGAAGATCTGCCGCGCGCCGTTGCCTTCGTCGAGAATCAATACCGTTTCGCCGGGCCCGGCGCCCGCGCGATCCACCGCGACAAGATACCCCGCGGCGGGCTTTCCGTCCAATTCGATGCGTTCGACCACCAGCATCTTCTTCCCGTCGTAGAAGGGATGGTTGATGGTGGAGTGGAGGTTGCCGAGGACCTTGCCGAGGATCATGCCGGGCCGCCTTTCCACGCGGGCGCCTCGACGCCGTCCACGATGCCGACGATGGCATGGTCCACTGGCACGAACCAGGGGTTGAGGGTCATGGCGGCTTCGCGCCCGCCTTCGTAGTAGACCAACTCGCCGGGGCCGGCCATGCGGGTGCCGTCGGCGCAGACGACCGGCGCGCCCTTGGCCGCGCCGTCCTTGGCCAGGGGCTGGACCAGCAGCATGGGCACGCCTTCCAGGCCTTGATAGACCTGGGTGGAGACCACGGTTCCGATGACTTTTCCGAGCAGCATGGCGGATTCCTTGTGGTGTCAGGACGCGGTTTCTCCTTCGAGGGCGAGGGGCTGGGCGAGGTCGAAGCGGGTGGAGCCGGCGATCTGCTGGAGAAGGGCTTCGTGGGGGGCGGAGAGGATGCGGTGCTGGGCGGGGATGCCGCGGGTTTCGAGGCTGGAGAGGGCGATTTCCTGGGCGGCCTCGATGTCGTACAGGTCGCCCTGCAGGATGGCCAGGCCGCGGCCGTCCAGGCGGGGGTCGCCGGCGCGGAACTCGAGCAGCGCGACGGGGACGCCCTTCATGGCGCGCTCAATGGCCTGGAGGTTGCACGACACGGTCGGGGTTTCGAGGATCCACAGCGGGCCGTCGCCCATCCGGCGCTTGCCGCCGAGCACGGCGTCGTAGAGGGCGGGGTGGATGTCCGGCAGGAAGGCGTCGTCGGCCACCTGGAGGCCGCCGTGGAACAGCGCCTCGGCGTGGGCTTCGGCGACGGAGGCCGTGGTGCCGGCCAGCAGGATCAGGAACTTGCCGGCGCCGATGGTGCCCGAGCGGATGAGGGAGATCGGCGACTTCTTCAGCAGCGCGTCGGCGGCGAACAGGCCGACCGGCACGCTGTGGAATTCAATCGCCGCGAATGCCGGCTGGGGCTTCATCAGACGATCCGGAAGTGGTCGACCAGCGTGCAGCGGCGGAAGCGCGAGAAGCTGCGCGGGGTGGTGAGGCCTTCGCCGGTGGGCGAGGCGATGGTGAAGGAGGTGTAGCCCTCGCCGCCGAAGCCGAGGCCGGCCTGCGAACGGCCGTTCTTGACGAAGATGGAGCAGTTGCACGCCCGGGCCATCTTGGAGAGCTTGTCGATGTTGCGCGAGTGCATGACCGCGGTGTGGAAGCAGCCGCCCTCCATCTGAATGGCCAGATCGATCGCGTAATCCACGTTCGGGGCGCGGCAGATGGGCATGACCGGCATCATCTGCTCGGTCCACAGCAGCGGATGGTCTTCGGGCACTTCGACGATGGCCAGGCGCGTGGTGGCCGGGGCGGAAATGCCCATCTGGGACAGGATCTTGTCCGCGTTCTGGCCGATGCACTTGCGGTTGATTTCGGCATGCCCGCGCGGACCGGCCATCTTGGAGAAGATGACCTGCTCCATGGCGGGGATCTTGGACTTGTCGATCAGCACCGCGTTGTTGCGGGTCATGGCCTGGATGAGCTTGTCGGCGACGGAGGCGACGACGACCGTCTCCTTCTCCTCGATGCAGATCATGTTGTTGTCGAACGAGGCGCCGAGGACGATGTCGGCCGCGGCCTTTTCGATGTCGGCGGTCTCGTCGACGACGACCGGGGGGTTGCCGGGGCCGGCGCAGATAGCGCGCTTGCCGCTCGCCATGGCGGCCTTGACCACGCCGCCGCCGCCGGTGACGACGAGGACGCGGATGCCGGGGTGCTTCATCAGCTGGCCGGCGGACTCGATGGAGGATTCGCCGACGCAGGTGACGGCATTGGGCGGGCCGCCGGCGGCAACGATGGCCTGGTTGATCAGCGCGACGGTCTGGATGGAGCACTGCTTGGCGGAGGGGTGGACGTTGAAGACGACGACATTGCCGGCGGCCAGCATGCCGAGCGTGTTGCAGATGATGGTCGAGGTGGGATTGGTCGTGGGGGTGATGGCGCCCAGGACCCCGAACGGCGCGGGTTCCATCAGGGTCAGACCGTGGTCGCCGGTCATGGCGACGGGCGGGAGGTCCTCGAGACCGGGGGTTTTTTCGATGACGAGCTGGTTCTTGAGGATTTTATCCTCGAAGCGGCCGTAGCCGGTTTCGTCGAACGCCGCTTTGGCGAGCGCCGTGGCGTTTTCGCGCATGACGGCGCGGATGCTTTCGATAACCTTGCCGCGCTTTTCGAGACTCAGGCCGGCGAAAACGGGAAAGGCGGCCTTGGCCGCCGCGACGGCTTCGTCCACGCTGCGGAACACGCCCGGGGCGCCGGCCGGAATGGCCGGCGCGATTGCGGCCGGGGCCGCCGGGGCGGCCGCGGCGGCGGCTCCACCGCCGCGCAGGTCGCCGGCGATGCGCCGGGCAATGGCTTCGATGTCTTGGTCGGTCAATTTCATGGCGACTCCCGCGGCGGACGCCGCGGCGCGGCGTCCCTACCGGCTACTTCGTGTACTTGGTTTTGCCGTCGACTTCCCAGGTGTCCACGATGGCCATGATGACGTTGTCGACGGGCTTCTTGTCGGTCAGGGCGGTCTGGCGGGCGGAGGAGCCGGCGGCGGTGAGGACCATTTCGCCGGGGCCGGCGCCCAGGGCGTCGGCGGCGACGACAAACGCGGAGGTTTCCTTGCCGTCGGTGTCCACCTGGCGGACGAGGAGGAAGCGGATCCCGTCGAGGACGGGCTCCTTGCGGGTGGAAACGACGGTGCCGACAACTTTGCCGAGATTCATGCTGCCTCCGGGACTACAACTTCAAAAAGGGGTGGGCGGGAGCCGTCCGGCGGGTGCCGGGCGGCTCCTGCCGCGGGACCGGACGCCTTACTTGGCGCCCTTGCCGGGCGCGCGGCCCAGCGGGAGCACCGCATCCACGTTGGCGTGGGGGCGGGCAATCACGTGGACGGCGACCACTTCGCCGACGCGGCCCGCGGCGATCTGGCCGGCGTCGCAGGCGGCCTTGACGGCGGCGACGTCGCCGCGGACGATGACGGAGGTGAAGCCCCCGCCCGTCTTCTCGTAAGTCACCAGTTCGACCTTGGCGGCCTTGACCATCGCATCCGCGGCTTCCACCGTGGCGGGGAAGGAGCGGGTCTCAATCATTCCCAATGCATCTGCCATGTTCGTACCTCTCGTTGTTGTTTTTGTTTTTTAAATGCCTATTGCTTGGAGCCGGAGCCTTCGGCGCGGCCGCCGACGGCCTCGATCGCGGCTTCGGCGGCGCGGTAGGCGACGTCGATGTCGCGCTCCTCGCCCCCGAGCCAGATGCGGCCGAAGGAGCCGAAGGTGATGACCTCGAGGATGTTGATGTTGGCGGCCTTCTCGGCCTCGTTGGCAGCGAGCGCGGCGTAGCCGGCGGGGGCGACCTCCATGATGTAGAGGGACTGCCCGCGGGTGATCAGGTTGCCGTGGCGCATGCGGTTGATCAGCATGGTCTGGTGGTCGTCCACGTTGCGGATGACCTGGGACGAATAGACCTTGGGCTTGATGCGCTGGTCCTCCGCGAGGTCGAGGTCCTTCAGGATGGCGGCGCCGGCCTGGCGGACGTCGGCCTGGGAGTCGGAGTGGATCTCGAGCATGCCGTAGAGGCGCTCGACGATCTGCATGCCGGGGCGCACGCGGGTGGATTTGAGGGCCACGTCGGTGACCTGGTTGATCGCGATGCCCGGGGAGATCTCCACGAACAGCGCGGCCTGGCCCTCGACGGGCAGGTACCCGCGGGCCACGGTCGCCAGGAACGACGCGAACTGCGGCTGCAGGCTGTCGATGAAGATATAGGTTCTGAGGTCGGCCATATGTGCTCCTTACTTACTTGCCACCGGTGGCGGCAGCGGCTTCTTCCATCATTTTCACACTGTTGGAGGATCCGACGCGGGTGGCCCCGTTGCGGATCATCAGCATGGCGTCCGCGTAGGTGCGGACGCCGCCGGAGGCCTTGACGCCGAGGCGCTTGGGCGCGACGGTGCGGGCCATGAGGGCGATGTCTTCGGCGGTGGCGCCGCCCTTGTTGAAGCCCGTGGAGGTCTTCACGTAGTCGGCGCGGGCCTTCATGGAGGCCTCGCAGGCCTTGGCGATCTCGTCCTTGGTCAGCAGGCACGTCTCGAGGATGACCTTGAGCAGGGCGCCGCCGTCCTTGCAGGCCTCGGCCACGGCGCGGATGTCCTTGGTGACCGCGTCCCAGTTGCCGGACTTGACGAGGCCGACGTTGATGACCATGTCGATTTCCTTGGCGCCTTCGCGGATGGCGCGGCGGGCCTCGAGGGCCTTGATCTCCGGGGGCGCGGCGCCCAGGGGGAAGCCGACGACGGCGCAGACCTTGACGGACGAGCCGCGCAGGATCTGGGCGACGTAGCGGACCCAGGAGGAATTGACGCAGCAGCTGTAGAAGTTGTGCTTGAGGGCCTCTTCGCACAGCTTCTTGACGTCGGCCTGGGTGGCCTCGGGCTTGAGGATGGTGTGGTCGATCATGCGGGCCAGCTGGGCGGGGGCCAGGTTGGCCGGGCCCGCCGCGGCCGGGGCGGCGCCGCCGCCGACGATCTGCTTCACGCGTTCCGCGATGCGCGCGACATCTTGGGGGCTCAGTTCCAATTTCATCTCCTTAATCGCCGCCATGACGGGGGAGCCCGCCCGGCCGCGCTCGAGGTCCTGGATCATCTGGACGCGCCGCAGGTGCCTCTCTTCGGTGCAGTCCGTGGCGAGGAAGACATCCGCGATGGCTTTCGCCTGTTCAAAATTCACTTGGCCGGAGCCCAGGGTCAGGACGTTGGCCCCGTTGTGCTGGCGGGAGTTCTTCGCCAGCGCCTCGGTGTAGCAGGCCGCGGCCCGCACGCCGGGGATCTTGTTGGCGGTCATGGCCGAGCCGATGCCGGCGCCGTCGACCATGATCCCGAGGTCGCAGCGGCCCGCCGCGACGGCCCGCGCCACGGCCGCGGCGAAGACCGGGTAGTCCACCGCCTCCTTGGAATTCGTGCCGACATCGGTGACGTTGTGGCCCTGCTCCTTGAGCCAGGCCGCCAACTGGGTTTTCAGCTCGTAGCCGCCGTGATCGGCGCCCACGGCGATTCTGCAGCGACGGGTCGACATATCGCCGCATATCTTTAACGCCTGTTATGGCAAGGGCAAGCCTTATCTCGCCAAAATCGAAAAAAGCGCTAAACCGTTTCCATAAAACCTAAAATATTCCCCGGGCCGGCCCCCGGTTTCCGGCCTCGGGCGGCCGTTTTTCCATACCGTGGTTCGGCCGCCGCCGGATTTTTCCACAGTGTGGAAAAACCGCGGAAAAGGGAGCGGATGCGGGGCAAAAGCGTCCGGATTTTTCCATGGTGTGGTCCGGCCGCCGCCGGATTTTTCCACGGTGTGGAAAAGATGCAATTCAAAGCGGGTATTATGGATATGGCATATTATGAATAATGCAGGGGCGCAGCTTGCTGCGCCTGTTCCCGATCCAGGGCCGAGCAAGCTCGGCCCCTACGGGAGAAGGGAATGGGTCAAGAATGCTTACCCGTCCAGGTTGCGGGCGATGGTGTCGCGGACGGCCTCGGCGAGGCGGTGTTCGTCGGTGCGGTCGGCATCGACCACGGGGGGCAGGAAGCGGACAATGATCCGGGTCCCCAAGCGGGGCAGGCGGCGGCCGCGGGGGAGGGCGCGGTAGGCGCCGCTGATGGCGACCGGGATGACCGGGACCTGCAGCTCGAGGGCGAGGGCGGCGAAGGTGCTCTTGAAGTCGCCGAGCTGGCCGTCGGCCGAGCGGGTGCCTTCGGGGAAGATCAGGAGGCTGCCGCCCTGGCGGACGGCCTGGGCCATCATCTGCAGGGAGAGCTGCACGTCGCGGCCGACCTCGACGACGATGACATTGCTGTTGCGGGCGAGCCATTCGAGGAGGCCCTTCTTCACGTGCTTGCGCTTGGCGTAGTAGAACAGGCGGCGCAGGAAGGCGTTTTTCAGGAACATGGAGACGAACAGGCCGTCGATGTAGGCCTGGTGGTTGGCGACCAGGATGCAGGGGCCCTGGACGGGGACGTTTTCGCGGCCCTCGGCGCGGATGCGGAAGAACAGGCGCACGAGGCCGCCGAACGTCGTCTTGATGAACGGATGGACCCAGCCGGAGATCGGCAGGACGAGCGGCTGGTCGTCCAGGCGGGGCTTGAGCAGGCTGTCCCAGGCGCCGGCGTTCTCCCGGAAGAACAGGCGGTTTTCATCGGCGTGGCGGGCGAGGGCCAGCACGGTGGGAAAGTCCTGGAAGACGGTTTCCGGCAGGCGCACGCCGAAGGTCTTCTCGACGAACACGAGGACGGAGAGGCGCGCGAGCGAGTCCAGCGCGAGGTCCATCTCCCAGTGGGCGGCCGGGGCGACGCGCAGGCATTCGAGCTCGGTGCGCAGGAAGCGGTCGAAGGCCGCGTAGGCGGGGCCGAGGTCTTCGGGCCGGGGGGCGGGCGTGGAATCGCCGCTGAAGGTGCCGACGGCGAGCGCGGCGAGTTCGTGGCGCTTGAGCTTGCCGAGGCGCGTCTTGGGAAGGTCGCCGGCGGCGATGGTGAGCTGGGTGATCTTCTTGACGGGCGGGGCGACGCGGTTGTAGGGCTCGAGGAGGTTCCAGCGGAAATGCTCGGCCTGCTGGGCGGGGACCCCGCCGAGGAAACCGGGCTGGGGCACGATCAGGGCGTGCAACAGGTCGTCGCGCTGGGTGACGGCGACCTCCTTGATGTCGGCCGAGAGGGCGGCGAGCTTGTCCTCCAGCTCGGCGGGATTGACCTTTTTGCCATTGGGCAGGACGATGATCTCCTTCTTGCGGCCGGTGATGAAGAGGTAGTTGTCGCGGTCGAGGTAGCCGAGGTCGCCGGTGTGGAGCCAGCCGTCCTGGATGGCTTCGGCGGTGGCTTCGGGATTTTTCCAATAGCCGGGGAAGACGTGGGGGCCGCGGGCCAGGATTTCGCCCTCTTCGATGCGGACGGAGTCCGGCAGGCAGGGGTTGCCGCAGGAGCCCAGGCGGACGGCGTCGGGCCGGGGAAAGGTGATCATGGGGGCGCATTCGGTCATGCCGTAGCCTTCGAGGACCTGGAAGCCGCAGATCACGAGGTCGCGGGCGACGTCGCGGTCGAGGGGGGCGCCGCCGGAGACCATTTGGCGCAGGTGTCCGCCGAACTTCTTCTGCACGGGGAAGAGGAGGACGCGCGAAACCGGCAGGCGGTGGAGCGCGGCGGAGAGCTTGTAGAGCAGGCGGCCGACGGGGGACTTGAAGAGGTTTTCGATGATCGCCTTGCGGAACAGGGCGTAGAGGCGGGGCACGCCGATGAGGATCGTGGCCTGGTGGCGGCGCATGGTGGCGACCATCTCGGCGGGGTCCAGCGAATGGGACAGGATGATGGTGCCGCCCGCATAGAGCGGGGCCATGAGGCAGCCTATGAGCGGCAGGATGTGGTGGCAGGGCAGGAGGGCGAACACGCGGCTGTCCGGGTTGAAGATCGGCACGCGGTCGCAGACGGACTCGAGGTTGACCAGGAGGTTGCCGAAGGTGAGCATGACGCCCTTGGGGGCGCCGGTGGTGCCGGAGGTGTAGAGGATGGCGGCGAGGTCGCCGGCGGCGCCGGCGGCGAGCGGAGCGCCGTCCGCGGCGTTGGCCGGGCGGGCGGGGAAGTCCTCGGCGTCGAAGCAGACGACGTGCGGGGCGAGGCCGGGGCAGGCGCGCAGGGCCTCCTGCACGAGGGGGCTGGTCTTGGCGGAGCAGAAGACGGCGACGGGTTCGGTCTGGCCGAGGATGTAGGCGAGTTCGCCGGCGGGACTGAAGGCGTCGACCGGGACGACCACGCCGCGGTTGCGCCAGATGGCATAGAGGGCGGCGATCCATTCGGGGCGGTTTTCGGAGAAGATCACGACGCGAGTGCCGGGGGCGGCGGGATAGAGGGCGGCCAGGGCCGTGGTGTACGCCAGCAGGTCCATGTAGGAGATGCGGGCGTCCTGCCAGCAGATGGCGGTCTTGGGTCGCGGCTGGAGGAGGGTGATGGCGGCAGCGGCGGGGGAGGGATTCATGGCGGCCTCGGGTCGGGGTTAGCGGCGGAGGGTGAAGGTGAACTCGCCGTTCGGGGTCTGGCGGAGGTAGCGGCGCGGCAGGTTGCTGAAGCGTTCGGGATGCCAGGAGTGGGAGACGAAGTTGCCCGCGGTCCAGACGAGATGCCGGGTAACCAGGTGTTGGCGCTCGAACGTGTCGCTTTCGGAGATCACCTGGATGGCGACCGGCGCGACGCGGCCTTCCGCCACGGAGAGGACGCGGGCCGGCATGTTCGTCGGCAGGAAAACGGCGGGCGCGGTGCTGTACAAGGCCAGGGAGTTGAAATCGTAGTCGGCGCGGGCGACGAGGCTGGTGGCGGTGCCATCCATGTCCGTGCGGACGATGCGGAGCCGGCCGTCGGCGAGGCGGGTGCCGGAGACGGTCACGCGGACAGGGCCGTCCTGCCGGACGGCGGCGAGGCGTTCGATGGTGCCGTCGGGGCGGAACGTGGCGGACAGGTCTTCGGCGTAATGATGCAAGGCGATGAACACCGGCAAGTCCGCCGCAAAGGAGGCGGAGACGGTGGTCAGGCCGTTCGCTTGGGCGATCATGACCGTCTGGGTGGCGATCGTTGCGCCTTTGAACGCGACATCATAGGCGACGGTGAAGGCCTGGGCGGCGGCGCTGGCCGCGCCCAGCGCCAGGGCCAGCACGCCGGCCCCGCCCGTTTTCCATGTCCAACCGCCTTTCATCGCATGCAGTCTACTTTGCTCCGGCCCGGATGGCCAACAGAACCGCCGCCCGCGGTCAGGGGGCCGCTGCAGCGCGGACGCGGAAAAACCGCGCCGAGACCGATTGCAAATCCGAATTGGTCCAGAAGGAGCCGGGGATCGGCCATTGGGCGGCCGGAACGGCCGGCGCCCACGAGCCCGGGTGCAGCGTGTCACACGATTCCACGGTAAAAACGTGGGCGGCATAGGGGTCGTCGCCCCAGACCCCGGACCATTGCACCAGCTGTCCGGTGACCTGCTCGGTGACCTGGGTGACCACCTCTTCCAGTTCGTTGGTGTAGACGAAGAAATTGGTTTCCACCAGCGGGGAGAAGGTGATGATGCGGCCGTTGCGGCGCAGCAGAAAGGCCTTGGACACGCCGTGGAAAAGGCCGGACCCGACGATTTCGTTGTGCGCGTTGATGCCGGTGGCATTGGTCAGGACCCAGCCGGAGCCGGGCGGGATCAGGTCGTTGAGGTTGGTCATGACGCCGTTGCGCCAGAGAAAGGCGGCGTTGGTGTCGGCGGCCGTGGCGGAAGTGCCCACGACCCAGGAGTAATTGTTGATGGCGTAGGCGTAGGAATCCAGACTCCGATCGCCCAGCGTGCCCAGGTCCTGCATCAGGACGTTGGCGGGGTCCGGCCCCCCCGCGGGGATTTTCCATTGGCCGTTGGAGGCGGTGACCAGAAAGGCGTGATTCGGATTCCAGGTGTTCGTGATGCCGGTGTACCCCACCGCTTGGCCGATGTCGTTGATTGCAAACGCCGCGCTCTGTGAACCCACGGAATAAATGGTGCCCAAAGAGCCGAGCACCTTCATTTCCCCGCTGTCATGCATTCCGTTGGTATTGGCGTCCTGCCAGACATAGCCCCACCAGCGGCCGTCGGTCGCCCAGAGAAAGGTATTGCCGCACACCTGGCCGGCGTTGTTCAAGCCGAAGGCGTCGCAGGAGTTGAAGTTATTAAACGAAGGGATCTGGATGAACCGGTTGGTGCGCCAGAAGAAAGAGTAGTTGATCGTGACATTGTTGGACGGCGGGGCGGAACCGGCAATGGCGCCGGATGGATTGATGGCGCGGCCCACACTGTCGGGGCTGCCCGGCGTACCGATGTCCGTCAGCGTATCGTCGGCATAATAAAAGGCATGTTCGTTGGTGGCGGAAACCGAAGAGTAGCCGGTGATTTCGCCCTGGTTGTTGATTGCCATGGCCACGCTGTTGGACCAGCGGTTGGTCAGGAAACCCAGGCCGGTCATGGTGCCCTTGTCCCAGAGAAAGGCCTGGATGCGGCCGTTGGCGTCATGAGCCCAGCCGACCACCTGGCTGTGGTCGTTGATGCCCTTGGCCTCGCTGTTGGTGCCGCCCAGGGTGCCCAAATCCTCGATCCAGAATTCCGGGACGGCGCCGGCCCCGCCGGCCGCCAACAGCAGGCCCGCCAAGCCGGCCCGCGCCGCGCGGCCCGCGCCATGAGATCCAAACCATATCTTCATATGCCGGGAATCAACTGTAGTGGAAAGCCGGGACGCGTCAACGCCCGTTTCCAATTTTTTGCAGGTTGAAGAACCGGGGGGGGGCGGGGAGAGGCGGAGAGGTCATCCGGGGGGGGGCGGCGGGGAGGTTGGTGATGGCGGTGAATCCTTCGATGATATTGGTGGAAGCCCGAATGGCATAGGTGGCATCTTGGTTGGTGAAGGCATGCCAGGCGATCCGCCAATCGGTAGCGGGGGGCACGGGGGGCACGATGGCCACTTCGAGGGGGGCGTCGCCCGGATCGGTGGGATCGCTGTCCAGGTCATGCTCCTGCCAGGTCAGGAGGGCGTCGCCGTCCTGGTCGAGACTGGCCTCGGCCATCCAGTTGCGGCTGGTGAGGCCGAAGCCGGCCAGCCATTCCGGCGGCACGAGGCCTTCCGCAAGCACCGGGGCAAAGACCGCCAGGACATCGAGATTGGAGGCGAGTTCGGCCCAAGCGAGGGTCTGGGTGGCGACCACGTCGGGCAGGGGCGCGGGGATGGAGTTGGTGCGGATGTCGGCGATGAAAGCGCCGGGATCTGCGGCGAGGTCCAGCGTGAAGGGTACGCCGGGGCCGACGAGGGTTTCGCCGGCGGGGTCGGCGGCGCCGGCGCCGGCCGTCTCCACCCGCACCCGGCGGGTCGTGTTGTGCAGGGCGACGGGCACGACCACCGGCGACGGCCGTTCGGGGTCGTTGTGGTGGATCCGCAGGGCGTAGTAGCCCGCGCCCATGGGCGGCAGGGGGGTGGTGTCGAGGGCCAGCGGGAAGATCATGCCCAGGCCGGGCGGCACGGTGGCGTTGGTGGCGGGCAGGTCGAGCCAGCCCGCGTACGCCGTGGCCGGCGACACGGCGATGTCGTCGAGCCGCCAGCCTTCGGCCACGACATAGGCGTCGGCCCCGAAGCGGAAGCGGATCTGGACTTCCCGACCGGCGTAGGCGGACAGATCGGCGCCGACCGGTTCCCACTCGCCGGTGTCCACGAAGCACGGCGTGTCGGGCGCGAAGGGCGAGGCCGGATTGGAGGTGATGAGCCCGGGATAGCCGCCGTCGGGCACGAGAGACTGCCAGGTGAGCCCGCCGTTGTCCGTGATTTCCAAGAGGCCGGAATCCCAGTAATGAACGCCGTCGGGAAATTCGCTTTCGTCGATTTCAAACCGGGCGTAGTGCAGGAAGTCGAGCCGCGGGGCGTCGGCCGCCAGTTGAACGGGCGGGGTGACCAGCGCGGCGTGGGTCGAGTTGCGGTAGATGCGGGTGATTTCCTGGCCGCAATACCAGGCGTTCGAAGGCGAGTGGGCGCGGTACGAGCTGAGGTGCCAGTCGGTGTTGCCGTCGGGGCGCGTCCAGCCGTTGGTTCCGCTTTCGGCGTCGTCGGCGAAGCCCAGCGGGGCGATTTCCAGCCAGACGGCGAGCGGTTGGCTGCCGGTGCTCCAGACGGTCAGGTTGAGGCTGGTGGCGGTGTTGGCCGGGGCGGAAGTCGCGAGGTCGGCCGGCGACCAGGCCAGGGTGGCGTAGGAAACCCCCACGGTCCAGACGGTGGACTGCGCCGCAAAGCCGGCGGCGTCCTGCGCGCCGAGGTAATAGCGAATGGTGTCGCCGTCGCGGGCGGGGGACGGGAGGGCGGCGGTGTAGAGGCTGCCGGCGGGATTGGTCATGGCGACCGAGCGCAGCAGGCTGCCGTTGCGCTGCCAGTAGAGCGTGGCGGAGGCGACGAGATAGTTGTCGGTGATGGTGGCGCTGACGGTCCAGGGGGCGGGCGAAGTGGCGGGGGAGGCCAGCGGGGTGTGGGCGATGCCCGGCGCCGTCGGGACCGACTCGGCGTCGAACGGATCGGTGTGGTCGGCCGCCTCGAGTTCGTTCTCGAAGCCGTCGCCATCGGGGTCGCCGTAGCGGTTTTGGCCGAGGGCGCCGAAATAGCGCTGTTCGAACCAATCGGGCAGGGAATTGGCGTCGCTGTCCAGGGCGGTGGCGAGATAGGTGGCGGTGGCGGTGCGCGGGGCGGGCATGGGGATGTCGCCGGTCTGGCGGCGGGAGGGTTGGCCGTTGGTGGGCCAGCGGACGCCGTCCACCTGCCAGCCGGCGAAGGTGAGGGCGAGGTTGTTGAACCGGTGGCTTTCGGGGGCGATCAGCGTGGTGGCGCTGCTGCCGACCGGATGCCACACGGTGCTGGCGATGGCGCCCGCCGGCGAGGACGTGTGCGCCAGCGCCGCCTGCGCCTGCCACTGCCAGGTGAGGGCGGAATCCTGCCGCAGCGTGAAATCGCAGAAGTCCATGGCGCCGGTGGCCGGCACGGAGCCGCTGCCCGTCCAGCCGATGCAGGCCGTGCGCCAGCCGTTCGTGCCGTCCAGCGGCCAGCTGACGCTGGCCCGCAGGGCTATGTTGGAGCCCAACTGATGCGCGCCGTAGGCCGGATCCGCCGTGAAGTAGTTCGCGGGCGCGCCGCCGACCGTCAGCGTCAGAGCGGGGGTGATGTCGAAGACATGCAGCGTCAGCGGGGCGCCGGCGGGATGATAGGCGGGATAGTCCGGCGGTCCGGCGGTCAGGTAGTACCACACCCGTTTGCCCGTGGCCTGGGCCGGAATGGCGGCCTCGTAATGGAGGCCGTCGCCGCTGGTCATCGTCACGGAGGAGAATCCACCGGTGCTGCCGGTAGCGATCCAGACCAGGCGGACCGTGGCGGGATCGATCGCCGCGGCCGAGGCCACCGCGGCGGTCACCGTATAGACGCCGGTGGTGAGGCAGGTGTTGGCCAGCGGCGTGTGCGTGATGGTCACCGGCATGCGGACGGCGCCGCGCAGGTACAGGGCATAGGGCTGCGGCCCCTGCGGCACGTTGTAGCCGGAAACCACCAGCGTCCAGACGCCCGTGGCGGGGGCGGCGACATCCACGACTTCGAGATTGTTGAGCCGGTCGGGCGCCGCCAGCCCGTTGGGCTGATAAAGCGTGCCGTCCGGCGCCCGCAGCTGCAGGTCGAGGTCGTTGACCAGGTTGACGGCGGCGGCGAGCGCGGAAGGATAGTCGCTGTAGGCCAGCGCCGCGGTCAACGGGGCGTTGCTGCGCACGAGGAACGCCAGCGTGTTGCTGGCGCCCGTGGCCAGCGCGACGGCGCCTTCCGTCAGTACCGCCTGCAGTCCGCCGGCGGGATAGAGCGTGCCGGCGATGTCCGGCTGGCCGAAGCCCTCGACCGGATTGGGCCGCGGCGGGGCGGGGATTTCGCGGAATTCGTTGGTGCCGTACTGGCCGGGCGTGAGCGCGCGGGCGCCGCCGGCGAGGGCGGCCTTGAGCAGGGCGGCGGAGGGTTCGGCCAGGCCGCGCACATCGGTGCAGTACTGCCGGACTAGGGTCGCCGCCCCCGCCGCCAGGGGCGTGGCCATGCTCGTGCCGCCCATGAAGCAGTAGTTGGTGTTGGCGCCCAGCACCCCCCAGCCGGTGTCCGTCGAGGCGCGCGAGCGGACCGAAACAATGTCCGTGCCCGGCGCCACGACATCCGGCTTGGCGCGGCCGTCGGCGGCCGGGCCGCGCGAGGAGAAGGCCGCCAGGCCCTGCGGCTGGCCGGCGGGGCTCGAGGAGATGAGATCGCTGGCAATGGGCGGGACGGGATAGTCCGCGGGCCACGCGCTGAGATAGGTGCGGGCGGTTTTGCCGCCGCTGCCGGCGGGCCGCCCGCTTTCGGCCGCGCCCACGGCCAGCACGTTCTTGGCGGAGGCCGGCGCGTCGAGTGAATTCAGGTCCACGACCCCGTCGCGGTCGCCGTCGGTGCCTTCGTTGCCGGCGGCGTAGACCGGCAGCATGTCCGGGTGGTCCCAGACGAACTCGTCGGTGGCCATCGCATCGGCCGTGTACTGGCCCCCCACGGCGCTGCCCCAGCTGTCGGAATGGATGCGCGCGCCGAGGTCGTAGGGCGGCTGGTAGAGGTCGTAGAGGTCGTCGGGCAGGCCGGAGAGCGTGTTGTACGCATCCATGACGGACTGGAAGACGAGGCGGGCGCCGGGGGCCGCGCCGCGGGATTGGCCGCCCGCGGCCGCGCCGGTGCCCAGCAGGGAGCCGGCGGTGTGGGTGCCGTGGTAGTAGGTGTCGCTCCAGTTGGTCAGGCGGCCGAGGTCGAACACCTGCAGCAGGCGGCCGGCGAAGTCGGGATGGAGGGTGTTGGTGTTGCCGGTGTCGAGGCCGGTGTCCGCCAGCGCCACGACCTGGCCGGTGCCGTCGAGGCCGTGGCCTTCGCGCACGGCGGCCACATTGAGGCGGTTCGCGGCCAGGGCCAGGTCGTTGAGGGGCCGCGGCAGTTCATGATGTTCCACCCATTGGACCTCGGGCAGGCGCGCCAGTTCCGCGGCGGCGCCCGCGGAAAACACCGCGCGCACCAGGCCCCAGCGCCGGCCGGATGTCCCCTGCAGGTCGGCGGCGCCCGCCGCGGCCAGTTGCCGGACCAGCCCGGCCGTGTCTTCCGGCGCGAAGGTCTGGATGGTCACCGGCACGGGCAGTTCCGGTTCCTCCCGGGCCAGCGCCGCCAGCAGCGGCTGGAGTTTGTACCGGGGCTGGTATTCCCCGGCCCAGCGCACCTGGGGGTGCGCGGCGATGGTGCGCCGCGCCGCCGGCGGCGCTTCCACCAGCAGCGCATGGTCGGGCAGATAGGCCCGGATGACCGCCCCGGCGGCTTCCAGCTCCGCCTTCCATTCCGGCCGGACCGGACCGTTGAAGAGCACCATCCACGGATAGCCGCGCGCCGAAGGCCGGGAATGGACAATGGAATCGCGGCCGGCCGATGGATCGCCCGGATGGATCGTGCCGGAACGCAGATGGATCGCCGGGCCATCGAGCACCGGCGGGGGAGCGGCGGGCTCCAGGTTCACGCGGATGTTTCGGACCGCCGCGGCGGACAGCCGCGCCGCTTCGGCCCGGGTCGGCCGCGGTTCCGGGCCGGCCGCCGGGGGCACCCGCCGCCCCAACCACAGCGCGACCCCCAGCAGCAAAATTCCGGGAATCCATCCGCGCCGCAGCATGGATCTGGCGTTCATCGATTGGTAAAAGTCTATCACAACCCGTTGGGGAAAGCCAAGCCGGGCAATCCCGGAACCGAAACGGTGCAGACCGGATTGCCGGATTTCGCGTCCGCGAACTGCGGATGGTGCAAGTGGATTTCAGGCCACCCTTGCGTGGGTGGCGGGATTTGCCGGGGCACCACCCCGGCCTGCGGGGGGAGGGATGATCTCCATCCTGCAAATCCTGTGGATCCTGGCCATATTTGAACATTGGTTATTGGACATTGAATATTGGATATTGGGATTTCTTTCTCCAAAATTTCTCCAAAATGCCGCTTGCCATGGGGCGGGGCGGGTGGTAGGTTGCGCGCGATTTTTGCATCCGGCCACCGCCGGCTGCGCGAACCCGGAACCCAGACCATGAAAAAAGACATCCATCCCAAGTACGGCGAAGCCACGGTCTCCTGCGCGTGCGGGCACGTGCTCAAGACCCGCTCGACGGTCAAGAGCATGAGCATCAATACCTGCGCCGCCTGCCACCCCTACTTCACCGGGCAGGCGAAGTTCATCGACACCGAAGGGCGCGTCGACCGCTTCAACAAGCGCTACGCCAAGAAGGCGACCGCTAAGAAGTAGATTGGCCGCGGGACGGGCCGGATTTCCCCTGTGCGGGACCATCCGGCCCGTTTTGCATCCCGCCCCCGGACCCCACCCCCCATGGAATTGGATCCCGCCTATTTCAAGCAGGTCTCCGCCCGCGTCGAGGAGCTGGAACAGGCCATGTCCGCCCCCGGCGCCGCCGCCAGCCCCCAGACCTTCAAGGAACTCGTGCGCGAACACCTGCGCCTGCGCGACCTGCTGCAGGCCGCGGCGGAGCTGCAGCGCCTGCGCCAGCAGCTCGCCGGCACCGCCGAATTGCTGGCCGACAGCGCGGCCGACCCGGAACTGGCCGAAATTGCCCGCGCCGAAAAGGCCGAGCTCGAGGCCGCGCTGCCGCGGGCCGAACACGCCCTGATGGGCCTGATGCTGCCGCCGGATCCCGACGACAGCCGCAATACCGTCCTGGAAATCCGCGCCGGCACCGGCGGCGAGGAGGCCGCGCTTTTCGCCGGCGACCTGTTCCGCATGTATTCGAAGTTCGCCGACGCGCGCGGCTGGAAGGTCTCCCCGGTCGACGCCTCGCCGTCCGACCTCGGCGGCTTCAAGGAAATCATCTTCCTGGTCGAAGGCACCGACGTCTACAAGACCCTGCGCTACGAGAGCGGCGGGCACCGCGTCCAGCGCGTGCCCGCGACCGAGGCGCAGGGCCGCATCCATACCTCCGCCGCGACCGTGGCCGTCCTGCCCGAGGTGGAGGAAATCACCGAGGTGGAAATCAAGCCCGAAGAGCTGCGGATCGACCTCTTCTGCGCGTCGGGCCCGGGCGGCCAGAAGGTCAACAAGACCGAATCGGCCATCCGCATCACCCATCTGCCGACGGGCCTGGTGGTGGCCTGCCAGGACGAGCGCAGCCAGAACCGCAACCGCGACAAGGCGATGAAGGTCCTGGCCTCCAAGCTGCTCGACCTCAAGCGCCAGCAGGACCACGACAAGATGGCCAGCGAACGCAAGTCGCAGATCGGCTCCGGCGACCGCAGCGAGCGCATCCGCACCTACAACTTCCCCCAGAACCGCCTGACCGACCACCGCATCAACCTGACGCTCTACAGTCTCGACCAGATCATGGAGGGCAAGCTGGACGACGTGATCGGGGCCCTGCAGACGCGCGACATCGAGCTGCGCCTGGCCGCACAGATGGGCACCGCCCCGGGATGACCGCCGCCCGCAACTGGCAGGCGCTGCTGGACGCGGGCCGCGAGCGCCTCGAACGGGCCGGAATCGCCGAGGCCGGAAACAAGCTCCGCTGGGTGGCCGCCCACCTCCTCGGCTGCGGGCTCCTCGACGTCCTGCACCACGTAGACGAAATGCCCCCGCCGGCCACCGCCCGGGCCTTCGCGGCCGCGGTGGCGCGCCTGGCAACCGACGAGCCGGTCCAGTACGTGATCGGCGAGACGGATTTCATGGGCCTGAAAATCCGGTGCGACCGCCGCGCCCTGATCCCGCGGCCGGAGACCGAACTGTTGGCCGCCTGCGCCGAGGAATTCCTGCGCGCGCGCGGCGTTCCGGCCACGGTCGTGGATGTTTGCACCGGCACGGGTTGCATCGCCTGCGCCCTGGCCGTGCGCGTGCCGGGCCCGCGCGTCATGGCCACCGACCTCAGCCCCGCCGCGCTGGAGCTGGCGCGGGAAAACGCCCGCGCGCTGGGCGCGGTCGTGGAATTCCGCCAGGCCGACCTGCTGGAAGGGCTGGGGGAGGGAAGCGCCGACCTCGTGGTCTCCAATCCGCCCTATGTGGCTTCCGCCGAGTGCGCCCGGTTGCCGCGCACCGTGCGGGAGTTCGAACCCCGCCTTGCGCTGGATGGCGGGCCCGACGGCCTGGCGCTGATTTCACGGCTTGTGTCGGAGGCCGCCCGTGTGCTTACATCCCAGGGACGGCTCCTGCTGGAAATCGGCGAGGACCAGGCGGCGGCCGTCGCGGAGCTCCTGTGCCAGAACAACCGGTTCAACCTAACCCTGAAATCCGACTTCGCCGGAAAACCACGCGTCGCGATAGCTTCCCGGACGAGCCGCTGAAGGAGACTTTTTACGTTCCGCGCCGGCCCAAGTACCGGTTCGTCTACGGCGTGGTCATTACGCTGCTGGTCATCGGCGGCGGCATCCTGCAGTTCGACTGGATGCAGCGCGCGCGCCGGGCGGCGGGTTCCGAGGATCTCATCTCCAATCCCGTCGCCGACAAGATCGGCCGCTGGATGCTGGAGAAGCGCGGGCTGGGACCCGGGGGGGGCGGCGATGTCCTGGGCGGCCTGGCCGAAGCACCGGGGGTCGAGCGCATCATCTGCGAAACCTGCATGGGCACCGGCGAGGCCCCGGCGGTGGATGGCATGCCGGGCATCTGTCCCGTCTGCCAGGGCGTCGGCTTCCGCATGATCCGCCGCTTCGACGCCGCCGACCGGCTTTGCCCGCTGTGCGCCGGCATGGGCCGGGTGGAACTGCCCGACACCGGCGCGGTGGATACCTGCCCGCGCTGCGGCGGCCGCGGTCTCGTGCGCAGCCAGCTGGAGCCGCAAACCCTGCCCGCCGGCGACTGACCATGTTCGACCGCCTCTCGAGCCGGCTCCAGTCGGCCTTCCGCAACCTCCGCGGCTATGGCACGCTGACCGAGAAGAACGTCCAGGACGCCCTGCGCGAGGTGCGCCTGGCCCTGCTCGAGGCCGACGTCCACTACGCCACCGCCAAGGACTTCATCGAGCGCGTCAAGGCCCAGAGCCTCGGCGCCGAGGTGCTCGCCGGCGTCGCGCCCGGCCAGCAGATCGTCAAGATCGTCCACGACGAGCTGGTGGCCCTGCTCGGCGGCCAACAGAAGGATTTCAACCTTTCCGCGATCCCCGCGGAGGTGATGCTGCTGGGCCTGCACGGCTCGGGCAAGACGACGACCGCCGGCAAGCTGGCCCGCCTCTGGAAGCAGAAGGGCAAAAAGGTCCTGCTGGTGGCCGGCGACATCCGCCGGCCGGCCGCCGTGGACCAGCTCGAAATCCTCGCCAAACAGTCCGGGGCCGGCCTCGTGAAGCCCAACCCCGGCGAAACCGTGCCCGACCTCGGCCGGCGCGCGTTCAAGTTCGCCCGCGAAAATTTCTACGACATCGTTCTCTACGACACCGGCGGCCGGTTCCAGATCGATGCCGAGCTCGTCGACGAATTGAAGGCCTTGCGCGCGGCCACCGAGCCGCAGAACGTCGTGCTCGTGCTCGACGCCGCCATCGGGCAGGAATCGGTCAGCGTCGCCCAGGCCTTCCACGAGGCCGTCGGGCTGACGGGCCTGATCCTGACCAAGCTCGACGGCGACGCCCGCGGGGGCGCCGCGCTCTCCGTGGTCTCCGTCGCCGGCTGCCCGATCCTGCGCGTCGGCACCGGCGAACGGCCCGAGGACCTCGAGCCGTTTTACCCCGATCGGATGGCCTCGCGCATCCTCGGCATGGGCGACGTCGTCGGCCTCGTCGAAAAAGTGCAGGAGACCCTCGACGTCGAAGAAGCCGCGCAGATGCAGGCGAAGCTCCAAAGCAAGCAGGGGCTCGACCTGAACGACTTCCTCGCCCAGATGCGCCAGCTCAAGAAGATGGGCTCCCTCGGCAAGCTGCTGGAAATGATCCCCGGCGCCGGGGCGCTCTCCGGCGACCTGCGCAACCGCATCGAAAACGACTCCGGCGGACAGTTGAAGAAGACCGAGGCCCTCATTTTGAGCATGACGCCCCGCGAGCGCCGCCACCCGGAGATCCTCGACGCCCGCCGCCGCAAGCGCATCGCCCGCGGCAGCGGCCTTGAGGTCCGCGACCTGAACGAGCTCCTGCGGAGCTTCCGCCAGGCGCGCCAGATGACGAAAAACCTCAAGCAGATGCAAAAAAGATTGCCTCGGGGCGGGCTTTTCGGGTAGAACGCACGCCGATTTGTCAAAACCCGGGTCTTCCACATGGTTTGGCCGCGCCCGGGAGCGGCAGCATCAGGAACAACAAGGATAACAACATGGTCAAGATTCGTCTCCGCAGAATGGGTGCCAACAAGAAGCCCTTCTTCCGCATCGTCGCCACGGACATCCGCAGCGCCAACGCCGGCAACTTCCTCGAGGAACTCGGCTGGTACGAGCCCGGCAAGAAGACCGACAACTACAAGCTGGACCTCGCCAAGGCCGAGAAGTGGCTGGCGCAGGGCGCGCAGCCCAGCGAAACCGTCGCCATCCTCATCAAGAAGAGCCGCGCCGCGGCCCAGTAGCCTTTCTCGGGCTCCCCTTCCACCCCCTCCCATTCCCCCTCCGAGGACTCCCATGAAAGAACTGATCGAATACATCGTCAAGACCCTGGTGGACCATCCCGACGACCTGCGCATCGCCGAAATCGAGGGCGAGCGCACCGTGGTCTACGAACTGCGCTGCCATCCCGAGGATGTCGGCAAAGTGATCGGCAAGAGCGGCAAGACGGTCGGCGCCATCCGTACGCTCCTCAGCACGGTCGCGGCCCGCCAGAACCGGCGCGCCATGCTCGAAGTGGTCGAATAGGTCCGTCCCAAGGGCGGCCATGCCGCTCGAAATCGACATCCTCACCATCTTCCCCCGGATGCTCGACGGGGTCTTCGGGGAGAGCATGCTCAAGCGCGCGCAGGCGGCCAGCCTGGTCCGGATCCGCTGCGTCAACCTGCGCGATTTCGCCACCGGCGTGCATCGCACCACCGACGACCGCCCCTACGGCGGCGGCCCGGGCATGGTGATGAAGCCCGAGCCGGTCTTCAAGGCCGTCGAGAGCCTGCGCCGGCCGGAGTCGCAGGTCATCCTGATGACGCCGCAGGGCGGGCCGTTCCGGCAAGCCACCGCGCAGGCGCTAGCCAGGGCTCAGCACCTGATTTTCATCTGCGGCCACTACGAAGGCGTGGACGAGCGCATCCGCGAAGCCCTCGCCGACCTCGAGATCTCCATCGGCGATTATGTCCTCACCAACGGGGTGATCGCCGCCGCGGTGGTGGTGGACGCGGTCGTGCGGCTGCTGCCCGGCGCCCTGGGGGGGGAGGGGGCGGCGGACGACGAATCCTTCACGACGGGTCTGCTGGAATATCCCCAGTACACCCGCCCGCCGGTCTTCCGCGGGATGGAAATCCCCGAGATCTTGACGAGCGGCAACCACGAGGAAATCGAGAAATGGCGCTGGGCCCAGGCCCGCGCGCGCACCCAGGCCCGCCGGCCCGACCTGCCCCTGCCGCCCCTGCCGCCCGCAAAGCGAAAAAAGCACTGATCCGCGCTTTTCCCGGAGTGGGGCTTCCACGCAATCGAAGATTTTTCCACACTGTGGAAAACTTTTTTCCACAGCATGGAAAATCCGGGAGTGGCTGCAGACAAATCCAGGTGTTTATAAAGACCTGGATTGGACCGGGTCCGCGTTTATTCAAATTTCCGGCTGACCAGCCGGTCCAGCGACCACTTGCCGGCGCCCTTGAGCAGGAAAAAAAGGGCCGGGAAGAAGTAGAGCCAGGCCATTTCCTGGCCGGAGAAGGGCTGGCCCCCGTGGACCTTGAGGGCGGCCCCGGCCATGGTCGCCGCGATCAGGAAGGCCGCCGGGCGGGTCAGCAGGCCGACCGCCAGGAGGATCGCGCCGAAGCTCTCCGCAAAGGCGGCCAGGAATCCCAGCACCATCGGGGCCGGGAAGCCCATCTGGCCGACACCCTGGATAAAGCCGCCGAGGCCGCCGAACATCTTGCCCCAGCCGTGGGTCAGCAGCGCCGCGCCGGTGAAGACACGGAGGATGACCAGGCCGGGATTGGCATCGTTGTCGGCTGCGAATGCGAGTTGCTTGAGGTTCATGGGGTCGCTCCTTTCGGGTAGGGGTTCAGCGCCAGCTTCAGGCAGCCGGCGAAATTGGCGAACGAGTAGTTGCGGACGCCGCACATCAGGTGGTGGAGGCGCACGCCACCGCGCCCGCGCACCCACACGCCGCCCGGCAGGCGGCCGACGCTGGTCTCATGAAAGGGGACGATCCAGCCGAGGTCCACGGGGCGGAAGGGCCGGGTGGGCCGCCCGCGGCGGCGGCGGGCGAGGTTCCGCCCGGCGTGACGCCCACCGTAAAAAGCGAAGTTCACGGCCTTGCGCAGGGGCTGGCCGCCGCGCAGGATCGCGGCAGAGTCGCCGGCGGCGAAGGCGTCCGGATACCCGGGCAGCGACAGGTCGGCATTCACGGCCAGGCGGCCGTCGCGCCAGCATTCGACGCGGCCCTTGACTTCAGGCACCGCGAACCGCGAGCCCGCCGCCCAGCAGAAGAAGACGTTGGCATAGGTCCGTCCGCCGGCAATGGCGGTGCGGCCGTCGAAGGCTTCGACGGCGGTGCCGAGGCGGACTTCCGCGCCTTGGCCGGTGAGGAAATCCAGGACATATCGGCGCTGCTTTTCCGGCAGGGAAGGGAGGAGCACCGGCGTGGGGTCCACGATGGTCACGGCGCAGGCCTTGCCGGCGGCCCGGGCGCGGAAGAACAGGCTCATGGCCAGTTCGAGGCCGGTGTAGCCGGTGCCGGCCACCAGCAGGTGCGGGCGGTCCGTTTCCCGAAGATAGGCGGCGAATTCGTCCCGGATGCGCACGGCGTCGGCCAGGGTCCCCAGCGCATGCAGTTGGTCGCGGGGAAAGGGGGAATGGTAAAAATTCGGAACCGATCCGGCGGCGATGAGCAACTGCCGGTAGGGAATCGTTTGCCCGCCGGCCGTCACGGTGCGGTTGTCCAGATCGATCGCGGAAACGGCCTGCGGCAGATGGGTGACATTCGCCGGCAGCAATTCGGAAAGAGGGCGCTGTATCAACCGCTCCGGGAGCCAGCCGCCGGCCAGATCGGGCAGGGCGGGAAGCATGGTCGTGACGGAAGCGGGGTCGCATAGCAGTATATCCGCCCCGCTGTTCTTCAATGAGTTGCATGCCTGCAACCCCGCAAAACCGCCGCCGATGATGACGATGTCCGGATCCATTTGCGAGCAAGTTACTATGGAATTTCAAGATTGCAACCCGCCAGAAAAATTGGGGGGGATCGCTCAGCGGCCGGCGGGGTTGCGGGCGGCGGCCTGCAGGGCGGGCAGATAGGCCTGGGCGAGGCTGTGGGGCGGGGCGTCCTTGGGGGCGGAGAACAGGATCGGAACGCCGACATGGTGGTAGCCGAGGAACGCGGGTGGGATTTTTGTCACCAGGTCCTTTTCGTTGGCGATGCGCCAGGTGGTGATGGGCTGCTGGGTGTAGTAGTCGGCCCACTTGCGCGAGCCGACCAGCGGGGCGCCCGTGGCGAAGACTTCCAGCGTGCGGAACGGCACGCCGCTGGTGGCGATGTCCATGGCGGCCAGGATGGCCAGCGCGGCGCCGAGACTGTGGCCGGTGAGGCGGATCGTGCGGCCGGACGCGGCCTCGGCGACGAGAAACGCCAGGATCGCCTTGCGGACGGAAGCGTAGCACTGGTGGAAGCCGCGGTGGACGCCGCCGCCTTCGAGGTCGTCGAAGACCGCGTCCTGACGGCTGGCCATCCAGTTGGTGAGTTTTTCGCCGGTGCTCAAGGTGCCGCGGAAAATAATGAAAAGGATTTCATTCTTCCGGACGCAGGCGCCGGCCGGCGTGCGTTCAACCACGCGCTGGGGGCGGCGTCCGGATTGGGCGCCGCCCGCGGCATGCTTGCGGTAGGTCAGCGTGCGCCAGAACGGAGCCGGGATGACCAGCTTGCCGGAGGAGACCGGACGGAAGTCCATTTGATTTTCCGGCGGCTTGCCGGCGTCCGACCACTGCTGGTAGAGATCGTAGACCAGTTGCACGAGGTGGATGCAGCGGATCGCCTTGCGCAGCGAGAAGTCCGCCGGCAGGGGGCCGGGCAGATGGTAGGCCTTGGGCACAGCCCAAGCCTAGCACGGAACCGGCGCCGGCGCATCCGGAAAAATCGGGCGGATTCCCGAGGATAAAACGCTTGACCAGCCCCGGGGCCGGGCGTAGCCTGTGTCACAGTCGGCGGGCCGTAGCGGCTGCCGGCGGGAGGCATCCAGATGAAGGCGAGAACGGCGGGTGGGCTGGCGGCGGTGTGGTTCGGGTTGGCGGCGGCGGCGCAGGCGGTGCCGATCCATGTGACCCACCTGTGGCACATGCACCAGCCGATCTATTTTCCCTACGAATCGCCGGGCACGATCGATGACAACGGCCGCTTCAACTTCAGCGTGCGGGGCGTGTGGGACGGCGACCGCTACAGCTGCTACCGCGACTGGCCGGCCGGCGCGGTGGGCCGGGCCTCGGGCCACGGCGGCTCGCAGATGAGCTATTCCGGCTCGCTGGCGGAAAACAACAAGTCCCTCTGGGGCGATTATTCCGGCTGGGCCGGCAACATCCGCAACGCGCGCAACAACCTCAAGACCAGTTCCGGCAATTCCCGCTTGGACATGGTGGGGATCGCCTACCACCACAGCCTGATGCCGCTGACCTGCGTGGAATCGATGCGGATGCAGATCAAGCTCCACAAGGAGCAGTACAAGGAGGCTTGGGGCACCGGCGGGGCGTATTCGAAGGGCTTCTGGCCGCCGGAATGCGCCTTCGACAATTCGATGGTGCCGGCGCTCGTCGCGGAGGGCCTGGAGTGGGTCATCGTGGACAACGGCCACCTGTTCCGCACGGCGGAGGATTTCACCTGGAGCAGTGCCAGCTCCTGCCGGCCGAACAAGGCCGACATCCGCAACGGCACCTCGACCAACCTGGCCAGCACGTGGGTGCAGCTGCCCAACGTCTGGGCGCCGACCAAGGTGCTCGCGCCCTGGTCCTACCAGCCGCACTACGTGCGCCACGTGGATCCGTGGACCGGCAACCCGCAGAAGATCATCGCGGTGCCGGCCGGCCGCTACGAAGGCAACGAAAACGGCCGCGGCGGCTACGGGGCCTTCAAGCCCGAGAACGTCTGGGGCGGACAGCTCGCCGCCAACAACAATCCGGACAAGCCCATGCTGCTCTTGTGCCACAGCGACGGCGACAACTACGGCATGAAGAACTCCGACGCCTGGAACGGCCAGCACCAGGCCTTCGTGGACATGTGCAACGCCAACGCCGACTTCGAATACACCGCCGTGCAGGACTACCTGTCCATGTATCCGCCGAACTCCAACGACGTGATCCATATCGAGCCCGGCAGCTGGATCGGCATCGACGGCGGCACGCCGTACTACGAAAAATGGCTGTCCTACGAAAACCGCGACGGGGTAATGCCCGACATGTGGTCGTGGAGCGTGCTCGTCGCCGCCCAGAACCGCGTGCTCACCGCCGACGACCTGGAGAACAGCTATCTGGCCGGCGGCCGCGACATGAACGACGTGGAATGGGGCCTCGGCAACGACACCGCCCGCGCCTGGCACTTCTACCTGAACGGCGAAACCAGCTGCTACTGGTACTGGGACTACGACACGGCCAATCCCTGGGACGGGAACCCGACGCGCGCCTGCAACCTGGCGAACGCGGAGGCGATGAAGGTCTACAACCGCAATCCCTCCGGCGACAACCGCGGCCCGAGCATCTTCCCGCCGCAACGCACGCCCTACAACCCCGGCGGCAAGATGTGGAACGAGACGTCCAACGCCCCGTCCGATTTCGTCGTCTGGTCGTTCGTCGACGACGTCAGCGGCATCGATCACGTCACCCTCTACTGGCGCAAGGACAACGACGGCCTGTGGCCGATCAGTTCGGTTGAAAATGAAACTTTCGAGGGCGGGCTGGGCGTCGGGGCCTGGCAGCCGGTGGCCATGAGTAGCAATTGGTGGCCGAGCAAGGCGGCGACCGTTCCGGATCCCAGCTATCGCGCCATGCGCTACCAGGGCACGGTTTCCGGCCAAACCAATTGCCTGATCGACTACTTCGTCGAGGCCGTGGACACGCGCGGCAAGACCAACCGCTCGAACATCCTCCACGTCTGGGTGGGCGAGCAGACCGGCGGGACCGGCGGCACGAACGTGCCGCCTCTGGACGTCTGGCTGCGCGGCACGCATACCTGGCCCGCCGCCGCCGACGTCACGGACGCCGATCCGATCTATCTCAACGTCGAGGCCGGCCCCTCCGGCACCGTGACGGCCGTGACGCTGGGCTACCGCCGCAACGATAACGGGTGGATCCGCACCAATATGGCCGTCAACCCCAACTGGGGCTCCGTCGGCGGCCAGTGGTACAACCTCCAGATCGGGCCGTTCGCGGCCGGCGACGTGCTCAATTATTATGTCGAGGCCACCGACGGCACGACCACGAACTGGGACAACAACGGCGGCGCGAATTACCACATCGAGGTGGCGGCCGGCGGCGGCGAGTCCGACGTGCTCTGGGTCGGCAATACCGCGCAATCGCCCGCCAACGGCGCCATCGGCGCGACGAACGCCATCGAAATCACCTGCGAAAGCTGGCCCATCGGCGCGTCCACCAACGTCGCGCTGGTCTTCAGCGCGGACGGCGGCACGACCTGGGGCACGACCAATTTCGTCAAAATCGGCGAGACCAATAACAACGACTGCTGGAGCGTGACGATCGGGCCGTATCCCGACGGCACCACGGTGAAGTATTGCGTGTCCGGCACTCTGCCGAACGGCACGACGGTCTGGGACAACAACGGCGGCCACGACTACACCGCCATCGTCGGCGCGGCGGGCGGCCTGCGCATGGTGCCGGGCACGCCCGACATGGCCAGCGAAATGTTCGATCTGGGCGTTTCGGGCGGGGCCGCGACGACTGCGGGAGACAGTGGATTCGGCGACTTCGGCCGCATCTACGTCAACTACGACGAAACGAATCTCTACGTGGGCGGCACGGACGTGGCGTTGCCGACGAACGTCGACAACAACGCCTACGTCGTGTTCGTCTCGGGCGGAACGGTCGCGGGCGCATCGGAATTCTGGCACGTCAACAGCTTGCCGAACGGACTCGACCGGCTGCACAACGTCGGCTTCGATCCGGCGGTGAACGTGGCGATCTTGCTGGGCGACGTCTACGGCGACGGCATCCACACAAACTTTAGCCTGTACCACGCGGCAGGGCCGGATTTCGGGCAAGGGGTGTTCACCACTCCATTCGGCACCGAGGCCGAGCCCAATGTCTTTGCCGGCGTGGCCGGCGCGCAGCTGGTCCAGTTCGCCCCCTACGGCTACAATAGCCAGCAAGCCGCCTCGTGGAAATGCGCCATCCCGCTGGCCACCTTTGGCGTGGCGGACGCCTCGGCCCTCACCAATCTGTACCTGTCCGGCGTGATGGTCAGCATCAACACGAACTACGGCAACAACAGCTATCTGTCCGGGAAATACCTGGGCGCAAACCTCGAATTCCCGAATCCGGAGGAACAGCTGGACGAATACGGCAATATCTCCACCAACTACGTGTATCTCCACGGCCTGCCGGTGGCGTGGCCTCCGGCGGCCGACGAAATCCTTGGCGTGCCGAATTCGTGGATCGACGAGCATCTGCCGGGCTGGGCCTTCACGGCCGCCAGCAACAAGGATGGCGACCGGCATCCGGACCGCAACGAGTACTTCCTGGGGACCGATCCGGACGCGGAGGACGACCTGCGCATCGAGGATTGGCGCGGCAATCGCGTGCGCCTGCACAAGGAGGGCGGCCAGATGTGCGCTTACGTGCTGGAGACTGCCGACGGGCTGGACCCGGTCCTGAGCAACTGGAACTGGACCGCGCGGTCCACCTTGTCAAGCACCAATGGCGAGCTCGTCCTGCCGGCGTTCACCGCCTCGAACCTGCTCATCCGCGTGAAGGTGGTCGTGCCGGTCGAATAGGCCGGAGGCCGGCTCAGGGCGCGGCGGCTTCGGGCTCGAGTGCCCGGGCTGCCGCGAACAGTTCGTCGCGGCGGCCTTCGGCGGCCAGCAAGGCCTTGAACTTCGGATCGCGCAACGCGAAGGAGATCCGCGACAGCAGGTGCAGGTGCGTGCGGACGCTGGCGGAGACCGGAACAAACAGCACCTTGACCGGGTTGCCGTCCAGTGCGCCGAATTCGACGGGCGCCTCGAGGAAGCACAGACAGACCATGGGCGTGGCGATGTCCAGCACGGCCGGATTCCGGATGTGCGGCAAGGCGATGCCATCGCCCACACCCGTGGATTGCAGCTGTTCGCGCGCCGTCAGCGCCTGCAACAGGAAATCACGGTCCACGGAATCCGGCAGCCGCAGCAGGCTCACCACCGACTTCAGAACCTCGGCCTTGGTTGCGCCGCCCACGCGGTAATGGATGCCGCCCGCCTGCAAGGCGTCCACCAGGGCGGGCAGGGGAGCCTCGGCCGCGGCCTTGGTCGACTCTTCCAGCGTGAAGTTGATGCGCTTGGAGGTCGCCCAGTCGAACAGCATCGCCCGGTTGATCCGATATTGGCCGGCCACCCGGTAGGCCGGCAGCCCCCCCGACTGGATCCACCGGTAAACTGTCTTTTCCGCCACGTTCAGGGCCTGAGCCGCATCTTTTACCGTCATTTGCATGTTTCGGTCCTCTCGGGAAATCACCCGTTGGAATGAAAACATAGAGCCCGTGTCCAAGAATGTCAACCGCGGGGTTGGGTTGGGCAGATGCGGCCGCGACCGAAAGCGAGTTGGGCAACGGGGCGAAATCCCTTGTAACAGAACAAGGGTTCAATTATGATGGCCGCATGGTGGCGGTCCAGACAACCCCCGGCGTGCACGACAAACTGCGCATTCTTTCCACGGATGCGCAGTACGACCTTTCCTGTGCCTGTTCGTGCGGTTCCGGCGATCCCCGCCGGCGCGGGCTCGACCAGCGCTGGCTGTATCCGGTGACGCTCCAGGACGGCGGCCGCAGTTTGATGTTCAAGACGCTGGTCTCAAACGTCTGCGCGAACGACTGCAAGTATTGCCCGCTGCGCGCGGGACAGGACGCCGTCCGCCGGTGTTCGTTGACGCCCGAGGAGATCGTGGGCGCGTTCCTGCCCTATTGGCGCTCCGGGCAGGTGATCGGCCTTTTCCTGACCAGCGGGGTGGGCGGGGCGCCTGACGCCGCCATGGAACGGATGCTGGCGACGGCCGAGATTCTGCGCCGGCACGAGCGGTTCCGCGGCGTGCTGCACCTCAAGATCATCCCCGGCGCGTCGGATGCGGCCATCGAGCGCGCGCTGGCCCTGGCCTCGGGGGTCTCGCTCAACATCGAGACCGCCGGCGCGGAGCACTTCGCCAAGCTCACCACCCGCAAGGACTACCTGAATTCCGTCATCGCCCCCCTGAAGCGCATCGCGGCGCTGACCGCCAAGGGCGCGCGTTACGAGCGGGTGAAGACCAGCACCCAGTTCGTGGTGGGGGCGTCGGACGAGACCGACCGCGAAGTGGTGCGCTACATGGGCGGGCTCTACGGGCGCCTCGGCCTGCAGGGCATCTACTTCAGCGCCTACCAGCGCGGGCTGGGGGATCCCGCGCTGCCGGGCGAAACCAGTGCCGCCAGCAACGCCGACCTGCTCATGCGCGAGCACCGGCTCTACCAGACCGACTACCTCCTGCGCAAATACGGCTTCGCGGCCGACGAAATCGGCTTTGACGCCGCCGGCAACCTGCCGCTGACGGTGGATCCCAAGGAATTCTGGGCCCGGCGGCATCCGGAACGGTTTCCCGTCGACGTGAACCGGGCGGAAAAGGCGGACCTGTTGCGCGTGCCGGGACTGGGGCCGGTCGCCGTCCGGCGCATTCTCGCCGCCCGCCGGAACGGCGGGCGCGTCCGCAGTCTGGAAAGCCTCGGCGTGCGCGGGGCGCTTGCCCGCAAGGCGGCCGCCTGGCTCGCGCTGTAAACCGGAGATCGAATTCCCCCGGCCCGCTGCGCATCGCTATCACATATAATTATATGTGATAGTGTCGGTGGTCAGAAACGGCGCCAGACTCTTTTTTAAAGCCTAAAGACGGGGGTAATCTGTTACACCGGTTGTTACTATCACTTATAATTATATGTGATAGTTGTTGCGGATATGTCGGGCGGAGATATTTTCCGCAGGGCGGCAAACTACTCGCCGGCGAGGGCGCGGGCGGCGGCGGCGAGGGCGCAGCCCGCGGGCGGGGCGTCCCGCACCGCGATTTCGATGCGCAGGGTGTTTTCCAGCACCTGGCCGGGCGCCAGGTCCGCTTCGGGGCTCAGGGTTTCGATTTCGGAATAGCCCAGGCCTTCATTGGCGTAGACCTCGACGACGCAGCCGCCATCGGGAAAATCCCCGGTTGCGGAATTGGCCACGGACTCAAACACGACCAGGTTGTCTCGGGCGGCGACGATCCAGCCGCGCGGGGAGTCGGAGCCGAGCTTGGTCTCGGCCCCGGGCGCGACGCGGTACACGGCAACCCGGCCGCAGCGGCGCAACTGCCGGCGGTCCGGTTTGTGACCCATCAATGCGGCCAGGCCGCCGGGGAACTTCGAGTCCTTTTCCACCGGCAGGGCGATATAACCGGCCCGGGCGATCTGGCTGATGTTCCACAGCACGACAGGGACCTCAGAGGCGGCGGTGCGCTCGATCCGCTGCTCCACGGCCAGCGCCTGGGAGCCGGGCGCCAGGCGGAAAAGGCGCGAAACGACAATGTGCACTGGCGCTCCGTATTCCCGCCTCAACAGCGCGCATTGAGCGCCTTCGGCATCGGTCCAGGCGGAGCAGGTCCACGGGCCGTCGGCCAAAACCGGCGGGGGGGGCCAGTCCCGGCCGTCAGCCGCCAGCGCCTTCCAGCGGGCCTGCGCCACCGGCCAGAGCCAGTCGCCGCCGACGTTGAAGAACGGTTCGCCGGCGGCCGGCGAGCGACCCTGCAGGGTCGGATCCAGCCGGAGGGGGCTGATGCCTTGCCGGCGGGCGAAATGCACGAGCCGCCCGGCGTCTGGCGCGAGCACGGCTTCGGCCAGCTCGTTCTCCAGGCGGACGGCGTTCGTCCAGCCGGCGAATCCGGCCGGGGCGATGGGCGCGACCGGCGGGGCGGCGGCGGCGGTGCAGCAGGTGACATGCGCCTCGTTCTGGGCACAAGCGGGAATTCCGGCCAGCAGGCCCAGGCCAACCGCCCACAGGATGCGCAGGAAAAGTCTCATGCCGCCATGATAGCCGCCGCCTGGCGTCAATGCCAGCGCTAGTTGCCGGTGTTGGTTTGGGCCGGGGATGGGGAAAACGCCCGCAGCAGGGCGCGGTTTTCGCGGAACCGCTGGTCGAGTTCTTCCAGCATCTTCCGGTGCTCCGCAGCCTGCGCGGGGGTCAAATGGCGGGCGATTTCGGCGGACATTTCGTCCCGCAACGCCCGGAACGAGGCGCGGCTCTGTTCGCGGGACTCCTGCAGGCGCGACTCATAGGCCAGGAAGACGGCGAGGACCTGTTCCTGCTGGGCGGCGTCCAGCTGCAGGCGTTCGGTCAGCCGTTCGGTGATGTGCCGGGGCATGTTCTCGGGGATCTGCGAGAAGTGGCGGATGCGCGCGCGGATGATGGCGCTATAGCCGAAAAAGCCGAGGCACACGCCCGCCAGCAGGGCGGTCAGCAGCAGCAAGGTTAATTTGGTCTTGGGCATGGCGGGCCTCCTAGAGGTTGGGGTCGGCAAGGTTGACATCTTCATCCGGGAAATCGAGGAAGGTCTGCTCGAACTCCTCGAGCGGGACGCTCTGGGTCCAGGCGTGGCTGATCTGCTGGTCGGCGTCGGTAAAGGCGCGACCGACGACGTAGCCGGCGGCGAAGATGGCCAGCGAGGCCGCCGCCACGCACACCCACGGCGGAACCGCCGCCAGCGGGCCGAGCGGCAGAGCGTGCACGGGATGCTCCGCCGCTTCCCGGCGGATGGCGTCCATGATGGCGGCCGTGTCGAGGGCCGGCGTTTCGGGCCGGTAAGCCGCCCGCAAGCGGTCCCAGGCTTCTGGATGGTTCAGGCGCATTGTTGTCCGTCCTTTCCCGGCTGCAAATCCTCGAGGATCTTCCGCAGGCGGCGCCGCGCGCGGAATGCGCGCACCTTCGCGGCGGACAGGCCGCAGCCCAGCCGGTGGGCCGCATCCTCCATCGAACGTTCTTCGAGTTCGACCAGGGTGATCACGGCGCGGTCGTCCGGCGAAAGCCGCCGCAGGGCCGCGTCCAGCTGTTCCCGGGCCGCTTCGGCCGCGTCCGCGTCTGCCTGGGCTTCCGCGAGCCGCGCCTGCCGGGTGTGTTCCATGCGGACCCGGGTCGGATCGTCGAGCTCGGAGAACAACCGTTCGCGGCGGCGGTACTTGCGCCGCCAGAAATCCATGGCCGCGTGCCGGGCGATGCGCAGGAGCCAGAAGCGAAACGGGGCATCGCCGCGGTACGAGGGCAGGGCGCGGTAGGCGCGCAGGAAGGCGTCCTGGGCCACCTCCTGCACGTCCTGCGCGGGCAGGCGGCGGGCCAAGTCGGCGGCAATCAGCCGCTGGTGGGTATTCACGATCGCGGCAAAGGCCTCGACGTCGCCGGTCAGCACCCGCCGGACGGCTTCCCGGACAAATCCGTCGTCGTCGCGGAGGTTGTCGGTTGCGCTCATTTGCAGGCCTAGCAGGAGGCCGGGGCCGGCCCAGCCTCCTGCGGCAACATTTTCATAGAACAGCAGGTTTCGCAAGGCTTAGAACGAGAACACGATGTTGAACCCCGGCCGGTACGGATAGCAATAGACCGGCGGCGGGGGCGGCGGCGGCGGAGGATAGTACACCACCGGCGGCGGCGGGGGCGGCGGCGGGGGCGGATACCAACCCCAGCACGGCGGGGGCGGCGGCGCGCAGAACACGACGGAGGCCTGCGGCCGGTGATGGTGTGGCCGGCAGTGCCGGATTTCCTGCGGACGGGGTCGGGGGCCGTGCGGGGGGCGGGCGTTGGCCGCCAGCGGCGCGGCCAGCGCGGCGAGGAGCGCCAGGGCGATGACTTGTTTAGCGGCGGTCGGTTTCATTTTCGGATCTCCTTCTGGTGGGATTTCACCTTTCACCCTCTGCAGTCGCCGCGGGGCGGGGGAAGGTTACCGGAGATCCGGACGGACAGGACCCTGGCGGATTTGTTGCAGTCGCGTCCGCTGGGCGCGGGCTCTGGATGGGCCAGTCCCAGCGAGGCCGGCTACAGAAAACGGGATCGCGCCTTCGGATTTGCGGTAGCTGCGCCCGTTGGGCGCGGGGCAGCCTACGGTTTTGCCGCGGCCTGCAGCGCGTCGGCGACGGTGGCGTAGAGCGGCACCAGCTTGCCCATGCCCAGCCGCTCGATGATCTTGACCAGCGGCCGGTCGAGCGCGGCGACCCCGAGGAACGACTTCTTCTGACCGGCCACGCGGTTGTAGTGGCCCAGCAGACCGAGGACCTGGCTGTTGATCATGATCACGCCGGCACAATCCAGCACCAGGCGGAATTCGGCCTGGCCCGTGATGTCATCCATCAGGTCCCGGAAGCTGTTGCGCGTCGAAGAGTCCAGCGGCCCCGCCAGATGGACTAGGCGCACGCCCTCGCGGAATTCGATCTGGATCGTTAGCATGATGCCGAGCATAGCCCCGGACAAATGCAGCCGTCAATCCTAGCCAGGCGGTTTTCCGCCCAACGCGAGACTTGACCCCGTCCGTTGCCATCCGCACAATGCGCCCCTGATTCTGATCTCGCGGGCGTAGCTCAATGGTAGAGCTCCAGCCTTCCAAGCTGGCTACGTGGGTTCGATTCCCATCGCCCGCTCCACTCCGGCGGCGCAACCCCATGCCGATCGTGCTCAAAAACCAGACTTCCGGCGGCCTGCACGCCACACTGGCGCCGCTGGGCGTTTCGCTGCGGCTGGCGCGGCGGCTGCAGGCGGCGGCCCTGCGCCGCGATGAAATCCCGGACAGCCTGCCGGAGGTGTCGCCTGCCCTGCTGGCGCAGGTCCGCCGGGAGGCCGTCCTGCCGCGGCTGGAACTGCTGGACCGGCGGATATCGCCGCGGGATGGCTTTGCGAAGTATTTGTTCCGGGGGATGGGGCCGGAGCCGTTCGAGGCGGTGCGGATTCCGCTGCTGCACCGGCCGGGGCAGGAGAAGTACCTCGTCTGCGTCAGCGCGCAGGTCGGCTGCGCGCTGGGCTGCGCCTTCTGCGCGACGGGCCGGCTGGGGTTCACCCGCAACCTGGAAACCTGGGAGATGGTGGACCAGGTGGTCCGCATCCAGCGGGATTCGGAGCATCCCGTGCGCGGGGTGGTTTTCATGGGGATGGGCGAACCGCTGCTGAACTACGAGGCGGTGGTGTGCGCAGCGCGGGTCCTGAGCGAGCCGTGCGGGCCGGCGATTCCGGCCAAGGCCATCAGCATCTCGACGGTCGGCATTGTGCCGGGCATCCGCCGGTTCACGGCGGACCGGCCGCCGTTCCGGCTGATCGTGTCGCTGACGAGCGCGGATCCGGTGCGGCGGCGGGAGTTGATGCCGGTGGCGGCGGCCCATCCGCTGCCGGAACTGATGGCGGCAATCCGCGATTACCATGCCGCGACCGGCAAGCGCGTGACGCTGGCATGGACGCTGATTGCGGGCTTCAACACCCGCGAAGAAGACGCCGTACAATTGGCGGAACTGGTGCGGGGTGTGCCGGTCACGCTGGACCTGATCGACGTCAACGACGCGACGGGCCGGTTCCGGCCGCCGGGGCCGGCGGAGCTGAATGCGTTCCGCGACGCGCTGCGGCGGCATCTGGGGCAGCCGGTGGCGCGGCGCTACAGCGGCGGGGCGGACATCCACGCCGCGTGCGGCATGCTGGCGGGGCAGACAACCTGAATTTTCCACACAATGGAAAAATATTTTCCACAGTGTGGAAAACTATTGCACGGCGGCGGGGCGGGACCATGGCAAAAGGCTGGCACGCACCGGGTGGGGGGGAGTAACATGCCGGACAGTCGAATGAAGGAGTGGCTGACAGATTTCACGACGTTCCGGCTGGGGGGGGCCTGCCGGGAACTGGTCACGGTGGCCGGGGCGGGGAAGGCGGCAGAGGCCGTCCGCGGCTGGAATGCGGCGGGGATTCCGTGGCGGGTGATGGGCGGCGGCTCGAACCTGCTGGTGGCGGACGCGGGGATTCCCGAGGCCGTGCTGCGGATTCACTCGGGCGTGCCGGATTGCCGGCGGGAGGGGGCGCTGGTTTCCGCGTCGGCCGGGACGGAACTGGACGCGCTGGCCCGGTTCGCGGCGGAGGAGGGACTGGCGGGCCTGGGCTTCGCCACGGGCATTCCGGGAACGGTCGGCGGCGGGGTCTGCGGGAATGCGGGGGCCTACGGGCGGGCGCTGGGCGACGTGCTGGAGCGGATCGAAGTGCTGACGCGGGCGGGCGACAAGCTGGTGATCCCGCGCGGGAAGCTGGAGTTTGCGTACCGCGCGTCATCGCTGCAACAGACCGGCGAGATCGTGCTTCGGGCGTGGTTCCGCGTGGCGCCGGGCGACCGGGCGCAGCTGCAGGCGGAGCGGGAGAAAAACCTGCAGGCGCGCCGGGAAAAACATCCGGATTGGCGCGCGCTGCCGACGGCGGGCAGTTTCTTCAAGAACCTGCCGGCGGAGACCGGGGACGGGCGGCGGCGGGCGGCGGGGATTTTCCTGGAGCAGGCGGGGGCGAAGCAGATGCGCGTCGGGGGGGCGTATGTGTTCCCGAAGCATGCCAACATCGTGATTGCCGGGCCGGGGGCGAAGGCGCGGGACGTGGCGCAACTGGCGGAAAAAATGGCCGCGGGCGTGAAGGAGAAGTTCGGCTTCGATCTGGAACCGGAAGTGAGATACTGGGGCGATCTGAAGTAACGCGGGAGGCAGGCCATGAAAACGCAAGGCTGGCTGGTTGCAGGAATGATCGCGTGGGCAGCCTGTTCTTCAGCGGCGGGCCCTGATCTTGCCCGGTTGGCCGAGGGCAACACGGCCTTTGCGCTGGAGCTGTATTCGCAGCTGGACCGGAGCGGGAACCTTTTTCTGTCGCCCTACAGCATCTCCTCCACACTGGCGATGACCTATGCCGGGGCGCGGGGCGACACCGCCGCGGAGATGGAGAAGGCTTTGCATTTCGATCTGGGGCAGGCCGGCACGCATTCCGCCTTCCGGGAGTTGCAGGCCCGGCTGGAAGCCCTGCAGGCGGAGGGCAGCCTCCAACTCGCGATCGCCAATTCGCTCTGGCCGCAAAAGGATTATCCGTTCCTGCCGGAATATCTAGTCTTTATAAAGTCCGGATATGGCGCGGGGATCACCCCGCTGGATTACGCGGGCGACACCGAGGGCGCGCGGCAAACGATCAACCGCTGGGTGGAGGAAAAAACCCGGGAGAAGATCAAGGACCTGATCGCGCCGGGCAATCTGGACCCGCTGACCCGGCTGGTGCTGGTGAACGCGATCTATTTCAAGGGGACCTGGGCCAGCCAGTTCAAGCCGGAGCAGACCGCGCCGGCCGATTTCTTCGTCGCGCCGGACTTCGCGGTGTCCGTTCCGATGATGACCCAGGTCCGGCCGCAATCTTATGCCGAGTTCAAGGACTGCCAGGTGGTCAAGCTGCCTTACGCCGGCGGCGAGGCGTCCATGCTGGTGGTGCTGCCCAGGACCCGGGACGGCCTGGCGGCGCTGGAGGCGCGACTGACGCCGGCGCGGCTGGCCGAATGGCGGGCGGCGCTGGCGGAGCGGAACGTGCGCGTGTGCCTGCCGAAGTTCAAGCTGACTTGGGGGACCTTCGAACTCAACGGGCCCCTGCAGGCGCTGGGCATGGTGGATGCCTTCAGCGAGGCGCGCGCCGATTTCTCGGGGATGGACGGCCGGCCGCACTGGCTCTACCTCGGGCTGGTGCTGCACAAGGCGTTCGTGGAGGTCAACGAGGAGGGGACGGAGGCCGCGGCGGCGACGGCCGTGGTGACCAAGGCCCGGGCCATGCCGGTGCCGATTCCCGAATTCCGCGCGAATCATCCGTTTTTGTTCCTGATCCAGGAGGAGCAGACCGGCGCGATCCTGTTCCTGGGCCGGGTGGCCGATCCGACGAAGACGGAGTAGGCCTTTGAGCGGGGGGGCAACCGTTGGGGATGTGCCGAGATGTTTCGATTTCGGCGCGGGGCGCCTGCACTCAACATGACCGCCTGCCCAAAGGGGGCGGTCAGCCGCGGACGAGGGCGAGGACCTCGTCGCGGCGCTGTTCCATTTCCGCTTTTGTCTTGGCCTCGAGATTGAGGCGGACCAGCGGTTCGGTGTTGGAGCAGCGGACGTTGAACCACCAGGTGGGATACTCGAAGCTGAGGCCGTCGAGTTCGAGGATGGCGGCATCCGCATATTTCGTGCGCAGCCGGTGCAGAATGGCCGGGGCGTCGGCGACGGTGGAATTGATTTCGCCGCTGGCGTAGTAGCGCTGCAGGGGGGCGATGAGCTTGGAGAGGGGGGCGTCGGACTGCGAGACGAGGTTGGCGATGAACAGGACGGCCAGGGCCGAGGATTCGGCGAAGGAATTTTCGCGGAAGTAGTAGTGGCCGGACAGTTCGCCGGCGAAAAGGGCGTCCTTCTCGCGCATCTGGGATTTGATGAAGGCGTGGCCCACGCGGCTGCGGTTGGGGATGCCGCCGGCCTCCTCGATGACCTCCTTGACCGCCCACGAGGAGCGCAGGTCGTAGAAGATGTTGGCGCCGGGGTTCTGCTTGAGGAGGGTGCGGGCGATGAGGGCGGTGATCATGTCCATCGGGATGATCCCGCCCTTTTCGTCGAGGAACCCGACGCGATCGGCGTCGCCGTCGAAGCAGGCGGCGAAATCGTATTGGCCGGCGCGGACGGCCGCCTGGGCGGCGGCGAGGGTATGGGTGTCGAGGGGGTTGGCTTCGTGGTTGGGGAAGGTGCCGTCGAGGGTGTCGA
>CAYMTY010000019.1:0-45617 GCA_964393515.1 uncultured Verrucomicrobiota bacterium
GTCCACGGCGTGGACAGCGCGATGAACCGGTTCAATTGAGGAGGCATGAGGTGAAGAAATACGAAGCGATGATCATCTTTCGGGAAAACCTGAAGGAAACAGACTGGGACGGCGCGGTGGATGCCGTCCGGGCGGAAATCGAGAAGCTGGGCGGCAAGGTCGCCAGCTGCACGCGCCTGGGCAAGCGGGACTTCGCCCGACCGATGCAGAAACAGCACAGCGGACACTACGGACTGGTCGCCTTCGAGCTGGCCGGCGACAAAGTGGCTGCGCTGCAGGCGCGCCTGAAGCTCGACGAACAGGTGTTCCGCGTGCAGGTGGTGGCGGCTCCGCCGGTGCCGCCGGCGCCCGCCCGGGAGGTGCAAGATGGCGTCGCTGAATAAGGTGATGTTGATCGGGAACCTTACCCAGGATCCCGAAGTGCGCCGGACGCCGTCGGGCACGGCGGTGTCCACCCTGCGCATGGCCGTCAACGAATCCTACCAGAACAAGGCCGGCGAGAAGGTCGAGCGGACGGTGTTCCTGGACGTGGACGTGTGGGACCGGCAGGCCGAGAACTGCCAGCAGTACCTCTCCAAGGGGTCGCCGATCTTCGTCGAGGGCCGCCTGCAGCTGGACAGCTGGGACGACAAGGAGACCGGCCAGAAGCGCTCGCGCCTGAAGGTGCGCGCCGAGCGCGTGCAGTTCCTCAGCGGGCCCCGCCGCGACGGGGCCGTGCGGGACACGCCGGCCGCCGCGGCCGGCAAGGAGCCCGGCGGCGCCTTTGAAGAGCCGCTGGCGAAGTCCGGCGACGACGAAGCCATTCCCTTTTAAACACGGAGCAGCAAGCATATGATGAAGAAAAAGACGAAACGGGCCCCGCGCCGCGAGGCGGCGGCTGACGAACTGGGGCGCAAGCGGACGCGCCTGCTCAAGGCCGACCAGCAGGTGGACTACCGGGACTACGAGTTCCTGCGCAAGTTCATGACCGAACGCGGCAAGATCCTGCCGGGGCGGGTCACCGGCGCGAACGCGCGCCAACAGCGCCAGGTGAAGCGCGCGATCCGCCGCGCGCGGACGATGGGATTGCTGCCGTAGGGCGGCGGAAGGACGGATGCGCCATGGGTAAATCCATAGAAGTGGTTTTGTTGGAGGACGTGCCGGAGCTGGGCCGCTCCGGGGATGCGTGCCGGGTGCGGGCAGGCTACGCCCGGAACCTCCTGTTTCCGAAGAAACTGGCGGTGGTGCTGACCCCCGGCACCCAGCGGCTGATCGAAAAGAAGCGCGCCGAGGCGGTCGTCCGCCTGGCGCAGGAGAAGGAAGCGGCGGAAGCCCTGCTCCAGCGCCTGGAGAAGCTGACCCTCGCTTGCGCGGTGAAAACGAACGCCGACGGGCGCCTGTTCGGTTCCATCAGCGCGGCCGACGTGCTGGCGAAACTGGCGGCGGAGGGCATCGAACTCCAGAAGAAGCAACTGGCGATGCACGAGCATCTCAAGGCGCTGGGCGAGCACGAAGTCACACTGCATCTCCATCCCGAGGTGCGCGGCAAGCTCAAGGTGAAGGTCGTCGCCGAGAAGGTGGCCGAGGCCCCCGCGGACGCGGGCTAGGGGCGGGCGGACCATGGCGGGAGCGGGAGAGGCGGGAGCGGGCGCCCGGGGCGCCCGGCCCGAAGGCCGCATCCCGCCGCACAGCACGGATGCCGAGCGCGCCCTGCTCGGCTGCGCCCTGATCGACGCGGGCCGCATCCTGGACCTGTGCCTCGAGCGGCAGATCGCGCCCGAATCCTTCCACGTGCAGGTCCACCGCGACCTGTACGAGACGATGCAGGACCTCCACGCCGCCCGCAAGCCGGTCGACCTGGTCACCGTGGCCAACCGCCTGCGCGAGACGAACCGGCTGGAGGCGCTGGGGGGCGAGGAGGAGCTCGGGCGTCTGGTCGCCGGCACGCCGACGACGGCCCACGCCGAGTACTACCTGCAGATCGTCTACGAAAACCACCTCCTGCGGCGCATCATCGACGCCGCCCGGGTGGTGACCGAGGACTGCTACAAGGGCGAACAGGAGGCCGAATCGCTCCTCAGCACGGCCGAGGAGGCGTTCTTCAGCCTGAGCGAAAGGCGCGTCGGCGTCGAACGCAGCTGGAAGCAGCTGGTGGACGACGAAATGCGCGAGGTGGAAGTTCTCATCCAGGAGAGGAAGGGTCTCACCGGCGTCTCGACGGGTTTCCAGGATATCGACCACACGCTGAACGGAATGCAGAAGGGGGATTTAATCGTGCTGGCGGCCCGGCCCTCGATGGGCAAGACCTCGCTGGCGCTCAACATCGCCGAGAACGTGGCGCTGGGCAAGCGCAAGGTGGCGCCGCGCCCCGTGGCGGTGTTCAGCCTGGAGATGTCCGCCGAATCGCTGGTGCGCCGGATGATCTGCGGCCATGCGCGCGTCTCCGCGCAGAGCCTGTCCTCGGGCCTCATCGGGGCCGAGAAGCACGGCTACCTGATGTCGGCGGCGGACAAGCTCAGCCAGGCGCCGATCTACGTGGATGACACCGCCGGCCTCGAAGCCATGGACCTGCGGGCGCGCGCCCGCCGCCTCAAGCGCAAGTACGGCGTCGAGTTCATCGTCGTGGACTACCTGCAGCTGATGAACTACTCCAAGTTCGCCGCCGAGGGCCGCCAGCGCGAGACCGCCGCGATTTCGCAGGCGCTGAAGGGCATGGCCAAGGAGCTGAAGGTGCCGGTGCTGGTGCTGAGCCAGCTCAGCCGCGCGCCCGAGACCCGCGAGAAGACCGCGACCCCGAAGCTCTCGGACCTGCGCGACTCGGGCGCCATCGAGCAGGACGCGGACGTGGTCATGCTGCTGCGGCGGCCCTGCAAGTACCCGGCCGACCGGGAAGCGGGCGACCAGAAGCTGGCGATCGTGGACATCGCCAAGCACCGCAACGGGCCGACGGGCGAAATCCGGTTGAATTTCGAGGAAAATTACACGCAGTTCGACGACCGCAGGGAGGGCGTGGACGCCGGACCGGGAGACGATGCGTCATGAACAGGCGGGCGGACAGGTTCCGGCGGAGACTGGTTTGGGTGGCGGCATGGGCCTGGGCGGTGGCCGCCGGGGCCGTGCCGGTGCGCGATATCCGGGTCGTCGCGGTGGGCGAGGTGCCGGTCAGCGCCGAGCAGGTGCTGGCGCAGGTCAGCGTCCGCCCCGGCCAGGAACTGGACCGCGCGGCGCTGTCGGAGGACATCCGCGCCCTGCAGCGCTCCGGCGCCTTTTCCTATGCCGAGGCGCGCCTGGAGCCCGGGGCGGACGGCGGAACGGTCCTTGTGTTCCGGGTGGCGGGCCGCCCCCGGATCCGCAACCTCGTGATCGAGGGCGCCGAGTACCTGGGCAACAAGAAGGTCAAGACGCTGATGGAAATCGCCTCCGGCGACCGGGTGGACGCCGTCGTGCTGGGCGAAAAGGCCCAGAAGGTCCGCGACGGCTATCGCAAGGAGTACTATCCCGCCGCGGAAGTCGAATGGACCCTGCAGCCCGTCGCCGGCAGCCCCGAGTTCACCGACGTGGAGATCCGCGTGGCCGAGGGCAAACGCGCCATCGTCCGCCGGATCCTGTTCCGGGGCAACCGGCACGTGTCCCGCCGCGACCTGCTCAAGGTCATGACGCAGAAGCAGTCCTCCTGGCTGTCATGGATGAACAACGACGGCCTCTACGAGCCCGCCCGCCTGCTGGCCGACCGCGAAGCGATCCGCAAGGCGTTCATGGACCGGGGTTATCTCGGCGCGGCGGTGGGCGAACCCCGGTTCGTCTACGTCAGCCGCAAGAAGATCGACATCACCTTCGAGGTGGCCGAAGGCCCGCTCTACCGGCTGGGCGGCTGGGACCTCGCCGGCGTGACGCTCTTTCCGACCGGCGAGGTGGCCCGCGGCGTGGTTGTGTTGAAAAACCGTACCGCCACGCTGGAATCCATCACCCGCAGCGCCCAGAACCTCCGCGACTTCTACGGCTCGCGCGGCTACATCCAGACGGAGGTCGATCCCCGCGTCGCCCTCGACACCAACGCGGCCACGGCCACGGTCTCCTACCAGGTGGCCGAGGGTATGCTGGCCTACATCCAGAACATCGAGATCCGCGGCAACGCCCAGACCAAGGACAAGGTCATCCGCCGCGAAATCGGCGTGGCCCCAGGCGAGATCTACAACGAGGTCAAGGTGCGCGCGAGCGAGAACCGGGTGCGCAACCTCAACTACTTCTCCTACGTCAGCTCCTATCCGGAGAGCACCGCGACCTCCAACCGCTTCAACCTGATCTTCGACGTGGAGGAGCAGCGCACCGGCCAATTCATGCTGGGCGCGGGTTTCTCCAGCGTGGACAACGTCATCGGCTTCGTCGAGCTGACCCAGGGCAACTTCGACCTGTTCGGCTGGCCGCATTTCACCGGCGGCGGCCAGAAACTGAAGCTGCGCTTGCAGGCGGGCAGCGAGCGCACGGACGTCGAGCTGTCGCTGATCGAACCGTGGTTCCTCAACCGGCGGCTCGCGCTGGGCCTGGACCTGTTCCGGCGCGACGCGCGCTTCCTGAGCGACGAATACGACCAGACCACCACCGGCGGCACGCTCACCCTCGGCCAACCCCTGTTCACCTTCAACCGCCTCAACTGGATCTACGGGCTGGAGGACATCGAGATCCGCGACGTCTCCACCAACGCCAGCGAGCTGATCCAGCTGGAGGGCGGCGGCCGCCTGAAAAGCTACGGCACCCTGGAGCTGATCCGCGACACCCGCAACAGCGCCTTCGTGGCCACCCGCGGCTTCCGCGGCTCGCTCGCGGCCACCCTCGCCGGCGGCCCCTTCGGCGGCGACACCGACACCTACCAGTTCCAGCTGCGCCTCTCGCAGTTCGTGCCGCTGTGGTTCGGCCACGTGCTCAACCTGCGCGGCTGGACCTCCCTGATCGAGGAATACGGCGATTCCGACCGCGTGCCGCTGTTCGACCGCCTGTTCCTCGGCGGGCCGCGCAGCGTGCGGGCCTTCAAGTTCCGCAAGGTGGGCCCGAAGGACGAGGACCACGAGCCGATCGGCGGGCGTTCCGCGGCCTATGCCACCGCCGAGTACACCATTCCCATCGTGGATAAAGTGCGCCTGGCGTTCTTCTACGACGTCGGCACGGTCTGGGAGGGCCGCTACGAGGAAGGCTCCGTCTATCCGCCCGAGGTGGAGGTGGGGGAAATCACCGGCGACGGCGAGCTGTACGACGGCGCCGGCCTCGGCATCCGCTTCGACTTCCCGCAGTTCCCGATCCAGCTCGACTACGCCTGGCCGATCAATTTCGACGAGACCCAGAGCGACAGCGGGCGCTTCAGCTTCTCGATCGGCTACACGTACTAGACTTTCGCCCATTTCAGCTTATGCCCAGAAACTCCCCGTTTCGGGGCTTTTTCATGCCTGCGAACGGATTGTGCAAAACAGCCGAAGTGCAGATAGATGCACAGAGAGGCATGGAAACGCAGAAATCCTTGCCGGAACCTTGCCGGAAATCGGGCCGTTCCGGGGCTCGCCAAGGCCGCCGGGGTCCACCGATGTCAGATGCCCGATGCGCCGGCGGGGGCTATGGGACAGAGGTTGCAGGCAGGGCCGAGTCCGCCGTCAACCCGCGTGACGACTCCTGACCGCCCACGACGGCTCCGGGGCGGGAGGCAAGGGGCGTCCCTTCCCGTCGGAAAGGCCTCACGGGCCATCGTGGGGCCCACGTGGGGCGCCGTGGGCCTCATCGTCGGCTACAAGCTGTACCCCACGACCAGCCGCACATCCACCGACGGTCGCCCCGGTTCGTCTGCGAACACCGGCGCCAACGCCTCTTCGAATTGCCGCCAGTCCACCTGGCTCGCCAAGCGAACCATCGGATGGGCTGCATCCACGAGATCGCTCAGAAACACTTTGAACAGATCATCCTGGTGGGGTCCCAAACTCTTATTCCGCGTCATCATTTTGCAAGGTTCTCCGCATCCCTTCCGGGAATTCTTGCAATATGTCGACCGATTTCTCGTCCGCAGATAACTGCATTGCAACGAGATAGGCTATTTTTCAGCGGCGACCAAATATGGTTCGGCACATTCGCATTTCCCGACAAAACCATAACATGATTTTAATTGTATGCCGTTTGTCATCAAAACCCAGCTCTATTAAAATTGTATTAGTAAGTGGTGCATGGTTTTCTGCGTTCCTATATGTAGAAACTGGATGAAATCTGGTCTGCAATCGCATTGGTTCCGCCGGTTGGGCCTCGGGATCGGGTTCGCCTTGGCGCTGGCGCCGGCCGCTCGCGCCGGGAATCCGGACGGCGATTTGCGGGTGGAGATCATCACGGCCTACAACCTGGTGGTGGATTCCAACGCGGAGTCGCCGCCGACCTATGCGCCGAAGTCGGCCTATATCGGGGCGAGATTCTGCAACGAGGGCGCCGACGCTCTGACGAACGTCTGGGCCACGGCGCGGGACGACGGCGCCTATCTCCAGGCCATGGACGGTACAACCCAGTGAAAAGCGTATGGCATATCGCGGCGCGTCGATGGATCGGCGCCGTAGTCGCCGCCGGGTGGGCCGGTTCGGCCGGAGCCGTCTGGGCCCAGGTCCAGCCGATCACGAGCGCGACGGTGACCTACCAAACCGCCGCGAACACGAACGCCAACTACACGACGACGGGCGGGGGCAGCACCTATTTTCCGACAAGCACGGTCTACAACGTCCGGTTCAGCGAGGGAACCTCGAACCGGATGTATTTGGGCACGGTGACGGTGGGCGGGCGCACGTTCGACGGCGTCGCCTTGGCCGGGGACATCAACATCGCCCGCGCCACCAACGCTCCGATCAAGGGCATCCACCACATCGTGCTCTATCAGCAGCAGACGAATTCGGGAACGAACGTTTTCCTGAAATCGCCCTATGCGGCCACGATGGAAGAGTCCCTGCGCAGCCCGCTGGTCAACCACGGCGCGGACAACGTGTTTTCCGACCAGGGCGACGCGAACGGAAACAACAACAACATCCAGCGCATCGACTATCTGTTCTCCGACGGCCTTCCGGTGCACAGCCACGTGGAGCAGCGCGGGTTCCTCGTGATGGACCGCGGCGGAAACGACCGGTTCAAGATCGCGGCCGTCACCGCGCTGGACGGCAACGGCAACCCAACGGCCTTCGGAACCCCGGTCAGCGTGATGGAAACGAACTGGGGCGCGTCGGGCCTCACGCTTGATACCATCGTGATGCGCGGCTACACCGAAAGCGGCGACCCGCAGCATCCGTCGGCCGACGTGGATCCGCAGCCGCTCTCCGGCGTTTTCCTGAGTTGGCAGGCGCTGGGGCTGAAGACCAACGATCTGTTCTACGGCTATGCCCTGGTGGCGAACGACACCACGACCAACGGGGCGTACTGGACGCAAATCGACAACGCGGCCTATTTCCCGACGAACACGTCGCCGGATTCCACCTACGGCGGCCTGGACCTGATCAGCGGCGGTTTGATGTTCTACGACGAAGCCCTGAACGTGACCTTCGGCGACCGCGCATGGGAGGACCTGGATGCGGACGGCCTGCAGGATGCGGGCGAGCCGGGAATCACGAACGTCTTGGTCTACGTGTACGACGCAGCCAGCAACTTGGCGGCGGTGGTCCGCACGGACACCAACGGCGTCTGGAAATCCACCGGCCATGGGGTGGGATCGTATTTCGCGAAGTTCTTTCTGCCGTCCGGCTATGAACGGTCCGCGCGCTACGTCGGAACCAACGCGGCGATCGACAGCGATGCCGACCTCGTCACGGGCCTAACGGCGGTTTTCGCCATGACCAACGGCCAGACGAACCTGACGCTGGATGCGGGCATGTATCGGCGGGCGGCGCTCGGCGATTTCGTCTGGGAAGATCTCGACGGCGACGGCCAGCAGGACGGCGGGGAGCCGGGGCTCCCGAACGTGGTGGTGCGGTTGTTCAATGCGGCCTCGAACGTGATCGGGACGACGACGTCTTCCGCGGCGGGGGCCTACGTGTTCACGAACCTGATGCCGGGCACCAGCTACTTCGTGGACTTCGCGCCGCCGGCGGGCTATCTGTTCACGACCTCGAACGTGGGGGCGGATGCGACGGACAGCGATCCGCTGCCGGGAACGAACCGCACGGCGTTGGTTTCGCTGGTCAGCGGGCAAACCAACCTCACGGTGGATGCGGGGTTCTACCGGTTGGCTGCGCTCGGCGATTTCGTCTGGAATGATCTCGATGGCGACGGGCAGCAGGATGGCGGAGAGCCGGCGCTGGCCGGCGTGCCGGTGCGGCTGTACGACGCGGCCTCGAACGTGGTGGGCGCGACGACCTCTTCCGCGGTGGGCGCCTATGCTCTCACCAATTTGCCGCCGGGCACCTATTTCGTCGAGTTCGCAGCCCCGTCCGGCTTCTTCGGTGCGCCGGCGAACGTGGGCGACGACGCAACGGACAGCGACGCGGATCCGGCCACGGGCCGCACGGCGCCATTCGTGCTCCCGAGCGGACAGAACGACTCGACGGTGGATGCGGGCTTCGGACAACCCGTCTCGCTGGGCGATACCACCTGGATCGACAGCAATTTCAATGGCCAGCAAGACGCCGGCGAGCCGGCGCTGTCCAACGTGGTGGTGCGGCTCTACAACGCCGTTTCCAACGTGGTCGGCACGAAAACCTCCACCGCGGCCGGCGCCTATGCTTTCACCAATCTGCCGCCGGGCACGTATTTCGTGGGTTTCACCCCGCCGCCAGGATACCAACTCACGGCCGCCGATTTGGGCGACGACGCAACGGACAGCGATCCGGATCCCATGACCCGCCTCACGGCCGCCATCGTCTTGGCCGGAGGAGAAAACAACCCGACGTTGGACGCGGGTTTCGTCTTCCCGGCCGCCCTTGGCGATTATGTCTGGACCGACAGCAATTACAACGGCCAGCAGGACGTCGGAGAACCGGCCCTGGCCAACGTGGTCGTTACGCTCTACGATGCCGCATCCATCGTGGTCGGCACGAAAACCTCCACCGCGGCGGGCGCCTATGCCTTCACCAATCTGCCGCCGGGCACCTATTACGTCGGTTTTGCGCCGCCCGCCGGTTATCTGTTCACCACGGCCAACGTGGGCGCCGATGCAACGGACAGCGACGTGGATCCTACGCTGGGCCACACGGCGCCCTTCGCGCTGACCAACGGGCAGACGGACCTGACGATCGACGCGGGCTTCTTCAATTCAGCGGGCGTAAGCCTGAAACTGTTCAAATCACGCAGCCTGACCAACGCCTGGGAGCTGGGCCAGACCAACGAATACTACCTGACCGTGAAAAACACCGGGACCGTGGCGCTGGCGGGCGTGGCCCTGACCGACGTGCTGCCACCCGGCGTCTCCTTCGTTCCGGGCAGCGCGCAGATCGTGCGGATGACGACGGTGGCGACGAATCCCTTCGTGGAGACGGTGTCGGACGGCTTCGGAACGGCTGCCTATGCCAACAACGACGGCTCCGCCAATTGGGTGGGCAGTTGGGCCGAAGTCGGCGACAATGCCAATCCTGCGAGCGGCAGCGTGCTGGTGCGCGTGGCGGGCGCCACCAACGCCCTGGTGTTCGAAGGTACCAGCGCCGACAACGACTACGTCACCCGCACCAACCCGCTGGCGCCGATGGCCGGGCGGACCTACACGAACCTGACGCTGAGTTTCGGCTATCGCCGGCAAAGTTGGGACACCGGCGATTCCTTCACGTTCTACGTGTCCACCAACGGGTTCGTCGGGCAGTCGAACCTGGTGTTTGCCGTGCCCACCACGTCCGGCTCGGATGCCAGCTACGTCCAGATCACCACGAATCTCACCTCCCGCATGGGGGCCAACGTGGCCTTGCGGCTGCGCGCCGGCGGCAGTTTCAGCACCGGCGACCAGATCAACTTCGATTTCGTCACGTTCACGAATTCGGGCATAGACGTGGTGACGAACGTGGAAACCGCCTATGGTCCGGGCGTGACGGTGAGCGTGGTGTCGGATTTGCCCTCGGCGACGCCGACGAATCTGCTGGCCAATTTCACGATGGCGGCGGGCACGACCGTGACGGTGCGCATCCGGGCGACGTTGGGCGCGCCATTGGCCTCGACGCAACTGGTGAACTTGGCCATGGCGACGAATCCGGTGACTCCGCCGCTCACCGCGACGGCCACGAATTACGTTGTGCATAATACCGTGGGCGACCGGGCGTGGCTCGACGTCGACGCCGACGGCATCCAAGACGCGGGCGAGCCCGGTCTGGCGGGCGCGACCGTGCGGCTGTATGGCGGCAACTCGAACCTGCTGGCGGCGACGACCACCGGCGCGGACGGCGCCTACGGTTTTTCGATTCTGCCCACGGGCTCGTACTTCCTCGAATTCGTCCCGCCGGCGGATCATCGGATTACGCTGCAGGACCAGGGCGGCGCCGACGCGCTGGACAGCGACGTCCACACCAACTCGGGGCGCACGGTGGTTTTTGCGCTCAGCGGCGGGACGAACGACGTGAGCCGGGACGCGGGCTTTTTCCGGGTTGCCGCGCTGGGCGATCATACCTGGGAGGACGTGGATCGCGACGGCCAGCAAGATGCCGGCGAACCGGCGCTGGCCAACGTGGTGGTCACGCTCTACAACGCGGCTTCCAACGCCATCGGGACGGTCACCTCGTCGGCGAGCGGCGCGTATGCCTTCACGAATCTGGTGCCGGGTACCTATTTCGCGGGATTCGCGGCCCCGGCGGGGTATTGGTACACCGCCGCCAACGCCGGCGACGACGCCACCGACAGCGACGCGGTTCCGACCACGGGAGTCACCGCGCCCGTCACCTTGGCCAGCGGAGAAACCAACGGCACCGTGGACGCGGGCTTCTTCCAGGCGGCGGGCATCGGCGACCGGATCTGGTTCGACGAAGACCGCGACGGCATCCAGGACGCGACCGAAACCAACGGCATCCCGTTGATCCCCGTTGCGCTGCTCGATACCAACGGCAACGTCGTCGCGGAAACCGTCACGGGCACCGACGGCAAATACCTGTTCGCGAACATGCCCACGGGAACCTACGCGGTGCGGTTCGATCTCGCTTCCCTCACCACGAACCAGGCGCTCAGTCCTTTCAACGTCGGCAGCGACGACGCCGTGGACAGCGATTCGATTTCCGGCAACGTGACCGACTACGCGTGGACGGCCCCGTACTCCGTCTCCGGCGGCACAACCAACTTGACCATCGATCTGGGCATTACCGTGCGCGGCTCCTTCCGCGCCGCCGTTGTGGAGACGTGGGGCGAGTGGGCGGATGGGGAAGGGCGCGTGGCGTGGCGCACGGAATCGGAGTATTGCATGGCGGGATTCCACGTCTATCGCGTCGATCCGGAGACGGGCGCGGAAACGCGCGTGAACGAGCGCCTGGTGTTTTCGGCTCTGCGGGAAGACGGCGCCACGTATGCGGTCGCGGATGCCGCGGCGGACGCCGGCGCAACAGGAACGTACCGGCTCGAGGAAGTGGAACAAACCGGTGAGCGTCGCGATCTGGGCACGCATGAAATCCGTTTCGGCGAATTGCGCCGAGGCGCGAAGCCGTCGGTTTCCGCGCGGCCAGCGGCGCGGTTCCAGGCGCGCGCGGCGTCGCGGGCGCGGCCCGGGCCTTCGCCGGTCCAAAAGGTACGGGTGCGGCGCGACGGCATCTACGGCGTGGAACTCGCTGCGCTGGCCGCGGGAATGGATCTGCCGGTGGCAACGGTCCAGGCGCTGGCGGCGAGCAATGGACTGGCCGTCGCGAAACGAGGTGCCCCGGTGCCGTGGATCTACGACGCGGCCGGCGAGCGCCTGCTGTTCCGCGGCGAAGAACCTCCGCCGAATTGGTACGTGCACGACGCGAGCTATCTGATTCAAGCCGGACCGGGACTGGCGATGCCGAGGCGCGCGCCCGGCGCGACCGGCGGCCAAACGGCGTTCCCGACGCGGCTGCGCTTCGAGAAAGACGACTTTCTCTTCAGCATGGTGCGGATGCCGGCCGATTTCTATTTCTGGTTGCCGGTCCAGTACGGCTGGACGAACGACGTGTCGCTGGATTTGTCCGGATATGCCGGGGGCGATCTGACGCTGAAAGTCCGTTTCATGGGCTATCTGAATTCGACCAACTCGGCGGCGCATCTGGCCCGCTTCTGGTTCAACGGCGCGCCGGCGGGCTCGTATGAGTTCAATGGCCAGCAGGAGCTGGAAACCGAACTGGCGATTCCGGCCGGAAACGTCTCGAACGGCGTCAACGTGCTGTCCATCGACGAAGGCGCGCCGGACGGCGCGTTCGTGGTGGATTGGATCGAAGCGTCGTTCAACCGCAATCTCGCGCCGCGCGCGGCTCCGGCGGAATTCTTCCCGGGTGCGGCGGCGGCGGTTTCCGCGGCCGACTTCGACGATCCGCTGGCGCTGGCGCTGGATGCGGCGGGCCGGCCGACGTGGATGGCCGACGAGAACGGCCAACTGCCGGACAAGGCCTGGGCGGTCTCTGCCGGCGACGAACGCTTCGTCGTGGTGGATGAGGACGAGATTTCGACGCTGGCGCCGGAATCGGCGGCGGCCGAGGCCTGGTTCATGGCCGAAACCAACCAGATTGATTATTTGGTGATCGCCTCGCGGACGCTGGCCCCGGCGGCGCAGGAACTCGCGGATTACCGCGCGGGTCAAGGCCTGCGCGCGGGCGTCGCGGTGTTCGAAGACGCCTGCGACTTGCTGACGGGGGGCGAAATCACGCCGGAGGCCATTCCCGCGCTCCTGCGCCATGCAGCCGCGACCTGGGCGAAGTCGCCGGCCATGGTGGTACTAGCGGGCAACGGCCACTACGACTATCTGGGGGCCAACTCCAGCGAAGCCAACCATCTGCCGCCGCTCCTGGTCCAGACCCCGGCGGGAGTGTGTGCCTCCGACGGCCGACTGGCGGACACGGGCGGCGATTCGCTTCCGGACGTCGCGATCGGCCGCCTGCCGGCGAAGACGCCGGAGCAATTGGCCGCGATGATCGATAAAATCCAGGCCTACGAGGCCGGATTCGGCGCCGCTTGGCAGAACCAGATTTCATTGGCCGCCGATGCCGCCGATTCGGTCGGCGATTTCTCGGCCGAGAACGACCAGTTGGCGGCACTGGCGACGGATCCGTATTCGGTGGCCGCGCGCATCGATCTCGACACCATAGGAATTGGCGAGGCGCGGACGAATCTCCTGTGCTGGTTCAACGTCGGCGTGGGGTTCATCCATTTCACCGGCCATGGCGACATGAGCAACCTCGGCAAGTCGAATCTGCTGACTTCGGCGAAAGTTGCTTCCATGACCAACGCTCTCCGCCCGCCGATTCTCGTTTCGCTGACCTGTCTGGCGGCGCGCTACGAGTATCCGTCGGCATCGAGTCTGGGCGAGTTGTTGCTGCAACGCGCGGGCGGGGGAGCGGTCGCCGTCTTGGGGCCGTCGGGCCTGTCGCGCAACGGTCCGGCGTCGGAATTGGGCCAGGCATTTTACACGGCCATCTTCCAGGAAGGGGTGGGCCGGCTGGGCATGACCTTCCTGCGCGCCCGGCGTTCGCTGCCCGGGAGCGTGTTTGCGGACGGCACCTACGCGGTTTACAACCTGCTCGGCGATCCAGCACTGCGGATTGCCGGAAATCCAGCCGACAACCCAGCGGGTACTGCGGCGCAAATCGTCCTTTCTGGCCTCTTCCAGACCTATGACGGCCGGCCGCGCGCGGTCACCGCGGACACTGTTCCGGCGGGGCTGACGGTCAAGATCACTTATGACGGCAGCTCCGTCCCGCCGACCGATGCCGGCAGCTATGCCGTGGTCGCTTCGTCCGCCACGGCCGACAGCGAGGGGAGCGCCACCGGCCTGCTGGTGGTCGCCAAGGCCCCGGCAGCCGTGACGTTGTCCGGTCTGGCCCAGGTCTACGACGGCAATGCCAGGGCCGTGATGGCGATCACGGAGCCGGCCGGACTGGACACCATCGTGACCTATATCGGTTTGCCGGCGCCGCCGCAGGAACCCGGCAGCTACGAAGTGGTTGCCGCCGTGGCGGATGCCAACCATGAAGGCGCGGCCACGGGCACGCTGGTGGTGGCCAAGGCCCTGGCCACGGTAATGCTGGACGATCTCGCACAGGTCTTCGACGGCACCGGCCGGACAGTAACGGCGGCGACCGATCCGCCGAATTTGCCGGTCACCGTCACCTACAACGGTTCGCCGGAACCGCCCGTCAACGCCGGCACCTACGCCGTGAACGCTGCGATCGATGACGCCCGTTTTGCTGGCAAAGCCACGGATACATTGGTCGTCGCCAAAGCCCCGGCCCAGGTGCAGCTTGGGAATCTGCAGCAGGTCTACGACGGGACGCGGAAATACGCCACCGCGCAAACGCTGCCGGATGAATTGGCCGTTGATTTTCTCTACGACGGTTCACCGGTGGTTCCGCGAAATGCCGGCAGCTACGCCGTGGCGGCCGCGGTCAGCGACGCCAACTGGCAGGGCACGGCCGCGGGCATCCTGACCGTCGGCAAGGGCCGCCAGACGATTTCCTTCCCGCCGGTCGGCGACCGGCTCGCGACCGAGGTGGTGAATCTGTCCGCCCGGGCGTCCAGCGGCCTGCCGGTCGCCTTTGCGGTGGTTGCCGGACCGGCCCAGATATCCGGCGGCAATAGCCTGTCCTTCACCGGCGTCGGAGAAGTCACGGTGGTCGCGTCACAGGCGGGAGATGCAAACTGGGAGGCGGCGCCGGTCGTGGCCAAAACCTTTCATGTCGGCGCGCTGATGATCAGCGCAGCCAACGTCAACGTGCGCGAGGACGGCGCGGGACGTTTCTTCCTGCGCCTGGCCGTTGCCCCTGCGTCGAACACCGTCTTTGCCGTGAGCCGGATTGCGGGCGCTCCCGGCCTGACGGTCCAGGGCGGGGCGGTGCGGACGTTCACGCCGGCAAACTGGAGCAACTGGCAGGCCGTGGTCCTGGCGGCGGCGGCGGACGACAATGCGGAGGGGGAAACCGCCACGTTCCGGATTTCCTCGCCTGGCCTGCCGGATCGTTTTCTGACTGCGACCACACTCGATGACGACATCGGCGAAAACCTGGCGCTGGCCGCCGGCGGGACCACCATCGCGGGGATGAAGGCCAGTCGGCCGGAGTTGCTGATCGACGGCGTGCACAACACGAGCACCAACTACGGGCATACCGGTTGGACCTACGTGCCGCCGGGGACGATGACGCTGGACCTGCAGCACCCGACCGCGATCCAGCGGATGCGGTTGCTCACTTGGAACTGGACCCACCGGGTTCACCATTACCAGATTGAAGGTTCGGTGGACGGAGTGGAGTGGATCCCGCTGGTGGACGCCAGCGAAGGCGACCACAGCGGTTGGGAGGACTGGGAAGTCACGGGGTCGCCCGTCCGGTACCTGCGGTTTACGGGTCTCTACTGCTCTGCGCTGCAAAGCGTCATGGTGCCCGAATGGGAAGTGTACGGCGAGCGCGCCCGGCCGCCGCAACCGGAAATCGATGCCGCCCGAGTCAACGTTCGCGAGGGGGGCGATGGCCGATTCTTCGTCCGTCTGGCTAGTCCCCCGGCCGAAAACATCGTGTTTACCGTCAGCCGGGCGTCGGGCGATGCCGGCCTGATCATCCGCGCCGGCGCGACGCGGGTATTCACGCCGGCAAACTGGAACACGTGGCAGGCTGTGACGCTGGCCGCAGCCCCGGACGATAACGCCGTTGGAGAAACCGCGGTCTTCCAGGTTTCGGCGCCGGGCTGGGCAGACCAGTTTGTGATGGCGACGGCGCTGGATGACGACATCGGCGAGAACTTGGCGCTGGCATCGGCCGGGGCTACAATCACCGGAATGAAGGCCAGCCGGCCGGAGTTGGTGATCGACGGAATCCACCTCTCAAGCGGCAACTACGGGCATACCGGCTGGACCAATGAGCCGCCCGGGACCATGACGCTGGACCTGAAACGGACGGCGGCTCTGGCGCGGGTGCGCCTCCTGAACTGGGATTGGCTCTATCGCGTTCACCGTTACCGGATCGAAGCTTCGCTGGACGGCAAGGCCTGGTCGCTGCTGGCGGACGCCAGCGGGGAAGACCGCCATGGCTGGAACGACTGGTCGGCCGGGGGGCGCTTGGCCCGCTACCTGCGGTTCACGGGCCTGTCGAATTCGGTGAACCAGAGCGTTGTGATAGCGGAGTTGGAAGTATACGGCGAACCGGTTGCTGCCCGGAGAAACCTGCCCGACGGAACGGCAGAGGTCAGGACTTTCGCCAAGGCCGCAACAACGGCTGCGCTCTTCCCGGTCACGGTGGTCACCGGCGATGACGGGCCGGACCATACCAACGGCTGGGCAGCCGTGGACGGTGATCTCGAAACGGCCTGGGTCGGAGCTCAGGGTGCCGGCGGGTGGTATATCGCCTTGGAATACGACCTGCCACTGGTTTTGAGCAATCTGCTGATCGAGGTCATGGAAGGTTCCGTAACCGAATACCAGGGCTTGTACAGTGAAAATGCCGAGGACTGGCAGCCGCTGCCGGGGGAATTAGACACCCATCCGGTTTCCTTGAACTTCTTGTGGCTGGTTTTCCCGGACAACGGCACGGAGGCCGTGCCACAAGTAATCGAAATCCAGCCGAACCCGTAAGCGGCCAAGATTAATACAGATCAAAACGCCGGACGGCATTGAAATGCCGTTCGGCGTTTTCATCGTTTCCTTAATCCATTTGAGCACGGGAAATCCCTGTATTTAGTCGCCGCTGAAAAAGTCTGTTTTCGCCGAAGAACGGATCAGGCGGCGTGGGGCATGGGAGCAAGAACGAAACGGAAGGCGTTGATGAATAGGCGCACAAGAAGGGCTTCGCCCCGAAACCGCGGAGAGAGAGGCTTGGGAGAATATCGACGATAAAAGGGTATTTGTCCCTTTGGAGATAAACAAAACGCACCATGACTACGAAGTCCCGATGCGCCCGAACCTCAAAGCGTGGCTTGACCTGACGCCGCCTGAACGCTGAAAGGGGAATCTGTATTCGGCCTGCCACAATACCCTCCGATGTGGAGCGTTCAAAAAGTGCGGGATAATTCGGGGGTCCAATGGATCAGGGATGGGGCTCGTCACGTTTTTGGAAGTGCCGTCTGTGCGTTGGAAGGAATTGAAAAGGCAGTCGAACAACTTGGCCACAAAAGTCCCACCATGCTTTTTCGCCACTACCGAACCTTGATGGACAAGGAACAGGCCAAGGCGTATTTCGAGATTTACCCAAAGGAAACCGACGTCTCTTTCTCACATCCAAAGGCCGTTCCAAGCCTTGCCGGAACCTTGCCGGGAATTCCCGAATAGTTGAAAAACAAGGGATTTTTCAATTACCCTGACTCACACGTACTAGGGGGTGGGGATTTGTTTCCGCCGCGCCCGGCGGGCGCGGGCGGCATGGAAACCGGCTCACCCAGAGGGTTCGCCCTACCTGGGAGCTCGGAATCCGAACGGCTTTTGGTGGGGCGAGGCATCCTTGCCGAGCCGGGCGGTTCCCGGCGCTTGAGCGGCTACGAATTCCTTCCCCCAAACGCACAAAACCGGATTTTCTGTAGCCGGTCCCGCTGGGGCCGGCGATTCAATGGCCCCGCGCTCAACGAGCGCGGCCACAACAATTTTAAAAACTATCTAGCGGGCGAGCGCGTCGAATTCTGCGGCCCAGTCGGCCTGGGCCCCAAAGGCGGCCAGGCGGGACTGCAGGGCTTCCAGGAAAGCCGGGGAGTTCCCGGGAACGTCCAGAAATCCGCCCAGCGGCGCGCTGTCTTCCGCGGCCGTGCGCCAGAGCACCAGCCGGACCGGCGCACCCTCAAGCAGCCCGAGCTGGTAGGGGGTTTCGATGATCATGGCCGGCAGCGCGAAACTGGCATTGGTGCGCCCGATGGCCACCAGGTTGGTGCTGGCGCCCGGGACGTAGTTTTGCCGCGTCCGGACGGATTTCCAGCCGCCGCCGGGGGCGGGGCGCTTGCGCACGAGGGTGCCGGTTTCGCTGGGCGCGAGCTGGTCGGGCAGCATCTCGCCGCGCCAGAACAGTACGCCGCCGCCCCGGGCAACCGCGCCGTCGGAGGTGTCGAGGGTCAGGATGACCTGGGGGGGCAGGGGGCGCGGATCGGGCAGGAACTCGAGGCCCGCGGCGGCCGCGGCCTGGGCGACATGCTTCTCGGCCGCGGTGAAGATGCCCGCCCCGCCCAGCGTTGCGGGTTCGAGCGGCCAGCGCGTCTCGCGGTCCGGCCCGGCCGCGGCGGGGGCGGCGGCAAGGCTGCCGGCGAGCAGGAGCGGAGCGAAACGGCGGACCATGGCTATTCGGATGAGCGGTGGCGGGACAGGTGCAGGAACTCGTTGCGGGTGGCAACCGAGTCGTGGAAACTGCCGAGCATCGCCGAGGTGACCATGCGGGAGTTCTGCTTTTCGACCCCGCGCATCATCATGCACAGATGCTGGGCCTCGATGATCACGCCGACGCCTTCGGGCGCCAGGGTGTCCATGAGGGTGCGCGCGATCTGGTTGGTGAGCCGTTCCTGCACCTGGAGGCGCCGGGCGAACAGGTCGGCCAGGCGCGCGAGCTTGCTGACACCGACGACCTTCCCGCGGGGGATGTAGCCGATGTGGCAGACGCCGAAGAACGGCAGCAGGTGATGTTCGCACAGGGAGTAGATTTCGATGTCGCGGACGATGACCATGTGATTGGCCTCGACCTCGAAGATGGCGGTCTGGAGCAGCTGGGCCGGATTCTGCTTGTAGCCGCGGGTCAGGTAGGCCCAGGCGTCGGCGGCGCGCCGGGGCGTGTTTTTCAAGCCGTCGCGGGCCGGATCCTCGCCGAGGGCGACGAGCCATTGCTTGACGATCTCATGCATGGGAGGGGATTTAGCCACAAGCCCGCGCCGGCCGCAATGATAGAATGGCGACGAGGGTTTGACCGGGCGCTTTTGCGATTAGTTGCATTCCATCCAGAATCGGGGCCCGTCCAATACCGAATCCCGGCGCGCTGGGCCAGCGCGCCCTGCCTGATGGAAGATTCGCAGGTAGGGCGGCCTGGCCCAGGCCGCCGTTTGTAAAAGGGTTCACTCCGTTGCAGATGCGCCCGGTTTGCCCTGCCGGCGCTCGTCGAGGGGCAGGCGCGGGCCGGCCGGCCGGCCGGGATTGCGCAGCTGGTGCTGGGCGCGGGCCTGCTCGATGGCCTGGATCAGGGCCGGCGGACCGCCGGGCTGATAGCCCAGTTCGGCGATCAAGTCGCCCTCCGGGCTGAACAGCAGGAGCGTGGGGAAACCCCGCACGCCGAAATGCCGCAGAAGCTTTTCGTTCTGTGCCTGCAGTGCCGGGTCCAGTTCGGTCCGGCGCGGGAAATCCGCCAGCACGCAGACGAGATTGCCCGTGGCGTATTCCCGGAAGGCGTCCTGGGAAAACACTTCGGCGTCGAGCCGGTGGCACCAGCCGCACCAGTCGGAGCCGCTGAAGTTCAGCAGAAGCAGGCGCCCGTTCGCGCGGGCGTCGGCGGCGGCGGCCGGCAGGTCGGTGCGCCACGGGAAGCCGCGGCCGGCGGGTACGGACCGGTTCCGGGTCAAATACAGGCCGAGGGCGACCAGCAGGATCAGGGTCCCCCAAGTCAGGAATTTTTTCATCGGCAATCTCCGGATTTTGAGGGACCATAGCACGGGTGCGCCGGGTTCGCAAACGGGACTTGGCGGGGTGGAAGCACTGGGCTAGCATGCCGAAATGATTGCCTGGGCGTTGCAAGGGATGGCGAAGGCGGTCGCGGTCCTGCCCGCGGCAGGCGCCGCGGCCCTGGCGCGGAGCGGCGGCTGGCTGCTGGCACATGTCGTGCGCCCGCGCCGGCGCTATGTGCTGGCCACCCTCGCGCGCTGCTTTCCGGAAAAATCCGCCGCGGAGCGCCGGGCGGTCTATGCCGGCATGTGCCGCCACCAGGCGCTCAACGTCGTCGAACTGTTGCGGTTCGCGGGCGGGCGGGACGGCGAACCGGGGACCCGGCCGGTGATGCAGGGCGGGGAGATCATCCAGGCCGCGCTGGCGCGCGGCCGGGGCGCGCTGGTCCTCTGCGCCCACTTCGGCAACTACGAACTGATGGGCTTCAGCGCCGCGCGACTGTTCGGCCTGCCCCTGACCATCGTCGCCAAGGTCATCCGAAATCCGGCGCTCAACCGGCTGTGGGCGGACCTGCGCCGCCGGGCGGGCGTGGAGGTCATCCCGGCGCCCAACGCCTACCGGGGGTGTGTGCGGGCGCTGCGCGCCAACCGCCTGGTCGGTTTCATGCTGGACCAGAACCGGCCGGCGCCGCAGGGCGTGTTCGTGGATTTCTTCGGCCGGCCCGCCTCGACCACGCCGGGCCTGGCTTATCTTTCTGCACAGACCGGCGCGCCGGTGGTGCCGGCCTTCATGCGCCGCACGCCGGAGGGGGGGCACGTACTGGAGATCCGGCCGTTGCTCGAACCGCCGGCCGACCGCCGGGCGGAGACCCTGCGGGCCTTCACAGCGGCCTGCACGAACATTCTCGAGAACGAGATCCGCCGGTGTCCCGACCAATGGTTATGGTGGCACAAGCGCTGGAAAAGCCGGCCCGCCGGGGAGGCCCTGGCGTGAAAAACACCTCCCGGGCGAAGCAGCTCCGCCAGGCGCTGGAAGCGCCGGCGATGCGTCTGGGGCTGGCGGTGGTTCCGCGCCTGCCGCGCCGGGCGGTGCAGGCGCTGGCGCGCGTTCTGGGCGCGGCGGCCTATGTCCTCTCCGCCCGCGACCGCCGGCTCGGGTTGGAAAACCTGGATCTGGCGTTTGGCTCGGAAAAAACCGTGGCGGAGAAGCGGCGCATCCTGCGCCGGTCGCTGCAGAACCTGGCGCTGACCCTGCTGGACCTGCTGTGGTTCTCGCGCGATTCGGCGCGGCGGATGGAACGTTGGTTCGCGGCCGCGCCGGAACTGGAGGCGGCGATGGCCCGGCGGGTGGCGCGGGTGGGGGTGACGGGCCATTTCGGCAACTGGGAGCTGCTGGGCCGCTACTGGTCGCTGCAGGCGGGGGGCATGATGAGCGTGGCCATGCCGCTGCAGAATCCGGCGGTGGACGCGCTGCTTCAGCGGGCCCGGCAGGACACCGGCCAGATCATCGTGCCGCGCGAAGGCGCGCTGAAGGCGCTGGTGCGCCACCTGCGCGGCGGCGGCACTGTCGGCCTGCTGCTGGACCAGAACACCGCCCCCCGCGAAGGCGGGATCTTCGTGGAGTTCTTCGGCAAGCCCGTGGCGGTGTCCCCCGCCGCCGGCCTCCTCGCGCCGCTGACCGGGGCCGAAATCATCTTCGCCTACGCCCTGCCGCAGCCCGACGGCACCTACCGGGGCGAACTGCCGCACACGATCCCGGCGGAGGAAATCGCGGCCCGCAACCGCGCCGCCGCCGCGGCAGAACTGACGCAGCGGATCACCCGCTTCTACGAGGCCGCCATCCGCGCCCGGCCCGAATGCTGGCTCTGGAGCTACAAACGCTGGCGCCACATCCCGGCGGCCTCGCCGCCGGACGGATTTCCAAGCTACGCCAAACCCACAGGAGGATGACATGCTCGACTTTTCCACCTACCAGAAACAGGCCCTGACCACGGCGGTCTATCCCGGCCGCGGCGAAGGCAATTTCGTCTATCCCGCCCTTGGCCTGGCCGGCGAAACCGGCGAAATCTGCGAAAAGCTCAAGAAGGCCATCCGCGACGAAGGCGGCAAGATCTCGGACGAGCGCAAGTCCCTCCTGGCCAAGGAACTCGGCGACGTGCTCTGGTACGTCGCCACGCTGGCCACCGAGTTGGGACTGGACCTCGACGAGATCGCCGCGGGCAACCTCGCGAAGCTGGCCGCGCGCAAGCAGGCCGGCAAGATCCACGGCAGCGGGGACCTGCGCTGACATGGTCCGGCCCGCGGCAGTCCTGTTCGATTTCGACGGCGTGATCGTCGACAGCGAACGGCTCCATTTCGAAACCATGGCCGAGGTCATGGCCGGCGAGGGGCCGGCCTTCGACTGGGATTTCTACCGGGAAAACCTCATGGGCCTCGACGACCGCGGCGCGTTCGCGCTCCTGCTGCAGCGCGCGGGCCTGCCGCCGGCCCCGGAGGGGATCCGCGTCCGCATCGCGCGCAAGGCCCGGCGGTTCGCGCAGCACGCCGCGGCGGGCCGCGTACCCGCCTTCCCGGGCGCGGTGGACCTCATTCGCGCCTGCGCAGCGGCCGCGCCTGTCGGCCTCTGCAGCGGTGCGCTGCGAAGCGACATCGCGCCCGTCCTCGCCGCGCTGGGCGTCGAAAAATGCTTTGCCGAACAGGTGACGGCCGAAGACGTGGAAGCCAGCAAACCGGACCCCGCCTGCTACCGCCTGTGCGTCGCCCGCCTCGCTGCGCGGTTCCCGCACCGCGGCATTGTTCCGGCTGCCTGCGTGGCCATCGAAGACACCGGGGATGGCATCGCCGCTGCGCGCGGCGCGGGGCTCCCCGTCGTGGCCGTCGCCACGAATGTCGCCCCGGCGGCCCTGCGCGCCGCCGGCGCCGCCGCCGTCGTGCCCTCCCTGGCCGGTCTTGCGCCGGCCCGCCTCGCCGATCTCGCCGGCGTGCCGCGCCCGCCGGTCTGATTTTTCCACCGTGTGGAAAACTTTTTTCCATAGCGTGGAAAAACCCGGGGCCTTTCCACTTGCGTGGAAAATCGCTACTCTCACATATAATTATAAGTGAGAATCCCGGCCGGGACGGGAATGCCGGATTTGGGCTTGGTGCTCAGCGCCTGAGTCCTGAATCCCGGATGCGCATGCATGGCATGACAGGGATTTCCGGGGGCGGGATCAGGGGGCGGGGGGCTGGTAGGCGGGGAGGGCGGGGCGGCGGGAGGGGCCGGTGGTGCCACGGGTAAAGGGCATGTCGCTGCCCTGCGAGTGGGCGCCTTCGAGGTTCTGGCGGCGGCAGTCCGCGATCAGTTTGTAACACTGGGTGATGTGGTCGCCGAGCGGCACGCCTTCGGGGGCGGCGCCTTTCAGCGCCTCAAATTTCTTGGCGGCCTGAAAGGCGGTCGCCTCGATGGATTCCAGCAGTTTCGTCTGGGACTTGTCGGCGAGAAACTGCCGGTATTGCGCCAGAGCCTGGTTGAAGAGTTTGGCGCCCTCGAGATAGTCGGGATGCTGCCAGGGTTCGCCGGGCCGGTAGGGGGGAATGTCCGCGCGGGCCGGGGCCGGCGGCGGTCCGGCGGGGCGGACGGCTGGGGCCGGCGGCGGGCCGGGGCGGCCCAGCTGGCGGGCGGCCAGGACGAGGTGTTGGCAGCGGGCCACGTAGTCATTCAGGGGGACGGCGGCGGGCGCCTCGGCCCGCAGTTCTTCGAAGAGGCGGGCGGCTTCGAGGGCTTCGGTTTCGATCTGGAGCGGAGCCGGCGTGGCCGTCTGGCGGGCGGCCTGGCGATAGACATCCAGCGCGCGGTTGAAGAGGCGCACGCCCTGTTGGAACCGGGGCTGGTCCCAGGCCGCCGCGGTGAGGAAATCCAACCGGGGGGCCAGGCGGGCGGGGGCCGGGGCGGCTTCCGGCGGGAGGGCGGAGGCGGCTGCGGAGCCGGTTTCGTCCGGGCTTCCGTCCGTCGCCATGGATGCAGATTGGACGCGTTCGGGGAACCAGTACGGCAGCCATGCGTCCTGGAAATGCCACAGCACATTACCCAGTGCCGCGGCAACCAGCAAACCGCTCAGGCCGAACGCCAGTTTCTTCTTGCGCGGACTGGACAACCGCATGGCATAGGCTTCCGAGCGGGTCAGCCGGATTTTTTTCCGGGAGGCGGGTGTCGGGGTTTCTGCCATGCGGCCAGAGTGCAACAGGCCATGGCGAAAAACAATGGAAAATCCGCCGGCGGCCCGGTCGGATTCCGCCCGCCGCCGCCGCTTCGGGGCCGGCCCGGTTCGCGAGCGAAGCCGGTTCTTCCGGATCCGGCGGCGGCCCGAAACGCCGGGCTTCTTTTCCCGGGTCCGGCGCGGTATAAGGGCGGGGATGAAGGTATGTTTGGACATTCAGGCCGCGCTGGGCCAGCGCGCGGGCGTGGGGCGCTACGTGCGTGAACTGCTGCGGCACCTGGGGGCGGAGGCCGGCGCGGACGAAATCCGCGCTTTCTTCTTCGACTTCAAACGCACGGGCCTGGACGCCGTGCCGCCGGGGGTACGGTTGCGCGCCTGCCGCTGGCTGCCCGGGCGCATGGCTCAGGCGGCCTGGAAGCGCCTGGCCTTCCCCCCCTACGACTGGCTGGCGGGGCCGGCCGACCTCTACCACTTCCCGAACTTCATCCGGCCGCCGCTGGGCCGCGGCCGGAAATCCGTGGTGACGATCCACGACGTTTCGTTCCTGCGGATGCCGGAGACGACCGAAACGAAAAACCTTGCCTGGCTGTCGGCCGGTATCCGCCGCACAGCCGAGGCGGCTGATGCGATCCTGACGGACAGCCGTTTTTCCGCGCGCGAGATCGTCGAACTGCTGCAGGTGCCGGCGGAGAAGGTGTTCCCGGTCTGGCTGGGGCTGCCGGATTTCGGGCCGGCGCCGCCCGCGGCGGCCGCGGCGGCGCTGCGCCGGGACCTGGGTGTGGACCGGCCGTATCTCCTGATGGTCGGCACGATCGAGCCGCGCAAGAACCTGCCGTTCCTGGTGCAGGTGTACGAGGCGCTGGCGGATTTCGCCGGCGACCTGGTGATCGCCGGGGGCCTGGGCTGGAAGACGGGGCCGACGCTGGCGGCCATCGCCCGTTCATCCCGCCGGGCGGGGATCAAACTGCTGAAGCACATGGACGATGCGCACCTCGCAGCGCTCTACGCGGGCGCGGCGGCGTTCGTCTATCCAACGCGTTACGAGGGCTTCGGCTTTCCGCCGCTGGAAGCGATGGGCCGAGGCACGCCCGTGGTCGCCGCCCGCAACAGCTCGCTGCCCGAGGTGCTCGGGGATGCGGCGGAGTGGGTGGAAGGCTTTGACGCAGCGGAATGGGCCGGGAAAGTCCGCGCCGTGCTGGCCGATCCGGAACATGCGGCGCGCTTGCGCGCCGCCGGCCTCGCCCAGGCCGGGAAATTCACCTGGGCGGAGACCGCCCGCCAGACCTGGGCGGTCTATCGCCGGTTGGCGGGATAAGCGGCGGGGGACGGCGTCCGCGAGCTAGGCGTCGGCTTCGCGAGGTGCGGGGGGGATGTCGAGAATGAACGTGCAGCCTTCGCCGGGGGTGGATTCCACCCGGGCGGTGCCGTGATGGGCCTCGACGATCTGCTGCACGATGGGCAGGCCCAGGCCGCTGCCGCCGGAGGCGCGCGACCGGCTCTTGTCCACGCGGTAGAAGCGGTCGAAGATGCGCGAGGCATCCTCGGGCTTGAGGCCGGGGCCGCGGTCGATCACGGCGATTTCCAGATGGCCGTTGTTCAACTGGCGGGCCCGGATTTCGATGGGGCCGGCCAGGGCATACAGGATGGCGTTCCGGATCAGGTTGACAATGGCTTCCTCCATCAGGCCGGCGTTCAGGCGCCAGGCCAGATCGGCGGGCACCTGGATTTTGACGGCGATGTCCGCGGCGCGCAGCCATTCCTGGCAGAATTCAGCGGCCTTGGCGACGATGCCGGCCACGGAGACTTTGGTGCGGGGGATGCCGAGAGCGTCGTTTTCGCTCTTGAGCCAGGCCAGCCGCAGGAGGTCGTCGATGATGCGCAGGATGCGGCGAGTGTGCCGTTCGATGGTGCGCAGCGACCGGTCGCGGTACTCGGCCTCCATCTCGGGATGGGCCAGGAGGGTTTCGGCATAGCCGAGGATGAGGGTCAGCGGCGTCTTGAGTTCGTGGGAGACATTGGTGGCGTATTCTTCGCCGGCGCGTTCGAGCTTGCGCAGGCGGGCGAGGTTCCGCAACACCAGCAGGATGGCCGCATCCGCCGCAGTGGCACCGGCGCCCAGGCGGAGTCCGGCGACATCGCCGGGGCTGTCAACCGCCTGCAGGGTGATTTCCCGGGGCGGGCAACGGCCTGCGCGGCGGATTTCCCCGGCGAGCTTTTCCAGCGCCGGCCCGTCCGTCAGATCGGCCAGCCGCTGTCCGGCCAAGGCGGGATTTCCGCCCGCCAGAAGCTCGGCGGCCGCGGCATTGGCCTGCAGGATCCGGTTGTCCGCGTCGACGACCAGAATGCCGTCCTGAAGGACAGCGAGGACGGCGCCGGCGAGATCGGCATCCAAAGGGCGCGGGCGAGCGGCGGGCGAGGCGGGGCGCGTGGGGCGGGAACCGAGCACAGATCTAGGTTTCCTTGAAACGGTAGCCGACACCCCGGACGGTTTCGATCCAGTCGCCGTACTTGCCCAGCTTCTTGCGGAGGCTGACCATCTGCACGTCGACGATGCGTTCGGTGACCGCGTAGGATTCCCCGCGGACCTGATCGACGATCTGGTGGCGGGTGAAGGCGAAGCCGGGGTTGCCGGCGAGCAGGGACAGGATGCGGAACTCGGTGTAGGTCAGCGCGATGTCGCGGTCCTTGATGGTGACCTTGTGGCGGGCGGGGTCCACGGTAATGGGGCCGGCCTTGATGACCGGCGTCGTTTCCGTGTCGGGGAAGGCGGGCACGGGCCGGCGCAGGACGGCATGGATGCGCGCGATGAGCACGCGGGGGCTGAACGGCTTGGTCACGTAGTCGGAGGCGCCCATCTCCAGGCCGGCGACGATGTCGGCCTCGTTATCCTTGGCGGTCAGCATAATGATGGGGATGTCGCGGGTGTCGGGCTGGGCCTTGAGCTGGCGGCAGACCTCGAGGCCGTCGATGCCCGGCAGCATCAGGTCCAGCAGGATCAAGGAGATGTCCGGCCGGGTTTTCAGGAGCTGCAGGGCGTCTTCGCCGGTATCTGCGGTTTCAACCGCAATATGTTCACGCTCCAGATGGAACTTGAGCAGTTCCTGGATGTCATGTTCGTCTTCGACCAGCAGAACGGTTTCGCGGTTCATTGCCGATTCCTTTGGGTAGAGTTACGCCAACGCTGAAAGAGCATAGCAACCGGCGAGGCGCCCGTCAATCGGGGGATTAAGAGATTCTCGCCGGCCGGGGGCCCGGCCGGGCCGGGGCCGGGACGCGTGACGGCCCGGGGCCGGTATGGTAGCGTGGCGAGAATGAATTCGGACCGATTCGAGTGGGTTTTGCGCGGCGGGACCGTCGTGGACGGGCTCGGCGGGGACGGCGCGCGGGCCGACGTCGGGCTGGTGGGCGACCGCATCGCCGCAGTGGGGGATCTGGCGCAGGCGCAGGCGACGAACGACTTCGACGCTACGGGCCTGCTGGTTTGTCCGGGCTTCATCGACGTGCACACGCATTCCGACGCGTACCTGCTGATCGAGCCGGGCGCGCCGTCGAAGATCCGGCAGGGCGTGACGACGGAGATCACGGGCAACTGCGGCGCGAGCGCCGCGCCGAGGGGCCCGGGCTACACGATGCCGTCGGATTGGTTGGAGCAACGATATCCCGGCGACTGGCGTTCGGTGGCCGAATACCGCGCGCTGTTGGATGCGCAGAAGCCGGCGGTGAATTCGGCGATGCTGATCGGGCACCGCGCGATCCGGGCGGCGGTCATGGGCATCGAACCGCGCGCGGCGACGAAGGACGAAATCGCGCGGATGGCGAAATTGCTGGAGGCGGCGCTGGAAGAAGGCGGCGCGGGGCTGAGCACGGGGCTGGTCTATGCGCCGGCGATGCATGCGCAGCCGGAGGAAATCCAGGCGCTGGCCAAGGTGGTGGCCCGGCGCGGCGGCATCTACGCCACGCACATGCGCAGCGAAGGCGGCGCGCTGCTGGAAGCCATCGACGAGGCGCTGAACGTGGCGCGGGCGACGGGCGTGCGGTTGCAGATTTCCCATCTCAAGACCGCCGGCCGCGCCAATTGGCACAAGCTCGACGCGGCGCTGGAGAAAATCCGCGCGGCGCAGGCAGCGGGCGTCGAGGTGGCGTCGGATCGCTATCCCTATACAGCCTCCTGCACGGATCTGGACGTCATTTTGCCGACCTGGGCGGCGCAGGGCGGACGCGCGGCGATCTTGGCGCGCCTGCGCGATTCGGCGGAGCGCGCGAAGATCCGCGCGGAGATGGCCGCGGCGCGGGATAAGAAATACTGGGAGAACGTGTGGGTGGGCAGCACGCGCCATCCGGACAACGCGCCGTTCGCGGGCCAGCCCCTTGCGCTGGCGGCGGAAGCGTGGAAACTGCATCCGCTGGATGCGGCGCTGCGGTTCATGGAGACGGACGCACTGTTCACGGGCGGCATCTTCTTCGGAATGAGCGAAGAGAACATGGGACGCATCCTGGCCGAACCGTGGGTGATGATCGGTTCCGACGCATCGATCCGGTCGCCGACGGGACCGCTGAGCCACGACCATCCGCATCCGCGGGCCTACGGCACCTTCGGGCGGTATTTGCGCGCGGCGCTGGACGGCAAAACGGTGGGCGTCGGCGAAGCGGTGCGCAAGATGACGAGCCTGCCGGCGGAGCAGTTCCGCCTGAAGGACCGCGGCGCGCTGCGCGCGGGCGCCTTCGCGGACGTCGTGGCGCTCGATCCGAAGACGTTCCGGGATGCGGCGACCTACGAAAAGCCGCACCAATTCTGCGCGGGGATTTCGGCGGTCTGGGTCAACGGCACGGCGACGCTTCGCGACGGAATCGAAACCGGCGGACGCGGAGGCCGGTATTTGGCTTGAAACCATGGGCGAGTCCGCGGACCAGGCGAAATTCTCCGTGCCGCCGCCGGGGCCGGCGGACCGGGCGTATTTCAAAAATGCGCTGGCGCCGGGCGGGCAAGGGGCGGTGCAGGAGGTCGAGGACGCGGCGCGGGCGTGGCTGGCGCTGGCGGCATCGCGCACGGCCGCGGGACCCCTGGTGGTCGTGGCGGAGAGCTCGCTGGCGCTGGAATTGCTCTGGCAGGATCTGCAAACCCTGGGTGCGGGGGAGTCCGTCGCGAAATTGCCGGCGCTGAACGTGGAGGCGTCGCGGCTGGCATCGGGGCAGCCTGCGCCCGACGTGAGCGGCGAGCGGCTGAAAACCTTGCAGCGGTGCCTGGCGTGGAAGGGGCGGGGCATCGTGGCGACCTGCGTGCAGGCGCTGCTGGAATCGGTGGCGGCACCGGACCAGATGCGGCAGGGCAGCGAACGCGTGGTGGTCGGTCAGGAATACGATCTGGATGCGTTGTGCGAGCGGCTGGCGGCGGCGGGATATGAATTCGAAGTGGAAGTGCTGGCGAAGGGGCAGGCATCGCGCCGCGGCGGCCTGCTGGACGTGTGGCCGCTGACGGAAGACTGGCCGGCGCGGCTGGAGTTCTTCGGCGACGCCTTGGAGAGCCTGCGGCGCTTCGATCCGGCCGAGCAGCGCTCGCGGGAGGCGATCCAGGAGCTGTCCATTCCGCCGGCGACGGACGAGGCGCCGGAAGGGGCGGCGGTTGCGCCGACGGAGTATTTCCCGGCAGACACCTCCTTCCTGTGGCTCGATCCGGATGCGATCCTGCATCACTACGCGATGAGCGCCGAACTGGCGGGGCGGGGAGGGGCGGAGAGCACGCCCGAGCGGGATTTCGCGAACTGGCGGTTGGAACTGGCGCGAAAATTCGCGGGCGGGGGGCAGCTCGATGCGGGAGGGAGCGATGGAGCGCGCGATCTGGGCGTGCGGCCGTGCGAAGGCCTCGCGGCGCTGTCGGCACGGGCGGTGCCGCCGGACGCGCTCGAGCGCGAGCGCCGGAAGTGGCACGCCGAACTGGCCGCGCGCGCGGCGGCGGGCTGGAAGATCGAATTCTTCTTCGGGACAGAAGCGGGCGCCAAGCGGTTCGCGGCCGCGTACGGGATGCCGGCGGGATTCGCGACGCGGCTGGGCGCGCTGAGCGGCGGCTTCGAGCTGGCGGGCGCGAAATGGATGGCGGTGGCCGAGGCCGATTTCTACGGCACGCGCAAGGCGTTGCCGGCGCGCCGCAAGACGGCCGGCGGATCGGCGGCGCGCGACGTCACGGGCGAACGCCTGACGGACTGGGCCGATCTGCGTCCGGGCGAGCTGGTGGTGCACGTCGACCATGGCATCGGGAAATACCTGGGCCTCTACGAAATCGTGTTCGACGGGCAGTTGCAGGAAGCGCTGGCGGTGGAATACGCCGAAAACGCGCGGCTGTACGTGCCGACGAGCCAGACGCATCTCCTGAGCCGCTACGTCGGCGTGGGGCGCGTCAAACCGCAACTGCATTCCATCGGCGGCAAGCGCTGGCTGAAGGAGAAAATCGCGGCCGAGCGGGCGGCGAGCGACCTGGCGGCGCAGATGCTGGAGACGCAGGCATGGCGGGCCGCGCTCGACGGGCACGCCTTTGCGAAAGACAACCCATGGCAGTTCGATTTCGAACAGGCGTTTCCGTATGCCGAGACCGACGACCAGCTGCGGGCCATTGCCGACGTTAAGCGCGACATGGAGTCCAAGCGGCCGATGGACCGCCTGATCTGCGGCGACGTGGGCTACGGCAAGACCGAGGTCGCAATGCGCGCGGCGTTCAAGGCGGTGATGGACGGCAAGCAGGTGGCGGTGCTGGTGCCGACGACGGTGTTGGCCCAGCAGCACTACGAGACCTTCCTGGAGCGCATGGGGCGGTTTCCGGTGGCGGTCGAGATGGTCAGCCGGTTCCGGACGAAAGCCGAACAGGCGGCGGTGCTGGCGCGGACGGCGCAGAAGAAGGTGGACGTGCTGATCGGCACGCACCGCCTGCTGCAGCGCGACGTGAAGTTCGCCGATCTCGGGCTGGTGATCATTGACGAAGAGCAGCGCTTCGGAGTGGCGGCGAAAGAGCATCTCAAGCGCATGCGCGAACTGGTGGACGTGCTGACGCTGTCGGCCACGCCGATTCCGCGGACGCTGTACCTGAGCCTGACGGGGGCGCGGGACATGAGCCTGATCCAGACGCCCCCGCGCGAACGGCTGGCGATCGAGACGTACATCGCGCAGGACAGCGACGAGTTGGTGAAGGAAACCGTGCTGCGGGAGGTGAACCGCGGCGGGCAGGTGTTCGTGCTGCACAACCGCATCCAGACCATCCAGTGGATGCGCGAGCGCCTCGAACGGCTGCTGCCGGGCATCCGGGTGGGGGTGGGCCACGGGCGGATGACGGAGAAGACGCTGGCGGGCGTGATGCACCGGTTCGTACGGCGGGAGTACGACGTGCTGCTGTGCACGACGATCATCGAGAGCGGCGTAGACATCCCCAACGTGAACACGATCCTGATCGACCGGGCGGACCGGTTCGGGATGGCCGACCTGTACCAGTTGCGGGGGCGCGTGGGGCGGAGCAAGCAGCAGGCCTACGCCTACCTGCTACTGCCGCGGCACGGGGCGCTGTTCCATACGGCGAGGCGGCGCATCAGCGCGATCAAGCGGCACACGAGCCTGGGGGCGGGGTTCAAGCTGGCGCTGCGCGATCTGGAAATCCGCGGGGCGGGCAATGTGCTGGGCGCGGCGCAAAGCGGGCACATCGCGGCGGTGGGCTTCGACCTGTACTGCCAGCTGCTGAACCGGACGGTGGCGCGGCTGAAGGGCGAGGCCGAGCGGCCGATCATCGAAGTGCAGGTGCATCTGGACTTCCTGGACCTGACGCCCGATCCGGAGCGCGAAGAAAACGCGGCGGTGATTCCGCGGGCGTACGTCGAGGACGAGAGCCAGCGGATCGGCATGTACCGCAAGATCGCGGGGGTTTCGTTCGAGCGCGAAGTGGACGATTTGGGGGCGGAATTCCGCGACCGGTTCGGGCCGTTGCCGGCGGCGACGAAACGCCTGCTGGCGATCGCGCGGCTGCGGATCCTGGCGGCGGGGCTGGGGCTGAAGAGCGTGGCGACGGACGGCGACCGGCTGCTGCTGGGCAAGGGGCGGGACGAATTCCACCTGGTGAACGGCAAGCATATCCGCCTGCACCAGCACGGCGCGGACGAGCGCCTGGCCGAAATCGAAAAACGCCTGCGGCAGATGGCGGGCGCGAAAGGCAAGAAGGAGTCTTGAAATGGTGAGTCCCTGGATCACAGGCGCGCTGGGCTGGGCGTTCTTCGGGCCGCTGGGCGGGCTGTTCGGCTATGCGGCGGGGTCGCTGTTCAACGCGGCCCGGCGCGCGAACGCAACGGGCGGCGGCGGGCCGCAGGCGGGGGCCGAGGCCGCGCGCAACGGGTTCATCGCCAGCCTGCTCGCGCTGACGGCGGCGATGATGAAGGCCGACGGGCGCGCGACGAAGTCCGAGCTCGACGTCGTGAAGCAGTTTTTCACGGCGCAATTCGGCCGGCAACCCGCGCAGGAAGCGTTGCGCCTGCTGCGGGATCTGCTGGTGCGGGACATCCCGCTCGGCCCGATCTGCGCGCAGATCCGGCAGAACATGAACTACTCCCAGCGGCTGGCGCTGCTGCATTTCCTGTTCAGCCTCGCGCATGCCGACGGCGAGCTGCATCCGGCGGAAGACCGCCTGCTGGCGCGGCTGGCGTCCGACCTGGGTCTCCAGGGGGCGGACGTACGGTCCATCGCGGCGATGTTCGCGCCGCGGGCCGATCCGGGGGCCGACTACCGCGTGCTGGAGATTTCGCCGACCACCTCGGACGACGAGGTGCGCCGGGCCTACCGGCGGATGTCGATGAAACACCACCCCGACAAGGTTGTGCACCTCGGCCCCGAGTTCCAGAAGACCGCGACGGAAAAGTTCCAGCGCGTGAACGCCGCCTACACCGCCATCAAACAGGCCCGCGGCATGGCTTGACCTGATCCGCCCATGCCGCAGGGTGCGGGGCTTTTATTCCCGACCCGAACGGACGGCTTTTGTGCTATACTGCGGGAACATGAGCCTGAACCAGACACCCCAAGGCGAGCGGACGCACATTGCGATCTTCGGGCGCCGCAACGCCGGCAAGTCCAGCCTGATCAACGCGTTGACGGGCCAGGAGGTGGCCATCGTCTCGCCCGTGAAGGGCACCACCACCGACCCGGTCCGCAAGGCGATGGAATTGCTGCCGCTCGGGCCCGTCCTGATCATCGACACGGCCGGACTCGACGACGACGGCGCACTAGGCGCGCTCCGCGTGCAACGCACGCGCGACGTGCTGAACCACGTCGACATTGCCATCCTCGTCGCGGAGGCGGAGCCCGGGATCGGGGACTGCGAGCGGGAACTGGCCGCGGCAGTGCGGGCCAAGGGCCGGCCGCTGGTGGTGGTGTTCAACAAGGCCGACCTCGCGGTGCCCGCCGAAGCGGCCCGCCGCCAGGTCGCAGCGGAGCTGCAGGCGCCCGTCCATGTGGTGTCTGCGGCGACGCGGGACGGGATCGAGGACCTCAAGCTGGCGCTGGCGCGGATGGTCCCGGAGGACACCGGCGGGCGCCGGCTCGTCGGCGACCTGCTGCAGCCGCGCGACGTGGTCGTGCTGGTAACGCCGATCGATTCGGCCGCGCCCAAAGGGCGGCTGATTTTGCCCCAGCAGCAGGTCGCGCGCGACATCCTCGACGCCGGGGCCGTCGTGGTGGTAACGCGGGAGACCGAGCTGCGCGCCGCGCTGGCCGGGCTTGCCGCGAAGCCGCGGCTGGTGATCACCGATTCGCAGGCGTTCGAGCTGGTGGCGGCGGAGACGCCGCCGGACGTCTGGCTGACGTCGTTTTCGATCCTCTTCGCCCGCTACAAGGGCGATCTCGAGGAACTGGTGCGCGGCGCGCAGGCGGTGGACCGGCTCCGGGACGGCGACCGGGTGCTAATTGCCGAGGGCTGCACGCACCACCGGCAGCAGGACGACATCGGCACCGTGAAGATCCCCCGCTGGCTGCGGCAGTATGCCGGCCGAAAGCTGGTTTTGGAACACGCCAGCGGAATGAAGTACCCGCGCGACCTGCAGGAATACGCGCTGGTGGTGCATTGCGGCGCGTGCATGCTCAACCGCCGGGAGATGCTGTGGTGCATCGCCCAGGCGCGGGCCGCCGGCGTGCCGGTCGTCAACTACGGCGTGCTGATTGCCTTTCTCAAGGGCATCCTGCCGCGCGCCCTTGCGCCGTTTCCCGCCCCCGCGCAGCTGCGCGCGGCGCCCTGACCTTGGCCGGCGGCGTTTTTTCCCCCGGTGGAAAACGGATTGCCACAGTGTGGAAAACTCCGGGGAAAGTGATCCCAGATGCGGGCGAAACAGGCCGTTTTTCCATGGGGGCGGAAAAACTTTTTCCATTGCCTGAGAAACCTGCGATACTTCCGGCCATGAACACGTTCCTGTCCGCGGTGATGATCCTGTGGATCTTCGGCATGGTGATCTATCTCACGAAGGACATGTAGGCCCGGCTTGTGCCCCCGTCCGTTGCCAGGATCATCACGGATCTCGCGCTCGACCGCGAATTCGACTACCGCATTCCCGCGGACCTGGCCGGGCCGATAGGCATCGGCAGCGTCGTGCGCGTGCCGTTCGGCCGGCGCCGCGCCCGCGGGTTTGTGGTCGGTCTGGCCGACCGCTCCGATTTCCCGGACCTGAAGGCCATCGAGGCGGTGGTGGCCGGCCCGCCGCTGTTCGATGCGGCCATGCTGCGGCTCGCGCGCTGGATCGCGGACTATTACGCCGCGCCGTTCGAGAGCGCCATTGCCGCGCTCCTGCCGGCCGCGGTGCGGCGCGAGGGGGCCAAGTTCAAGGAGCAGCTGGTCGCCCGCGCGGCGCCCGGCGCCGCGCCGGCGCCGGAGGAAGAGGCCGCGCTGGCCGGGAAAAGCCCGCGGCAGGCGGCGGCCTGGGCGCTTCTGAAGGCGCAGGGGGAAATGACCGCCGCCGCGCTGGCGGCGGAAACCGGCGTCGCGCCCGCCGGTCTGCGAAGCCTGGCAAAAAGAGGCTGGCTCGTGCTGGCGAAGGGCGTCATCCGGCGCGACCCGCATCAGCGCCTGCATGTCCTGCCGACGCAAGCCCCGCCGCTGATGGCCGAGCAGCAGGCCGCGCTGGATGCCATCCGCGCGGAAATGGCCGCGCCGAAACCGGGCGTAGTGCTGCTCCACGGGGTGACCGGCAGCGGCAAGACCGAAGTCTACCTCGCCGCCATCCGGGCGGCGCTGGCCGCGGGGCAGGGAGCCATTGCGCTGGTGCCGGAGATTGCGTTGACCCCGCAGACCATGGAGCGGTTCCGCGGGCGTTTCGGGGAGACCGTGGCGGTGCTGCACAGCCACCTCTCCGACGGCGAGCGCCACGACGAGTGGCGGCGGATCGCCGCGGGCCAGGCGCGGGTGGTGGTGGGCGCGCGCAGCGCGCTGTTTGCGCCGGTGCGCCCGCTGGGCCTGCTGGTGGTGGACGAGGAGCACGAGCCGGCCTACAAGCAGGACGAGGCCCCGCGCTACAGCGCGCGCGACGTGGCCGTCATGCGCGGCAAGCTCGACGGCTGCGCCGTCGTGCTCGGCAGCGCCACGCCGTCGCTCGAATCCTACCGCAACGCGCGCGAGGGCCGATACCGGCTGGTCCGGATGACGAAACGCGTAGACCAGCGCCTCCTGCCCGCGGTGCGCGTGGTGGACATGCGGGTCGAGGCCGAGAAGGCCGGGGGCGCCCACCTGCTGTCGCAGGACCTGATCGAGGCCGTCCGCCTGCGCCTGGCGCAGGGCGAGCAAACCCTGCTGTTCCTCAACCGCCGCGGCTACGCCACCACCGTCATGTGCCCCGCCTGCGGCTACGTGGAGACCTGCCCGCACTGCAGCGTTAAAATGACCTACCATCGGCAGAACGAAACGATGCTGTGCCACGTGTGCGGGGCGGTCCGGCCGGTGCCCCCGCGGTGCTCTAATCCCCAGTGCCGGGCGCCGAACATCAAGATGGCCGGCGTGGGCACCCAGCGCGTCGAGGCGGCCGTGAAGAAGATCTTTACGGGCGCGCGCGTTGAGCGCATGGACTCCGACACCACCGGCGCGAAGGATGCCCACGCCCGGATCCTCGGCCGGTTCCGGCGGGGCGACATCGACATCCTCGTCGGCACCCAGATGATCGCCAAGGGCCTGGATTTCCCCAACGTGACGCTGGTGGGGGTGATCCATGCCGACCTGAGCCTGCAGATGCCGGACTTCCGGGCCGCCGAGCGCACGTTCCAGCTTCTGACGCAGGTGGCCGGCCGGGCGGGCCGTGGCGACGTGCCCGGCGAGGTGCTCATCCAGACCTACGCGCCGTTTCATCCGGCGGTGCAGTCGGCGCGCCACGCGGATTTCGAGACTTTCTACGACCAGGAGATCGAGCTGCGCCGCGAGCTGCGCTATCCGCCCTTCAGCCGCTTGACGACGGTGCTGTTCAAGGGGCCGGCCGAGGCGGCGGTGAACGCCGCGGCGGAGGAATTCACGCAGCAGCTGAAGCCGCTGCTGCCGGCGGCGGTGCGCCTGACCGGCCCCGCGCCGGCCCCCCTGGCCCGGGCGAAGGGCCTGTTCCGCATCCATTTCTTGCTCTGGGCCCCCGCCGCCCGCGACTACGTGCCTGCGCTGCGCACTCGGCTCAAGGCGTTCAAGCCGCCCAAGGGCGTGGCCATCTCGGTCAACGTGGATGCATTGTCGCTGATGTGAACGGCGGTTTCTGCTGGGCGGCGCCGGCCGGTTGCGGGTAGAATAAGGCCGTGAACGACAGGAGGCTGGTCATGGACGATTTCGAAAAACTGGGCGTTTTCTACCTGGGCCGCGAGTTCGATCCCGCCACCGGCGCCACGACGGAGGCGCCGTTGCTCTACGATGCCAAGGACCTGACCACCCATGCCGTGTGCGTCGGCATGACCGGTTCCGGCAAGACCGGCCTCGGCATCGGCCTGATCGAAGAGGCCGCGCTCGACGGGATCCCGGCCCTGGTCATCGATCCCAAGGGCGACATGGGCAACCTGCTGCTGACTTTTCCGCACCTGGCGCCCGCGGACTTCCGGCCCTGGGTGGACGAAGGCGAGGCCGCCCGCCGGCAGATCACTCCCGGCGACTTCGCGGACCGGACCGCGGAGACCTGGGCGCGAGGCTTGGAAGCCTGGGGGCAGGACGGCGCGCGCATCGCGCGCCTGAAGGCCGCCGCCGATTTCGCGATCTACACCCCCGGCTCCCGCGCCGGCCTGCCGCTCTCCATCCTGTCCTCGCTCGCCGCGCCGCCGCCGGGATTCGCCGCCGACTCCGCCGCGCTGCGCGACCGGGTTTCCGCCGCCGTGTCCGGTCTGCTGGCGCTGGCCGGCGTCGAGGCGGATCCCATCCAGTCGCGCGAGCACATCCTGCTGGCCAACCTGGTGGACCGCGAATGGCGGGCCGGGCGGAACCTCGACCTGTTGGCCGTCATCCAGGCCGTGCAGGAACCCGGCCTGGACCGCATCGGCGTCCTGCCGCTGGAGGCGTTCTTTCCCGCGAAGGACCGCTTTGCGCTGGCCATGCGGCTCAACAACCTGGCGGCGGCGCCGGGATTCGCGGCCTGGACCGAGGGCGAACCGCTGGACATCCAGCGCCTGCTCTACACGCCCGCAGGCAAGCCGCGCGTCTCCATCCTCTCCATTGCCCACCTGTCCGACGCCGAGCGGATGTTCTTCGTGACGGTGCTGCTGAACGAGGTGCTGGCGTGGACGCGCCGCCAGACGGGCACGTCGACCCTGCGCGCGCTGCTCTACATGGACGAGATCTTCGGCTACTTCCCGCCCACGGCCAACCCGCCCGCCAAGGCCCCGATGCTGACGCTGCTGAAGCAGGCCCGCGCCTTCGGGCTGGGCATCGTGCTCTCCACACAGAACCCGGTGGACCTCGACTACCGGGGTTTGGCCAACACGGGCACCTGGTTCATCGGCCGCCTGCAGACCGAGCGGGACAAAATGCGCGTGATCGAGGGTCTCACCAGCGCCGCCGCGGGAGAGGGACTCGACCGCGCCGCGCTGGACCGGCTGATGGCGAATCTGGGCAGCCGCATTTTCCTGATGCGCAACGTACATGAGGACGCCCCTGTGCTGTTCGAGTCGCGCTGGTGCATGTCCTATCTGCGCGGGCCGCTTTCACCGGCCCAGATCGGCACGCTGATGGCGGACCGCCCGCCGGCCGCCGCCGCCCCGGCGGCGGCTTTTCCCGCGGCGCCCGCGGCGCCTGCGGCCGCGCCGCCGGCCGCCGCCAAGACGGTGCTGCCCGCGTCCATTGCCCAGATGTACCTGCGCGCGCCGGAACTGCCTGCCGGCGCGACCGTGACCTACCGCCCCGCGCTCCTGGCCTCCGCCCGCATCCATTTCGTGGATCTGCGGCAGAAACTCGATGCCTGGCAGACCGTCCGGCATCTGGTGTGGGCCGATCCGGTCCACGGCCGCCTGCGCTGGACCGAGGCCGGCCCCGCCCCGGAAGGCGAGGACCGCGCGCCGCTGCCCGGCGCCGCCCACGAGAACGTTCCGGCGGACCTCGCCGATCCCAAGCGCTATGCGCAACACGAAAAGGACTACCAGGCGTTTCTCGCGGAAGCCTGCACGCTGGACTTGCCCAGCCTGCCTGCGCACCGCCTGCTGGCGCATCCCGGCGAGAGCGAAGGCGATTTCCGCATCCGCGCCGCCCAGGTCCTCCGGGAGCAACGGGAAGCGGCGGTTGCCGAACTGCGTAAGAAATACGCCGCCCGGCTCGACACGCTGGCCGAACGCGAGCGGCGCGCCACAGCCAAGGTCGAGAACGAAAAAGCGCAACTGTCCCGCCAGCGCATGGGGACGGCCGTCCATTTCGGCGCCGCCGCGCTTGCCGTCCTGCTGGGCCGCCGGATGGGCGGCCTCGGCCGGGCCTCCACGGGCATCGGCGCGATGACCCGCGCCGGCAAGGAGAAGCTGGACGTGCAGCAGGCCGGCGAAACGCTTGAGGCCGTCCGCCAGCAGCGGGCCGAGCTGGAATCCGAGGCCGGCCAGGAAGTCGCCCGCCTCATGGAATCCTTCGATCCGGAGCATTTGGCCGTCTCGTCCGTGCGGGTCGCGCCGCGCCGCGCGGACACGGTCATCCAGCAGGTCGCGCTCGCCTGGGTACCCTGCGCGGCCGACGTTGCCGGAAGCCTGCGCCCGGCGCTGCCCCGGTGAAAAGAAGGCAATTCAGACGTGCAACCGCCTGCCCCGGGCTGGCATACTGAACCTCCCCTGATGAAAACACGACGGTCCAGGTGGTCGGGGCTGGCGGCGGCAGGCGTCTTGTGGGCCCTGCCGGCCGCGGCCGCGCTGTTCCAATTCGACGTCGATCCGTTCTACGCCGAGACCATGCTCAAGGGGAAGTTCGGCGACAAGCCGGTGTATTTCTTCATCGGGCCGTCGCCGACCATGGAAAAGGCGGTGGTGGCCTTCATCGGGTCGGCCACCCAGGCCCTCGACGCCTGCCTCTACGACCTGGACCTGCCGGAATTCGCCCAGGCTTTTCTGGATGCGCATGCGCGGGGGGTGAAGGTGCGCGTGGTGATTGCCGAAGAGAACGCGGCCAAGGCCTACGCCGTGGCCGACCAGCTCAAGCAGATGGAGGAAAAGGGGATCCTGACGCTGGCCCACAACCGCTCCGGCCTCATGCACAACAAGTTCATGATTGCCGACAACCTCTACGTCTGGACGGGCTCCTACAACCTCACCCGCAACTGTTCGCGCTTCAACGACAACCACGCCATCGTGCTGGAAAGCCCCGAGCTGGCCGAGAACTACGAGAAGGAGTGGCAGGAGGTCTTCGAAAAGCGCCACGGCAAGCGTTTCGCCTATCCCACGCCGCATCCCGACGTGGATGTCGGCGGCGTGGTGGTCCACAACCTGTTCACGCCGGAGGACGACGTGCGCGGCGCCATCGTGAACGAGATGAACCAGGCCACCAACGAAATCGCCATCATGGCCTTTTCGTTCACCGACAAGGCCATGACCGAGGCCGTCCAAGCGGCCTTGGGCCGCGGGGTGCGGGTGCTGATCGTGCTGGACTCCGGCATGGCCACGCATCCGGGCGCGAATACCAAGGCCTTGGAGGCGATGGGCGCCAGCGTCCGGATGTCGCCCGGCGTGCTGCTGCACCACAAGGTGATCGTGGTGGACCGCCAGACGGTCGTGCTCGGCTCGGCCAACTTCTCCGCGGCGGCGTTCGACAAGAACGACGAGAACGTGCTGATCGTGCGGGCGCCCCATTTTGCCCAGGCCATGCTGCGCGAGGCCATCCGCTGCTGGCGCGCCGATCCCTACTGGATCACCAAGTGGCGCACGCAGCTGCCCCCGGGGCTCTAGACATTTGCGTAATGTTGCGGCCGCCGGTTTCCCCCGAGGCAGGCCTCGGGGCGCCCCCAACGATCGGCATGGAGTCGCGTTGCCCCCGTCCCGCTGTTTTCTTATAGCTAAGTCCCGATTCACCGATTGCAATACATGAATTCACGTGTTGCCATAGGTGAATTGCTCTCTTTTTTAAGAAAATACCGCAGTTCAGACTTTTGGTTCTGCCCATTTCAGGGCGCGGGCCACGGCCTTGCGCCAGCCCGCCAGGAGCCCGGCCCGCCGGTTCGCCGGCAGGGCGGGCGTAAAAATTCTTTCCATGGGCCGCGCCGCGAGACTTTGGGGCGTGTGCCACTCAAGCGCCAGCGCCGCCAGGGCGGCAACGCCCAGGGCCGTGCTTTCCATGCTGGCCGGGCGCTCGATCCGGCAGCCCAGGATGTCCGCCTGGAACTGCAGGAGGAAGTCGTTGGCGGCGGCTCCGCCGTCCACCCGTAACAGGTCCAGCGGCCGGGGATAGTCCGCTTGCATGGCCGCCACGACCTCGGCGCTCTGGTAGGCGATGGCCTCCAGCGCGGCGCGGACGATCTGGGCGCGGCCGGTCCCGCGCGTCAGGCCCAGGAGCGCGCCGCGCGCGTACATGTCCCAGTGCGGCGCGCCTAACCCCGCGAAGGCGGGCACGAAATACACCCCGCCGGTGTCGGGGATGGAGGCGGCCAGCGGCCCGGAGTCCGCCGCGGAGGCCAGGATTTTCAGTTCGTCCCGCAGCCATTGGATGACGGCGCCGGCGATGAACACGCTGCCTTCGAGGGCGTAGACGGGGGCGCCGGGGCGCGTTTGCGCGGTCAGCGTGGTCAGCAGGCCCTGCCGGGAGCGGACGGGCTCGTCGCCGGTGTTCATCAGCAGGAAGCAACCGGTGCCATAGGTGTTCTTGGCCTGGCCGGGCGCGAAGCATTCCTGGCCGAACAGGGCGGCCTGCTGGTCGCCCGCGATCCCGGCCAGGGGGATCTGCGCGGAACCGAATTCCGGCAGGCGGCAGGTCGCGGCCAGGCCGGAGGAGGGCACCACCTGCGGCAGCATCGCGGCGGGGACATCGAACAACTCCAGCAGCTCCTCGTCCCATTTCAAGGCGTGGATGTTAAATAACAGAGTCCGCGCGGCGTTCGTGAAGTCGGTCACATGCGCCGCGCCGCCGGAGAGCTTCCACGCCAGCCAGGTGTCGATCGTGCCGCAGAGCAGGTCGCCGCGGCGGGCGGCTTCCCGTGCCCCCAGCACCTGGTCGAGGATCCATTGGATCTTGGTGGCCGAAAAATAGGCATCGAGCACCAGGCCCGTCTTGGCGCGGAGGCGCTCTTCGAGCCCGCGTTTTTTCAGCGCCTCGCAGGCGGCGGCAGTACGCCGGCACTGCCAGACGATGGCGTTGTAAACGGGCTTTCCGGTCCGGCGGTCCCAGACCACGACGGTTTCGCGCTGGTTGGCGATGGCCAGCGCGGCGAGCTGCCCGGGACGGCAGCGGGCCTGCGCCAGCGCTGCCGCCAGCACCGCCCGCTGGGACTCCCAGAGGACTTCCGGATCGTGCTCGACCCAACCCGGCTGCGGATAGATCTGGGGAAACTCCTGCTGGGCCATCGCCCGCACCTGCAGGTTCCGGTCGAACAGCAGCGCTCGCGAGCTGGTTGTCCCCTGGTCGAGGGCGAGAATGAAAGCCTCATCCGGCATGGCAAGCTTCCTGTCTTTCAGAATGCCAGATCCTTGTGCCCGTGGAAATGGACAAATAAAAGAACCGGCGGCCAAGGCCGCCGGTTGTCAGGGGCGCCTGAATGGCGCCCGGCATGCAGTTGAGTTATTCCGCCGCGGGAGGGAACACCGGAGCGGCGGGGACCGCTTCCGCAGGGGCCGGAATCTCGGCCGGGGCTTCCACCGCGTCTTCAAGGGGGGCAGCGACGGCTTCCACGGCAGCCGGCGCTTCAACGGCGGCTTCGACCGGGGCGGCAACGGCTTCGACGGCCGCCTCGACGGGCGCGGCGACCGCTTCCACGGCGGGCGCAACCGCTGCGACCGCGGCTTCGACGGGGGCAGCCACCGCTTCGACCGCGGCTTCAACCGGCGCGGCGACTGCTTCAACCGCAGCCTCCACCGGAGCCATCACCGGAGCGGCGACCGGAGCCGGCGCCACGACCGGTGCCGTCACGACGGGCGCCGCGACCGGGGCAGGAGCCGCCGCCGGAGCGGGGGGCGCTCCCGATGTGCCGCAAGGAGCCTGGGCACAAGCCGTCAGCGCGAAACCGATCAATACCAATGCAACCAATCCGAGTTTCTTCATTCCGAATTCCTTTCTTTCTGCCCTTCTGAATGGCGAGACCACCATGCATTGTCCCCAGACATTGCTCAATGAAAAAGTGGCCGAAAACAAGAAGCGTTTTACGCGGCCGGGCCGCAGCTGGGCAATCCGTTTGCCGCGAAGATCAGGATGGGCCTTTACCCGCAGCCGGGAGTGCTTGAGATCCACGCCGATCCGTCTATCTCATGCCGGCAGTGTAGAGCACGCCGATATCGAGCCAGAGGCCGTCCTGGGTTTTCAGGGCGGCAACCTCCCGCAGGTGATCTGCGCGGAAGCGGGGGAGGTCGGCGGCCGGAAGCTGGCTGACCAGCCGCCGGAACCCGGCGTTCCAGACCACGTTCCACCATTCGTTTTCATCGGTCAGGAAATAGCCCATATTGCGGGTTTCACAGCGGATGTCGTGCAAGCCGGCGGTTTCAAACAAGGCTCGGCAGCCGGCCTCGCTGGCGATGCGTTCCCAGGGCTGGGAAGGCAGGGTGATGCCATGGGCGGCGAGGCGATCCAGGAGGAGTTGCCGCAGGGGCCGGAAATAGTCCAGCTGGAAGGTGCTGAGGGCGACGTGGCCGCCGGGCCGGACCTTGGCGGCGATATGGGCGAGGGCGGCTTCCATGTCCTCGACGAAGAAGATGCCGAAGGCACAGAGGGCGGCGTCGAAGGATCCGTCGTCAACGCGCAGGTCCTGCAGGTCCATTTCGGCAAAATCCACGTTGGCGAGGTTGCGGGCGGCGGCCTTCCGGCGCGCCTGGGCCAGCATGCCCGCCGAGAAGTCCACGCCGGTCACGCGGCCGCGCGGCAGGCGGGCGGCGAGTTCCAGCGCGGCGTGACCGGTGCCCGTGGCCACGTCGAGCACCTGTTCGTCGCCGCGCAAAGCCAGCATGTCCGCCAGGTGCCGGGCGCAGGCGGGGAAAAAGCGGAGCGCGCGTATTCGCCGGCCACCGTATCGAACGTATCCTTGAGGAGGGCTTTGACTTGTTCCGGCTTCATGGGGACATATTCGGCGCCACAAACTACGCGCACGGGCGGGGGAAGACAACGGGAAAGGGGAGAGTTCAATCAGCGGTCGCGGCCGTGGACCATGGGGACGAAGCGGACGGGCAGGTCGTCCTGCTTTTCCACCCGGCCGGCGTGTTTGGTCAGGATCACCAGCCGCTGGTCGCCCGATTCGCCGACGGGGAGGATCATGCGCCCGCCCTCCTTGAGCTGCGCGACCAGGGCCTGGGGAATTTTCTCCGGCGCGCAGGTGACGATAATGTGGTCAAAGGGCGCGTGCTCGGGCCAGCCCTGGTAGCCGTCACCCGCCAGCACCTGGACGCGGTCGGCATAACCTTCGGCGCGCAGGACGGTTTCCGCGTGCCGGGCCAGCTCGGGGATGATCTCGATGGTGTAGACCTCGGCGCCGCATTCGGCGAGCACGGCGGCCTGGTAGCCGGAACCCGTGCCGATCTCCAGCACCTTTTCGCCCGGCCGCGGGCGGATGACTTCGGTCATGTAGGCCACGATGAACGGCTGGGAAATGGTCTGGTCGAACCCGATGGGGCAGGGATGGTCGCCGTAGGCCGTGCGCAGGTCCCGGAATTCCTCCGGGAGGTACATATGCCGGCGGACCTGGCCCATGGCCGCGAGGACCTGGGCGTTGGTGATGCCGTAGGCGCGCAGCTGCTGCACCATCTCCGTGCGCCGGACATGCCAGGAGGCATCGCGGCTGGCATCCTCTTTTTCCGCGGCGCCGCCCGGCCGCGGCGTGCAGGACCACAAGAACGCGGCCAGCAGGAACAGAAGCGGGGCTGTTCGGCACCAGCCCAGGGCGGGCTGGGATACCGGGGCGGGCGCGGATTTCATGGAGAAGCCTCCTTCCTGCTGCCAAGATACCGCTTTTTGCCGCAGGTTATCCGATTTTCCACGCTATGGAAAAAAGTTTTCCACGGTGTGGAAAACTCTTCTCCGGGGCCGGGGATAGGCCCGCGGGGCGGGGTCAGCCGGCGGCCTTGGACTCGTTCCAGTCGTCGTCGGCGTCGTCGGCCGCCTTGGCGGCTTCGAGGCGCTGGCCGCGGGTGAGGAGCCAGCGCAGGCCCCAGAAGACAAGACCGGGAACGACCAGGCCGACCCACATCAGGTGCAGGAAGGAGAAGTGATAGGTGGGGTCGGGCAGGGCGCGGTAGAGGTTCCAGAAGATCAGCAGACAGCAGATCCATACGGTCAGGAAGTTCGGCAGGCCATCGCCGGAATGCATCCAGTGGAGGCCGGGGGTCCGGTTCTTGGTGAGCGGGTAAAAGATGTTGGAGCCCATGTGGCCGAGCTGGTCCTCGACGACGTGCACGCCGTAGCAGGCGGCGATGGTGACGAAGCACTGCCAGGCCATGGTCCAGTTGGCGACGAAGCCGGCGATGATTCCGACAAACACGCCGAGGATGGCGCCGACGGTGAGCGAATGGGACCACTCGCGGTGCCAGGGCAGGAACTCGAGGTCGAGGTCGCCGTTCGCCAGCGGCTTGAGGCCGATGGTGGGGCCGTCGAAGATGTCGACCTTGAGCGCGGCGTCGTAGGTCTGGATGACCTTGGCCTTGAGCTTGGCGACGGCCACCGTCGGATAGCGGTTTTCAGTGCCTTCCACGGGAACCTGGCCGGTGTTGACCACGGGGCCGAACCGGACCTGGACCTCGAGCTTCTCGTTGTCGATCTTGACCGAGTACTGCTGCCAGAAGTCGGCGCCAAGGCGCACCGAGGAGAGCTTGACGCGGATGTAGCGCTTTTCATCCACGGCCAGGGCGACGGCGCGGGCGAACTCGTCGGCGACGAGCTGCGGGTCCGGCGCCTTGGGATCAGGCTCGACGTAGACGTCGTGGTTGTAGAAGAAGCGGTAGAACTTGAAGTCGACGGTGTCGGGCAGGATGCCGCAGGCGCCGCCGAGGACGAAGAAGATCGGGTTGCCGTTCTTGGCGGCCTCGATGGCCCAGGGGCCGAACGAGGCGACCGCCACGCCGGACATAAAGTGGGAAAAACCTTTCATTGCGCGCTCCTTTCTTCTCAGGTGAGCCCGAGCCAGCCGGTGATGGTTTCGCCGAAGCCGGACATGTTGCAGGCGATGGGCA
>CAYMTY010000020.1:0-42239 GCA_964393515.1 uncultured Verrucomicrobiota bacterium
CCATCGGCAACAACCATGTCTGCCGACGCGGTTGATGAATAATTCAGGCTAGGGCGCGGCCGGCGCGGGCTGCTGTTGCAGCTGCTGCATCATCGCGCCCAGATCCATGCTCTCCATCATGATCTGTTGCATGCTGGCGGCCTTGGCGTAGTCGGCGGGGATCGCGAACAGGCTGTCGGCCGGCGCGGAGAAGTCGTAGTTCCGAAACAGCATGGTCGATTGCACGGGCATGGGCGGGCGGCCGGGCACGGTCGGCACGCTGGCGTTCAGGATCATCTTGACGGGCATGTTCTTCGCCGCGGGCGAGCACAGCATGATCATCTCGGTGGTCATGCCGCCCTGGGACAGGGTGATGCGGCGCTTGCGGCAGTCCACGCCCTCGAAGGCCTCGGTGCCGAGGTCTTCGATCTTGGGCGTGCCCGTGAAATTGGCGGCGGCCCGGGCCCTGGCCCGGGCCTGCGGGTCCTCGTCGTTGCGCACGTACTTCTTTGTCTCGGGGAACAGGGAGTAGGAAGCCTTCTGGCCGCCCTCGGGGATTTCCAGGGCGACCATCTTGAGATTCATCATGGGCAGGGTCATTTCGGTGCGGTTCAGGTCGCCCTTGCGTGCGCTGTGCGAAACCAGGCTCATGCCCATCATTTCCATGGTGATGTCCACGGAGTAGGTGGTTTGCAGGTCGAGTTCCTTTTCGAACTGTTTCCACATCTGGACGGGGTCGGGCGGCTGGCCGCCGGGGCCCTGGGCCCGGGCCGGACCGGCGGCGACCGTCAGCAGGAAAGCGCAGGCAAAGAAGCCGTGAAGTGTGCGGTTCATGTGTGGGCTCCTCGGGTTGGGTGGCGGTCAATCTACCACAATCCGGCCGCGGGCGCGCGGGAAAAGATTTCCCCGCGGCGGCGGGCTTGGTAGGGTGCGCGCATGGACAAGCCGACTTTGTTGATCCTGGCGGCCGGCATCGGCAGCCGCTATGGCGGGCTCAAGCAGGTGGACCCCGTGGGGCCCGCCGGCGAGATCGTGCTGGACTACTCGATTTTCGACGCGCTGCGGGCGGGCTTCGGGCGCGTGGTCTTCGTGATCCGGCGCGACCTCGAGGCCGCGTTCCGGGAAAAAGTCGGCGCGCGCTGGGAGCGGCGCGTGCCGTGCGCCTACGCCTTCCAGGAGCTGGCCGACGTGCCGGCGGGTTTTGCGGTTCCGGCGGACCGGGCCAAGCCGTGGGGGACGGCTCACGCCATCCGCGCAGGGCGGAACGAAATCCGCGGCCCCTTCGCGGCGATCAACGCCGACGACTTCTACGGCGCGGCGTCGTTCCGCGCGCTGGCCGGACATCTGTCTTCTGATAAGAATCCCGCGGCCCACTGCATGGTGGCGTTCCGCTTGGGACAGACGCTTTCCGAACACGGCAGCGTCAGCCGCGGCGTGTGCCTCTGCGGGCCGGACCGGCGGCTGGCGGGCATCCAGGAGCGCACGAAGATCGTGCGCCACGCAGACGGCACGCTGTGGGACGAGCCCGAGGGCGGGCCGGCGACGCCGCTGACGGGCGAAGAACCCGTCTCGATGAACTGCTGGGGCTTCATGCCGTCGGTGTTCGCCGAACTGGATGACGCGTTCGAGAAATTTCTGCGCGGGGCGGGCGGGAAATCGCCGAAGCAGGAATTCACGATTCCGGGGGTGGTGGACGGCCTGATCCGGTCGGGGCGGGGAACGGTGCAGGTGCTGGACACCCCCGCGCAATGGTTCGGGGTGACCTACCGCGAGGACAAGGCGACCGTGCAGGCCTCCATCCGCGCGCTCGTCGCCGCCGGGGAATACCCGCCGGCACTGTAGCGGCGCCCGGGCGGAAAAGTTTTCCACACTGTGGTCCGGCAGGCGCCGGATCCATAGCGTGGAAAAATCCGAAACATATTTTCCATTGCGTGGAAAACCCGTCAGTATAGTAGTTGCAAACACTATACTGCGGAAAACGTCTTTTTATTCCGCGGAAAACGGCGGGCCGGGGCGGAGCTAGGCCCAGGGGTTTTTCCGGGCGGCGAGGCGGGCGGCCCAGGCGAGGGCGGCGGCCATGCTGGCGGGGTTGGCGCGGCCTTTGCCGGCGAGGTCGAAGGCGGTGCCGTGGTCGGGGGAGGTGCGCACGATCGGCAGGCCGAGGGTGAGATTCACGCCGTTCTCGAACGACAGCATTTTGAGCGGGCCGAGGCCCTGGTCGTGGTACATGGCGACGACGGCGTCGTACTGGCCGGCGAGGTGCTGGTGGAAGATGACATCGGCGGGGACGGGCCCGCGGACGTTCCAGCCGCGCCGGCGGCAGCGGGCAAGGGCGGGGGCGATGACGGTTTGCTCCTCGTCGCCGAGGGCGCCGCCGTCGCCGGCGTGGGGGTTGAGGGCGCAGACGCCGATGCGCGCGCGCCGGAAGCCCAGCCAGGGCAGGGCGCGGGCGAGCATCTCGACGGCCTCGACGACGGTGTCGACGGTGAGGGCGGCGGCGACCTTCCGCAGCGGCAAATGGCGGGTGGCGAGGACGACGCGGATGCGGTCGCCGAAGAGCATCATGGCGTAGCGGCGGGCGCCGGTGAGGCGGGCGAGGAGCTCGGTGTGGCCGGGCTCGCGGAGGCCGGCGAGCCGGAAGGCTTCCTTGCTGATGGGGGCGGTGACGATGGCGGCGAGGCGGCCGTTGAGGGCGGCGGCGGCGGCGGCGAGGATGGCGGCGTAGGCGGCGCGCGCGGCGTCGGCCCGGACCTGGCCGGGGCGGTAACGCGGGGGCGGGGCCATGTCGGGATCCCAGGTGCAGCGGCGGGGCAGGGGCCCTTCGAGGTCTGGCACTTCGGGCGGGAGGGGCTGGCCGACGAGGCGGGCGGCGCGTTCCCAGACGCACCGGTGGCCGATGAGGACGAGGCGGCGGTTGGCGGGCTGGGGCTGCCCGGCGGCCCGGAGCGCGACTTCAGGCCCGATGCCATTGGGGTCGCCGGCGGTCAGGCCGATGGCGAGGGGCTTCATCGGGCGAACAGGTCGTGGGAGTAGGTTTGGACGAAGTACTTGGACCGGAGGCTGTCGATCCAGATCCGGTACAGGCGCTCGAACTCGGCGCGGCGCAGGTCCCGTTCGAGTTCCGGGCCGGCTTCGGCGAGGGAGCGGGTGCGGGCGGCTTCGCGGTCGACCAGCTGGACGAGGTAGAGTTCGGCGCCGATTTCGACGGGTTCGGAAATGCCGCCGGGCGCGAGGGGGGTGAGGGCGCGGCGGATGGGTTCGGCGAGGCTGCCGGTTTCGATGAGTGCATCATCGTCGCCGAAAGTGATGCCCGCGGTGGCCGCCTGTGCGAAGTCGAGGTCGCCGGCGAGGAGGCGGACGCGGAGCCCCGCAAGGCGGTCCCGCGCCGCCCGGTGTGCGGACTCATCCGCGCCGCGCGGGACGGTGAGGGTGCGGATGCGGACGCGTTCGGGCAGGAGGAAGTCGGCGCGGCGCCGGTCGTAAGCCGTTTGCAGGTCGAGGGGGGTGATAAGGATTTTGGCGGAGACCTCGCGCTGGCGCATGATCTGGACGATGAGCTGTTCCTTCATCTGCTGGCGCCAGGCGGAGAAGGTGAGGCGTTCGGCGGCGAGGGCCCGGAGGAAGGCGGTGCGATCGTCCGCGAAGCGTTCGTGGATGACGGTGTTGATGTGGTTTTCGACGGCGTGGTCCGGCACGCTGCCGCCTTGCGTCTCGAAGTCCAGCAGGATGAGTTCGGCCTCGACGAGATTGGCGCGCACCTTTTCGTATTCGGCCAGGAGCTGTTCCTCGAGCTCGGGGCCGTCATAGAGGGCGGCCAGCCGCGCCTGGGCCGGCTGGAGGGCGGCCAGGACATCTCCGACGGTGATGACCCGGCCGTTGACGATGGCGGCATAGCTGTCGAGCAGGACGCCGGCGGCGGGCAGTTCCGGCGCCGGCGCCGCCAGGGCGCAGAGCGCCAGCGCGCAGAGCGCCAGCACGCAGAGCGGGAGGAGGCGATTCATAGGCGGGCAGGATAACGCAACCGGCGCGGCGGATGCAAGGATGCCGATTGAAAACCCGCCGGCAATGCCGTAGGATCGCCCGCATGATCCGAGGCGGTGCGATATGGCGGCTGGCGGTGGCCGGCGTGCTGGGCGGGGCGGCCGGCGCGCCGGGCCGGGAGATTCCCGTCTTCCGCGAGTATTCCCGGCCGATTGTCTTCTACGACGAGGCGGGGGAGCGGATCGCGGCGCCGGATGTCTCGGCGCGCCGGGCGTTGCGCGACGCCAAGGTGCAGGAAATGTACCTGGGTCGAGAGACCCTGCTCGAAATCGCCTTTGCTCCGGGCGCTTCCATCTGGGCCGAATCGGCCTCGGGGCCGGGCCTGGGCCTGGGCCTGCCGCCATCCGCCGGGGGGAATGAAGAGCGCCGCCGGAAAACCAATCCGGACCGCAACTGGCTGGCCGGCAGTCTGGCGCTGCCGGGTTTGGGGCAGTCGTCGAGCAACGCCGCGGCTTCGGCCATGGGGCTCGAAGCGGCCGCCTCGCGCTGGGGGTGGCTGGCGGACGAGGTGGCCGCGCGGGACGGGGATGCGCGCGCCCCGCCGGACGAGATTTCGCCGGAGGAGGATGAGGAATTACCGGGGAGTGTTCCGGAGCGGTTGTTGCGGGGAGAAGAAACGGCCGGGACCGCCCGCGCCGCCCTGGCGGAGCGTTCGCCGGGGGCGCAGCCGGACGGGAGATCCGCGGACGACCGCCTGCCCGGGGCGGCTCCCAAAACCGCCGATGCCCGGCGGTCTTCCGCCGACGTGGCGTCCGCAGACGGCCGTGCTTTTCAGGCCACCACCCGGGAAGAGGGCGGGGGCATGCCTCAAACCCGCCGCATGCTGGCGGACATCACCGGCCGGGTGCGGCCCAACTGGTCCACCCTGATGGCTTCAACGCCGGATGCGGCGGCCGCGGTCCGGAATCTGGCGGCGCCGGATCCCGCGCCCACCTCTCCAGCCGGAGATTCCCTCATCACCGCCGGAAAAATCTCTTCGTCTCAGCCCGCGTCCGGGCTTGCGGGAGCGGCTTTCGGGCTGCCGGCAGGCGGGCGGGCAACGGGCGGAGGGTGGCAGGGCGGATGGAAGGCCCAGCGGGCACCTGAAACTTTATCTTCTTCCATGGCAACTTATTCCGATCAGTTGTCGGAACCGGTTCCCGGCGTCACGCCCCGGGAAAATCTCAAGCCCCGGTTTTCCAACATCGGCACCAAGCCGGCCTGGTATTAAGCGTTTTTCCACCTGCAAAACCCCGAAAAAGGCGCCCCAAACGGCCGAATGGGCTTGACCCGCCCCCCGCTTGCCGCTCAGACTTCAAAGGTCGAGAGGCCCGCAGTGATATCCGGGATTGCCGGAGAAGGCGGCTGAACGGCGAGGAGCAAGCGCATGAAACATTCGACCTGGGGCCTGGTCATGGCCACCGGGAAGACGGAGCAGATTTCGTCCGAGATCGAAACCGCCTTTCTGTATCTGAACGACCGGCCGGTGCTGGCCTATTCCCTGGCGGCGTTCATGCAGTGCCCGGACATCGCGGGGATCGTGGTGGTGATCAGCCGGGAACGGGCGGAGAGCGTGCTGGGCATGGTGCAGTTGTTCGGCTTGTCGAAGGTGAAGAAGATCGTGGTGGGCGGCGCTAAGCGCGCGGCCTCGATGGCCGCGGGGCTGGAGCACGTGCCCGAGGAAATCGATTACGTGTGCGTGCATGACGCCTCGCGGCCGCTGGTGACGCCGGCCCTGATCTCGGAGACCGCGAAGGCGGCGCACCGCCATGGCGCGGCCGTGGCGGCGCAGGAGTTGCTGGATCCGGTGGTGGCGGGGCCGAAGGGCGCGCTCGAGGCGCGCCGGGACGGCGCCGGGCGGCTGTGGGCCGTGATTTCGCCGCAGGTGTATGCCCGCGCCGCGCTGGTCAAGGCCTATCCGCCGTCCGCGAAGGCTCGCAAGCACTACGAGGATGATTTGGCGGCGATGCAGGCGCTGCGCGTGAAGCCGAGGCTGGTGCCGGCCGCGGGGCTTTCGCCGCGCATCCGCTCGGCGGACGATCTGAAGCCGGTGCTGGCGCTGATGAAGTGACGCGGCCGGCGTGGCGCGCAAAAAAATCTTCGGAATAGTATTGCATTTTCGCGCGGTTTAGGGGATAACGCGCATTCGGATTGGGACGCGAACGGAAACCACCGATCTAAAAAAACAACAGAAGAAACAAGGAGTACTGGATATGGCAAAGGCGATGACGAAGAGTCAGATTGTGGCCGCGGTGGCCGAGAAGGCGCAGATCACGAAGAAGCAGTCCGGCGCGGCGCTGGAAGCTCTCGCGAGCCTGGCGTACAAGAACGCGAAGAACGGCTTCACCGTTCCCGGCCTGGGCAAGCTCGTGCTGGTGAACCGCAAGGCGCGCATGGGCCGCAATCCCGCGACCGGCGAGATCATCCAGATCAAGGCCAAGAAGGTCGTGAAGTTCCGCGTGGCCAAGGCCGCGAAGGATGCGATCCTGAAGTAGCCGGCGCTGTCCGCAAAGGAAAAGCCGCGGCGGTAATCCGCCGCGGCTTTTTTTCGTCCTGGGCCGCCGGACGCGGGAGCCGGCCGGCTATTCGCCGCCTTCCTCCTCGGGCGGCGCGTCCACGAAGACCACGCGCCGCTCGGTTGATTCAATGCCTTCGTCGACCTGGTCCAAGGGCTCGTGGCGGAAATCGGGGTCGGGGATGTTCTTGAGCTTGACGGTCTGGCCCGGCGCCATGGAGAAGGCGGTGAAGTGGACGGTCAGGGGATAGACGGTCACCACGTAGTGGGACATGTTCTTGAACACGAGTTTGTCGGGCTCCGGCTCGTCTCGCAGGAATTCACATCCGCACAGGGCCAGCAGCCCCAGGGCCAGCACCCCGCCGAGCACCATTCTCTTCATGCTCATATCCTTCACCTTGCGCGCGCGGCCGCGAAGACGACCGCGTCATCCTTCCCGTAGAAAATGCCATGCCGGGGCGCGGAGGTCAAGGGCCATGATGAGGGCCCGTGATGAGGGCCCGGGCCGATTCGGCGCGGCGGACCCGGAGACAGGGCGGAAACATGGTGCTCGGGGGGGGACTTGAACCCCCACGGGTTGCCCCACATGCCCCTCAAACATGCGTGTCTGCCATTCCACCACCCGAGCACCGGGGGTTGAAACCTCGTGGACGATGGGCGGGAAGATACGCATTCGCCGGGACCACCGCAAGTGTTTTCAGCGGCCCTGTCAGCGGCCCGTTTTTCCGCGGCCGGGTTTCAGGGCGGAGCGCCGCCGGGCGCGGGGTTTTGCCGTGCGACCGGGGAGCGGATGCCGTTGGCGGTCTGGATGAGCACTTCGGTCCGGATGGGTTCCGCGCCCGGCAGCGCGAGGGCGAGCCGCAGGGACGGGGGCAGGCCGGGAGAATCCGCGGTGCGGGGCGGGGGCCATTCGGCTAGGCCGGTGCCGTTGGTGACGGCCTCGACGGCGAGCGAAAAATTCCCCTGCAGCCAGACATTCGTGGTCCACGCGTTGGTCCGGGGTCCGGAGCAGGGGGCCGACACGCGGCGGAGTTCACGGCGGCCGTCGGGGAAAGGCTGGACGGACCAGACCACCTGCTGGAGGTCGTAGCCGCCGGCCCCGCGCGGCTCGGCCGGCACCGGGACGAAAAAGGCCAGCCGGACCTGGGGCTGGTCCGGATCGGTCGAGGCGGCCAGCTGCAGCGGCACGGAATCGGGCCCCGGGGGGGGGAAGGCGCAGGCGATTTCGCGGGCGAGTTCGCGGACGGCCGCGCGGGCGGCGAACGGGCCGCGGGTGCGGGCGGACAGGACATCGCCGGCGGAGAGCAGGCTATGGACCAGGGCGGCCAGGATGGCGGCGACCAGCACCCCTAGGGCGATGGCCAACAGGAGTTCAATCAGCGTAAAGCCCGCCCGGGAGCGGCTGGAGGGCGGCACGGTCATGCGGACGGCGGCGGCGCTTCTCAGCCGGCTTTCAACAGCATGAGGAAGAAGAACGCCAGAGCCACCAGCGCCACCAGACCGATGATAATCAGCACGAAATACCAGGTTCCGCGGCGTTCGCGGGGCGGGGCGCCAAAAGGCGAGATGCTGGCGAAATCCTGGGGGGCGGACATGGCGCCGGTGGCCATTTCGGCGTCGGCGTCCGTGTAGCGGGCGGCAGACGCGGTCAGGTCGGGGGCGTCCAGCATGAACTCGACGGAGCCCAGCTGGAGCAGATCCTTGTGATGCAGGGCGGATTCCTTCACGTCGCGGGAATTGACCCGGGTGCCGTTGGTTGAATCCAGATCCTGCAGGACGCAGGAATCGCCGCTGAACAGGATGCGGCAGTGGTGGCTGGAAATCGTGGGGTTCTCCAGCGGAATCAGGTTGTCCGCCTTGCGTCCGATGGTGGTTTCCCCTTGTTCGATGGGGAATTCGCGCCCCTTGAAGTCGCCCGACATACCGATGAGTTTGGCCATGGATAACTCTCCGCCGGTGAAGTGAATCCGTCTTACAAGCGCCCGCATCTTGCCCCCGGGCCCGGGGAAAGGCAATCTTAAAGATAACGCTTTTTGCCCGGATTTTCTATTGACGAGCGGGGCCCGGTGAAGCATTATTCGGGCACGGTTAGCCAGCGTCTGTCGCCAGCCGGGCTGTAGTGTGGTTAGTCTGCCTCCGGGCAAGGAGAAGAATAATGAAGAAAATCCTCGTGTGGTTGTTGGTTGGGTTGTTGATGGCGGGGACCGCTGTCGCCGCCCAGAGCAAGGCGAAGGCCGGAGAAGACAAGGCCAAGGCTTCGCAACCGGTGACGCATCCGCAGTTGGCGCAGTTGCTGGTCAAAGCCCTGGGGCTCATCCGGTTCCTGCCGGCCGCCCCCACAACCCAGCAGATGTTCGACCTGCTGATGCAGAACGGCATCAGCCCCGAGGCCGGCTGGCTGCTGGACGCGGTGGTGACCAAGGCGGACCTGTCGCGCGTGCTCATCCAGGCCCTGCGCAAGGAGGACGTCGTGGAGAATCCGAACGACCCGCAGGCGTGGATCGACGCCCTGCGCGAGCTGGGGATCCCGCTCGACCGCCTGAGCGAGACGATCCAGTCGGTCGAGGTGCTGCCGGAAGGCATGGGCCAGGACATGGCCCTGCAGTCTACCGACCCGCTGGTGGAGAACATCAATTTCACGCCCGGCGGAACGATCCAGTACACCGTGGACTTGAACCTGGTGACGCGCGTTTTCAGCGAGCTGGAGATGATCAGCGGTGAATTCCGCCCGATCGGCCCGACGCCTTTCTAATGATAACGGAACAGCCAAACCAAGAGGAACACCCGGCATGAAACACATTCGACTGATCACTGCGGCGGCCTGGCTGCTGGCGGCCCCCGTCCTGGCGGCTTCCGTGGAATCTCCCCTGCACATGAACAACCGGCTCCGCATCGGCTACGACGACAACATCTACCAGGTCGGCGACCCGACCGAGTCGGCACTCGGCAAGCAGGACAGCTTCCGTGTCATCGAGGAGATCGAAGCCCTGCTGAGCCTGAACCTGGAGCGGACCTACCTCGGCCTGCGGTACCGGCCGACGCTGATCTGGTACGACAACCGGGCCGACGACGACACGGATTTCCTGAACGACCTGGATTTCAACCTCATGCACAACTTCAGTCCGGTGCTGCAGCTGTCCTTGAGCGACACGCTGCGGGCGAGCCAGCTGCCGGAACTGCAGGACGAGAACTACATCGTCCGCCAGAACGACGACAACACGTACAATTCTGCGCTGGCGACGCTGGCCTACAACCTCCGGCCGGAGACGCGCATCGACCTGTCCGGCCGCCACGTGATGGTGGTGTATGACACCGGTTCGCCCGCGAAGGACAACAGCGACTACTACAGCCTCGTCGGCGGCCTGACCCTGCGCCAGCAGTTGGCCGGCCGCACGACGTTCATGGGCGATCTGCGCTACCAGACGGTGACCTACAACGAGGCGGAGGAAGTCAATGCGCGCGACGCCGAGTCCGTATTCGCGGGCGTGGGCGTGGAGCAGACGTTCAGCCCCCAGCTGCTGGGCACTCTGCGGGCCGGCCTGGAGTCGCGCGCGTATGACAACGAGCGGTTCGACGACAACAACCAGCCCTACGGCGAATTCTCCATGACCTTCCTGCCGTCGCCGGCCACCCGGATCACGGCCGCGGCCTCCTACTCCATCTACGAGGCGGACGTCGAGCGCTATCTGAGCCAGAACCGCACCTATTTCTCCCTCAGCGTGGCGCACGACATTACCACGAAGCTGAGCTTCTACCTCAGCACCGCCTATGCCATCAGCGGCTACGAGGCCGATTACGCGCTCGATGCCGACCTGCCGGACGCCGACGAGAACTCTTTCCTGGTCAGCGCCCGCCTGGCCTACCGCCTCAACCGCATCAACTGGCTCGAGACCGGCTACCAATTCGTGAAGCTCGACAGCGATGTGCCGAACCGCGAAAGCTATGACCGCAACCGCGTCGACGTCGGCTGGAAGATCCAACTCTTCTAGTCCGATGCGGACAGGCAAGGCGACCGGCGACGGCCGCCTTCCGCCTGTCTAGCGCGGCCCACGGCCCGGCGGGGCACCCGTTCCGCCGGGCATTTCCAGACGGAGTCCCATGTCAGACAACGCCCAAACCACCACCGCCCTCCACTTCCTCGACTACTGGCGCGTGATTCGCGACCGCAAGGAGGTCATCCTGGCGGTGGCGCTGCTGACCATCGTGACGGGCACCGCCTACACCCTCATGATGCCCAAGAAGTTCACCGCCACCACCCAGCTCGAGGTGCGCGAGGACGAGATGGACGTGGACCCCTTCTTCGAGCGCCAGAGCGGCCGCCTCGGCTACAACCCCTTCTTCCTGATGACGCAGGAGAAGATCATGAAATCGCGGCCCGTCCTCGAAGAGGTGAGCCGCAACCTGAACCTCCAGCGGGTCTGGGGCGCCGAGATCAATGAGGACAAGTCGCCGGTGGCGCCCGAACTGGCCCTCCAGATCCTGCAGCGCAGCGTCCGCGTGGCGCAGGACCGCGACACCACGCTGATGAACATCAGCGCGACGAGCGAGGACCCGAAACTGGCCGCGGCGATCGCCAACGAGATCGCCAACGTCTACCGGGACCGGCGGCTCTACGCCAAGCGCCGCGAGATCCAGCGCGCCATCGACGCGATGAGCAACGAGGTCCGCAAGCAGCAGGAGCGCGTCGAGGAGGCCGAAACCGAGCTGGAACGGATCCGGCAGGAGCGCGGGATCGCCCTCATCGGCCGCGGCCAGATGGGCATCCGCGTGGAGGCCGCCCGCCTGAACATGCTGGAGAACGAGCGCAGCGCCGCCCGCATCGAAATGCTCGTGCGTCAGGCCCGCCGCGACCAGCTCGAGGGGCTGGAAGGCGACAAGCTGATGGATGCGGCCGCCTATATCGTGCAGGACCCCACGCTGCTGAGCATCCGCCAGCAGCTGATTGACAGCCAGGTCAGCCTGCAGCTCATGCTCAACACCGGAGTGATGGGCGCCAACCATCCGGACGTGCTGCGCCTGCAGGGCGCCGTCGACGAACTGCGCCGCCAACTGACCTCCGCCCTCGAAGGCCTCAAGGCCGGCGTGAAGGCCGACTACGAGGTGGCCCGCAAGAAATACGAAGCCGTCGACGAGGAACTGGCCAAGATCAAGGAGTCAGACATCGCCTCGGAGGGCGAAAACTACCTGCCCTTTGACCGGGCGGAGCGGAACGTCAGCGTCCAGCGCGACATCCTCACCGCCCTGCGGGCCCGGATCACCCAGACCGGCATCGAAGTGGAGGTGCCGCGCACCGCCGTGGAGATCATCGAGGAGGCTGAGGCGCCCGACCGGCCGTCCAGCCCGCTGGTCGTGCTGAATATCTTCCTGAGCGTGGTGCTGGGCCTGCTGGCCGGCACCGGCCTGGCGTTCTTCGTCGAATACCTCGACGTGTCCATCAAGACCGTGGACGAGGTCGAGAAGTACCTCGGCATGCCCGTGTTGGCGGTCATTCCCCAGCAGTCCCGGCCCCTGACGGAGGCCGGCCAGTCCAGCGGCCAGGGCGAGGCCTACCGCGCCTTGCGCACCAGCCTTGCGCTGCTCGCCCGTGAAGGCAAGCAGAAGATCTTCGCCGTCATCAGCGGCGGGGTGGGGGAAGGCAAATCCACCACCCTGTTCAACCTGGCCTACGTCTGCGCCGAGCAGGGCAGCAAGGTGCTGATCATCGATTCCGACCTGCGCCGGCCCGTGCAGCACAAGATGGTGGGCCTGGGCAACAAGATCGGCGTGGTCAACGTCCTGACGGGCGACCAGAAACCCGAGGACGTCTTGCAGGAGACCGGCGTGCCGAACCTCTGGATCATGACCAGCGGCCGCCTGCGCCGCGGCTCCCTCGGCATCATGAACAACATGCGCCTGCGCGCCATGCTGGACGCTCTTAAAGACCGCTTCGACTTCATCCTGATGGATTCCCCCCCGATCCTGGGCGTGACCGACGCCGCGATCCTCGCCAGCGAGGCTGACGGCGTCCTGCTCGTCGTCCAGTACCGGAAGTATCCCAAGATCATCTCCCTGCGCGCCAAGCGCATGATTGAAAATGCCGGCGGCCATCTGATGGGGTCCGTCCTCAACAACATCAACATCATGCGCGACGACTATTATTACTACTACCACTATACGACCAAGAAGTATTATAGTGGCGCCCGGTCCGAAAAAGAGGAAGAGACGACGGAAGCCTAGATGTGAAACCGGATTGGACATACTGTGCGAAGCGGCTGGTGAGCCTGGCGGCCGCGGCGGGCCTGTTGGCCGGCTGCGCCGCGCCGGTCTCCTCCAACAAGAAACTGTACGACCGCTATGCCGAACTGGTGGCCGAGCGGAACCGCCAGCAGGTTTCCGCCCCGGCCCCGGCCAAAGCGGCTCCGGCCTCCAAGCCGGCCGCCCCGGCCCCCGCCGCGGCCAAGCCGGTCACTCCGGCCGCCCCGGCCAAGCCCGTTCCGGCGCCGCCGCCCGTGCAGGTGATGGTGCCGGCCAAGCCGGCGGAGCCTGCCGCGCCGCCGCCCGCACCGGCGGTTCCCGTCCCCGCGCCCGTGGCCGCGCCGTCCGCTCCGGCTGCCGCCGCGGCCCCGGCGGAATCCGTCGCCGGCGAAGGCTACATGCTCAAGGTCGGCGACGGCGTTCAGATCTACCTGCGCGGCATCCCGGGCGGGGAACTGATCGAAGAGATCATTGATGAGCAGGGCATGATCACCCTGCCGCTGATCAACGAAGTGATCGCGGCCGGCATGTCGGCCTCCGAACTGGAACGGACCATCCGGAAGATCTATCTGGATCAGGACATCTACCGCAACATCACCGTGAACGTGATGGTGCCCACCCGCTATTATTTCATCCAGGGGGAAATCCGCGGCCCGGGCCGCTTCCAGATCATGTCGGCGACGCGGGTTTCCCAGGCCATCGCGGCGGCGGGCGGTTATACCGAATACGCAAGCGGCCAGGTGCTGGTCTACCGCAACGGGAAGATTTTCAAGAACATCCGCAACGCCCGCCGGCTCGACCGCAAGCCGGAAGACGACATCCTGCTGGAACCGGACGACCGCATCGAGGTCAAGCGCAGCCTGTGGTAGGCGGATGGCGGGCCGGATGATGTTCCGGGAAGCATGGGACAGGATTCCCGGCCAGCCCCGCGGCCGGGAGCGGTGGTACGACGGCCTGTCCCTGATCCTGCTGATGTGGCCGGCCGCCGGGGGCATGTGGCTGTTGGGCTCCACGCGCCTCTGGGGAATGGCGCCGGGCCTGCTCCTGTCCTTTGCCGGATCCCTGCTGGTCTGTCTGCGGCCGTTTTTTTTCCGCGACACGCCCGGCTGGCGCGTGCCGCCGGGTTTTTGGATTTTTGCCGTGCTGGGGGCGTACATCGTACTGCGCGTTCCCGGGGGGGCGGTGCCCCACGCCGCGCGCTGGGAAGCCTTGCGCTGGATCTGCCTGTTGGCGGCAGCCTTCGCCTGGACCCAGCAGGGGGGGCGCGCCCACCGCTGGAAATGGCTGCTGGGCGTCCTGCTGGTGGCGGCGGCGCTCAACTGCCTCTACGCGCTCATCCAGCATGCCGGTGGTTCCACCCGCGTGCTCTGGATCGAACGGCCGGAACAGTACGGGTTGCGGGCCAGCGGCACCTATCGGTGTCCCAATCACTTTGCCAACATGATCGCGCTGCTGGCGCCGCTGGCGCTGGGGCTGGTTTTCCTGCCGGCGTCGGGTTTCCCGCTGCGGCTGATCGCGCTCTACTTTCTGGCGGTCGCCGCGCCCGTACTCTACTGGACGCAGTCGCGCAGCGGCTGGCTGGGCCTGGCCGGCGGATTCGCCACGGTCTGGCTGCTGCTGGCCTGGCGCCAGAGCCGGCGCAGGCTACTGCTGGCGCTGGTCCTGCTGCCGTTGGTGGCGGCGGCCGCCGGCGGCCTGGCGTGGCGGACCCTGCCGGCGGTGCGCACCCGCATCGGCGCGGTGCTGGAGGATCCCGACCGGGCCAGTAGCGCCCGGCTGGACATGTGGCGCGACATGCCGGCCATGATCCGTGCCCGCCCCTGGCTCGGGTTCGGCGGCGGATCCTTCGTCTGGACCTATCCCCCGTATCAGCGGGCGGTGAAGGGGCACCTGACATGGGATTTCCTGCACAACGAGTACCTGCAGATGCAGGTGGAATACGGGGCGGTCGGCCTGGGCTTGCTGCTGCTGGGCCTGCTCTGGGGCGCCGGCGGCCTGGGGCGGGCGGTCTTGGGGGCGCGCCACCCCTCCTCCGCCGTGCTGCTGGCGGGAGCCGCGGGCGGCGCCATCGCCTCCCTGGCCCACGCCTGCTTCGACTTCAACTTCCACATCTTTCCCAACCCCCATGCCCTGGTCTGGATCGGCGGGGTTGCCTGGGGCGTGTGGAACAGCCAGGAGCAAGGGCTGGAAATCCTGACGGGCCGCCGGCAACGATGGCGCCTGTTCGCCGCCGCCGCGGGCGCGGGGGCGTGCATCTGGGGGGCCGGGCTGACGTTGACCGGGGGATTGTCCTATCTGTGGAACCTGAAGGGGGAATTCGCCCGGGCCCGCCTGGATTGGCCGGTGGCGATGGAACACTACCGCCAGGCCATCCGCTGGGACCGCGGGAACTGGCAGCCGCACCTCGGGCTGGGCAACCTGCTGGCCACCCAGGCGCGCTGGTACCGCGATCCGGACCTGGCGGCCGAACAGGCGGAGAAAACACGGTTGGCCGACGAGGCCGAAGTACACTTCCGCCGGGCGCTGGCGCTCAATCCCTGCGAAATGGCCGCGGAGTTTGGCCTGGCGCGGGTCCGAAACGCCCGGAACGATCCGGAGGGGGCCCTGGCGCATTTCCGCCGCGCCGCCGCCTTTCAGCAGCGGCACATCTTCTACCGCGAACAGCTGGGCGTTCAGTTGCGCCGGATGGGCCGCCCTCAAGAAGCGCTGGAGGTTTTCCGCCGGAACGTGGCGGATGACGTGGCCAGCGACGTGAGCCGGCTGAACATCCGCACCCTGGAACGGAAGTCCGCCCGGGAGGCGGCGCCCCCGGAACGCTAGGCGCCCCAGCGCGGGCACGCCCGCAGGAACGGGCAGGCCTTGCACGGCTCGCGGCTCTCCGTGCAATCGAAGTTGGACCCGTCGCCGGCGGCGTTCGTTTGCGGATCCTCAAGGGGAAACAACATCTCGTCGGCCGAGTCCCGCACGAATTCGCGCAGGTTCTCCACTTCGGCGGCGGAGAAGGCGAAGGATTCCCGGAGTTCGAGGACCGGATTGTAGACCACGGCGGTGATTTCCTCCGGGGCGGCGGTCCACCGATCGAGGGCCAGCAGGGTGTAAACCCCCATCTGCAGGCGGTGTTCCGCCGGCGCGGAGGCGCCGGTCTTCCAGTCGTAGATCGTGACCTGCCCGTGCTGGCGCACGACGAGGTCGGGCACGGCGAACACCTTGAGGCCGGCGAGCAGGAAATGGGTTTTGCGCTCGACCGTCAGGAACGCGGCGTCGGGCAGCATCCGGAGGTGTTGCCAGAAGTCGCTGGCCAGGAAATTCCGGATGGCGCGAGCCGTCCGGTCCACGGTGGCCTTCCACTCCTCGGGCGGCACCTCCAGGTTGTATTCGTGCTCGAAGAGTCCGACCGCGTGGACAGGATCGGACCGGCCGGCCCCGGCGCGCGAGGCGCGGAACTCCTGGCGCATGAGCTCGATCTGGCGGGCTTCGGCCGTGGCCGCCAGGGCGCCGGACGGGTCGCGCCGGGCGCCTTTCAGGAGGAACTCGAAGGCTTGGTGGGCATGATGGCCGGCCCATTGCTGGCGCGTGGACAGGCGCTTCAGGCGGTACAGCTCGCGGGTGCGGGCGGGGGCGCCCTCCTGCCAGCCGCCCCAGGCCGCGTAGTACGCGAAATAATAGCGCTTCAGGCAGGCCTGGAAGGTTTCATGCCGCGCATGCGACCAGGAAAACTCGTTGGTCAGGGCACTCATGGGGGCGGCGGCGTCCCGAGCCGGGCTTCGATGTGGCGCCGCCAGAGCCGGGCCAGCCCGCCGGTGGCCGTTTCCCGGTAGGCGGCCTGCAGGTCGCGCCCGGTGCGGTTCATCACCTCGATTACGTTGTCGAAGCTCACCAAATGGCGGCCGTCGGTCAGCTGCGCGAAGGCCGCGCACTCAATGGCGCGCAGCGCGGCGTTCATGTTGCGCTCGATGCAGGGGATCTGCACATAGCCCTCGATGGGGTCGCAGGTCAGGCCGAGGTTGTGCTCCATCGCCATTTCGGCGGCATATTCGATCTGGGTGAGGGTGGCGCCGGTGAGCTGCGCGACGGCCGCCGCCGCCATCGAACAGGCCGAGCCGATTTCGGCCTGGCAGCCGGCCTCCGCCCCGGACACCGTGGCGTTGGCGCGGATGGAGGCGCCGAACAGGCCGGCCGTGGCCAAAGCTTCGAGGATTGTGCGCACCGGCTTACGCCGGACGGCATGGAAGAAATACAGCACGGCCGGCAGCACTCCGGCGGCCCCGCACGAAGGGGCGGTGACCACCTGCATGCCTGCCGCGTTTTCCTCGGCCACGGCCAGGGCAAAGGCGGACAGCAGGCCGAGATCGCGCCGGGTGCCCGTGAGGCGGCGGGCGCGCGTCCAGGTGGTGCCGGCCCGGCGGCCCAGTTCCAGCGTGCCCGGGAGCAGGATTTGCGGGCTGTTGAGACCGCGTTTCACCGTTGCCGTCATCGCCTTCCAGATCACACCGAGCCGCGCCCACAGGTCCACTTCGGTCCGCTCCACCAGTTGCCAGAAGGCCAGGTCGTGGGCGCGGCAGTAGTCCATGGCCTCGGTGATGCCGCCGACGGGATACTCGGCCGGCGGGCCGGGCGGCGCCACCGGTCGTCCATCGGCCTCGCGCAGGCTGCCGCCGCCGATGCTGCAGACCGTCCATTCTTTCAGCCGGCTGCCGCCCGCGTCGAACGCCTCGAACTTCAGCGTGTTGGGGTGTGGCAGGTCCGTGGCGTGCGGAGCGAACACGACTTCCACCGGCACCGGTTCGAGCGTGCGCGCCAGCGTGCGGTCCGTCCAGTGCCCGCGGCCGGTCGCCGCCAGGCTGCCGTAGAGCGTCGCGCGGATGCGCGCCGGCGCGGTCGGCAGGCCGGCGGCAAACAGGCGCGCCGCGCGCTGCGGACCCATGCTATGCGAACTCGACGGCCCCGCCCCGGCGGCATAGACCTCGAAAATGGATTGCAACCGGCCGGTCATGGCGGTTTCCCGGCAGCGCGGCGCCAGGCATCGGCCAGCACGGTGAGCGCCAGCCAGAGGAGCGCCCCGTTGCGGACCAGGTTCCAGCCGTCGGAGACCGCCGCATCCGCGCGGGTGGAAAAGCAGCCGCAGGACGCCTCGATGCCGCGCAGCAGGTTCAGCGAGATGGCGGCCGTGAACACCGCCAGCATGCCCGCGATGAGCAGCGCCCCCGCCGCGCGCAGCCGCGCCGGCGCCGCCAGCACCGCCAGTCCGGTCGTCAGTTCGATCCAGGGCAGGACGATGGCCACGAGATTCACCCATTCGCCGGGCAGGAGGCGGTAGCGGTTCACGGCCAGCGCGAACAATTCGGGATCGCGGATCTTGGCGATGCAGGCGCCCAGGAAGAGCGCAGCGACGGCCAGCCGGGCCAGCCAGATGAACAGGGACCGGACGCGATTCATGGCGCCTCCCCGGTGTGTACGGTGCCGCCGTACTCCGTCCATTCGGCAAAGCCGCCGGGATAGAGCGTCAGGTCCTCGAAGCCGTACTCGCGCAGTTTCACCGCGAGTTCCAGGGCGTCGGCGCAATCCGCCGCGCCACAATAGGTCAGGATGGGCGTCTGCGGCGTCAGCACGGGCGCATAGGCACCGAGTTGCCGGTCGGCTTCGCCCACGGGCAGGCTGCGGGCCCCCGGCAAATGGCCGGCGGCGTAATCCGCCGCGCTGCGCGCGTCGAATATCACGCCGGCCGGGGCGGCCACCCGTTCCCGCGCCCCGCCCAGGAACACGACGGGAATGCCGGCGCGGAAGGCCAGGGTTTCGACGTGATGGTCCCAAGCGCCCACCCAAGGCAGGCGCGTGGCGGCGGGGCGTACCAGATTGACGGCCGTTCCCAGTACGGCGGCCAGGGCCAGCAGGCCCGCGGCGGCGCCGGCCAGCCGCAGCGCTTCGCGCCGCCGGCCTGCCTCCGTCTTGGAGATCATGGCGCGGGGGCTTGGACGATGAAGGCCGCCACAGGAACGGCGAGTTCCGGCTGGTCGGCCGCGGAAGTCTTCACGAAGGCCGTGCCGGTGGCATTGCCCTCCGGCAGGTCGGGGCCGAGGGTGAGTTCAAAACGGTGGAGGGAGCCATCGTCGCCGGGCTGGGGCTCCAGTTGGCGGAGGAGGAAGCCGGGGTTATCCGTGCGGAGGCCGGCGATCTGAATGGGCCCGCGCCCCGAAATCACTTCAAAGGTCCGGGTCCGCACGGCGTCCGGGCCGATCCGGCCGAAGAACAGCGTGGCCGGCTGCGCCCGCAGCGGCTGCAAGGCGGTACCTTTCAACTGCAGCATCAGGGTCGGGGTCTGGGGGTCGTTGCTCTGGACGGTGATGGTTTTCTGCTGGAAGCCGCTGCGGCCGCGCAGGTCGAACCGGGCCTGGATCGTGGCCTCGCCGCCGGGGGGGATGACGTTCTGCGACGGCTTGACCGCGGTGCAGCCGCAGGAGGCGTGCACATTGAGGATTTCCAGCGACAGGGTGCCGTCGTTGCGGAGGGGGTAGTTGTGTTCTACCACTCCGGAATTTTCCTTTTCGCCAAAATCGAATATGGGTTCGGCACAGACGATCCGGGGCGTCAGCGGGGCGGGTGCGGCCGCCTCCTCAGCCCGGACACCCAGCGGGGCGAGACAGGCAAGACCCAAGGCAATCAGACATTCGGTTTTCATCGGAGGGCACTGTAACGCAAACCGCCGGCGGTTTCAAGCTAAGCCGGGGCCTAGAGATCGAGTTGGAGCCCGTCGTAGGCCGGCGCCATGCCCGGGGGCAGAAGCGCCTCCGCCTGCGCCTGCGAAACCTCGTGGCACAAATGGATGACCAGCGAACGCTTGGCGCCGATTTCCCGCAGCACCGGAATGGCTTCGTCAAAATTCATGTGCGTGGGATGGGGCCGGATGCGCAGCGCGTCGATGACCGCGAGGTCGGCCCCGCGGCACAAGGCGACCGTGTCCGGCGGCAGCCGTTTGCAATCGGGGATGGCAGCGAAGACCCGGCCGCCGTGTTCGATTTTCCAGCCGATCATGTCGGCCCGCCCATGCTCCGCCGGAAGGGGCGTGAGGCGGATGCCGTGGAACTCGAACGGTCCGGGCGGCGTGAGCAGGCGAATGCGGGCCAGCGACGTGCCGGGAATCGGCGGCCGGTCGAGGTAGTCGAAGATTTTGCGGAGGATTTGCGCCGTGCCGTTGGAAGCCCAGACCGGCATGGGCTCCGGCATGCGGTTGGTGAAGGCCCGCAGGTCGTCGAACCCGAAGATGTGGTCCGCGTGGGCATGGGTCATCAGGACACCGTCGATCCGGCGGAGGTCGTGGGCCAGGCATTGGGAACGCAGGTCGGGCGGCGTATCGATCAGCAGGACGCGCCCGCCGGCCTCGACGAGCATCGTGGTGCGGAAGCGCCGGTCGCGCGGATCCGGCGAGCGGCACACCGCGCAGTTACATCCCGGCATCGGCACGCCGTAGGAGGTCCCGGTTCCCAGAAATGTCACACGCATGCCGGGACTCTGCCGGATTTCCTTCAGAACGGGAAGGCCCAGTTGATGCGGCGGCCGGGGAAACCAGCGGCCGGGGAAACCGCCGTTGACGCGCCGCCGGCGCCCATGATACACACTCCAGACGGTTTACCTTGCAGGCCGGGGCGTAGCGCAGACTGGTAGCGCGTTTGCTTGGGGTGCAAAAGGTCCCGGGTTCAAATCCCGGCGCCCCGACCACTTTGTGCAGGGTGAGCCGGCCGGGCTGCCGCTGTGCGGCAAGAATGGCGGCCGCCGGACAAGGAACGATGCGTGCCATGAAGAAAATCCTGGGAGGCCTGCTGGCGGGCATGCTGATCAGCGCGGGGTGCGCGCGGCTGCAGCCGCGCGATTCCCACCAGCGGTGGGAACAACTGCACACGGCCGCGGCGGAAGGCAACCTGGTGGGGACCCTGCAGCTCCTGAAACGGGGCGTGAAGGTGAACGCGGCGGACCCCAACGGCTACACGGCGCTGACGGCCGCGGCCATCACCGGCCGGCGGGAAGTGGTCAAATGGCTTGTGGCGAAGGGCGCCGATGTCAATGCGGCCAGTCTGGACGGGGTGACCGCGCTGATGTGCGCCGCGCACGGCGGCCACGCGGAGGTGATCCGGATCCTGGCGGGGAAGGGGGCGGACCTGGAGGCGCAGACGCCGGGGGACGGCTTCACGGCCCTGGGCTTCGCGGTCCTGGCCGGGCGGGCGGACGCCGTCACGGCGCTTTTGGAATCAGGGGCCGCCGTGAATGCGCCCGCGGCCGCCGGCCGCACCGCGCTGGAACTGGCCGTCCGCAACAACCAGGCGGATCTCGTCCAGGCGGTGTGCAAAGGGGGGGCGGACCTGGAGGCGCGCGACGCCCAGGGCATGACGGGGCTCATGACCGCCGCCCTTCTGAACCGCCGGGAGATCGTGGAACTGCTGGTGGATGCGGGGGCGGACGTGAATGCCCGGACGGCCCAGGGCGGCACTGCCCTGATGGGCGCGGCGGTCCAGGGCCATCTGGACGTGGTACGCGCGCTGGTGGCGGGCGGCGCCGACGTGGCGGCCGCGAACCACAAGGGTTTGACGGCGCTGATGGTGGCAAAGGCCAAGGGCCATGCCGAGGTCGCGGCTTTCCTGGAGAAGGCGCCGCGCCACGCGGCCCGGAAGCCGCCGCAAGATTGATCTCGAGGGGGGCGGGGGGGGACAGGGGGAACTCAATATCCAATGTTCAAGTGAACAGCCCCAGATGAGGGGAGACCGGGGAGCGAGGGCATTCACCACATCGGGCCACAGAGGATCACAGCGGGGGGATGTTTCTTTGTGACCGACCGTAGGCGGATCTGATTCACCCACGGGGCAAGCCCGTGGGGGTCTATTGGAGCAGGCGGGCGGCGTTGCCGCCGAGGCTGGCGGCGAGGAGGTCCTCGGGCAGGCCGAGGGCGCGCCAGCGGGCGAGTTCGGCGGCCTGGTCGGCCCAGGGACTGTCGGTGCCGAAGAGGATGCGGTCGGCGGGGTGGGCCAGGATCATCGCGCGGGCTTCGTCCGCGGGCATTTCGTGCAGGCAGTACGACGTCTCGATGTAGATCGGCCGGCCGATCAGGTGTTTCCGGGATTCCTCCCAGTCACGCCAGCCACCCAGATGCGTGGCGACGAATTTCAGGGTCGGGAAGGTGTCGATGACCCGCCGGACGCGGACGGGATCGGCGACGCGGTCGAACGGATAGGCCATGTCGAAGCCGGTATGGAAGACGGCGAACAGCCCGCGCGCGGCAAGGCGTTCGTAGAGGGGGAACATCCGTTCGTCGTCGATCGTGAAGCGCTGGTAGTAGGGGTGCAGCTTGACGCCTTTGAAGCCCTCGGCGGCGGTTTCGTCGGCGTGGGCCAGCGCGTCGGGATCATCGGGGTGGATCGAGAGCAGCATTTCGAGCCGCGGCTCGGCGGCGCGGACTTCGCGGGCCCAGCGGCGAATGCCCTCGAAATGCGTTGGTTTCGTCGCGATCGGGCAGACGACGGAACGATCGATTCCGGCGCGGTCCATCGAAGCCAGCAGCCCGGATGCGCGGCCGTCGGTGAAGGCCTTGATGTGGCCTTCCTCCTCGAGGAATGGGATGGCCTTGGCCGCGAGTGCGTCTTCGAAAGCGTGGGTGTGGAAATCGATGATCATGAGACGGAGGTATTCAGAAGTCAGGAGTCAGAATACGAAAGGAGTTTGTTCGAACATCGATCCCGGATTTCACTGTGACTCCTGAACACGGGCGGTTTCTACTTCGGCAATTGCGGCGGCCGGGCGGCGAGGGCCTCGATGGCGGCGTGTTCGGTGTGGTCGAGGCCGATGGGGGAGAGGGAGACGCAGCCTTCGCGGAGGGCCTCGAGGTCGGTGCCGCTCATGTCGCCGTTTTCGAAGAGTTCGCCGGTCATCCAGTAATAGGGGTGGCCCCAGGGATCGAGGCGGCGCTCGTACTTCTCGACGAAGCGGGAGGAGCCCATGCGGGTGATGCGGAGGCCGGCGAGCTTTTCGTATGGAAGGTTGGGAATGTTGACGTTCCAGAAGATGCCGGGGGCGAACTTCAGTTGGCCGGAGACGACCTGTTCGACGAGGGCGCGGCTGACGCGCGCGGCGGTGTCCCAGTTGGGTTCGCGGAAGGTGTCGAGCGAGAGGGCGATGGAGGGGATGCCCATGATGGGGCCCTCGGTGGCGGCGGAGACGGTGCCGGAGTAGAGCACGCTGATGCCGGCGTTGGGCCCGAGGTTGATGCCACTCAGGATGAGATCGGGCAGGGGATCGAGCAGGAGGCTGACGGCCAGCTTGACGCAGTCGGCGGGGGTGCCGCTGACGGCGGTGCCGAAGGGCGGGCCGCCGGGGGGCCAGACGCGGGTGTGCAGGGGCTGGGTGAGGGTGATGCCGTGGCTGATGGCCGAGCGTTCGCCGTCGGGGGCGACGACCTGAACGTCGCCGAGATCCTGGACGGCATCGTGTAGGGCGTGGAGGCCCGGAGCCTGGATGCCGTCGTCATTGGAGAGGAGGATTCTCATATGTGGAGCAAGGATGCCCGAATCTCCAATGTCCAACAAGGAATATCCAATATCCAAGTAGAAGTCAGAATGTGAAGCGGTCCGATCGCATTCTGAATTCTGGATTCCGAATTCTTTCTTTACGACACTTTGACCACCACGGCCGCGAACGGCGGCAGGGCGCCGCCGGGGCCGAGCGCGCCGTAGAGGGTCTCGCCGACAAAGAGGTCGGCGGCGCGGCCGAGCGTGCGGGGGTGTTCGCCGAGGTTGACGGCGCAGCGGAGCAGCTGGCGGCCGAGCCTGCGGTCAAACGCGATCACGGTGCGCCCACGCGCGGGGGCGTCTTCGCCGACGTCGAGCACGGCGCAGGCGCCGTCCGTCAGGGGGCGGTGTTTTTTGCGCAGGGCGACGAGTTCCCGGAAGAATTGATACCAGTGCTGGCGGGCTTCGCGGCCGCGGTCGAAGAGGTTGCCTTCGAATTCGACGCCCTCGAGGCGGTACTCGCGGCCGTCGGCGGCGAGGATGCGGCGGCCCTTGTCGCAGGGCTGGCCGCGGGCGTGGATGGAGGGGCGGTTGACGGCGCCGAACTCCTCGCCGGTGAGGAGGAAGGGGAGCGTGCGCGGCGCGAGGAAGGCGAGCGTGTTCATGGCGCGGAAGCCGCCGGGGCCGCAGCGGTAGAGGCCGCGGCCTTCGTCGTGGTTGTCGGTGTAGCGGGCGGTGTAGCGCGGGCCGGGGAACTTCGGCGCGGCCTCTTCGTACTGCATCAGGATGCGCGCGGCGGCGGCGGCGATCCCGCCGTCCTGCCAGGCTTCGAGGATGGGATGGAAACCGTGGTTGTGGTGGGCGTCGCCGGACAGGCGCAGGACGGAATTCCCGGCCTCGTCGACGGCATAGGCGTACTGGCCGAGCTTGTAGAAGTCGTCGTCGTAGGCGGCGTCGATGCCGCGGGCGAAGAGGTCGAGGTTGTTCTGGAAGCCGTAGCATTCGGCCATGAAGAGCAGATCGCGCTGCGGGTGGCGCGCGCGCAGGACGGGAAGGGCTTCATCCCAGAAGGATTTGTCGTTGATGAAATGGGCCATGTCGAGGCGGAAGCCATCGATGCCGTCGGGGGGGCCGTCTTCCCCGGGGCCGAGAACGGACAGCCAGTGGTCGTAGACCGCAATCATGGCGGCGCGCAGGGCGGGCCGGGTGTAGTCGAGCTTGGCGGTGTCGGACCAGTCGCAGTCGAAGAGGGCGGAGCCGTCGGCGGCCTGGACGTAGTAGTCGGGATGGGCGGTCATCCACACGTGGTCGCGGGCGGTGTGGTTGGGGGTGATGTCGAAGATGACCTTCAGCTTCAGTTCATGGGCGCGGCGGATCAGGGCGAGGAGCTCGGCCTTGGACCCGTATTCGGGTTCGACCGCGGTGAAGTCGCGGGAGGCGTAGGGGGAGCCGATGCCCTTGCGGGCGAAGAAGCCGATGGGATAGGGCGGGAGGAGGTAGAGGACGTTGAAGCCGAGGCGGCGGAGCCGGGGAAGATGCTTAGCCAGATAGGCGAGCGGGGAGGCGCCGAGAGGTTTTTCAGCGGCGGCTTCGACGGCATTGCGCGGCTCGCGGGCGGCCAGCGAACGCAGGTTGACCTGGTAAATAACGGCGCCCGACAGCCAGGAGGGGTGGGTTTTCATGGGCGCGGATTGTAGCGTTGGCTTCCGCCCGGCGCAAGCCGGGCGGGCGGGGGCAGCTCACTCCGGGGCGCATCTGCGATTAGGTGCAGGATGAAGGCCTGCGGCTCACCCGGAGGGTTCGCCCTACCTGTTCGACGTCCGACCGGTCGGGGTAGGGCGAGGCATCCCTGCCGAGCCGGGCTGTTTGCCCATTTGGCCATCGCGAATGCACCCAATCGCAGATGCGCCCGCTCACTCCCAGTATTTCATGTAATCCTTGGCCCCGTCCTTGGCATATTGCCCGGCGCGGGTGTCCTCGTTGCTCTTGTAGGGAATGGTTTTAACGACGCCGAGCCGGCGGAGCTCGGCGCGGATCCGCATGACGTCGTTGGTGTCCGTCCAGTCATAGGTGTAAACACAAATGACGCGTTCGGTTGTACTTTGCGCGTGGGGATTGACATAGGCGGTTGAAACCTTGGAGCCGCAGCCCAATAGTCCGTTTTCCGTGGCTTGGCGGATGACGGACCACAACGCATCCATTTCGGCCACGGAGGCAAAGATGAGCCACTTGCCGCTCCGTTCGTTCATGGGGGGATACCCGTCCGGTTTGCCTTCGGTGAAGATCCACGGTTCCCGGTCATAGACCGAGGGCTGCGGCTGGTGGGCCGGAGCGGCGGACGGGGATGATGCTTTCGCGGTCGACGATGCCGGCCGGGTGCGCGCCCGGGGTTTCAGCTGGGCCTGGCGCTGCTCGCCCAGGTAGGCCTGGTCCGCAGGGCTCAGCTGCTGCAGCCGGATACGGAACAGTTCGCCCTGGGCATTCTTCAGGACGACCCGGTCCATTTCCTGCCGGACCAGGGCCGCCTCGAGCCGGGAGCCGCCGGTGCCGGTCCACGTTCGGAACTCCTGGGCATGCAACTGGGTGGCCGTCAGGGCAAGAAGGCAATATCCGGCCAGGCCTTTCATGAATTTCTTGTAGGCGGATTCCCGCCGCCTGCCAAGGTCAAAGTGCCGGGGAACGGGAATCCAGGGGGAACATAACCGTTTCGGAACATTTTTCTGCTGGACAGAGGGGGGCGCTTGTGGCTGAATCCGCCGCTTTGCGGATCATCCATGCAGTCTCGCCAAGCCATCATTGCCAATGCCCAGGGGATCCACTGCCGCCCGTCGGCGCTGATCGTCAAGGAATTCCAGGGCTATCCGGGGCAGATCCGGATCGCCAACGACCACGGCGCCTGCGACGTGAGCTCGGTGATGCAGCTGCTGTCGCTGGAGATGCACCAGGGCAGTCCGGTGAAAATCGAGGTCACGGGCGAGAACGAAGCCGCCGTGGCCGACCGGCTGGTCGAACTGTTCCAGACGCACTTCGACTTTCCGCCGCTCTAGACCTATCCCGTGAAGTGAACGATGGTGCGGATGGATGCATCCGCGACTCGGGGCACTGGCGCTCGGATCTGTTTCCATCAGGGATTTCTTCTGGAGGGGCAGGCTCCGTCCGGCCCGCTTCCGAAAGCCATGGGTTATCCCCGCCACGGGCCACACGGAGGGTGCCCCTCCGGTTTCGCTCAGGGCAGCGGATCGCCCCGGCCCCGGGGTGGACGCACGTTCGCCTTTTATCGCGATTCGAATGCGAACTTGTACTTCTGGATTCCCAGTTCGGCGCGCATGGCGAGGAGCTCTTTTTGCGTCTCGCGGTTGACCGGGACGCCCTTCTTCCGGCGGGCGCGCCAGGTGAGATATTCCTTTTCGCCGGCGGTGTAGATGCGTTTCTGGCCGGGGGCCTTTTGGGAGGCGCGGAGCTGCCGGAGGATGGTTCCGGCGATGTTCTGGAAGACGGGCAGGGGGGTAAAGTGGGCGATGTCGATCGCGAGGAAGAAGTGGCCGAGGGGGATGGGGATCTTCCGGCCGCGCCGGTCCACGCCGCCGAGCTGCTTGAGAAAGGCGCCCTGCTGGAGGGCGGCGGAGAGGATTTCGACAACGGTGGCATAGCCGTAGCCCTTGTAGCCGGCGAGGTCTTCGCCGGCGCCGCCGAGGGGCAGGAGCGCGGCGGTGCCGGCGACGAGATCGGCCAGCACGGCGCGCGGGTTGGTCTGGAAGGAGCCGTCGTGAGCGACGACCCAGCCCCGGGGCATTTTCTGGTTGAGCTTGGCATAGATTTCGACCTTGCCGCGCTGGACGATCGACGTGGCGCAGTCGAGGAGGAAGGGGAATTTCTCGTCGGTGGGCATCGCGAAGGTGAGCGGATTGGTGCCGAGCATGTTCTCGACGCCGAAGGTGGGGGCGATGGATGGGCGGGCGTTGGTGCCGCAGATGCCGATCATGCCGGCCTGCACGGCCATTAGCGGGTAGTAGCCGGCGATGCCGAAGTGGGTGGAGTTGCGCACGGCCACCATCCCGAGGCCGGATTTCTTCGCCTTGCGGATGGCGAGGGTCATGGCCCGGTGGGCGACGACATGGCCCAGGCCGTTGCCGCCGTCGAGCACGGCGGTGGTCGGCGTGTCCTTGACGACGCGGATGCGAGTGCGGGCCAACTGAATGCCGGCCCGGATGCGGTCGTAATAGATCGGCTTGAGCCGGGAAACGCCGTGGGAATCGAAGCCGAACTTGTCGGCCTGGATGAGTACGTTGGCGCAGACGGCGGCGTCGGCGCGGGGTGCGCCGAGGCCGATGAAGACCTCGCGCATGAAGCGCTCCATGAAGGGGAAGGGAATCCAGGCGGCGTCCTTTTCGATATCCATGATCGCTCTCCTTGACGGCAGCAAGTATGGGGCCTTGGCGCGGGCCGGGTCAAGGCGGGAAGGGCGCCGGAAGGCTCAAGAGCCAATGTCGAACCCGGCAGAGCCATCATCCAGGGGCACCGGCGGGGGGAGAGTTCCCGCAAAGGGCGCGCAGTCCGCCAAGACATGCGGGGGCGGGCCGGATCTTCCTGGCGGCCTTGGCGTGCTGGGCGCGCGCGCGGCGGTGGGTCTTGAGATGGCGGGGCAGCCGGGAGCGCGCGATCAAGAACGAAGGGGGCCGGACCAGACGCCGGTCCATTCCGGCACGGTGGCGGAGTTGGCGGCGCGGACGGCCCGGGCCATGGCGTCCCCGAAAAAGAAGCCGAGGGTTTCCGCGGCCTCGGCGGCGGAGGGAAAGCGGTAGTCGGTGGAAATCGCCGTTTGCTGCAATCCATAGCGGGACTGGAGGAGCTGGTAGAATTCCGCCAGCCGGGGATGGGGCGCAACCGGACTCAGGGCATTCGTGCCGAGGGTTTCGATGAGGATCACGAAGCCGCCGGAGACCAGGTTCGGCCGGATATTGGCGAACAGGGCGGCGGCGATGTCCGCGACGGGACCGGGACCGTCCACGACAGCATGGCCCCAGCTCCAGCCTTCAATGAAGATGTCGGCCGGGACGGGCAGGAGGGGCAGGGCCAGGTTGTCGGCGACGCCCAGTGCGAGCTTGTCCGCGAAGCGGGCGAGGCGCTGGCGCGCCGCCCCGAGCATGTGGGTTTCGCGGTCGAAGCCCGCGACGCCGCGGGCAGACGCGAGGTACAGTTCGGTGACGCGGCCGGTGCCCAGGCCACCTTCGAGCACGGTTTTGCCCCGCCACGCGCAGAGGGTCCGGAGGCAGGCCGGCAGATTGCCGGCCTGGTCCTCGGCGGCGACGAGGCGGTCATAGGCGTCGCGGTGGCTCCGGTAGATTTCAGCCATGGATGGCATGGCGGGCATCATTCCGCGGCCGCCGGGGGAATGCAAGCGCAAGGCGGAGACCCGGGATTCAGGATTGAACGGGAACCGGGGGAGGGGCTAAAGTGAACGGTCAATGAACACGCAACCCAAACCCGAAAACCGCATCTGGAATCCGGCCTGCGAATGCCGGCCCCGGCCTGAACTGGAGGCGTTGCAACTGGAACGCCTGCAGCAGGTGGTGCAAACCGCGTGGGACCGGGTGCCCTACTACCGGCAGAAGATGGCGGCGGCGGGCGTGGCACCGCGGGACATCCGGTCGCTGGCGGACCTGCCGAAACTGCCGTTCACGACGAAGGACGACCTGCGCGGCTGTTTCCCGTACAAAGCCTTCGCGGTGCCGATGGAGCAGGTGGTGCGCATCCACGCCTCCTCGGGCACGACGGGCCAGGCGACGGTGGTGGGCTATACGAAGAGGGATCTGGCGACGTGGGCGGAGCTGATGGCGCGGCTGCAGGTGGCCGCCGGCCTGACGGCGCATGACATCGTGCAGATCGCGTTCGGCTACGGTTTCTTCACCGGGGGCCTGGGGCACCACTACGGAGTGGAGACGGTGGGCGCCGCGGTCCTGCCGGTGTCGTCGGGCAAGAGCGAGCGGCAGATCCAGATCATGAAGGACTACGGCACCACGGCGCTGATCTGCACGCCGTCGTACGCGATGCACCTGGCGGAGCTGATCGCCAAGACGGGCACGCGCAAGGACCTGCAGCTGCGCCTGGGCCTGTTCGGCGGCGAGGCATGGACGGAGGGCATGCGCCAGGCGCTGGAAAAGGGCCTGGGGGTGTTCGCCACGGACAACTACGGCCTGAGCGAGGTGATGGGCCCGGGCGTGTCGTGCGAATGTGTCGAGCAGCGCGGGCTGCACCTCGCCGAGGACCATTTCCTGCCGGAGCTGATCGAGCCGCAGACCGGCGCATCGGCGGCCGACCCGGCCGCGGGCGGCGAACTGGTGCTCACGACGCTGACGAAGGAGGCCATTCCGGTGGTGCGCTACCGGACGCGCGATCTGTGCACGTTCCTGCCGGGCGAATGCCCCTGCGGGCGGACCGGCCGGCGGATGAGCAAAGTGGCGGCGCGCAGCGACGACATGCTGATCATCCGGGGCGTCAACGTGTATCCGCAGCAGATCGAGCAGGCGCTGCTGGCGATCGAGGGAGTGCAGCCGCACTACCAGATCGTGGTGAGCCGCGCGGGCGCGCTGGACGAGCTGGAAGTGCTGGTGGAGATTACCGAAGCCCTGTTCTTCGACGAGATGACCAAGCAGCAGGCGCTGAAAGAGCGGATCGAACGCCGGCTGGAGACCGAGCTGGCGGTGCATGCAAAGGTGCGGCTGGTGGAGCCGGGCAGCACGCCGCGCTCGGAAGGCAAGGCGGTGCGGGTGATCGACCGCCGGAAATCGGGCTGAACGAAGCCCGGGCATGATGGGCGCAGCGGACAGCCTGCGGGGGAAATCGGCCCTGGTGACCGGCGGGTCGCGGCGCCTCGGAGCGGCCATCTGCCGCGCGCTGGCGGCGCGGGGGGCGGGGGTCGTGGTGCACTACCGCCATTCCGAGGCGGAGGCGATCGCCCTGAACCGCACGCTGCGGCACGGCGTGTTTTCGGTGAAGGGCGACCTCGCGAACCCGCAGGAGCGCGAATGGCTTTTCCGCGAGGCGGCGGAATGGATGGGGCGGGTGGACATCCTCGTGAACAGCGCGGCGGTCTTTGCACGCGACGGGGCGATGGAGGCCGCGCGGCTGCGGGAGGTGAATGTCCAGGCCCCGCTGGACCTGGCGGCGCGGGTGGCGGCCCAGCCGGGCGGCGGATGCGTGATCCATCTGCTCGACAGCCGGATCACGCGGCCAGCGGCGGCCCCCTTCCGGGAGTACGCGGCCGCCAAGCGTGAACTGGCGGATTCCGTGGCGCGGCTGGCGCGGGAGTGGGCGCCGGGCACGCGGGTCAATGGCGTGGCGCCGGGACCGGTCCTGCTGCCCGAGGGCGTGCGCGAAGCGGCCGGGGCGCTGCCGCTGGGCCGGCGGCCGACCCCGGAGGACGTGGCCGGCGCCGTGGCGTTCCTGGCGGAGAACGAAGCCGTCACGGGCCAGATCCTCTTCGTGGACGGCGGGCAGCACCTGGGGTAAGGCGAAGAATGCGATATGGTCCCGGGAAACACAAACGGGGGCTCCTGAACCCTGAACCCTGAACCCCCTCTACCCTCCATGCCCAAGAACAACATTCCGATTGATACCACCGGCTTGCCGCAGCTGGACGCCGCGCTGACCGGCATCCTGGCGGGGGACAACATCGTCTGGAACGTGGACGACATCGAGCAGTACCGTCGGCTCGCGCTGCCGTATGCCGCGGCGGCCAAACGCGACGGGCGCAAGCTGGTGTATTTTCGCTTCGCACAGCATGCGCGGCTGGTGCCGGAGGGCTTTTGCGAGGAATGCCGCCTCGAGCCCGAAGCGGGCTTCGAGGTCTTCCTGCACCGGATCCACGCGGTGATCGGCGACCACGGGCTCGGCGCCTACTACCTGTTCGACTGCCTGTCGGACCTGGCGACGAACTGGTGCTCGGACGCGATGCTGGGCAACTTTTTCCTGCTGACCTGCCCGTACCTGTACCGGCTGGAGACGGTCGCCTACTTCGGGCTGCTGCGCGGCCGGCACTCCCGCCACGCGGTGGAACCGGTGCGCAGCACCACCCAGCTGTTCCTCGAGATCTACGGGCACGGGGGCAAGCTCTACGTGCTGCCGATCAAAACCCAGTTCCGGCACGCGCCGACCATCCACCTGATGCTGGAATGGGACGGCGCCGAGGCGTTCCGGCCGGTGCGCTCGAGCGCGCTGCTGACGCGGGTGCTGGGACGGGTCCCGCCGAACTCGGCGCGCATCGAGACCTACGGCGACGACGTGGTGCGCCGCGCGGAGGCGGCGCTGCGCGCGGACCCGGCCGGGGCGGAGGCGGCGGAGCTCAAGCGCCAGCTCGTCGGCATGATGATCACCCGCGACGAATCCATCCTGCCGCTGGTGGAGAAATACCTGACGCTCGAGGACGTGCTCGAGGTGCGCTGGCGCCTGTTCGGCACCGGGCTGGTCGGCGGCAAGGCCGTCGGCATGCTCGTGGCGCGCAAGATCGTCGAGCGCGACTGCCCGGCCCTGGGCGCCCGGCTGGAGGAGCACGACTCGTTCTACATCGGCTCCGACATCTTCTACACCTTCCTCGTCCGCAACGGCCTCTGGGAGTTCCGCGAGAAACAGCACTCGCCCGACACGTTCCTCGACGGCGTGGACGAGGCGCAGGAGCGCATCCTCAACGGCAAGTTCTCGGCCTCCGAAATGGGCCTCTTCGAGAAGATGCTCGACTACTTCGGCCAGTATCCGGTGATCGTACGCTCGAGCTCGCTGCTGGAGGACGCCTACGGCAATTCGTTCGCCGGCAAGTACGACAGCGTGTTCTGCGCGAACCAGGGGCCGCTGGAGGAGCGGCTGCGTGCCTTCCTCGATGCGATCCGCGCGGTCTACGCCAGCAGCATGAGCCGCGAGGCCCTGGCCTATCGCGAACGCCACGGGCTGCTCAAGCGCGACGAGCAGATGGCGCTGCTGGTGATGCGCGTGACGGGCGAACTGCAGGGCCGCGCCTTCTACCCGCACCTGGCCGGCGTAGGCTTCTCCTACAACCCCTTCGTTTGGGGGCCCGAGATCGACCCCCGGGCGGGCGTGTTGCGCCTGGTCTACGGGCTGGGCACCCGCGCCGTGGACCGGGTGGACGACGACTACACGCGCGTGGTGGCCCTCAACGCCCCGCTGCGGCGCCCGGAGGGCAGCGCGGACGAAATCGCCCGCCATTCGCAGCGCCGGGTGGACTTCGTGGATCTCGACGGCGGGCACCTGGCCGCGGGCGAATTCACCGACCTGGCCCGGACGGCCCAGGGCGTGCCGCTGGAGCTCTTCACCTCCGAAACTCCCGACGGCCATCGGTTCCTGACTTTCGACGGCCTGCTGACCCGGACGGATTTCGTGCGGGATTTCCGCCTTTTGTTCCGGACCCTCGAGGGGGTGTATGGCAAACCGGTGGACATCGAATTCGCCGTGAACTTCCAGCCCGCGGGCGACGATTATTCCATCAACCTGCTGCAGTGCCGCGCGCTGCAGGTGCAGGGGACGCACAACCCCGCAGTGCCGGCGGTGGAATGCCCGGCGGAGGGCGTGCTGCTGCTGAGCCGGGGCGCGCTGGTGGGCCACAGCCGCGTCGAGCGGGTCGACTGGCTGGTGCTGGTGGTGCCGGAGGCGTACGGCCCGATGCCGGAGCGCGAGCGCCACGGCCTGGCGCGGGCGGTGGGCGCGGTCAACCGCGCGCTGGGCATGGGCGGCAGCGCGGCCCTGGCGATCGGCCCGGGCCGCTGGGGCACCCACATGGCCGCGCTCGGCGTGCCGGTGCGCTTCTCCGAAATCAGCCACATGCGCGCCATCTGCGAGATCATGGCCATGCACGAGTTCCTGACGCCGGACGTGTCGCTCGGCACCCATTTCTTCGGCGAGCTGGTGGAAATGAACATCCTCTACTTCGCGCTTTTCCCGGGCCGGGAGGGCAACCGCCTCAACCTGGGCGCGGTGCTGCAGGCGCCCAACCGGCTGGCGGAACTGGCGCCGGAGGCCGCCGTCTTTGCGGCGGCGCTGCGCGTGGTGCGGGCCGATGACCTGAACCCCGACGGCGTGTGGCTGGTGGCCGACGGCCTCCGGCGCGAGGTGAACGTCAGCCTTTGCCCGCCCATGCTGCAGGGCTCCGTCGGCGTCTGACCCGGCGCGGCCGCTCCCGGGAGGAGGGTTTTCCACACCGTGGAAAAATATTTTCCATGGTGTGGAAAAACCGCCTGAATTTTTTCCATTGCCTGGAAAACTCCGGCAGCCGGGGCGCTCAGAGCTTCTGCCGCAGGAGTTCGGCGCAGGCGGGCATGTCCGGGACGCGATGGGTGGCGGCGGTGGGCCCGGAACCGGGGGCGACGAGGACGGTGACCGCGACGCCGGCGTTCCGGCCGGTCTGCACATCAGATTCGCGGTCGCCGATCATCCAGGATTTCGCGAGGTCGAGGTGGTGTTTCCGGGCGGCGGTGTGCAGCATCCCGGGATTGGGCTTGCGGTCGGGGTGGGCGTCGGCGGCGGCCGTGCAGACGGAAACATCCAGCAGTTCCAGGCCCTCCCGGGCGAGTTCGGCGCGGAGCCGGGCGTGCATGGCCGCGAGCTCGGCGGGGGGGGTGAGGCCGCGCGCAACGCCGCGCTGGTTGGTGACGACCAGGCAGGGCACGCCCTTGGCGGCGGCGGCCCGGACGCAGGCGACGAAACCGGGCAGGAGGTGAAAGTCGGCGCGGCGGTTGACGTACAGGCCTTCGCCGGGACTGCGGTTGACAATACCGTCGCGGTCGAAGAAGACACAGGGGCGGAGGGCGGGCGGCGGCATGGCTCAGTAACCGGTCCCGCGAAAGATGGTGCCCACGGTCTGGAACAGGATCCGGAAATCGAGGCCGAGGGACCAGGTATCGATGTATTTCAGGTCGAGCCGCATCCAGTCCTCGAAGGCAAGGTGGTTGCGGCCACTGATCTGCCAGAGACAGGTGCATCCGGAGCGCATGGACAGCCGCCGGCGCTGCCAGTTCTCGTATTTCTCCACCTCGGCGGGGATGGGGGGGCGGGGGCCGACCAGCGACATGTCGCCCTTGAGGACGTTCCAGAGCTGGGGCAGTTCGTCGAGGGAGTAGCGGCGGAGCCAACGGCCCAGCGGCGTGATGCGCGGATCGTTGCGGATCTTGAACACGGGGCCCGAGACCTCGTTGCGGCCGTCGAGGGAGTCGCGGATCTCCTCGGCATTGGCGATCATGGTGCGGAACTTGATCATGTTGAAGATCCGGCCGCGCAGCGTGCTGCGCCGCTGGACAAAGAAGATCGGCCCCGGCGAGGTGAAGCGGATGGCCGCGGCGATGCCGAGGAACAGCGGAGCGAGCACCAGCAGGGCCAAGGCGGAAAGGACGACGTCCAGCAGGCGTTTGACCATGAGCGCCCAGGCGGACTTGGCGGTGGTGCTGAAGAGCAGCATGGGGGTGTTGGCCAGTTCGTCGAGGGTGACCTCGGCGATGCTGGTGCGCAGGTATTCCGGCAGCACCCAGGTTTCGATGCCTTCGGTTTCGCACTGCCGGAGCCAGGCGCCCACCTCGGCGGCGAAGCGGCTGCCGGGCAGCGCGATGACCGCGTCGACCACGTTGGCATGCAGGACGGCCGGCAGGTCGGCGGGCGTGCCGAGGGCCGGGAGGCTGGCGACGGGCGGGGAGCCGGCCGGGGCCAGGAGACCCAGGATTTCGAAGAAGCGGGCGCGGTTGGCCTGGCGCAACCAGTCGCGCAGTTCCCCGGCTCGGTTTGGGTCGCCGACCAGCAGGAGCCGGCGCCGCGGCTCGAGGCGCAGCAGGATGGGCTGAAGATAAACGGCGCGCACAAAGACCGCCAGGATGGTATAGGCGCAGTGGATGCCCAGGATGGTGCGGGGCACCATGTGCAGTTTCAGCCCGTAGAGCAGGCCGAGCAGGATCGCAAAACTCAACAGGCCGGCCCGCAGGACGCGGCCGAACAGCCGGCCCGGGGTCAGGCCCACGAACTGGCGGTAGAGGCCGGCGAAATCCAGGACGAAGCCCCAGACGGGCACGACCAGCACGTACAGCCAGGCGTTCGACCAGAACATGTCGAAAATGGCGAACGTGCTCGGAAAGAGCCACGCCAGCACCTTGTGGGTGGCCAGCGCGGCCAGCAGCGTGCCGCAGATGAGCGTGGCGTCAAGCAGCGCCGCCAACTCCGCCTGGAATCTGAAACTCCTGCGCAACATGGCGGTCGAATGGATAGCATACTCACGGACCGCAACCAATCCCGAAATTCGGCCCGGGCCCCGGCGGGCGGGGCTTACAGGCGCTGGAGGTCTTCGCGCAGGAAGGCCAGCACGTCCTTGAAGCGCCGGAGGTTGTCCGGATCCACGCGGGTGAGGGTTTCGTGGGCGTCGTACATCAGGGCCGCCAGGTCGCGTTCGCTGCCGGGGCCGGTCGTCACGGGCTGGAGGTTTTGCACGAGCGGGGCGAGGTCGCCGGCGCCGGCGGGCAGGTCGCCGGGAGCGTAGGTCTTGAGGATGCGGTCGAGGCCCAGGCCCTTCAGCATCGCCGAGATGTTGGGGCGCACGTTGATCAGGACCAGCCGGGGCGCCTCGGGCTTCTGGCTGGCCAAGCCCTGATAGGCGAGCGAGCCCATGAAGGTACTGTCCAGGGTGGTGCAGGCGGCCATGTCCACCACGAGCACGGCGCTGTTGGCCAGGCGGGCAGCCTGCATGGCCTGCTTGAAGGCCGGCGCCAGCTTGAAGTTGGCCGCGCCCAGCACCGCGACCAGCGTGCAGTTGTCCGCCGAGGCGGCGAGGATCTGGTTCGGGGCGGCCGGCATGGGTCTTAGCCGCTCCAGTTGCCGGAGGCCTGGGTGGCCAGGACCCGGCCGCGCCAGATCACCCGGATGCGCCATTGCACCACGCGCCCGGCCATCCGGATTTCCCGGGCGGGGATTTCAATGAAGGAGCGGACATGGCCGAGCGACTTGCCGGGGGTCCGCAGGAGGTGGTTTTTGACAGTTTGCGAGTGTTCCTGCACGGTTTCCAGGAGGATGACCGCGCCGGGCGGGATGCCGGGCGGATTGGCGTACCAGCGGATTTCGAAGCGTTCCTGGCCGGGCTCGCCGGCCGCCGGATGCTGGAAGGCGCGGACCCCGGCGCCGGGAATGGCGGCGGTTCCGGCCGAGACAAAGGAGTTCTTCACTTCGACCAGCTGGGCGCGGGCGACATAGGGTTCGGCGCGGGCGGAACCCGCCGCCCAGAGCGCCGCCGCCAGGGCCAGGCCGGAGCCGGCCCGCCGGCGGCGCAACGCGGCGCGCGCCGGCCCGCGGAAGAACGATGCCCAGCCGTCTGCCATGGGGGGAACCGTAGCACGCGGTTTGCGCGAGTGTCAACGGAAGGGCGCGGCGGAAGGGCGCGGCCGGCGGGCGGTTTCAGCGGCGCCGCGGCTGGAAGGTGGATTCGGCCGCCAGTTGTTCGAACAGCTGGCGTTCGCGGGGGCTGGGGTGGTCGGGGATGGCGATGCGGACATTGACGAAGATGTCCCCGCGCGAGCCGTGCTTGTCCGGCAGGCCCTTGCCGCCGAGACGCAGGCGGGCGCCGCCTTGTGTGCCCGGGGGGATGTGCAGGGCGGCCTCCCCCTCGAGGGTGGGAATGCGGACCTTGGCGCCGAGCACGGCCTCCCACGGGGTGACCGGCAGCGTGAGGTCGAGGTCGTGGCCGTTGAGTTGGAAGACGGGATGGGGCGCTACGCGCAGGTTGAGGTAGAGGTTTCCGCCGTCGCCGCCCTGGCCGGAGAGGCGGATGCGCGTGCCGTCCGTGGCCCCCGCGGGAATGCGCACGTGGAAGGTCCGGGCCTGGTGCGCGACCGCGCCGTCAGGCCGGACCTGCGGCACCTGCAGGGTGACGCTCTTGGGGGCGCGGTTGAACAGCTCCTCGAGGCTCAGCGTCAGGTGGGCCTCGAAATCCTGGCCCCGCGGGGCGAACATGTCCTCGTGCCCGTCCGCGCCGCCGAACCCGCCGAAACCGGCGAACGGGCCGGCCGCGCCCCGCCGGCCGCGCCCGGCGCGCCCGCCCAGGTCGCCGAACAGCGCCGAGAAGAAATCGCTGAAGTCGCCCGCTTCGCCGAACTCGAAACGGACGCCCCCGGGGCCGCTGCTGGCGCCCTCGAAGCCACCCCAGCCCGGGGGCGGCGTGAAGTCCTGGCCCGGTTTCCAGCCGGCGCCGAGCGCGTCGTAGCGCTTGCGCTTCTCGGGGTCGGACAGGACCTCGTAGGCCTCGTTGACCTCCTTGAAGCGGGCTTCCGCCCCGGGGGCCTTGCTGACGTCGGGATGGTGCTGGCGCGCCAGCCGGCGGAACGCCTTCTTGATTTCGTCCGCGGAGGCGCCGCGCGGCACGCCGAGCACCGCGTAGTAGTCGAGGTATTTCATCGCCAGGCAGGCGGCGGGAACTCAGCGACGTTTCAGGTCTTTTTCGATGTCCTCGAGGCGGCGCTCGATGGTGTTGAAGGGCGTGGGCAGCTGGTAGGTGTCGCCGAGGCGCTTCTCGACCTTTTCGAGCCGGGCTTCGAGGTCCTTGAGCCGGTCTTCGGCGCGGCGCAGGTCGGCGGTCAGATCCTGGACTTCGCGGCCGGCGGGGGCGGCCGGCGCCGGCTCCACGGCCCGCGTACCGGCCGCAAGCCCCAGCGCCAGCAGGGCAGTGCAGAGGGTGGTTTTCATGATGCGATGGTTCTCCTGGTTGCCTCCTATTATAGGACAGGCGGCCGGCGTCGGCAATGCCGTAAAAAAAGCGTCCGGCCCCATTGACGCCGCCGGGGGCAGGCTGGTATGGTTTGCGCGATTTCACAACCGGCGCACCCGTGGTGAAATTGGCAGACACGTAAGATTCAGGTTCTTATGCCTTAAAAAGCATGTGGGTTCGAGTCCCTCCGGGTGCACCATTTTCAGGCCCGGGCTTGTGTTGCCCGGGCCTTTTTGCTTCAGTGACGGAACAGGCACGGAAAACAGGCATGGCCGAAAGAATTGCATCCGAAACCCTGAACCGCGCGGACGCGGAATTCGAGCGGCCACTGCGCCCGGCGCAGTTCGCGGATTTCATCGGCCAGGCCAAGGTCCGCGAGCGGCTGGAACTGAGCGTGGCGGCGGCCCGGGGGCGGGGGGATGTGCTCGACCACGTGCTGCTGTGCGGCCCGCCGGGCCTGGGCAAGACCACCCTGGCCTACATCCTCGGGGGGGCGATGGGGGCGGCCGTCAAGGCCACCTCCGGCCCCATCCTCGCCAAGCCCGCCGACCTCGCCGGCCTGCTGACCAACCTCGAACCGGGCGACCTGCTGTTCATCGACGAGATCCACCGCATCCAGAAGAGCGTCGAGGAATACCTCTACGCGGCGATGGAGGACTTCGCCATCGACATCGTGCTCGACCAGGGCGCGCACGCGCGCAGCGTGCGGCTCTCCCTGCCGCGCTTCACGCTGGTGGGCGCCACGACCCGCAGCGGGCTGCTGAGCGCCCCGCTGCGCTCGCGCTTTGGCGTGGCCCACCGCCTCGACTACTACTCGGCCGCGGAACTGGAGGCGGTCGTCCGGCGCTCGGCGGGCATCCTCGGCGCGGAGGTCGCCCCCGCCGGCGCCGCCGAGATCGCCGTGCGCGCCCGCGGCACCCCGCGCGTGGCCAACAACCTCCTGCGCTGGGTGCGCGACTACGCGCAGGTCCGCGCCGGCAACCGCATCGACCGGGAGGTGGCCGACCGGGCCTTGGCCATGCTCGACGTGGACCGCCACGGCCTCGACGAGATGGACAAGCGCATTCTCGCGGCGATCACCGGCAAGTTCGGGGGCGGGCCCGTCGGCCTCAACACGATCGCCGTGACGGTCGGCGAGGAGCCCGGCACGCTCGAAGAGGTCTACGAACCCTATCTGATCCAGCAGGGCCTGCTGGCGCGCACGCCGCAGGGCCGCATCGCCACCGCCGGGGCCTACCGCCTGCTGGGGCTGCCGCCGCCCGGCGGACAAGGAGAACTGCTCTGACATGCATGTGCTTGTGACAGGTTCCGCCGGTTTCATCGGCTTCCACACCGCCCGGGCGCTGCTCGCCCGCGGCGACACCGTCGTCGGCTTCGACAACGTCAACGACTACTACGACGTCACCCTCAAGGAGGCCCGCCTGGCTCAGTTGCGGGCCAGCCCCGGTTTTGCCTTCGTCAAGGGCGACCTGGCCGATGCCGTCGCCGTGCCGGCGTTGTTCGCCGGCCGTCCCTTCGACCGCGTGATCCATCTCGCCGCGCAGGCCGGCGTGCGCTATTCGCTGACGAATCCCGGCGCCTACATGCAGAGCAATCTGGTCGGCTTCCTGAACATCCTCGAGGCCTGCCGGCACGCCAAAATCCCGCACCTGACCTACGCCTCCAGCAGCTCGGTCTACGGCCTCAACGCGCGCCAGCCCTTCTCGGTCCATGACAATGTCGACCACCCCATCTCGCTCTACGCCGCCAGCAAGAAGGCCAACGAGCTGATGGCCCACACCTATTCCCACCTCTACGGCCTGCCGACCACCGGCCTGCGTTTCTTCACCGTCTACGGCCCGTGGGGCCGGCCCGACATGGCCCTCTTCCTCTTCACCAAGGCCATCCTCGCCGGCCAGCCCATCGACGTCTTCAACCACGGCAAGATGCGCCGCGACTTCACCTACATCGACGACATCGTCCAGGGCGTCATCCGCACCGCCGACCGGATCGCCGCCCCCGACCCGGCCTGGGACCCCGCCGCGCCCGATCCCGGCACCAGCCCCGCGCCCTATCGCGTCTACAACATCGGCAACCACACCCCCGTCGAGCTGGACCAGTTCATTTCGCTGATCGAGGCTGCCCTCGGGAAAAAGGCCGTCCGCCACAACCTGCCCATGCAGCCCGGCGACGTGCCCGCCACCTGCGCCGACGTCGCCGACCTCCAGCGCGACGCCGGCTTCGCCCCCGCCACGCCCATCGAAACCGGCATCGCCCGCTTCATCGCATGGTACCGGGAATATTACAAGGTGTAGAATTCAGGAGTCAGAATTCAGTATCCAGAATGAATTTTCCAACCGTTGAACCGTGAACTGCTGAACCCTTGAACCCGGAGCCCCCATGTCCAACACGATCCTGATCGGCGCCCAGTGGGGCGACGAGGGCAAGGGGAAGATCATCGACTTCCTGACGGAGCGCGCGGAATGGGTGGTGCGCGCGCAGGGCGGCAACAACGCCGGCCACACGGTCGAGGTCGGCGAGGAGAAATTCGTGCTGCACCTCGTGCCCTCGGGCGTGTTGCACGCGGGCAAGCGCTGCGTCATCGGCAACGGCGTCGTGCTCGATCCCGGCGCGCTGGTCGCGGAAATCCGCGGCATCGAGGAGCGCGGCTTCCCGGTCGCGGGCCGGCTGTTCATCAGCGACCGCGCGCACGTGGTGTTTCCGTACCACCGGATGCTCGACGCGCAGGGGGAGGCCCACCGGGCCAAGGGCGAGCAGATCGGCACCACCCAGCGCGGCATCGGCCCGGCCTACAGCGACAAGGCCGCCCGCTTCGGCCTGCGGATGGCCGACCTGCTCGATCCGGAGTTCCCCGCGCTGCTGCAGGCCCGCATCGCGGACAAGAACCGCGCGCTGGCCGCCCTGGGCGCGCCGGTCGTGGTTTACGAGGACGTGCTGGCCGCCACGCAGCAGGCCTTGGAGGTCCTGCGGCCGCTCATCTGCGACACGATCCCGCTGCTGCACGGCGCCATCGCGCGCGGCGAGAACATCCTCTTCGAGGGGGCGCAGGGCATCCTGCTCGACATCGACTTTGGCACGTATCCCTATGTCACCAGTTCCAATGCGTGCAGCGGCGGCGCGTCCACCGGCTCCGGCGTGGGGCCCCACCGCATGGACCGCGTGGTCGGCGTGCTCAAGGCCTACGTCACCCGCGTGGGCGAGGGGCCGTTCCCCACCGAACTGCCGGACGCCACCGGCGAGGAGCTGCGGCGCCTCGGCCGCGAATTCGGCGCCACCACCGGGCGGCCCCGCCGCTGCGGCTGGTTCGATGCCGTTGCCGCCCGTCACGCCGTCATGACCTGCGGCGTGGACGAATGGGCGCTGACCAAGCTCGATGTGCTGGACACGTTCGCCACCCTGAAGATTTGCACCGCCTACGAGCTGGACGGCCGGCGCATCGACCACTTCCCGGCCAATGTCCGCGAAGTCGCCCGCTGCCGGCCCGTGTATGAAGAGCTGCCGGGCTGGGGCGTCGCCACCCGCGGCGCCGCCCGCTTCGCCGACCTGCCCGCCGCCGCCAAGCGCTACATCGCCCGCCTCGAGGAGGTCACCGGCGTGCCCGTCGGCATCCTCTCCCTCGGCCCCCGGCGGGCGGATACCTTGTTCCTCGGCGAGGCGCCATGACCGGCCGCGCCGCCATCGCCTGCGTGCCGCGCCATGTGGCCATCATCATGGACGGCAACGGCCGCTGGGCGAAGCAGCGCGGTCGGCCGCGCCTCTTCGGCCACCGCGCCGGCGCCGAATCCCTGCGGGCCATCCTGCGCGCCTGCCGCGACCATGGCGTGGAGTACCTGACCGTCTACGCCTTCAGCACCGAGAACTGGATCCGCCCCAAGGACGAGGTCTCCGGCCTAATGGCACTGCTGAAGACCTTCCTGAAGAAAGACGAGCACGAACTGCACGAGAACCAGGTGCGGCTGCACGCCACCGGCCGCATCGCGGACCTGCCCCAGGCCGTGCGCGCCGAGCTCGCGCGCGTCATGGCGGCCACCCAAACCTATACGAAGGGCCATCTGATCCTGGCCCTGAGTTACGGCGGCCGCTCGGAGATCGTGGATGCCGTCCGCACCATCGCCGCCAAGGTGAAGACCGGCGAACTTGACCCGGCGCGGATCGACGAAGCCACCGTCGCCCGCCACCTCTACCTGCCCGACGTGCCCGATCCCGACCTGATGATCCGCACCAGCGGCGAGCTGCGCCTGAGCAACTTCCTGCTCTGGGAGCTGTCCTA
>CAYMTY010000021.1:0-40367 GCA_964393515.1 uncultured Verrucomicrobiota bacterium
GTGGCCGAAGCGGGGGCGGCCATCCCCCGAGCGACGCGAAGCGGAGCGAGGGTCAGCGTAGCGGCGCGGCAGCGCCGCGCGTATGGGGGGAAGCCGCGCAGGGGGGGGGCGCGGCACGGGGGGGCGCGCGGCCAAGGGGGGCAAGGCCGCGCGAGGGGGGGAAGGATTATGGGCTTTTACTTCTGCGCACTCCTGGCATAGTCGGGGTCAAAGAAAGTTCTAAACACGGCGGCTAGACGCCATTCCTCCGCTCCCTTCTTCCCGCTCCCCGTCTGCCACGGGGTGTATTCTGACATAACATCAGTCCCGCTGCATCGCATTCGAATAAGAGACATAATGACACATACATTATCGCGCATATGAGACAATATGACTTATTAGCAGTTGGGATCGATGATTCAGTGGAATTTAAATCAACAGTAAAATATTATATATGAATGAGATATAAAACATGAAACAGGTTGTTCATTATTTTGGCACGCGGAATGCTGATCATCAGGCGAGAACAGTTCTAATCTCAAGAAAGGAGTGCCGAAACATGTTCGAACTGATGATAGGACCGCGAAATCCGTGGACGGTATTTGACGAGCTGGAGTCGATCCAGCAGGACATGAACCGGTTGCTGGCCGGGGAAGCGCCCGCGCGGCGTTCCCGCGCGGCGTATCCGCCGCTGAACGTCTGGTCGTCCGCCGAAGGCTTGACGATCGATGCCGAAATGCCGGGGGTGGATCCGCAGGATGTGGAGGTCTCCGTGGTGGGCGACGAACTCTCCCTGCACGGCAAGGTCAACGTCCGGGAACCCGCCGCGGGCGAAGTTGTCCTGCGGCGCGAGCGGCCCGCCGGCGAATTCCAGCGCACGCTGCAGCTGCCCTTCCGCGCCAACACCGGCGCCGTGAAGGCGACCTTCAAGAACGGCATCCTTCGCATCGCCATCCCGCGCTCGGAGGAGGAGAAACCCCGCAAGATCGCCATCGAGGCGAACTGAGAAGAGGCATCCATGAACGAAAACAAATCCATCCAGAAGGAAAACCCGTCCCCGGAGAACGAGCCGGTCTACGTGCCGCGCGTGGACATCCGCGAAAGCGCGGAGCATTTCACCGTCGTGGCCGACCTGCCGGGCGCGGACGAGAAATCCGTCGAGGCCACGGTGCAGAACCGCGTGCTGACGCTCGAAGGCTGGGGCCGGCCCGAAAACCCACAGGGCCATGAAAAACTGGGCCGGGAATTCGGCGGCGGCCGCTACCGGCGCGACTTTACCCTGCCGGAGGATGTCGCGACCGACCGCATCCAGGCGCGGGTCAAGCACGGCGTGCTGACGGTCACGATTCCGAAAAAGGACGAAGTCAAGGCCCGCAAGATCCAGGTCACGGGCTGAACCACCAACCATCAACCACCAACCAACAGGAAGGAGGCGAAGCAAGATGAGCATCAAGGATCTGGTGCCCCGGATCGGCCGCAAGCCCCTGCCTGCCCGGCGGGAGGAGGCGGATTCCTTCCGGGATTTCCAGCGGCAGATGAACCGCCTGTTCGACGACTTCTTCGGCGGCTTCCCGCTGGCGGAGCGCGAGCCCGGGCCCGAATGGACCCCCGCCGCGTTCACGCCGCGCGTGGATGTCTCCGAGACGGACACGGAGGTCAAGGTGTCGGCCGAGCTGCCGGGGATGGACGAGAAGGACATCTCCGTGGAGCTGCAGGACGACGTGCTGACCCTCCGCGGCGAGAAGAAGAGCGACCAGGCGGAGAAGGGCAAGAACTGGTTCCACCGGGAGCAGTCCTGGGGATCGTTCTGCCGGTCCGTCGAGCTGCCGGCCGGCGTGGACGCCGGGAAGGCCAAGGCGCAGTTCAAGAAAGGCGTGCTGACCTTCACGGCCCCGAAGCGCCCCGAGGAACAGGCCCAGCGCAATACCGTGCCCATCCAGGCCGAATAATCCGCCGCGCGGCATGCAGCGGCCGGCCCCGAGCGATCCCGCCCGGGGCCTTTTCATGCATTCACAGCACCACCTTGGGGCATGCTAATCCAGGGGGCTGCCGTGAACTGCGCGCCCTCGAATTGAACGAACTGCGCGAACGCTGGCTGAATCTGCCCGAATGGACACGCGAAGAAGTGTTGGAATTCCCCGGCATGCCCGGCGGCCCGTGGTCCCGCTACATCGCATCCGGCATGAACCCCGTCCGCTATCCGCGCATCGTGCCCAAAGACGCTGCCCGCGCGGACCTGCTGAAAAAGCGCACCCGGACGAATCTCAACAACGAGCGCCCGACTTGGCTGGACCTCGCGCACAAGAAGCTGGCCGCCGCCATCTTGGCCGCCTACGGCTGGGATGCGGCCAGGACCGACGACGACCTCCACGTCGCCCTACTGGCGCTAAACCAAGAACGCGTCGCCCTGCCGCAGCATCCAACACCATCTCATAAGTGTTTTTTACGAGATTCCGCCGACGCAGGGGAATCGCGGCCCGCAGGGTTTTCCACAGGATGGAAAACTTTTTCGTGATTTTTCCACGCTATGGAAAAATATTTTCCACACTATGGAAAAACAGACCCGATTTTTCCACGCAATGGAAAAATAATTTCAGGTTTTTTCCCACCATGGATCCGGCGCCTGCCGAACCACAGTGTGGAAAACTCGAATTTCAGGCTGTTTTCAGGGATTATGGGGCTGTTCTCCGGGGCTGTTGAGCGGAGCACGCGGCGCCCCATGTGAGCCGTAGAGCGCGCCCGACCGAGAGGCCGGGAAAACAGCGACGGTGGCCGGCCCGAGGCGGTCCTTGTCAGAGCCGGGTGCGGAATGGATTTCCGGCTTCAAATAGATTTGGGCGTTGAACTCCTTGGAGAGCGCCGGGCTGAACTGGGGCGAGCAGAGGGGGGCGGGCATGGAATCCTCTGTTGCGGGTGGGAAAAATCTGCGGAAGAGGCCGGTAATGGCAATGCCGGAAATGCCGCGCGGAGCGGGCCGGGAACTCAGCGCGAAAAGCGCCGCTGGCCGAACGAACGAACGCCGCCGAACTTGGGGGAGGGCTTGGCGCCGGGTTTGCGGGGCGCATGCGCCCGGTGCGGGACATGGGCCGGCGCGGGGGGCGCGGGCTTGGCGGTGTAGTCGATGCCTTCGAGGCGGCGGCGCTCGATCTGGAAGCCCAGCACGCGCTCGATGGCGCGCACGGTGCCCTCGTCCTCGCGGGTCGTGAAGGTGAAGGCGTCGCCGGTCTTGGCCGCGCGGCCGGTGCGGCCGATGCGGTGCGTGTAGTCGTCCACCGTGGCGGGCATGTCGAAGTTGATGACGTGGGTGATGTCGTTCACATCGATGCCGCGGGCGGCGAGGTCCGTGGCGACCAGGATCTGGTGGTGGCCGGACTTGAAGCCGTCGAGGGCGGCCTGGCGCTGGCGCTGGGAGAGGTTGCCCTGCAGGCTGGCGGCGCGGTGGCCGGCGGCGGTCAGCTGCGCGGCCAGGCGCTTGGCGCGGTGCTTGGTGCGGGTAAAGACCAGCACGGAGCCGGCGCCGGTTTTTCCCAGGACGGCCAGCAGCAGCGCGGCCTTCTGGTTCTGTTCCACCGGATAGAGCGCGTGGTCCACCGTCTCGGCCGGCTTGGAATGCGCGATCTGGATGGTGACCGGCGCGCGCAGGATCTCGTGGGCCAGCCGGCGGATTTCCTCGGGCATCGTCGCGGAGAACAGCAGCGTCTGGCGCTGCGCGGGCAGCCGCTGCAGGATCTTGCGGATGTCCGGCAGGAAACCCATGTCGAACATGCGGTCGGCTTCGTCGAGCACCAGGCATTCGACCCGGGCCAGGTTGAATTTGCCCTGGCCGAGCAGGTCCAGCAGGCGCCCGGGACAGGCGATGGCGATTTCCGCGCCTTGGCGGACGCCGGCGATTTGCGGTTGCGGCCCCACACCGCCATAGATGGTGACGCTGCGGAAACCGGTGTGCTCTCCCAGCTGGGTGAAGACGTCCTTGGTCTGCTCGGCCAATTCGCGGGTGGGGCCGATGACCAGCGCGCGCAACTGGCGGCGCGGGCCGGCCAGCAGGCGGTGGAGAAGGGGCAGGATGAACGCGGCGGTCTTGCCGGTTCCGGTCTGGGCCAGGCCGACCACGTCGCGCCCTTCCAGGATGGCCGGGATGGCCTTCTTCTGGATGGGGGTGGTGAGGGTGTAGCCTTGCGCGGCAACATTCTTGAGAAGCTGCGGGTCAAGGCCCAGCGAATGGAAGCTCATGGTCGGGATCTCCGATGGCAGGTTGCGAAAAGTGGCTTTTCACGACGCCAGCGGGCCATGCAACCACAGACCGTCGCGCACCTGGCGCAACGGGTGGCGCAATCTACCGCAACGCGCCCGGCTTGTCCAATCCCGGATTCGCCGGCGCCTGTGCGGCTGCGGGTTTCGGAGAAGCGTTCATTTGGCTTTGCCCGGGTACAGCAATCGGGCGAGGGCCTTGGCCAGCGGGTGGGAAGGCGTCCGGAATGCCAGCCGGTTCTTGGAGATTGTCACGAAGCCGCTGGCGATTAGCGTGCGGAGATGGAGATGATACGAACACCGGGCCATGGGAATCTCGGCGAGCAACTGCTGCGGCGCTTTCGGCGATTGCCGGAGCGCTTGGGCCATGGCAATGCGACGTTCATGGGCCAGTCCGGCGGCGAGGGTCTGCATTTCCCGGTCGCGGGAGGGCGGATAAGCATCCAGCGCGCGTTGCACTGCGTTCAACAGGGGCGCGGCGGACGAAACCTGCGGGTCCGCGCCGAGATGGTAAACCAAGGAAGCTCCGCGATGGGTCCGCTTGAGCAGTCCGCGCGACTGAATGCGGCGCATTTCCTGGCTGGCATACGGCCGACAGATGTCCACGGCGCTGGCCAGGGTGGCGATGTTTTGTCCGGGATGGTCGTGCAGTTGGCGCAGAAGCCGAATCCGGGTAAGGCCGGCCAGCATCCGGCAGGTTCTCCACAGGGTTGGGTTTAAATTCTGCACCATGCCGGGCCTCGATTCGGACGGTATGTATAGTAGTTGCAAATACTATACGAGGAATTTGGGGTGCCAGGAAAGCACAAATATCCAATAGATGCTTTTCCGGGTGGCGCCGGGGTTACTCGCCCGTGAACAGGTAGACGTGCCAGTAATGCAGTTCGCGCCGCAGGAACCGCCGGCGGGTCTTCCACGAGCGGAAGCGGGAAGTGGGCGTGGGCGAGGCGACGGCTTCGATGCCGAGGTCGCGCGCCATCCACACGGCCCGGCGCAGGTGCAGCGGGTCGCTCACGAGAATCGCGGTCTTCAGGCCCTGGGCGTCCATGATGGTTTTGGCCTCCGCGAGATTCTGCACGGTGGTGCGCGACTTGACCTCCATGAATACATCCACCAGCGGCACGCCTTCGCGGACGGCATAGGCGGCCCCGACTTCGCCTTCGGCGTGGCTGGCGCCGTCCCCAAAGCCGCCGGTAAAGATGAGCTTGGAGACGAGGCCCCGGCGGTACAGGGTGATGCCGTGGCGGATGCGCTCCTCGAAGACCGGCGAGGGCTTCGCTCCGTACGCCGCCGCGCCCAGGACGATCGCGCAATCAGATTTGACGGCATGGTCCGTGCCGCCGTAGGTCCAGATGGCGACAGCCAGCCCCCCCAGCCACAGGGCCAGGGCGAGGACAATTCCGCCCAGCACCAGCAGGAGGCGGCGGATGGCGGTGGCCGGAGACACAACTATTTACCGAGGCGGTATTCCCGGAAACTGTGGCGGGGGTTGCCGTCGATGCGGAGGACCGCCAGCGGACGGCCGTCGGCACCGGTCAGCGGCTGGTACCAGCTGAATTCGTTGCGGGCGTTGATATCGTCCAAGGCCGTGGCCTCGCCGTCCACGGCCTGGCGCATGGCCTTCTCGAAATCCTTGGCGACGTAGAACCGGGCAAAGCCGTCGCAGTTGCTGTAGGCGCTGCGCCAGGCGGTGTAGCCCCACATGGCCGTGGCTTCCGTCGGGTCGGGCAGGTAGAGCGTGGCGGTGTTGACAAACTCGAGGTTGTCCACCGTCCGGATCACATCGTAGAGGTCGCGCGGAACGTTGTCCGGCGGCGGGGCGGTGAAGGCGCCGACGAGCCCCGCGATCCGCGCCTGGAAATTGCCAACCTGCTCCGCCGCCAGGCGCTTGAACACCCCGCAGCGCTTGGCCAGCACGACATGATTGATGCCGTTGCAGAGGGCCACCAGGCACGCCATGGCCAGGACGACGTACAGCATCCGCGCGGCATAGGCGCGCCGCGGGGCCTCCACCGTTTCCGTCTGGCTGGTCCGGGCCTGGACCAGCCGCTTGAAGTCGCGCACGGATTCCTGCAGGGCCAGGATGACGGTCATGGCCACGCCGAAGGCCGCCAGCGCCATGCACGAACCGAACACGCCGTAGAGAAAGGCCTCCAGCCGGGGGCCGAAAATGTCCCAGTTCAGCGCGGCGTTGAAGATGCCCAGCACCACCAGCATTGCGCCAATCGTCAGCAGGATCAGGGTGAAGGACACCACCAGGCTCATCAAGCGGATTTTCGATTTCATGCGGGCACCTCCCGGACGGGTTGTTCTAACGGTTGGGGCTGGCGGCGTCAGCCCGCCGCCGCGCGGCCGAGGGCGAAGGCGCGGAGGTTGACGTCAAGCAGCCTGGCGGGGATGCGCTCGCGCATGGCCGCCTGCCAGTGCTCCTCGTCGAAGGGCACCAGGGTCGACAGCGCGCCCATGACCACCACGTTGGCGGCGCGCAGGTTGCCGGCCTGTTCGGCGAGGGGATTGGCGGCGATCAGCATCAGGCCGGGATAGGCGTCCAAACGCTTCTCGACATCCTTCGCCGGCGGCTGGAGGCCGCTGGAGACAGTGATGGGAATGCGTTCGATGTCGTTCACGACGATCTTCGCGCCGGGCCGGGCCAGGTGCGCCCAGCGCAGGGCCTCCAGGCGCTCGAACGACACGAGGATGTCGGATTGGCCGTCCGGGATGATGGGTGAATGGACCTTTTCCCCGAACCGGACCTGGCTGATGACCGACCCGCCGCGCTGCGACATGCCGTGGATCTCCGACTTCTTGACGTCGAACCCGGCGTGCATGGCGGCGAGCGCGAGGACGTCGGAGGTCAGCAGGATGCCCTGTCCGCCGACGCCGACGAGGGAGACGTTGAAGATCCGGTCGAGGGTGTGCCGGGTGCTCATGGCCGGGCTCCTTCCGCGGGGGCGATGGCGTTGAACTTGCAAACCTGCGCGCAGATGTTGCAGCCCGTGCAGAACTGCGGGTCGATGCGGGACTTGAAGCGCTTGCCGCCGGGGTCTTTGGGTTCCCCGCGCACGATGGCGGGGCAGCCGATGCGGAAGCAGGCACCGCAGGCGGTGCAGGTGACCTCGTCCACCGCGTTGATCTGCTTGCCGGCGAGTTTCTCGTGCAGGACGCACGGGCCGCGCACGACGACCACGGCCGGCTCGCCGCAGTCGAGGCATTCCGTGAAGACCCGCTCCAACTCGGCGAGGTTGTAGGGGTCGACTTCGTGCACCCGCCGGATTCCGAAGGCGCGGGCGACGTCGGCCACGCGCACGGCGGGGGTTTCCGCGCCGAGCAGCGTGTGGCCGCTGCCGGGGTTTTCCTGGTGGCCGGTCATGGCCGTGATGCGGTTGTCGAAGACCATCACGGTGATCGGGATCCGGTTGTAGGCCACGTCGAGCAGGCCGGTCATGCCGGAATGGAAGAAGGTGGAGTCGCCCATGACGGAGGCGATGCGCTGGTTCGGGAGGCCGGCCTTGCGCATGCCGATGGCGGTGCCGATGGCGGCGCCCATGCAGACGCAGGTGTCCATGGCGGAAAGCGGCGGGGCCGAGCCGAGGGTGTAGCAGCCGATGTCGCCGCAGACCGTGGCCTGGAGCTTGCCGAGGATGTGGAACGGTCCGCGGTGCGAACAGCCGGAGCACAGCACCGGCGGGCGCAGGGGGATGTCGCCTTCGGGCTGCGGGGCGGCGGGCGCGGGCGGGCCGAGCAGTTCGGCGCGCAGGGCCGCCAGCCGCGCCGGATTGAGTTCCATCATCCGCAGTTCGGTCTGCGGTTCGACGACGGGGATGCCGGCGGCGCGGATCTGCTCGGCCAGCACCGGATCGGACTCCTCGATCACCACCAGACGCGCGAGATTCTTCGCGAACGCGCGGATTTTTCCGAGGGGCGGCGGCTGGGAGAGGCCGGCCTTGAAGACCGGCGCTTCGGGAAAGACTTCCTTTACGTACTGGTAGGCCACGCCGGAGGCGACGAAGCCGAGGTCGCCCGCGCCGGGCTCGGCGCGGTTGAAGGGGGTGGTTTCGGACAGCTCGCGCAGGGCGGCGGAGCGCTTCTCGGCGGCGAAGCGCATCAGGCGGCCGTGGGCGGGCACGGCGACGTTGCGCCGGGCGTCCTTGACGTAGGGGATGGCGGGAACCTCGCCGCGTTCGCCCGAGCCGATGTCCACGATGGTCGAGGTGTGCGCTGTGCGCGTGGTGGCGCGGACGATGACGGGCACCTGGTATTTCTCGCTCAGTTCGAAGCCGGCGCAGATCATATCGTAGGTCTCCTGCGAGTCGGCCGGTTCGAGCAGCAGGCAGCGGGCGAACTTGGCGAGCGAGCGGTTGTCCTGCTCGTTCTGCGAAGAATGCAGGCTGGGATCGTCGGCGTTGACGAGCACGAGGCCGCCGGTGGCGCCGATGTAGGTGAAGGTCATCAGGGCGTCCATGGCCACGTTGAGGCCGACGTGCTTCATCGCCACCAGCGCGCGGACGCCGGCGAGGGAGGCGCCGATGCCGATTTCGAGGGCGACTTTCTCGTTGACCGACCATTCGCAGGCGATGGCGCCCGGGAACTCGGCGATGTGCTCCAGGATTTCGGTCGAGGGCGTGCCGGGGTAGGCGGCGGCCACGCGGCAGCCGGCGCGGTAGGCGGCCCACGCGGCGGCCTGGTTTCCGGAAAGCAGTTTCTTCATGATCGGGTTCGTCCGGGTTGATGCGTAATAGGCGCCGACTGTATCAGCCGGACTGGGGATGGGAAAGCAGGAAAACGCACCCGGCGGGCGCGGCGGAAGCGGAACCGGCGCCGGTTCAGGGCGTTGCGATGCGCCGGGCCAGCGCGGCGGCCAGTTTTCGGTAGCCTGCCGCGTTGGGGTGGGCGGGATCGCTGGTCAGGGACCGGTCGGCGAGAATGTCGCTCAGGACTGGGCCTGCATATGGCAGGCGGTAGGTCCGGGCCAAGTCGCGATATACGTGGGCGGGGCGCAGGAACAGGCCGGGAGCGGGTACGCCGATCAGCAGGACGTCAATCTCCTGCGCGTGCAGCAATTGGATCATTCGTTCGAGATGGCGGCGGAGTTCCTGCGGATCCCGGCGCTGGAGCAGATCGTTGCCTCCGTGGCAGAGAATGACCAGGGCCGGGCGGTGGGTGGCCACCAGCGCCGGCAGGCGCGCCAGGCCGTCCCCGGATAATTCACCGGGCACCCCGGCATTGATCACCGGCCGGCCCAAGATCTGCTGCAGGATGTCGGGATAGGATTCGCCGGGTTCGGCGCCGGTGCCGGCGGTGAGGCTGTCGCCAAAAGCCAGGATGACGGCCTCCGGGGCCAGCGGGCGCAGGGCCGGCGCGCGGCTGCAGGCCGCGAAGGCCGGGATCGCCAGCCCCAGGAAGGCGAAACGGAAACGGTGCCGCAGTTGCATGCCGGTTGCCCAGATCCGCAACATACGGCAGGGATCTGATCGCAGCCAGCGGTTTTTGCATGCGAGCAGGGCTGGCGTCCGGGGTTCAAGGAAGCGGGCGGCGGCGGCGGGGGGAATCCCCGGGGGTAAAAAAGGTCCGTGCCAGGCATTATCGGGGGGGGGTAGCCTGGCACGGATGAATGCAGACGGGCGGAGTATGGGGGGATCTCCGTAGTCCCATCTGCTTGCTGCGTGGTTAGCAGCAAGTCGCTAAGTTGTTCTTCCAAAGATCAGTCGGGAATGAATTCCCCAATTCGTGCTGTCACTATACGCATGCCGGGGGGCATGTCAACCCCGCCGCGTATTATTTTCCATTTTTTTTCGCGGCCGGTTCCCGGAGGGCGGGCAGGGCGTCGAGAATGTCGCGGGGAAAGCGGAATTGGGGAAAATTGCGCCGGCGGGCTTCGGCGACCTGCCAGGCGAGGTCCAGCCGGTCGGCGGCGACCCACGCGCGGATGAGCTGGTCGAGGATGGGCACCTGGATTTCCGGGGCCAGTTTCAGGGCGCGGGCCCAGGCGTGCTCGAAGTACTTGGCGGCGGCGACGGCGTCGCCGAGGCGGAGGTTGACGGTGCCGAGGGTCTCGAGATAGACGGGATTCTCCGGTTCGAGCTGGGCGGCCTTGGTGGCGTGGCGCAGGGCGGTCATGAGATCGCCGTGGCCGTGGAGCATGGCGTAGGCGAGGTTGTTGAGGATTTGCGGGTTGTCGGGCTCGACCAGAAGCGCGGCGCGGTAGAGGGGGACGGCCTCGGCTGGGCGCCCCTGGCGGATGAGGATGTTGCCCTGGCCGACCAGGGCGGCGACATTGGTGCCGAGGGGCATGGCCGCCTGGGCCTTGGCATAGGCGGCTTCGGCGTGGCGGTAGAAGCCCTTGTCGAACCAGAAATCGGCCAGCACCAGCAGTTGTTCGCGGGTTGGCTGGAACTGGCGCAGGCCGCGGGGGCGGACTAGGCAGAGCGCGGCCTGCTTGAGCGGCGCGCGGCGGTCGAAAAAGACGTCTGCGGGGAGGGTCTGGATTTCGCCGTTGCCCTCCAGCAGTTCGAGGGTGCCCGCGCCGCGGTTCCAGGCGATCGGAATGAGCGGCACGGTGGCGGGGTTGTAGCGGAGGTCCGGCGGCAGCAGGACCAGCAGGGTCTGGTTGTTGCCGAGCGCGTCCCACAGGGCCTGTTCGTCGGCCCGGATGACAGTCAACACGCTGTTGTTGCGGGTCGCAACGGCGCGGGTGGCGTGGCGGTCCAGCCGGCCCTGGGGGGCGTCGTCGGGCAGGATCAATTCGGCCTGGGGAACGGTGAGGGGGATGCCGTTGGCGGCGAAGAAAGCGGCGACCAGGGCGCGGTCGGCGCGGAGATGCCCGTCCGGAATTCCGGGGATGGCCCGCAGGGCGCGGCGGGTTTCCTCGCCGCCGCGGGGCGTGGCGCAGCCGGCGGCCAGCGCCAGCAGCAAGGCGGCCCCGGCGCGGAATCCGGTCCGGAACGGTGACGCGCGGGAGACGAACATCGGGCCTCTGCGGGCCGGCTGGGGCTAGCGTTTGCGCGTGTGGTCGCGCACGTCGGTGACGCCGGGCGTGCCCTGCAGGATCTGCAGCGCCCGCTGCCGGGTCGCCTCGTTGGGCACGGTGCCGGAGAGGGTCGCCAGGCCGTTTTCGACGGTGACGTTCAGCGTGGCCCGGGCAACCATGCCGTCGCCGTTGAGCCGGCTGGCGGCCAGGGCGGCAATGCCCTCATCCGTGACGGGCTCGTCGCTGAGGTCTTCGCCCTGGAGCACGGCGCAGCCGGCCGGCAGGAGCATAAGCAACGCAGCCAGGAGGAGAAACCGGAAGATTTTTTTCATGTGGGCCTCGCGGGCGTGCCGCGCCGCCGGGGCGCAGGCTTCACCCGCGATTCACCTTAAGCCGCGGTCCCGGGAATGTCAATGGCCGGGCGGTTGCCAGCGGGGGGGCGGCCTGCTACAGTGGCGGCATGACGGTCCAGAAGACATCCTACACGATCAAGCTGACGCCCGCGCAGATGGATGCGGCGGCGCGGATCCTGCAGGAGGGGAACTACCGCCTGCGGCGGGTGGAGCATGCGCTGGCCGCGGCGGAGGGCGAGGACTGCCAGATCGCCATCTACCGGAGCGGAAAGTGCCTGGTGCAGGGCAAGGGCGCCGCCGACTGGATCACCTTCGTGCTCGAGCCGCAGGTGCTCGGCGAGGCGCGGCTGGGCTACGAGGAGGTCCTGAACCCGGAGGCGCACGCGCCGCACATGGGCGTGGACGAAAGCGGCAAGGGCGACTTCTTCGGCCCGCTGGTCATCGCCGCCGCCTACGTGGACCCGGCCATCGCCAAGGACCTCCAGGCGCTGAACGTGCGCGACAGCAAGACCCTCACCTCCGACAAGGCCGCGCAGGACCTCGCGAAAAAGATCCGCGCGCGGCTGGGCGACCGCCTGGCCGTGGTGGCGATCGGCCCTTCGGCCTACAACCGGCTGCATGCCTCGATGGGCAGCGTCAACCGTCTCCTGGCCTGGGGCCATGCGCGCGCCATCGAGAACCTGCTGGAAAAGGTGCCGAACTGCCCGCGGGCGCTGAGCGACCAGTTCGGCCCGGCGCAGCAGATCCAGCGCGCCCTCCAGCAGAAGGGGCGCAAGATCAAGCTCGAGCAGCGCCACCGGGCGGAAAGCGATGTGGCCGTGGCCGCGGCCTCGATCCTGGCCCGGGCGGGGTTCCTGACGGCGCTGGACAAGCTGGGGGAGAAGTACGGCATGAAGCTCCCCAAGGGGGCCTCTGACAAGGTCCGGGCCGTGGCGGGCGAACTTGTGCAGAAACAGGGCGGCGCCGTCCTGCTCGAGACCGCCAAGTGCCATTTCAAGACGACGGACGATGTGCTCGGGCCGCTCGGCCGGAACCGCAAGGCCGAAGGCCTGCCGCCGGCGCCCGTGCGCAAGGTCTTCGTGCCGCGGAGGCCCGCGCCATGAAGCTGGTGCGGTTTGGACCGCCCGGCGCCGAACGGCCGGGCGTGTGGCTGGCGGCCACGCCGAAGGAACCGGCGCGCATCGCGGACGTGCGCGCCATGGCCTTCGACCTCGAAGACTACGATGCGCGGTTCTGGCGGACCTTCGGCCTAGACCGGCTGAAGGGGCTGCTGGACGAGAAGGCCCTGAAGACCGTACCGGCGGAAGGCGTGCGCCTGGGGCCGCCGGTGGCCCCGCCGCGGCAGATCATCTGCCTCGGCAAGAATTACCGCGACCATGCCAGGGAGTTCGACGCCAAGGTGCCCGAGTTTCCCGTGTATTTCGCCAAAAGCCCCGGCGCGCTCTGCGGCGCGGGCGACCCCATCCAATTGCGCCCGGGCATGGAGCGGGTGGATGGCGAGGCGGAACTGGCGCTGGTGATCGGCCGGCGCGCCCGCGACATCCAGGAGGGCGAGGCCCTGGGCTATGTTGCTGGCTACACGATCCTGAACGACGTCACCAACCGCGACCTGCAGAAATCGCGCCTGCAGTGGTTCTTCGCCAAGGGCGCGGACAGCTTCGCCCCCCTGGGCCCCTGGCTCGTCACGCGCGACGAAATCAAGCGCCCGCACGCGCTCGGGATCCGCCAGCGGGTGAACGGCGAAATTCTGCAGGAGTCAAAGACCTCCAAGATGATCTTCCGCATCGAACAGGTGCTGGCGGACCTGAGCCGCGTGACGACGCTGGAACCGGGCGACATTGTTTCGACCGGCACCCCCGGCGGGATCGGCTCCGCCCGCAAGCCGCCCGTGGTGCTGCACGACGGCGACGTGGTCGAGTGCGAAATCGACGGCCTCGGCGTTTTGCGCAACCCCGTCGCCCTGACCTACGGTTGAGCGGAGCCGCGGCCATGATCGCGGACAGCCTGCGCCGGGGGCCGCAAACCGAGGCCGAGTGGCTGGGCCCGTTGCCGGTGCAAACCTGGTTCGCCCGTCCGGAACGGCGGCTGGAGGTGGATCTGGGCTGCGGCAAGGGACGCTTCCTGCTCGCGCGCGCCGCGCAGAATCCGGAAACCAATTTCCTCGGCATCGACCGCATGCTGCGGCGAATCCGCAAGGTGGACAACCGCGCGCGGCGGCTGGAGCTCGACAACATCCGCCTGCTGCGGGTGGAGGCCTTTTACGCCGTGGCCCATCTGCTGCCCCCCGCCGCCGTGGACGTGTGCTACATCTTCTTCCCCGATCCCTGGCCCAAGGCCCGCCACGAAGGGCACCGGCTGTTCAATCCCGTCTTCCTGGCCGCGCTGCACCGGGCGCTCGCGCCCGGCGGCACCGTCCATGTGGCGACGGACCACGCGCCGTACTTCGCGCAGCTCGCGGCCGTCTTCGCGGCCGATGCCCGCTTCGCGCCGGTCCCCCCCTTCGTGCCGGCCGCCGACGAGCAGACCGACTTCGAACTCTACTATGCCGGCCAAAAGCCGATTCACCGGCTTTCCGTGCGGAAGGCGCCGCCACCGGATTGACGGCCGGTTCCGAGCAGGATATGGGGTGAAGCCTATGGGCCCCAGATGAGTCCTGGGGGTTTCCGCGGGGGGCGGGCGGTCAGGCTCCCGGCGGCGGCGCGGACCGGGCGGCCGGCAAAACCGGAGTTCGCGCCGCGGCCCGGCGATGATCACTTATGGCTTGCCGCACCTGCCGGGGCCTGCCAGCTTCCGGTTGCTATGAGCGGCGGATCATGCTTATCTCCGGCAAGTGAAGGAAACCACCGGATGGCGGCCGGCCCAAGGCCTGAACCCGCGTCCGGCCCAGGCGGAGACTCATGAAAACAATGAGACAATATGCGCAAGCCGTGATGCGGCGAATTCACTTCGGACCCCTGGTCTCCCGGCTGGTGGTGAATGCTTTCCATTGCCTGTGGTATCACGCCGATGAAACGTGGCGGAAAAACACCTTTCTGGGATATCCGATCCTGCAGTGTCCTCTGGATCTGCAATTATACCAGGAAATCATCTTCCGGACGAAACCGGATTTCATCATCCAAACCGGGGTGGCGGGCGGGGGCAGCGTGTTGTTTTTTGCCGTTCTCTTGGATCTGATCCACGCGCCCAGCCATGCCGTGGTCATCGGCGTGGACATCTTGCTGGGCGAGGAGGCCAAGGCCATTCGGCATCCCAGAATCCGCCTGATCCAGGGGAGTTCCACGGATGACGCGGTCATTGAGCAGATCCGGACGCTGGTGCCGCCGGGCAAGGGCATGGTCATCCTCGATTCGGATCATGCCCGGGCGCATGTGCTCGCGGAATTGCACCAATACCAGCGGTTTGTCGCCGTGGGGAACTACCTGGTGGTGGAAGACACCAACATCAACGGGCATCCGGTCTCGCTGTTTTGGGGGCCGGGTCCGCTCGAAGCCGTGAAGGCGTTCTTGAAGACAGATCCGGGCTTTGTTCAGGACAACCCCTTGTGGCGGCGCAACCTGTTTTCGCACCATCAGCAGGGCTGGCTCAAGCGGTCCCGGCCCGACGAAGCGGATTGAGGCGGCCGCGGCGCGGCCGGCCCGGGTATGGCTCAAGCCTCCGCCGGCCGGCTTCCCGGCCGGCCCCGGGGGCGGAGCGCGGATAACCGGGTTGCGGCGGTAACGGCGCAGCCGAGCGCGCGCAGCCGCCAGTCCGACGCGGGGGGCTGCTTGGCGGGCGGGGGGATGGACGCAAGGGCGGCCAGCCATTGCGGACCGATGCAGTCCAGGCTGAAGCGGTGTGCCGCGGTGCGCCGGGCCTGCGTGCCCAGTTGGCGCCGCAGGTCGGCGGAGCGCAGCGCCTGCAGCTGGGTTGCAAATTCGTCGGGGGTGGCGGCGAACAGCACATTGTCGCCATGGGTGGCCAGCGTCCGATAGGAGGCCAGCGGCGTGGCCACCACCGGCATGCCCAGCGAGAACATCAGGGCCAGGCGGTTGGCGGATTTATGGTGATACCACGGATCGTGCTGCGGAATCGGAATCATGGCGACATCGCAGGCCAGGATGTCCCGGACGAAGGTGTCCGGCGCCCAGGGCCGGGTGGCAAAACTGCCGCGCGAGATGATTTCAAAGGTAAAGTGGCTTCCGATCCGCGGATCTTTTTGCAGCTCCGCGATCAGCTGGCTGATGTATTTGGCGTAATGTTCATGTCCGACCCACGCCACGCGGAGCACCGCCCCGCCGGCATAGTCCGATTTGCACGCCTCGGGGGGCGCCTCCACCATGTCGTCAATCACGACGCCTTTTTCGATGTGCAGGGCCTCTTGCAGGCCGGGGGTGGGCAGGATCGTCAGGTCATACCGCCGGTCATACGCGCCGGCGATCAAATCGCAGCGCACGCAGACAACCCGCCGTCCCCAGCGCCGGGCGAGTTCCGCCGCGTAATCCATGATGTAGGTGGGGCTGACCAGGATGACGTGCGTGGCATCACTGGCGCGGAGCTGGCACAGAATGCGGAAAAAGCGGGATTCATAGGCGCTGAGGATGTCGAACATCCGTTCGGCGACGACCTGGGACTCCATCCCGTTTTGCCGCATCCATTCGTGAATCCGCCAGCCCAGAATCCGGCTGGAGGCGGCCTGGCGGTCCTGGCCCAACAGCCAGGCGAGGCGGATCCGCCCGCGGGTTGACCGGGCATCATTCAGGTCATTCATCCGATGTCCTTGTGTAACAAATGGGAACCATCCCGGGCAACCGTTTTTACAGCAAGCCTGAGGTTGCGGCCAAGCGGAGTTGCGGAGCGTCATCCGGCCAGGGCCGGGACATGACCGGCATCACCACCGGCGCCGGCGGGACAATGCCCGGGCTGGTTGTCTGCGGTCCGGAGCGGGTGCCGCCTCGAGGCGCGCGGCCGGCGGATCAGTTCTGCCAGTCCCGGACATGGGCATCCGCTGCGCCCCCGAACGATTTGTATCGTTGCCCGGCCGCGCCGGGTTTGATAATGGCATCAGGGGTGGCCGCCCAGGGATTCGAAGCCGGCGCCTCAGATGGAGCCGCAGCGGAGCAGCTGGCGGCGCCCGCGCCGCGCGAAACGGGCCTGGATATCCGGCGGCCAGCTGCGCGGCGCCGCACAAGCATGATGAAAGTAGCCTACATATGCGAGCCCCAAATCGGCGGGACCTACACCAGTTTCCGCCAGGTGCGGGACCGGCTGTTGCGCCGGAGCATTGACTACCGTTGCGTGCCGCCGCTGGACCGGCAGGAGTTCGCGGGCAGCCGGTATGAACACGATGCCGGCGTGGATTTCCTGGATTATCCCGATCGGGAACCGGCCGGCCTGGCGCAGCGCCTGGTCCGCCACCTGGTGGAAAACAACTTTTCAGCGATGGTCGTCCTGCCGGGGTGCTATCCGTGGGTATCCAGCCTGCCGCCCTATTTGCCGCGTAAAATTCGTTGCCTGGCCCGGATGCCGCACAATGCGCGCGGAGTGTATTGGCCGACGGCCGCGCTGGCGGACCATTTTAACCGGATCATCGCGGTGGCGCCGCGCCTCAAACACGACCTGACCTCCCGCTTTGGGGTGGCGGGCGACCAGGTCGTTGTCATCGCCAACGGCGTGGACACGGATCAATTCACCCCCGGCGCGGCGGCTTCGCCCCGCCGGGCGATCTATGTGGGGCGCATCGAGGATTACCAGAAGAATGTATGTCTGCTGCCGAAGATCCTGGGCCGGGCCTTGAGCCATGATTCCGGGGCGCGCCTGACGGTGGCGGGGAGCGGGCCGGATCTGCACCGGCTGCGCCAGCGCTTTCGTGCCTGCGGGCTGGAGGAGAGCGTCGAATTTCCGGGGCGGGTCGAGCCCGGGGCCGTGGCGGATCTGTTGCGGCGCCACGGGGTTTTCATCATGCCGTCCCGGTTCGAGGGGTCCTCCAACGCCACGCTGGAAGCCATGGCCAGCGGATGCGTCCCGCTGCTATCGCGGTTGCCGGGCATCACGGATGAAATGGTCGTGGATCAGGAAACCGGGGTTCTCTTCGCGCCGGCGGACTGGAAGGGGGCGGGTGATGCCTGGGGCGGCTTGATGCGCGCGGAGGCCCAGTGGCAGAAGATGCATCGAGCGGCGCGCGAACGGGCAGTCACGCATTTCTCACTGGATCACATGGCGGCGGCCTATGCCGACCTGTTCCGGCAAGTCCTCGCGGCGCCGGATCCGCGTCCGGCTGCCCGGCCGCTGGGCGACTTTATCGTCGACCCCCGGTTGGGGCCCACGTGGCGGCGCTGGCTCCCGGAAGGCCTGAAAAAGCGCGTGCGGACCTGGGCGGCGCGCTTCGGCGTCTCGCCGTGATCCGGCGGGCGGCGCGGACGCTCATTCCAAATTGACTTCGCCTGACCCCCCGGGTAGCTTGCCCCCGATGAGAATTGCGATGTTGCCGTCCACATTTCTGCCCACGATCGGCGGGGCGGAAGTGTTCCTGCACAACCTCATCATTCACCTGCAAAAACTGGGTCATGACGTCCAGGTGATCACCTGGTGGGGGAACTGGCGCAAGCTGCGGGGGAAGCTGTCCTATCCGATTCATCCGCTGCTGCCGAAAAGCCATACGGAACAGGACCGGAAAAGGCTGGCGGAACAGGGGCAAACCGGGTCCTGGGTGGCGCGGCAGGTGTTGTTTTGGCAGCAGGTGCATTCCTTCGATGTTTTCATGATTAATTACGCGAGTCCTTTGGGGCCGCTCTGCGTCGCGCGTCTCCGGCACGCCAACCTTCCCGTGGTCATGCGCTGCTCCGGCTGGGATTTGTTCACCCATGAGGCGCTCCGCATCGGTGCCCGTCTGGCCCCGGCCCTGGACAAGGCGATTGTGGATTCCGTGGTCCGCTGCAACAAGGTGACGGCCAGCTGCCGCTGGATGGAGCAGGAGTATCTCAAAATCGGGGTTTCTCCGGAAAATATTGAGAAGATTCCCAATGGGGTTGACCGGAACCGCATCTTGTCCGTCCCGTCCGTGCGGAGGGAGATCAAGGCGCGCCACGGCATTCCCCCGGAAGCCCCCTTGCTGCTGTCCGTGGGCCGGTATGGGGCCGACAAGGGGTTTCAGCATATTCCGGGCATCCTGCGCCGGCTGCGGGCCGGCGGCCATGAGGTCTGGTGGTTGGTTGTCGGGGAAGGCACGGAGGTGCTGAAACCGCTGGCCGCGGCCGAAGGGGTGGGGCCTTGGCTGGTCACCCTTCCAACCATCGGAGCCGGGCCTGAAGTGGAGTGGGATGCGCGGCTGCAAGAACTCCCCGCCCGGGAATTGATCCAGTGCTACAAAGCCGCGGATGTTTTCGTTCATCCCGGCATCGTCGAAGCCTACGGGAACGTGGTGGTCGAGGCCATGGCGGCGGGAACGCCCGTGGTCACGACTGACGGCACGGGGGCCGAAGAATATGTCCTGCGGGCCCAATGCGGGCTGGTTGCCGGGCGGCAGGATCCCGAGGATATTGCGGACAAGATCGGGCAAATGCTTGCCCGCCCGGCGCTGCGTGAAGACATGTCCCGCCGCGCGTTGGCGGCGGGCGCCGATTTCGACTGGCCCGGGATCGCCCGGCAGTACGAAAAGGTATATCGGGCGGTTGTGGCCAACGGGAAACGGGCATAACGATGTGCGGCATTGTCGGCCATGTCGGGGGGGCGCCGGGCTGGTCGCGGGCCACGCTGGAGCGCATGCGGGAGGCGTTGGCCCATCGGGGGCCGGACGGCGCGGGCGCGATCCGCTGGCGGCCGGATGGCCAACCGGCCGCGGCGGATGAACCGGCCGCAACGGGTCTGGGCCACCGGCGGCTGAGCATCATCGACCTCTCCGCCGCCGGGGCGCAGCCGATGGCCAACGAGGACGGCTCGGTCTGGATCACCTACAACGGGGAGTTCTATAATTTCCAGGACTACCGCGCGGAGTTGGAAGGCCAAGGGCACGTGTTCAAATCCAGGTGCGATACCGAAATCATCCTGCATCTCTACGAGGAGTTCGGGCTGGAGGGAACCCTGGCGCGCATGAACGGGATGTTCGCTTTCGGGTTGTGGGATGCGCGGAAGCAGGAATTGTATCTGGCGCGCGACCGGGCGGGGAAAAAGCCGCTCTACTACGCCCACTTTCCGGACGGTCGCCTGCTGTTTGCCTCTGAGATCAAGGCGTTGTGGGCTTCCGGCGCCATCGACCGGGAACGCCGGGATGAAACGGCGCTCGACCAGATCTGGCTGCTCGGCTACACGGCGGGCGCACGCACGCTCTATCCGCAAATCCAGCGGCTGCCGCCCGCCCACTACCTGGTATGGAAAGCGGGGCGGATTGCGGTGCGGCCCTATTGGAAGAGTCCGTTCGGACAGGAGGTCTGGCGGGACCGGCCGCTCGAGGATTTGGCGGACGAACTAGAAGCGCTGCTGGCGGACGCCATCCGCATCCGGCTGATTGCCGACGTGCCGGTGGGCCTGTTCCTGTCGGGCGGGATCGACTCGAGCCTGGTGGCGGCGCTGGCGGCGAAAGTGACCGGCCGGCGCGTCCAGTCCTACACGATCGGATTTCCGGATGAGGATTACAACGAAGCTCCCGTGGCGGAGCAGGTGGCGGCGGCCCTCGGTATCGAAAACCACCGCCGGGTGGTGCACGAAGACGTGCTGCCCTATGCCCGCGACATCGCCCGGCAGTACGACGAGCCCTTCGGGGATTCCTCGGCCATCCCGACGTGGATTGTCTCCAAACTGGCGCGGCAGGATATGACCGTGGCGCTCACCGGCGACGGCGGGGACGAGGGGTTTGCCGGATATGATTTCCTGCGGCAGGCGGTCCGCATCTGGGGCTCCGGCGCACAGCGCCGGGCTTGCCAACGGTCCCTGACGCCGGGGGAGCGCTTCTGGGAGCTGCGGCTGCGCGTTCTCGGATTCCGCCGGGGCTATCCCGCCTTGGAACGCCGCATTCCGCTGCGACTGCGGCGGATCCTATTGGATCCGGCCTTCCGGCGGCGGAATCCCCTCGCGGCGGCCTTCGCCGACCGCCGGGAGTGGGATGCGCAGATGGCGGACGCCGACTGGCTGAGCCGCCTGCAGCACCTCATGTTCAAGACCTGGTTGCCCGACGATTTTCTGCGGAAGGTGGATACCGCCAGCATGGCCCACTCCTTGGAATGCCGCTGCCCGCTGCTGGACCACCGCGTGATCGAATTCGCAGCCCGGCTGCCCTTCGCGGCCAAGGTTGCGCCCGGCGGCCGGGGCAAGCACATCCTGAGATTGATCCTGGCCCGTCATGTTCCCCGCGAACTGGTCGAACGGCCCAAACAGGGATTCATGATGCCGTGGGAGCGGCTGTGCCAGGGCGCGACCGCCCGGCATCTGCGCGCTCAATGGCGGGCCTGGGCGCGGCCGCCGTTCCAGGCCGCCGCGGCGGATTTGATATTCCCGGCGGATGACGCGGGCTTGAATTATGCCGCCTGGACCGGCTTTGCGACCTTGGCCCTCGAGGCGGCCCCCTAGCGGGTTTCGGCGGGCTGGCCGGGCGCGCTCGTCGGCGCAATGCGGTCGCGCGTCCAGCTGATGCCGGTGCGGATGACCTTGGCGGGGGAACCCACGGCCAGGACGCCGGCGGGGAGCGACTCCGTCAGGACTGAAAAAGCGCCCAGAACCGAATCGGCACCGATCCGGCAGCCCTTCATGACCGTCGCGCCCCGGCACAGCCAGACATGCGGACCGAGCAGAATGTCCTGGGAAGGATTCAGCCGCGTTCCGGTCTGGGCGTCCACCAGCGAGTGCATGTCGCCGGCGCGGATGCCCACCTGGTCGGAGATCATGCAGTCCTGCGCAATGGTGATCCGGGTGCCCTCGTAGACGCCCAGATAGCCGTTTTCCATGGTGGTGCCCGCGCCGATGGCGATCGCGCTGCCGGTGTCCTCGAGTTTGAGCTTGCCGCGCAGTTGGCACCGGTCGGCGATCTCCAGCCGGAGGTTGTCTCCCGTCAGGATGATGTCCAGGTCGTGGAGCCGGCAGCCATCGCCGATGGCGACCGTGTTGTTGCGGCCGCGGATTTGGATTTGGGTCCGGGTCAGGAGGGATTTGCCGATTTCCACGCGGTGGTCCGGGCCGGTGGCGCGGATACGGTTGCCGCCGAGATGGCGGTTCCACAGGTGCACCAGACCCGTGGCGAGGAGAAGGGATTTCAGGCGGGCAGGCATTTCGGGGAGGCGCCGGGTTGGTGCTGGGATGGGATGGCCGCGGGCATGCGACAGACCGGTTTAGGAAAACAAAGCTACTCCAACCGGTTCCGGGGCGCAAGCCCGGAGGCCAGCCCGGAGGCCAAGCATATTCCAAACTGGCAACCGGATCGGAATGGGCGTACAACCCCTGGTGAACAAGCAGTTGGCTCAGTGGGATGGCAACGTGTGGAATGATTTCCTCAGCATGACCGGAAATCGGGCAAGGCAAAAACGCCCGGCGGGCGGCCGGACCGGGGCAGCCCCGCGGGAGGCGATGCCGGGGCCCGGACGGACGGGAACCGGGCCATGAGTCTGTGGGCCTTTCGCTTTCTGCTGTGGTATGTCTGCATCATGCTGGTGCAGCCGCAGAACCGGTTCACGTTCCTGTGGCCGCTGCGCATCGCCAACCTGTCCTTCATCATCGCGACCGGCCTGCATGTCTTGGCCTGCCTGGAAGCCCGCCGCCCGGTCGTGCGGATGGGGCCGGCCACGATCCTGACTTTTGCGCTGTTGTTCTTTGCCACCCTTTCCCAGCACATGGGGCGCTACCAGATTTCACCGGCCTGGAATCCGTATCTCGACATCCTGGTGAAAGGGTCCCTGTTGCTGATCATGGTGGAGGCGATGGCGTATACGGTGGAGCGGGTGTGGGCCATCCAAATGACCATGTTGTTTGCAACCCTGTGGTGGATCAAGGGCGGATTGCGCCTTTCGGCCGCCGGGGCCACGTATGCCGGCGATCGCCTGATGGGGGCCGCGGTTTCTTTGATAGAGAATCCGAACGGCTTTGCGTACATGATGTGCGTTTTCCTGCCTTTGTATTTGTATGCCTTCCAGCAGGCCCCGCGGCGGTGGATCAAGCTCTTCTTCCTGGCCTGCGCCCTGGCGGCGGTGTACATCGTGTTTGAGACCGGCAGCCGGACCGGCATGATCACGCTGGTGGTCATGGGCGCGGTCCTTACCCCCTACTACGGCCGGAGACACTACGTGGCCCTGCTGGTGATCGTCGCCGGCATCCTGCTGCTCTATCCCCTGACCGGCGAAAAAAACAAAGAGCGCTTCCGGACAATTCCCAAATCCCTCATGGCGGTTTTCAGCTCCGACGCGGAAACCGCGGCCGGCCCGGGGTCCCAGGACGAGCAGAGCGCCACGGAGCGCCGGCTCAAGAACCGCGATACCTGGGCGCTCATCAAGGAAAACCTGGTTTTCGGGGTGGGTTTGTATCCCGATGAGCGGCAATACCTCGATCGGTTCCCCATGGCCGGCGGACAGGTGCATTGTGAAATCCTGATGGCGGGGCGGCAGATGGGCCTGATCGGGATGGGGATCTACGTCGGGCTGCTGGGTATGGTCATCATCGGCGGCGACTGGTGCCGGCGGCACGCCGCCCGGTGGCCGGCCGTGCGGGATTTGGCCCGGACCCTGCAGTTGCAGGGGGTGGCCATCGCCGTGGGCGGCTCGTTCGGACCGCTGCCCTGGCATGCGCCAATGATGATTATTGCGGGATCGGCTTCCGCCTTGATCGGGGTGTGGAAGGCGGAGCAGGCCGCCGAGCAGGAACGCCTTGCGGGGATCTAGCGCGGATGCTGTTCAACTCCTACGAATTCCTGTTCTGCCTGCTGCCGGTGACGCTGGCCGGCTACTACCTGCTGCTGCCCCGACGCTGGCGCCACGGCTGGCTGGCGCTGTGCAGCTTTGTGTTCTACGGCTGGTGGGACTACCGTTTCTGCGGGCTGCTGCTGCTGGCCGTTTCCATCGATTATCTGGCCGGCGGCCGGATCGCGGCGAACTCCGACCCGGCGAAGCGAAAGCGCTGGCTGCTGCTGTCCATCGGCAGCGACATGGGCATGCTCGGTTTCTTCAAGTACTACGACCTCGGGGCGGGGACGGCCAACGCCCTGGCACAGCTCCTGGGGGGCGGCGCCGGCGGGCTGCCGCTGCTGCATCTCGTCCTGCCGGTGGGCATCTCGTTCTACACCTTCCAGTCGATGAGCTATACCATCGACCTCTACCGCGGCCACGCGCGCCCGGCCCGCAGCTTCGTCGATTTCGCCTGCTACGTTTCCCTCTTTCCGCAGCTGGTGGCCGGGCCGATCGTCCGCTACCACGAGATCGACAGCCAGCTGCGGGCGCGCACCCACACCTGGGCCAAGGCGGGGGCCGGCATCGTCCTGTTCATCCTGGGCCTGGCCAAGAAGGTGCTGCTGGCGGATGCGGTCGCGCCCATGGCCGACTGGGGGTTCGCCCAGGCCGCGCCCGGCTTCGCCGGCGCCTGGAGCAGCCTGCTGGCCTACACCATGCAGATCTATTTCGACTTCAGCGGCTATTCGGACATGGCCGTGGGCCTGGGGCTGATGCTGGGCTTCCGGTTCCCGCAGAACTTCCACTCGCCCTACAAGTCGGCCTCGCTGACGGAATTCTGGCGGCGCTGGCACATCTCGCTGTCGTCTTGGCTGCGGGACTACCTTTACATTCCGCTTGGCGGCAACCAGAAGGGGCCCGTGCGCACCTATGTGAACCTGTTCCTGACCATGCTGTTGGGCGGGCTCTGGCACGGGGCGAACTGGACCTTCGTCCTGTGGGGGGCCTACCACGGGGCCGGACTGGCCCTGGAGCGGATGAACGGCAAGCGGGGTTTTGCCGGGCGACTGCCCCGTCCATTGCAGGTGGCCCTGACGTTTGTCCTCGTGATGTTCGGCTGGGTGCTGTTCCGGGCGCCAACCCTCGCGGGCGTCGCGCGCATGGCCCGGGGCCTGGCGGGCCTGAACGGATGGGGCGGCGCCTATCCGGCAGCCCGGCTGGGCGGCCTGCACTGGGCGGCCCTGGCCCTGTGCCTGGGATTGGTTTTCGCCGCCAAAAACTCCTGGGAAATCCGCTGGCAGCCCGGCGGGCGCCTGTTCCTGGTCCTGTTCCTGCTCTTCGGGCTGTGCGTGGCGGTTTTCCTGGTCAACACGAGTTCCCCGTTCTTGTATTTCCAATTTTGAGGCGTCATGGGCATCCGGCTGGAACATCCTGAAACACTGAGCGGGTTCGAGGCGGCCCCGCTGCGCCGCGTCCGGAGGTGGGCCTGGGCTTTCCTCGCGCTCTGGCTGGCGCTGGCGGGCTGGGACTGGGCCGCGCGGCTCCTGGTCTTCCGCTGGCAGGATCAGTGGATGTCGCGGCGCGCAGTGCCTCAATCCCAGACCCAGGCTGCCGCCGGCGCGCCGCGCACCGTCACGACGCCGGCCCGGACCGGGGCGGGGCTGGCGCGGATGGTGCCGGTGCCGTGGATCGCCGCGCGCTACGCGGAGTTCCATCCGGAAACCACGGAACAACTGGATGCCTGGGGCTATGTCAATCCGCCGCTGCCCGCCGGCACGTATTATCCCATCGTGATGACGGGCGACAGCTTCATGCTGTCGCTCGGCACCCAGAACGTGGCCCAGGTGCTCGCGAGCCTGGGGGGCATCCCGGTCTACAACCACGGGCTCCAGGGCTCGGGCCCGTTCCTGGAAATCCAGCGGTTCATTTTGTCGGACCGCTTTGCGCCGCCGCCGCGGGTCGTGGTGTGGAACCTGATCGGCCGGGAACTCGGCGCGCCGTTGTTCCTGCGCCAGCCGGTCGAGGCGTGGTTCGACCGGATCGATATCTGGGCCGACTACAAGGAAAAAACCACGCGCGCCCGCGTTCTGTGGAACCAGCTGACTCCCTCCGCACTGCGCCAGGACTGGCCCAACACCTCACTGCTGGCCTACCTTTGCCGCCGCGCCTGGTCTTTCACCGAGCTCGTGGTCTTCCGGATGTGGCCGCGCGATGTCCTGGGCGCGGAGGATCCTCAATTCGGGCCCATGCTCTTCTACCGCGAGAATCTGCGAGTCCTCCCGCTGCTGGCCCCCGGGCAGGACGCCCCGGGCATCGTCAAGGTTGCCGGGCGGATCGCCCGGGGTTTGCAGGTGCAAGGCATGACTCTGGTGGTACTGCTGGTGCCGGAGAAGGAACAGATTCATGCGCGCGCGCTGCCGGCCGCCGACCAGCCGGCCGTGGCGGCGGGGCCGCCGCTGTTCGCGGCGATCGAAGCCGGCCTGGAGGCGGAAGGCGTGCCGGTGGTCAACCTGATGCCGGTGTTTCAGCAGGCCACCGTCGCTGGGCAGCGCCTGTACTGGCGCGACGACACCCACTGGAACGACGCCGGCATCCGCCTGGCCGCCGAGGAACTGTGGCGAGTGGTGGAGCCCCTCCTAGAATGAATGCGCCGCAGGTAGCCCATCTGGTCTACGACTTGATCCGGGGCGGCACGGAAGGCCAGTGCGCACGCATCGCCATGGGGCTGTCGAAACGCGGCTTGCCGCACCGCGTCGCGGTGTTCCACCGCCGCGGATTCTTCCTGCCGGAAGTGGAAGCCGCCTGCGGGCCGGTTTACGAACTGTCCATCCGCCATTTGGCGCGGTGGGCGACCGTGCGCGAGGTGATCCGGTTCGCGGACTGGCTGCGCCGGGAGCACATCGACATCCTGCACGCCTGGGATGCGGACGCCGCGGTTTTCGGACAGTTCGCCGCGCGCCGGGCCGGCGTCCGGCTGCTCACCAGCCGCCGCGACCTGGGGCAGATTTATCCGCGCTGGAAACTGGCCCTGCTGCGCCGGGCGGACCGCCGCGCCGCGGGCGTCGTGGCGAACGCCGCGGCGGTCCGCGATCATTTTGCCCGGCAGGGCCTGCCGCCGGAGAAGGTGGTGGTCCTGCCCAACCTGCTGGACGTGGACGAATTCGACCGCGCGGCGGCGGCGCCTTGCGCCTGCGCGGACCGCCTGCCGGCCGGCCGCCGCCTGGCCGTGGTGAACCGGCTCGATCCGGAGAAGCACACGGAACTGCTGATCGCGGCGCTGCCGCGCGTACGGGCCGCGGTGCCGGAGGCCGTCCTGGTGGTGGTGGGCGCCGGCCCGGAACTGCCGCGGCTTCGGGCGCAGGCGGCCGCGCTGGGCGTGGCGGCCGCCGTCGGCTTTCTCGGCGAACGGACGGAGGTGCCCGCCGTGCTGCGGCACTGCGAACTCGGCGCCCTGGTGCCCAGCCGCAACGAAGGACTGTCCAACACGATCCTCGAGTACCTGGCCGCCGGCCTGCCGGTGCTGGCCACGGACTGCGGCGGCAACCGCGAACTGGTGCGGCCAGGGGAAACCGGCCGCCTGTTGCCGGTCGGCGCCGGGGCGGCCGAAGCGGCCGCCGCCTGGATCGAATTGCTGCGGCAGCCGGAACAGGCGCGGGAAATGGGCCGGCGGGGCCGCGCCCAGGTCGAGCGTGACCACGCTCCAGGCGCGGTGCTGGACCGCTTCCGGACTTTGTATGCAGACGTGGCGGCCGCCGGCGCGGCGGGGAAATCGGTTGCGGCGGAAGGGGAGCCGCGGTAGTTTCGGCCGCTGCATGAGACGGATCGGCATCCTGACGACGGAGGAGCAGGCGCGGCGCTTCGCAGACTACCTGTTCGTCCGCGACATTGAGACGCAGGTGGAATCCACGAAGGACGGAACCGCCTGGGCGGTCTGGGTCGTGGAAGAGGACCGGGTGGACGAAGGCCAGGCCCTCCTGTCGCGCTACCGCAGCATGCCGGAGGCCGAGGAGTTCCAGCAGGCGCCGGCCGCCGCGGCGGCCCGGCGCCGGGCCCGGACCGGTCCGGCACGTCCCGCGCCGGTGCAAAACCTGGCCGCGAGGTTTTCCCGGCGGGTGGAGGGGCGTGCCACCCTGGCGCTGCTGATCGCCAGCATCGCCGTGGCGCTGGCGACCCGCTTCGGCCAGGATCCGCGGTGGACCGGCTGGCTGTTGTTCTCCACCGGGCCCTGCCTCGATCCGCTCCGGTTCTGGGCTTCGCTGAATGAAGTGGCCGCGGGCCAGTGGTGGCGGCTGGTCACCCCGGTTTTTCTGCATTTTTCGCTCTGGCACCTGCTGTTCAACCTGCTGTGGCTGCAGGACCTCGGCACGGTCCTCGAGCGCGCGCTCGGCACCTGGCGCTTTGCGGCGCTCGTGGCGCTGGTCGCCGTGGTTTCCAACCTGGCCCAGTTCCTGGCGGGCGGCGTGGTCTTCGGCGGCCTGAGCGGCGTGATCTACGGCGTGTTCGGCTACCTCTGGGTGCGCGGCAAGCGCGACTTCCGCTTCCACGTGGCGTTTTCGCCCCTGACCACCGGCCTGCTGCTGGTCTACCTCGCCCTGGGTGTTTTCGGCGTGCTGGGACCCACCGCCAATGCCGCCCATTTCGCCGGGCTGGCCGCCGGCGGAGCGCTGGGATGGATTTCCGCGCGGCGCGGATAGGGGAGTACAGGAGTTCAGAAGTACGGAAGTTCGGAATTCCGGGAATTGAGAATCATGGCGGAAGGTGCGGCGAAAAGTTTTGAAGACTTGGTGGTTTGGCAGAAGGCGCACCAATTCGTTCTGGAGGTCTATCGGCTGACGCGGCGGTTCCCCAAGGAAGAGACCTATGGATTGACTTCCCAGTTCCGCCGGGCGGCGGTTTCCATTGCGGCCAATATAGCCGAGGGATTCCGCAAGCGCGGCCAAGCGGACAAACTGCGGTTTTTCAACATCGCCCAGGGATCGATCGAGGAATGCCGGTATTATTTAATTTTGACCCGTGATCTGGAATACGGCGATGGTGCGGATGCCTTGGCCGTGTTGCAAGAAACCAGCCGTTTGCTCGTTTCTTATTGTCGACGCATCGCCGGCCCCGCCTGATCGTTTCTTCCTTCTGTACTTCTGTACTCCCGAACTCCTATACTTCATCTTTCAATGAAATCTCCCTCCATTCTCATCCTCCCCTCCATCCTCTCCGCGCGGATGGGATTCCTGGCCGAGGACTGCCGCCGGGCGCTGGACGCCGGGGCGGACGGCCTGCATGTGGACATCATGGACGGCCACTTTGTGCCGAACCTGACCATGGGCCCGGACATCCTGCGGGCGGTGCGCGCGGCGGTTCCGGAAGCCTATCTGAGCGTGCACCTGATGGTCATGCGTCCGGATCTCTACGCCCCGCGGTTCATCGAAGCCGGTGCGGACACCGTGCTGATCCACGTGGAGTCGCCCGGCGACCTGCGCGCCACCCTGGCGGCGATCCGCGGCGCGGGCAAACGCGCCGGGCTGACGCTGAACCCCGAAACGCCGGTGGCCGCGCTGCAGGGCTTCGAAGACCTGCTGGACGAGGTGCTCATCATGACGGTGCACCCCGGCTTCGGCGGCCAGGAGTTCATCCCGGGCGGCCTGCCGAAGATCGCCGCGGTGGCGCGGCGGCTGCCGGCGGTGGACATCTCGGTGGACGGCGGGATCAATGCCGAAACCGGGGCGCAGTGCGCGGCGGCGGGGGCGAACGTCCTGCTGGCGGGTTCGTTCCTGTTCCAGGCCGCCGACATGCGCGACGCCATCGCGGACCTGCGGTGGCAGATCGAATCCGCCCGGAAGGCCGGCGGCTAGCGGCCCCGGCGGCCCGCCCCGAACCCGAACGATCCATGGCGACGAAATTCCACAAGGAAGGCGGCGACGAGGCCGGGGCGCGCCCCGCGCCCGCGCCGGACCCGGCGCCGGCCCACGACCTGGCCCGCATCCGCAATTTCAGCATCATCGCCCACATTGACCACGGCAAGACGACGCTGTCCGACCGGCTGCTCGAACTGACGGGGGCGATCGCCAAGCGCGACCAGCGCGACCAGCTGCTCGACGACATGGACCTCGAACGCGAGCGCGGCATCACCATCAAGGCCCATCCGGTGACGATGAAATACACGGCCCGGGACGGGCAGGTCTACGAGTTCAACTTCATCGACACCCCCGGGCACGTGGACTTCTCCTACGAGGTCAGCCGCAGTCTGGCCGCCTGCGAAGGGGCGATCCTGGTGGTCGACGCCACGCAGGGCGTCGAGGCCCAGACCGTGGCGCACGCCTTCCTCGCGGCCAACAACCACGTCAAGATCATCCCCGTCCTGAACAAGACCGACATGCCCGCGGCCGACCCCGAGACCGTGGCGCGCCAGATCGAGGACATCTTTGCGATCGCCCGCGAGGAGTGCTTCCATGTCAGCGCCAAGACGGGGGCGGGGGTGGCCGAAGTGCTGGAGGCGCTGGTGGCGCGCATCCCGCCGCCGCAGTCGGCGCATCCCGGCGAGCTGCGCGCGCTGGTGTTCGACTCGGAGTACGACACCTTCCGCGGCGGCATGATCTACGTGCGCCTCTTCGACGGCACCATCCGCCGCGGCGACCGCATCCGCCTGATGGGGACGGGCAAGGACTACGAGGTGCAGGAAGTCGGCATCTTCAACCCCAAGCCCCAGCCCGTGGCGGCGCTCCAGGCCGGCCAGGTGGGCTATTTCCTCGCCAACATCAAGGCCACCGCCGAAATCCAGATCGGCGACACGGTCACGGGCTCGCGCAACCCCACGAAACACCCCCTGCCGGGCTTCAAGGCCATGCACCCGATGGTGTTCACCGGCCTCTATCCGATTGATGCCGACGACTACGAGAAGCTCAAGTACTCCCTGGAAAAGCTGCAGCTGAACGACAGTTCCTTTCAGTACCAGACCGAGTCGAGCGTCGCGCTGGGCTTCGGCTTCCGCTGCGGCTTCCTCGGCCTGCTGCACATGGAGATCGTGCAGGAGCGTCTGCGCCGCGAGTACGACTGCGACATCATCGCCACCTACCCGGGCGTGGTCTACCGCGTGCGGATGAACGCCGGCGCGGTCAAGGAGGTGGACAACCCCGTCTTCCTCCCGGATCCCACCGAGATCGCGGCCATCGAAGAACCGATCGTGAAGCTTTTCCTGATCTGCCTGGGCGAACAGATCGGCGACATGATGAAGCTGGTGCTGGACAAGCGCGGGACGATCGACCGCACCGAGAGCCTCGATACCAAGCGGGTGATGCTGACTTGCACCATGCCGCTCAACGAGATCCTGATCGACTTCCACGATCGCCTGAAGAGCCTGTCGCGCGGCTACGCCTCGATGGACTACGAGGCGGCCGGCTACCGCGAGGACGACCTCGTGAAGCTCGACATCCTCGTCCACGGCGACGTGGTCGAGGCCTTCTCGTGCATCGTCCACCGGGACAAGGCCGAGGCGCGCGGCCGGCAGATCTGCGAGGTGCTGGTGGACCTGATCCCCCCCCAGCAGTTCGCCATCGCCATCCAGGCGGCGCTCGGCGCGAAGATCATCGCGCGCACCACCGTGCGGCCCTACCGCAAGGACGTGACCGCCAAGTGCTACGGCGGCGACATCACCCGCAAGCGCAAGCTGCTCGAGAAGCAGAAGGAAGGCAAGAAGCGCATGAAGCAGTTCGGCAAGGTGGGCATTCCCCAGGAGGCGTTCATCGCCGTCCTGAAATCGAAGCAGTGAGGCGGCGGCGATGAACTTTTTCGAGCGGCGGCGGCTGAAGAAGACGGTGCACCTGGCGCGGCACCTGGTGCGCCACGCCCGGCACATGCGTGCGGACCTTGGCGCCGCGGCGGACCTCGCCGCCGCGCGCGCGGCCGAGGAGGCGCTGCAGGCCGCCTGGCGCGCCCGCGCCTGGGACCGGCTCGAGCCGGCCTGCGAGGCGGCGGCCGAAGCCGCCGACCGCCTGCTACCGCCCCGGCCGTTCCCCAAGTGGCGCGAGAACGTCGAGGTGCTCGTTGTCGCCATCTCGCTGGCCATGGCCTGCCGGACCTATTTCATCCAGCCCTTCAAGATCCCCACCGGCTCGATGCAGCCCACGCTCAACGGCGTGACCGCCCGGCCGCAGGACGGCCCGCAATGGCGCGACCGCCTACCGTTCAATCTGGTCAACCTGGCGCTGTTCGGCGAACGCTACGTCGAGGTCAAAGCCCGGACCTCCGGCGTCGTCGGCCCCTTGAAGATTCATGGCGACCAGTACGCCTTGCCCGTCGGCGGCGTGCTCCATCCCGTGCGCCTGACCCTGCGCCCCGACAGCCCCTTCCTCGATCCCGCCTTCGCCGATCCGGACCACAGCATGCGCCTGCATGTCCAGCCCGGCGACCGGGTGCAGGCGGGACAGCGGCTCGCCTCCGGCCGCGTCCGGCAGGGCGACCACATCTTCGTCAACAAGGTCCGCTACCACTTCACCCGGCCGCGCCGCGGCCAGATCGTCGTCTTCGACACCAACTACATCCCCGGCAAGGAGCTCCTCGGCATCCTGGCGGATACCTTCTACATCAAACGCCTGGTGGGCCTGCCTGGCGAGACGGTCGCAATCCGCGACCGCCGCCTCGTGGTGGACGGCAAGCCCATCACGGAGCCGGAACCCTTCCGGCGGCAGGTGGCGGATCCGCGTTACCGCGGCTATACGACGCGCCCCGGTTCGCGCCTGCCCACGCCGGCCGACGAAATCCAGGTCGGGCCCCGCCAGTTCCTGCCCTTCGGCGACAACACCTTCTCGAGTCTCGACGGCCGCTATTTCGGGCCCGTCAGCGAGAAGGCCCTGGTGGGCCCGTCGTTCTTCGTCTACTGGCCCCTCGGCCCCCACTGGGGCCCCTCGCACTGAGCCGCTCCGGGCCGGAGGCCGGTTGGGATTGATTTCCGGCCGGCGGCTGGCATGATGGCCTCCCGATGCCAAACCAGCGCCAGCATGAAATCGCCTGCCCCTTCTGCGGCCGCGAGCAGCTCGTGGAACTGTGGGACGTGCTCGACGTGGATGCCAAGCCGGAGCTGCGGGACCAGCTGCTGGCCAACCGCATCAATCGAGTGGAGTGCCCTGCCTGCCGCAAGGGCTTCCGCGTGGATAAGCCCGTCGGCTACCACGACCGCGCCCAGGGCATCTACATCCACTGCGACCCGCTCATCGGCGGCCGCGTCCTCGCCGACGCCGAACAGACCTTCCGCGCCGCGGTGGAGGAGCTGAACCGGCTGCTGCCGGCGGACATGCCGGCGCCGGAGATGCACCTGGTCGTCGAATGGAGCGAACTGGTCGAGCGGATCTTCCTGCTGGAGGAGGGGCTCGACGCGCGCCTCGTCGAGCACGTCAAGTACCTGATGTACCGCCAGAACCCGCAGAAGCTCCCCGCGGACCAGAAGAACCTGCTCTTCGATGCGCAGGACTCCACCGATGCACAGCTCTGCTTCGTGGTGCAGGACCGGGCGACGAAGAAGCTCGAGGCGGTGCTGAACTTCGCGCGCGCCGACTACGAGGCCCTGGTGAACGTCTTCGATTCGGGAGCCCAGCTCGCCTTGCTGGAAGAACAATACCCGGGACCCTACCTGAGCGGGCGGCGGCGCTACCTGCAGGACCAGGCCGAGGACTAGCATGGCCCGGGAAACCCGCCAGCAGCAGCAGGCGCGCGCGAAAACCATTCTGCGCCGGTTGCGGAAAACCTATCCCGACGCGAAATGCGAACTGAACTGGTCCACGCCGCTCGAATTGGCCGCGGCCACCATCCTTTCGGCGCAATGCACCGACAAGCGCGTGAACCTCGTCACGCCCGCCCTGTTCCGGAAATACCGCACGGCGCGAGCCTGGGCGGCCACGCCCCAGGAAATCCTGGAACAGGAAATCCGCTCGACCGGTTTCTTCCGCAACAAGGCAAAGAACATCCGCGGGCTGATGGCGCGCCTGGACGCGGACTTCGGCGGGAAGCTGCCGGATGATTTTGACACGCTGGTCTCCCTGCCGGGCATCGGCCGCAAGACGGCCAACCTGCTGGTGGCGACGGTGTTCGGTCAGCCGGGCCTGGTGGTGGATACGCATTTCATCCGGCTGTCGAACCGGCTCGGGTTCGTGAGGAACGCGACGGATGCGACGAAGATCGAGCGCGCCCTCCAGCAGATCGTGCCGGAGACGGACTGGATCCACTGGTCGCATGCGATGGTCTTTCACGGCCGGCGGTGCTGCTCTGCGCGCAAGCCGGAGTGCGCGCGCTGCCCGGTGGCGGACCTGTGCCCCGCGGCGGCCCGGGCGGGGACGTAGGAAGCCGTGGAAAACCGCCATGCAATCCGGAACCGTATAGTAGTTGCAACTACTATACGCCAGTTGAAGTAAGCCATGGAGAACCGCAACGTCATCCGGTTCGCGTTCACGGTGGGCGGCTTCACGATGCTCAGCCGCGTGCTGGGCATGGTGCGCGACATCCTGACCGCGGGCGTCTTCGGCACGTCGCTGGCGATGTCGTCGTTCGTGGTGGCGTTCCGGCTGCCGAACCTGTTCCGGGCGCTGTTCGGAGAGGGGGCGCTCTCCTCGGCCTTCGTGCCGGTGTTCATGGAGTCGCGCCGCCACGAAGGCGAAGAAGCCGCGTGGCGGCTGGCACGGCGGGTGACCACCCTGGTGGGCAGCGTGCTGCTGGGCATCGTGGCCATCGGCGGCGTCGGCATGAGCCTGGTCCTGCGGCGACCGGACCTCGGCGCCAAGGCGGCGGCGGTGCTGCCGCTGGCGCGGATCATGCTCCCCTACGTCTTTTTCATCTGCATGGCTGCGCTGGCGATGGCCGTGCTGAACTCCTACCGCAAGTTTTCGGTCTCGGCCTTCACCCCGTCGCTGCTGAACCTCACCTGGATCCTGTCGGTCCTGTTCATCGTGCCGCTGGTCCGGGGCGGACCGGCGCGGCAGATCCACGCGCTGGCGTGGACGGTGTTCGCGGCGGGCGCGGTGCAGCTGGCCTACCAGGTGCCCTCGCTGCTGCGCGTGGGCTGGCGGCCGGGCGTGGATACCGACTGGCGCGACCCGCGCGTCCAGCGGGTCCTCCTGCTGATGGGGCCGGCGGCCCTCGGCCTGGCCGTCAACCAGGTCAACGTGATGTTCAACAGCCTGATCGCGATGTGGGCCGGGGCCTGGGCGCCCTCGGCGCTCTTCTACGCCGAGCGCCTGATCTACCTGCCACAGGGCATCCTCGCCACGGCGCTCGGGACGGTGCTGCTGCCGGTGCTGGCGGACTTCGCGGCCCAGCACAAGCACGCGGAGATGCGGGCCGCCATCCACCACGGCCTGCGTACGCTGCTCTTCGTGATGACGCCGGCCGCCGCGGGCCTGTTCGTCCTGGCCGCCCCCGTCGTGCAGATGATCTTCGAGCACGGCTCGTTCGACGCCCGCAGCACCGTGCTGACCGCCCGCGCGCTGGCGTTCTACGCCCCGGGCCTGATGGTCTTCTGCCTGGCCAAGGTCTTCGTGCCCGCCTTCTACGCCCTGCAGGACACGCGCACGCCGGTCAAGATCGGCCTGTGCGCCGTGACGCTCAACGTTCTGCTCAACCTCGCGTTCGCCGTGACGCTGCCGGAGTACTGGCGGCACGCGGGGATGGCCTCCGCCACCGTGGTCGCCGAAGGCTTCAACGGCCTGACGCTGGCCCTGTTCCTGCGGCGGCGCCTCGGGCCCTTCGGGATCCGCGGCATCCTGGCCGGCCTGGGCCGCGCCCTGGCCGCGGCCGCCGCCATGGCCGCCGCGGCGTTCTTTGCGGAACGCGCGCTGACCGGCTGGCTCTACCTGCACCTGCCGCACAAGGCGGCCCAGGTCGCCGGCGTCTCCGCCGCCATCGCCCTCGGCGCGGCCGTCTACTTTGCCGTGGCCCGCGTGTTCCGCTTCCCCGAGCTGGGCTTCGTCCTCGACGCCCTCCGCGCCCGCAAGCGCGCGGACGCCCCGGCGCTCGCCGACGTCCCCTGACGGCCGGATTTTTCCACGGTGTGGAAAACCGTCGGCAGGGGCGTCAGGAGGCGGCGTCGCGGGGCGGCACGAGGAGGACGGGGCGGGTGGAGCGGTGGAGGACTTCCTTGCTGGTGCTGCCGACGAGGAATTCACGCAGGGCCCCGCGGGCGCGGGTGCCCATCATGATGGCGTCCACGTCGAGCCGGTCGGCCTCCCGCAGGATGGCTTCGGCGGTCGGGCCTTGCACCAGCAGGGCCGTGGCATCCAGTCCCGCGGCGCGCAGCTCCCGGGCCGCGGCCTCGATCTGGCGGTGTTCGCGGTGGAACTTGCGGGCGACGGCATCGCGGACGGTGTCGGGGCCGGGCTCGTAGCCGATAAAATCGGGGTCGGGATCGGCCACGTGGAGCAGCCAGAGTTGCGCTTGCAACCGTCCGGCCCAGACGCGGGCCTCGTGCAGAACCGCCGGCGAAGCGGGGGACAGATCGATAGCAATCAGGAGTTTCATGGCAGACCTCCCTTGTTCCAAAGTCAATTTACGGTGGAAGCTGGCCGGAAGCAAGCATGCGGCCAAGGGACTGAAGGGCCGCGCGGACGGGCGGGGAAAGGCGGGTGCCTGGCGCGATGCCGGCCGGCTGGATGCCAAAGATGACGATCCGACCGGCGCAGTCAGAGAGGTAGCGGGCGAGTTCGCCGAGGGAGCCGGCGTGGGTGCCGAAGTCGCCGCCGGCGATGGCCGCGGGGGCGAGGCGGCGGAGCGTGCCCGGCGGGAGGCCCATTTCCGCGGCGTCGAGCAGCACCAGCCGTTCGGGCTGCAGGCGGCGGACGAGGCCGGTGAAGTTCTCGGGGGCGGTCGCGGCATTGACGCAGCGCCACTCCGGGTGGCGGAAGGCGCGGGCGAAGACGGGGCCGAGGGCGTCGTCGCCGTGGCGCGGGTTGCCGATGCCAAGCAGCAGGTTCATCGGACCGGATGTTGGCGAAATCCGCCGGATCCGCAAGCGGTATTCACGCCCGGACGCCCCGCCCAGGGAATTATGGTATTTATAAATACCATAGTATGGAGTTTATAAATACCATAATTCCGGGAATAAAAAAACCGCCCCGGCGGGCGGGGCGGGGGGCTGGGCGGGATCAGCCGACCTTGATGGCGCTGACGGGGCAGCTGTTGGCGGCTTCCTGCGCGGAGGCCTCGGCGGCCGCAGGGACGGCATCGCCCTTGGGATGGGCCAGGCCGTCATCGCCCATGGCGAAGACGTCGGGGGCAATGTCGCAGCAGAGGGTGCAGCCGGTGCAGGTATTGGTGTCGACCGTGGCTTTCATGGCGGGATTCCTTTCCGGGTTGTTTTCATTTTCACTGGGGCCAGCCTACCAGTTTTCGCCGAGGAGTTCAAAGAACGATTGTGGGTGCAGGCAGGCGGGGCAGAGCTTGGGGGCTTCCGGGGCCTCATGGAGGTAGCCGCAGTTGATGCAGCGCCAGACCACCACGCCGTCGCGCTTGAAGACCCGGCCTTCGGAGAGGTTCTTCCAGAGGTCGAGATAGCGCTTTTCATGCTGTTTTTCGGCGTTGCAAACCTTGTCCCAGAGGACCGCGATCTGCTCGAAGCCTTCTTCGCGGGCAATCCGGGCGAACGCGGGGTAGAGGAGGGTCCATTCCTCGTTCTCGCCGGCGGCGGCGGCCTTGAGGTTTTCGAGGGTGGAGCCGATGACGCCGGCCGGATAGGCGGCGGTGATCTCGACCATGCCGCCTTCCAGGAAGCTGAAGAAGCGCTTGGCGTGCTCCTTTTCCTGGTCGGCGGTTTCCTCGAAGATCCTGGAGATCTGGATCAGGCCCTCCTTGCGGGCGGCGGAGGCGAAGTAGGTGTAGCGATTGCGGGCTTGGGATTCGCCGGCAAAAGAAGCGAGCAGGTTCTTTTCAGTGCGGGTGCCTTTGATGCTTTTCATGGGGATGGGGGCTCCTGGGCTCAGGGCTTCGCGGGGAAGCGGGGGCTGTGAAACGTCAGACATTCTCATCCGGAAGCGGGGGCGGAGTCAAGGGCGGAACGGGGCCTTCCTTGAAGACGCCCAGGGTGCGGAACTTGTCGTAGCGCTGCTCGAGCAACTGACGGGGGCCGAGGGTCTTCAACTGGGCCAGGTTCTTCAGGAGAGCGTCGCGGACCAGGGTCGCGGCCGCCTCGGGATCGCTGTGGGCGCCGCCGGGGGGTTCGGGGACGATTTCGTCGGCGATGCCGAGTTCGACCAGGTCGGGGGCGGTCAGTTTGAGGGCGGCGGCGGCGGTGTCGGCGTGGGAGCGGTTCTTCCAGAGGATGGCGGCGCAGCCTTCGGGGGAGATGACGGAATAATAGGCGTGTTCGAGGATGAGGATGCGGTTGGCCACGCCGATGCCGAGGGCCCCGCCGGAGCCGCCTTCGCCGATGACGACGGCCAGGATGGGCACGGGCAGGCGGAACATCTCGCGCAGGTTCACGGCAATGGCTTCGGCAACATGGCGTTCCTCGCCTTCGATACCGGGGAAAGCGCCGGGAGTGTCGATGAAGGAGACGATGGGCAGGTTGAACCTGGCGGCGAGGCGCATCAGGCGCAGCGCCTTGCGGTAACCTTCGGGGAAAGGGCAGCCGAAGTTGCAGGCGAGATTGCTCTTGGTGTCACGGCCTTTCTGGGTGCCGATGATCATGACGCGCTCGGGGCCGATCCAGCCCAGGCCGCCGACAATGGACTGATCGTCGGAGAGCAGGCGGTCGCCGTGGAGTTCGGTGAAGTCCCGGACGAAGGCGGCGAGATAGTCGCGGGTGTAGGGACGGCGCGGATGGCGGGCTACCATGACCTTCTGCCAGGGCGTGAGGGTGGCGTAGATGTTGCGGCGGGTTGCTTCGAGTTCGGCGGCGAGACGGGCGAGGTCCTGCGGCGCCGCGATTCCCCTGGCCCGGGAGAAATCCTGGAGTTCGTCGAGCTTGCCCTGGAGTTCCAGCAGGGGTTTCTCGAACGGGAGGATGTAGGCTGCCACGGTGCGACCTTCCTTATTCGACGATGGTGACGACGGTGCCCTTGGGGAGGATGGTGTAGAGTTCCTCGACCTCGTTGTTGAGCATGCGGATGCAGCCTGCGCTGGACTGCCGGCCGATGGTGTCGGGCTCCCAGGTGCCGTGGATGCCGTAGCCGGGGCGGTCCAGGGCGAGCCAGTGGGTGCCCAGCAGGTTTTCGGGGTCGCCGTAGGGGATCGACTTGCCGCCGGGCTTGTGCCAGACGGGCTGGGCGATCTTGTCGGTGATCTTGAACACGCCGGGCGGCGTCGTGGAATTCTCGCCGGTGCTGACGCGGTAGCGCTTGAAAAACTGGCCGTCGAGGGTGAGGAGCAGGTCATTGCGGCTCTTGCTGACCTCGACGGCAAAGACGTGGGCGTTGCCGTCGAGCAGGCGGAGGGTTTCGCCGATGCGGATGTTCCAGCCCTGGATGTTGTTGGCCTTGGCGATGAGGGCGACGGGCGTGTTGTAAGTGGCGGCGAGTTTGCCGAGATAGTCGCCGGACTGGACGATATGCTCGATCTTTTCCGGCATCGGGCGCTGGGAGGCCAGCAGGGGGAAGGCGAGTTCGCTGAGGAAGGCTTCGATCTCGCCGTTGCCGGGGCTGGCGGCAAGGGCGGCGAGTGCGGCCTGGCGGGCGGCCTGGTGGTCGCCGGCGGCGAGGCGCTCGCGCGCCTGCCCGAGCAATGCGGCGGTGTCGCCCGCAGCCGGCGCAGCAGCCGGGGCCGGGGCGGTCTTCACCGGCGCGGGGGCCGGGGCGGGTTTGACCGGCACGGGCGCGGGGGCCGGGGCCGGGGCGGTGGGCACCGGCAGGGGGGGGATCTCCACGGGCGCGATTTCGGCTTCGACGGGGGCTTCGGGCAGCACGAGCGGCGGGGCCGGTTCCGTGTCGCGGTTTTGGACCCAGTGGACCAGTCCGAAGACGGCGGCGAGAAGTCCTGCGGCCAGCGTCACGATCAGGACGGTCATGCAGCCGGCGCGCGATTTTTCGCGCTTCATCAGGTAAATATCGGGGGCGGAATTGGGCTGCATGGGGAGGACGGGGGGGCTCAGACCAGCTTGTTGAGGTCGCGCAGAACCAGCACCATGTCGGGGTAGCGGTCGGCGGGATTCTTGGCGATGCACTTCATGACAAGGTTACCCAGCGCGGCGGGGATGGCCGGATGGTACTGCTTGATGGGAGTGGGCGGGATTTTGGGATCGATCTGGGCGGCGCGCACGAGCTCGATCTTCTCGCCTTCGTACGGCTTGTGGAAGCTGAGCATCTCGTAACAGCAGATGCCGAACGCGTAGATGTCGGCGCGTTCGTCGGCCGTGCGGTTGACGAGCGTTTCGGGCGGCACGTAGGCCGTGGTGCCCGAGACGTTCGCGAGCTTTTTGAAGAAACGCTTGCGGGGCAGGGCCAGGTCGAAGTCGATCAGCACCAGGCGCCCGTCGGGGCGGATGAGGATGTTCTCGGGCTTGATGTCGAGGTGCAGGAAGCCGCGCGCATGGACGTACTGGATAACGTTCGCGAGCTGGCGGATGAAGACCATGACATTGTCGGTCAGCAGCGGTTCGCGGTAGAGCAGCAGGTCGCGCAGGGTGCGCGACTCGACGTATTCCAGCACCATGTAGGGCGTTTTGTTCTCGTAGCCGGCCTTGATGAACCGGACGATGTTGGGGTGCTGCTGGGGGCTGTTCAGCCGCGCGATGACTTCGCCGCCGTGGAAGAAGCGGTTGCGGCTTTTGCGTTCGCGGGCCACCACGGGGTCGAGCACGCGGATGACGTAGCGCATCTGCTGGGTGTCGATGGCCACGTACAATTTCGTCATGCCTCCGCCCGTGATCGAGCGGGTGATGGAATAGCCGGCAAATTCCTGGTTCATAACCCTTCTCTTCTACTCCAACCAGGGGGGGAAGGCAATCCCTTGTTGGCCGGCCGCCGGCCCGCGGGCGCATCTGCGATTAGGTACATTCAGGCGGCCCAAAGGGAGGCGAGTTCG
>CAYMTY010000022.1:0-39763 GCA_964393515.1 uncultured Verrucomicrobiota bacterium
TTGTTGTAGTGCCCGCTGAACTGCAGCGGGTCCATCAGGCTGTTCAGCGTCTGGTCCGACGACCCGAACGGGATGCCCACCACGTTCAGTTTCGAATTGCCCGGCTTGGCCACCCGGGCATAGCCCCACTTCTCGGCCGCCGGGCCGGCGACGCCCAGGATGCGGTAATAGCCGACGTTCGTCGTTCCGCCGGCATGCGTCAGCTCCGCGCTGGCCTCGCCCGCGCCCTCCCGGGAGTCGACCGTCACCCAGGTGCCGGTCGTCAGGCTGGCGCGGTATTGCAGCACATAGTTGCTGCCGCTCACCAGCGGCCCGAAGGCCAGCACCACATCGCTGTCGTCCACCGCGCCGCCGGCGAGCGCCTCCGTCACCGTGAAGTCGCCAGCCGCGTAGCTGAAGGCATAGTTGTCCGCCGCCCCGCCCGAGAGCGTGATGGCGCCGGCATAAACCCCCGGGGCCGTCGCCGCATTCACCGTGGTCGTCGCGGTCGGTTCGGTGTCCAGCACGCCGGCGCCCTCGCCGTTCACGAAGCCAGCGTACTGGAAGGTCAGCGGCGGGTTCGCCGCGCCGTAGGCCTTGCGCTGCGCGTCGGCCGTCGCCGTCAGCCCCGCCTTGGCCACCACCAGCGTGCCGTTCGTGGAGCCCTCGTACTCGGCGTCGACGACCGTGCCGGTCACGGCGTAGGTGCCCGCGTTGGTCGGTGCCCAGGCGTGGCCCGCATAGCTCAGCGTCACGGTCAGGCCGGCCGGCATGGTCGTCGCCGTGACGGTCCGCGCCGCGCCGTTGTAGGTCTGCGCCAGGCCGCCCAGGTACACCGTCGCGACCGGCGATTCGGCCGGTTCGATTTTTAGATACTGCACGATGTGCCCGTCGTCGTAGATTTTCCCCGTGTCGTCGGAGTCGAAGGCGACGTAGATGCCGTTGGCATAGAGCTCCGCGCCGCTCTTGGGCGTCGCCCACAGCGTGGCGTTGGCGTCGCTCGCGGCCAGGTTGCGGACGTTGTAGTAGGCCGACGCGCTGTTGCTCAGCCCCAGCTGGCTCCAGCAGCCTGTCAGATCGTAGGTGTCGCTCGCGCCGGAGTGCCCGGTCGGGCCGTCGTTTACGAACAGGGCAAACGCCAGGACCGCGTCTTTGCCGGCCGCCACCGCGCCGGCCGCCTCGTACTTGGCCACCGCGAAGATCTTGGCGTTGTCCCCGCCGGCCGTGCGGCTGAGGAAATACTGGTTGGAACTCTGGAGCGCCGGGCTGTTCAGCCGCGCCCAGTTCACCCGGCCGTGCCATTGCGCCATTTCGCGGCTGGTGGGCAGCGGCGGCTCGTCCCACACGCGCAGTTTGTTCCACTTCTTGAAGTGCGGGATGTGCTTGCCGAAGTTCAGCTCGAAGTCCGTGAAGCCCGTCCACTGGTCCGCCGCGCCCGCGTACGGCCCGATGCCCTGCTCCTGGCCGTAGAACACCATCGGCACGCCCGCCACCGCCGACACCATGGCATAACGCGAGGCGGTGACCCAGCCATCGCTCCAGGGCATCACTTCATCATGCCCGGTCAGGTTCAGCAGGATCGCCCCGCCGTTGTAGGCGGTGCGCCGGTTCTCCAGCTGCGTGCGCAGGCTGGCCGGATCGCTCACGTGCGCCTGCGTGAACTGGAAGACCATGTTTTCGTTGAGGATGTCGAAGTGCCGGTTCGAGCGGTAGCCCGGCACGCCGCCGTCGAGCGTCTCCGCCATGAACATGAAGTTCCATTTCTTCGCCCGCGTGCGGTTGATGATGTACTCCCACAGCTGCGGCGGCAGGCCCTGGCCGAAGTCGCAGCGCAGGCCGTCGATGCCGTAGTCGTCGTAGGCGATGCCGCGGGCGTCCACCTCCCCCGGCCGGTTCGTCAGGCCGTGGCCGGTCTGCTGCAGCCAGTATTGCGGGTACCGGCCGATGTACCGCCAGAGGTCGATCGTGTCCTGGCTCATTCCGGCGAAGTCGTAGACATCCTGCTCGTTGAGGTAGTCGCCGTTGTTGTCGGGATTGTGCCGCACCAGGCACGAGTACTTGCCGTAATAGAGCTCGGCCACGTCCGCCCACTTGCCGAAGTCGCCGCGGTCGGGCGCGGTGGCGATGTCGTTGCTCCACGCCGAGTGGTAGTAGGTCGCCGGCGCGCCGTAGTCCTGCCAGTACGCGAACCACCCCGGCTTGACGGTGCCGATCTTCACGTCCTGGTTCAAACAGAAGCCCAGGTCCACGCCCATCTGGCCGAATTCGGCATCCCACGACGTATGGTTGAAAACGCCGTCGAGCATCACGTTGATCGTGCCGATGTGGTTCGTGCTGCCCAGCCGATTCGTCCCCCGGTCGCAATGCGCCACGAAGTTAGTGAATTCGGCCAGCGCTGCCGCTTCCGAGCCCGCCCGCCCGAAATAGGCGCCCACCGCGAAGTAATCGCGGGTGGCATACGGGCTGCCGGGAGTGTAGGCCTCCATGCGGTCGGTGCCGTTCGGATGGATCGGCTGGAACCACAGGCAGTTGGCCTGGATCTTGTTGAGGTATTCGAGGCTGAATTCGTTGAACGTGTTGATGTTGGCCGGGTGCTGCGGATCGATCAAATCGTCGAACGTGCTCCGCCCGTTCTCGGTGTTGTTGCTGGCCTTCACCGTCAGCGCATTGAGCTCGTACATTGTCTGCTGCAGGACCTTCTGCGGGGAAATCACGATGGCGTGGTCGCGGCGGCCCTCGGAGGAGTACCACGTCCAGTTCGTGCCCGTCTGGCCGGCGGCGTGGTAGCGCGCCGTCAGGCGGTACGCGCCGCACTTCCCGGCGTTGGTCGTCCAGGTGTAGGCCGAGCCGTTCCAGGTCATCGGGAACGCCGCGAAGTACGCCGTCGTGTCGTTCGTCGTGATCAGATTGCCGTCCGGCGGTCGGATGCCGTCCTCGATGCCGTCGGCATTCCAATCGTTGGTCACCATGTCGCGCCGGCCGACGTTGGAGAACACCTCGACGCTCGTGGCGCCCGCCGGCGGCGAGTAGACCACGGTGATCGCCGCCGTGTTGCTCGCCGCCTCGTCGATGAAGAACTTCGTCGTGGTGTAGTCCGCGTTCTGGCCGTTGACCGTCAGTTCGCCCGACCCGCCCGTGTACATGCGGTATTCGAAGATATCGTCCGCCGCGCCGTCGGTCTGGTATTCGGCCTTGCGCACCACGCCGTTGCCGCCGTTGGCCGCGGAATTCCACGCCGCCACCTGGTATTGCACCAGCGCATCCAGGTTCGTCAGCGCGGCGTCCTGGATGGTCGCCACCCACCACATCACGTTGCCGTTCTCGCTCGAATCGTCCTCCGTGTGGCTGAGCGCCATCGCGTTGGTCAGGACAAGGTCTCCGGCGCCGACCTTCGGCGCGACCCGCCGGCTCGCGCCGTTGGTGGTGATGCGGTAGCGCACTTCGGCGTGGTCCGCCCAGCGGTAGCCGTTCGTGGCTTCGTAGCCGACCTTGGCCCAGATTTCGATCGTGTTGGCCGCCACCTTGACCACGTTGCTGCCATGCCAGATGAAGCCCGGCTCCAGCCCCGGCTCGTCGCCGTAGGTGAACGCCAGCGGCTGGGCCTGGGCTTCCGCCAGCGTTGCGAACGGCTGGCTGATCGTGCCCTCCTCGGTCGCCCCCAGGAAGGTCGGGTCCCGGTCGGTGTAGGCGACCGCCAGCACGTATTCCACGGTTTGCGTCTTGGCGAAGGTCCCCGCCGCGATCGTGGACTTCCAGTACTTGTTGTTTTCCACCTGGGAATCGTAGGCCAGCGCGTTGCTGCTCCACGCTCCGCCGTCCTGCAGGCGGTAGATCAGCCAGCCGCCGCTCTGGTTGGCCGCGTTGCCGGAGCCCTGGAACTGGTTGCCGCTGTAGAAGGTCACCGTGTTCGAGGCATAGGGGTGCCGCGGATTGCGCATGAAGGCGCCCGCCGGCTCCGCGTTCGTCGGGATGTGCCAGCAATTGCCCAGGCTGGCCGTGCTGACCGCTGCGAACGGGTGCGCCGCCGCGTTCGTCGCCTGCGCGTACTTCACCTGGCCGGTCTGGTTCGTCGTCCCCAGGAACGTCGTGTCCGCCCCGCCGTTGGCGTAATCCACCTGCAGGTAGTATTGCAGCGTCTCGCCCAGGGCCACTGCGTTCGACGGGATCGCCGCTTTCCAGTAGCTGTTGTTGCCCGCGTCCGAATCATGCGCAAGGCTGTTCGAGGACCACGTGCCCGCCGTCGATTTCTTGTAGACCACCCAGCCGCCGGTCATGTCCGCCGCGGGCTGGTAGTTGCCCACGTAGACATAGGTGGCGCTGTGGGGGGCCGGGTTGGTCGGGTTGCGCATGGTCGCCCCGGCCGGCTCCGCGTTCGTCGGGTAGTGCCAGCAGTTGCCCGGAACCGCCGTCCGGGCCGCTTCGTACGGATGCGCCGCGGCGTTCGTCGCCTGCGCGTACTGCACCTGGCCGGTCAGGTTCGTCGCCCCGAGGAAGGTCGTGTCCGCCCCGCCGTTCCCGTAGTTCACCTGCACGTAGTACTGCAGCGTCTCGCCCGCGTCCACCGTGTTCGAGGGAATTGCCGCCTTCCAATACTTGTTGTTGCCCACCTCTGTGTCGAACGACAGGCTGTTCGAGGACCAGGCGCCCGCCGTTGATTTCTTGTAGAACACCCAGCCGCCGGTCATGTCCGCCGCCGGCTGGTAGTTGCCCACGTAGACGTAGGTGGCGCTGGTTCCCACGGGATTGGTCGGGTTGCGCATCGTCACCGCCCCCGGCTCGACATTGTAGGGATAGTGCCAGCAATTCCCCAGGGCGGCCTGGGCCGCCGCCACCCCCGCCAGAAAAAACGCCGCCACCCCCGCCCGCAAAACCGTTTTAGCCTTCATCCACACCCTCTCGCTTTTCCCGGCCGGCGGCCGGAGAGCTATATTTGAAAAACCTACCAGCCCCCCTCGTCCCGCGCAATCCTTTCCCCGTCGAAACCGGCTTCGGGCACTCGCCTCCGCCGGCACCGCGCCCGGCCGCCCTTTGATCCCAAACCGCCCGCCCAAACCGGATTCTCCGCCCTGGTCCCTTTTCGTGCGCCGTTCGGCCTGGATGGCCCTCTAGTCTATTGACAAACTTTCGAAAATATCGTTCATAGGCGCGGAACATAAACCTAACAAAAGGAGATACTCATGAGCATTGTGAAGGAATTCCAGGAGTTTGCCGTCAAGGGCAACATGGTGGACATGGCGGTGGGCATCATCATCGGCGGCGCGTTCGGCAAGATCGTGACCTCGCTGGTGAACGACGTGATCATGCCGCCGCTGGGCATGCTGCTGGGCCAGGTGGATTTCAAGGACCTGGCGCTGACGCTGAAGGCGGCGACGGTGGATGCGGCCGGCGCCGAAGTCGCGGCCGTGAAATTGAACTACGGGATGTTCGTGCAGAACGTGGTGGATTTCCTGATCGTGGCACTGGCCGTGTTCATGGTGGTGAAGGCCATCAACAGCCTGCGCCGGAAGCAGGAAGCGGCAAAGTAGGCCGGCAACGCAACAACGAAAGGAGATCCCCATGAAAAAGTTCCTGATGATGCTGGCGGCGGCGGGCCTGGCGGTTTCCGCGCCGGCGGCGGAGAAGAAAGCGGCGGACGCCGCGGCGAAAAAGGACGGCTTCACCACCGCCCTGAACGCGGGCCTGACCCTGACGGACGGCAACAGCGAAACGCTGGCGGCCAACGCCAGCCTGCTGACCGAAGGCGAAAAGAAGGGCCTGGGCTCCCTGCGGGCCGGCGTGGAAGGCAACTACGGCGAAAGCACCGCGACGACCACCACCACAGCCGCGGACGGCACCACCACCACGGCCGATGAAAACGAAAAGACCGTGGACAACGCCAAGGTCTTCGCCAACGTCCGGAAGACCCTGAGCCCGCGCACGTTCGCCCTGCTCGACGGTTCCGCGCTCTATGACGACATCGCGGAAGTCGATTACCGCGCGCTGCTGGGCCCCGGCCTGGGCATTTACCTGGTGAAAAACGACAAGCGCGAACTCTCCCTGGAAGCCGGCCCCTCCTATGTGTGGGAAGAAGTCGGCGGAGTCAGCGACGACTATCTGGCGCTGCGCTTCGCGGAGCGCTATTCCTGCCAGGCGACCCAAACCGCCAAGCTGGTGCAGGCGCTGGAATACACTCCGGAGGCCGAGGATTTCGACAACTACCTGCTGACCTTCGAACTCGGGGTCGAAGCCGCGATGAACGAGACCTTGAGCCTGCGCGTGGTGGTGCAGGATAAATACGACAGCACCCCCGCCGCCGGCGCGGAATACAACGATGTCAGCCTCATCGCCGGCCTCGGCCTGACGCTATAATCCATTCCGGCCTGATGCAACGTCCGCACCGGCAGACCCGGTGCGGACGTTTTTTCTCTCCCCGTTCAGGGACGCCTGGATCTGCTCGGCCGGTTTTCAGGGCGGGGAGGGCCTGATCTGCTCGCGGAGAATCCGCTGGCTCCGTTCCGCCGCCGCGACCGCCGCCGCGATCGATCGCTGATAGGTTGCCGCCGCTTCCGGATCGTAGCCGTATTGCTGCCGGCAGGCCTCGGGCAGCAGCGGAAACTCCACCTTGTCCAGCCCCTCGGCATGGCGCAGGGTCAGGCCGTCCGGCTCGACCTTCCACACCTGGGCGTTGCAGAAAATCCGGCCGTCCGCCGCGGCCAGGTCGTTGGAACCGGGCGGGGCCTGGACTTGGAATTTCTTCTCCAGATACTCGGTGATGTTGGTCACGTCGCCGGCGGCCTTCAGGTCCGCCCCCCAGGTGGCCAGCGGCCACCCCAGGCATACGCACAGCACGACACACCGGATTCGCATGGCATCCCTCACGATGCTGGGAAGGATAGCCTGTCGCCGGCGGCCTGGGAAGCCCCGCCTCCCTGGTAATAGAGCATTTTCAGATTTGTCGTAGCCATGATCGAAGGCCAGAAAGGCACGGCTCACCCGGAGGGTTCGCCCTACCCAAGGCCTGTGAATATGGCTTTTGGTAGGTCGCGGCATCCCTGCCGAGCCGGGCTATTGTTCCCGGTGTAACTGGCTACATGCCCAATGGAAACGCTATCAGACAGAGGACAAAGCCGTCTCACCACAGAGAACACAGAGTTCACAGAGTTCGAGCCATGAGGGAAACCAAGTTGGCCGGAGGAAAAGGCAAGCCCCTTGCCTTTTCCCCGGCCAGTCTTTCTCTGGTTTCAATGCTTTCTCTGTGCCCCTCTGTGCTCTCTGTGGTGCGGGCTCCTGCCTGCCGGTTTTTCCGGCCGCCCCCCCCTGTCGTGAGTTCCTCCGGCTCAGGCCGGGTTGGACGGGGGCGCGGCTTCGCCGCGGAACTTGACGGAAACGATCTTGGAAATGCCCTGCTTTTCCATCGTGACGCCGTAGAGCGCGTCGGCGGCGGAGATGGTCTGCCGGTTGTGGGTGATGACAATGAACTGCGTGCTGCGCAGGAAGCCCTTGAGCATCTCAAGGTAGCGGGCGATGTTGCTGTCGTCGAGCGCGGCGTCGAGCTCGTCCGTCAGGCAGAACGCGCTGGGCTTGACCTTGAACAGGGCGAAGAGCAGCGCCACGGCGGTCAAGGTGCGCTCGCCGCCCGAGAGCAGCGAAACGGTCTGGAGCTTCTTGCCGGGGGGGCGGGCGATGATCTCGATGCCGGACTCGAGCACGTTCTCTTCGTCCACCAGCACGAGCTTGCCGTTGCCCCCGCCGAAGAGCTGCTTGAACAGCTCCTGGAAGTTGGTGTTGACCTGGTTGAAGGTCTCGGTGAACAGGGCCGTGGTGGTGTCGTTGATCTTGCGGATCAGGTCGTGCAGCTGCTGCTTGGCGTTGACGAGGTCATCGTTCTGCTGGTTCAGGAAGGCGAAACGCTCCTCGAGCTCCTGGTGCTCCTCGATGGCGACGAGGTTGACCGGCCCCATGCTCTGGAGCTTGGTGCGCAGCTCGGCCACGAGGGTTTCGAGCGCCTCGCGGTCGGCGGGGGCCCCGCCCTCCTCCCACTCCGGCTCGGCGGCCTGGAGGACATCGGTGGGCTGCAGGCCGTATTCGGCACCCATGCGCTCGACGAGGTTCTGGCGGTGCAGGCGCTGGCGGGCAAGCTGGATGTCCACGCCGTTGCGCTGCTCGCGGACGGCGTCGAGCTCGGCGCGGCTGGCGTGCAGGGTGGCGTCGCTCTGCGCCAGCTCGGCGGTGCGGGCCTCGCGCCGGGCCCGGGCCTCCTGCAGCTCGGCCTGGCGGCGCGCCCCCTCCTCCTCGAGAGGGCCGATGCTCCCCTCGGCCTCGGCCGTGGCTTTCTCCAGGGCGCCGATGCGCTCGCGATAGGAATCGATGCCGGCGGCGCGATCGCGGATGAGGGTGTCCAGCTCGCGCAGGCGCGCCTCGAGCGGCTCGCCGCGGGCGTGCAGCCCGTCGAGCTGCTGCTTGTAGCCGGAAAGGGCCACGCGGCAGTCGGTGGCCTCCTCCAGGCGGGTGTTGCGGGCGTCCTCGAGCTGGCGCAGCTTCTCGGTGCCGGCAGCAGTCGCCGCGCGCACCTCGGCCTGGCGGGTGCGGATGGCTTCCATCTCCCCGGCCATTTCGGTGCGCCGCTGGGTGCCGGCCCCGGTCTTCTCGACCAGCGCCTGCAGCTCCCAACCGATGGTTTCGGCGCGCTCGCGCGCCTGCTGGGCCTCGCGCTCGACCATGCGGATCTCGCCGGTGGCCAGGTCCATTTCGTGGCGCTGCTCGGCCAGGGCGGCGAGCGCGGCCTCCAGGGCGGCGCCCGCCGCGGTCTCGTCCTGCTCGAGCGCGGCAAACCGAGCGCGCTTCTGCTCGATCTCCCGGCGCAGGCCTTCCAGTTGCTCCTGCCATTCGGCGCGCTGGTGTTCGCGGGCGAGCGGATTGCCTTCGTTCTCGCCGGGGGCCCAGAATTCGACGCTGCCGTCGCCGCGGGCGACGAGGCCGTCCTGCGTCGCCACCGTCAGGCCCGGCGGGATTGTTTTCGGCAGGTCGGCGCCGGAGGCCACGACGCGGACGCCGCCCAGCAGGCGCCGCAGCAGCGGCGCGAGTTCAGGCGGGGCCTGGACATGGTCGAGCAGCGGCTTGCCGGGGCCCGGCGTGGAGGCGTCCGCCTCCTGACCAGCCACGGACAGCAGGCGCACCGTGCCGCCCTTGGCGGCCTGCAACTGAACGGCGATTTCGCGCGCGGCGGCGGCGTCCTGCACCAGGACGGCATCCAGCCAGGCGCGCAGCACGGCTTCCAAGGCGAGTTGCCAGGGCTTGTCGGCGCGCACCTTTTCGGCGAGCGGGCCGAGGATGTCCCGGGGCTCCACGCCGGGCACGGGGGTTTTTTCCAGCAGCTTCTGCGCGCCGGGGGAGTAGCCGCGGGCCTCGGCCCGGTCGCGGGCCAAAAGGGCGACCTGCGCCTCGCGGGCGGCGGCCTCAGCGGCCAGCGCGGCCAGGCCCTGCTGCAGCCCGGCCCGTTCGGCGGCGCGGCCGGCCTGCGACTGGCGCAGGGAATCGGCCTGCTGCTGCGCCTCGTCGGCGGCGGCCTGCTTGCCGTCGCGCTGGGCGCCCATCAGCGTCAGGCGCTCGACATAGGATTCAACCGCCCGTTCGGCCTCGGCCTTCTCGGCGGCGAAGCGCTCGCGGCGGATCAGGTCGGTGCGTTCGCGGGCTTCAATTTCGTTCCACTCGTTCTGCAGCCGCGCCAGGCGCGATTCGAGCTCCAGCGCCTCGGTGCGGAGGTCCTGCAGTTCCTTGCGCACGGCCGCGGTTTCCTGGTCGTGGGCGGCCAGGGCGGCCTGCTTGCGCTCGAGCTCGGTGCGCGCGGACTCGTGGGCGTCCGCGGCGGCGATCAGATCCTTCTTCAGGACGTCCAGTTCGTCCTGGTGGGCCCGGAGGGCGGTCCGGGCGGCCTCGGTTTCGCGGGTGTCGCGCTGCGAGAGGGATTCGAGCTCCTGGGCGCGCTCGCGGTTGACGGCGATGAGTTCGCGGGCGCGGGCGAGGGCCCCGGCGGCCTCGGCGGCGGCATCCATGGCGGCGGCGATGCGGCCTTCGGCCTCGGCCATGTTCTGGCGCAGGCGGGTCGCGCCGGCCTCAGCCGCCTCCACGTCCTGGCGCAGCTGCTCCTCGCGCGCGGCGTAGTCCTTCAGCTCGATCTCGAGCGCGGCCAGGGATTCATCCAGCTCGGCGAGGCGCCCGCGGCCCAGCCAGAGGTCGCAGCCGCGCAGCTGGTCCTGCAGGGCCTTGTAGCGCTTGGCCTTGCCGACCTGCCGCTGCAGCGAAATGATCTGGCGCTTGACCTCCTTGAGGATGTCGCCCAGGCGCAGCAGGTTGGCCTCGGTGTGCTCCAGCTTGCGCAGGGCCTCCTTCTTGTCGGCCTTGTACTTGCTGATGCCGCTGGCCTCCTCGAACACCTCGCGGCGGTCGTCGGGGCGCGAACTGAGAATCTGGTCGATGCGCCCCTGCTCCATCAGGCTGTAGGAGTCCGTGGCGATGCCCGTGTCCATGAAGAGGCGCTGGATGTCCTTCAGGCGGCACGGAGTTTTGTTGATGAAATACTGGCCCTCGCCGGAGCGGAAGACGCGGCGGGTCACCGTGACTTCGTTGTACTCCATGCCCAGAACGGCTTCGCAGTCGGAGAGTGTCAGGCTGACCTCGGCCATGGCCAGCGGCTTGGCCTGGTCGGTGCCGTTGAAAATGACATCGGTCATGGTGCCGCCGCGCAGGGCCTTGGGGCTCTGTTCCCCCAGCACCCAGCGGATCGCGTCCGACACGTTGCTCTTGCCGCAGCCGTTCGGGCCCACGACCGCCATCATTCCGGGCTCGAACTGGAGCTTCGTCCGCTCGGCGAAGCTCTTGAAACCGATCATTTCCAGCGCTTTGAGGTACACAAAATCTCCTGCCGCGGGCGGGAGGTCCCCCGCCGCGCACACGGCCGGGCATTCACTCAAAAAAGGCCCCCGGAATCAACCTAGAACTGGAAGTAGATGTAGGGGGCCTGCTGGTTGACCGCGCCGAGATAGGTCAGGACCACCAGCCCCCCCCAGGCGGCGGCGCGGACCGGCCACGGCAGCCGCGCCCACTTCTCGTTCAATCCGCCGTATTCCTGCGCGCATTCGATGGCCAGCCAGACGGCCATGATCACGCCGAAGCCGCCGAGAGTCCAGTCCATGGGCACCACCGGGCCGGCGGGGACTCCCACGCAGGCCCGCAGGATCCGGCCGATGGTCGCCAGGTCCGGGCTGCGGAAAAACACCAGCCCCACGACGTTGCACAGGAAAGTCGCCGCCACCGAAACGCCCATGAGCCACGTGAATCCGCCCTTGGGCGGGCGCGCCCGGCGGCCCCGCCGTTTCTGGCGGAATTTCCAGGCGTAGTAGACGGTCAGCAGCACCGCGTGGTAGGCGCCCCACAGCACGAAGTTCCAGCGCGCGCCGTGCCAGAAACCGCACAGCACCAGCACGATGGCCGCGTTCGCCGCCGCGCGCGGCCCGCCCTTGCGGAACCCGCCCAGCGGCAGAAAGACGTAGTCGTGGAACCAGCGCGTCAGCGTCATGTGCCAGCGGTTCCAGAAGTCGGCGATGGACACCGACACCAGCGGACGATGGAAGTTCTCGCGCAGCCGCACGCCGAACATCCGGGCTGCGCCGATGGCGATGCCCGCGTAGCTGGCAAAGTCGAAGTAGATCTGCCCGGCGAACGCGATCAGCGCCAGCCACGTCGCCAGGGCCGAATGGCGGCCGGGGGCCGCGAAGACCGTATCGACGAGGATCCCAAGGCGGTCGGCCACCACCAGCTTGAGGAACAGGCCCGTCAGGATGCGCTTGGCGCCGGCCACGAAATCCTCCAGCCGGAGGGGGTGCAGCATTTTCAGCTGCGGCAGCAGGTGCGGCGCGCGCTCGATGGGGCCCGCCACCAGCTGCGGGAAGTAGCAGACGTAGAGCGCGAAAACCCCCAGGTTGCGTTCGGCCGGCAGCTGCCGGCGGTACACGTCGATCGAATAGCTCATCGTCTGGAACGTGTAGAACGAAATGCCCACCGGCAGGATGAAGCCCAGCGGCTCCCAATGACCGGCAAAGCCCAGCAGGTGGCCGAGGCCGACGAGGTTCGCGCCGAGGAAGTCCCCGTACTTGAAGAATCCCAGCAGGCCGAGGTTGCCCAGCACGCTGCAGAGCAGGATGGCGCGGCGCCCCTTCGGGTTCTCCGTGCGCTCCAGGCCCAGGCCGACAAGATAGTCGAGCAAGGTGGAGGCGAAGACCAGGATGCCGTAGACGGGCGTCTCCCAGCAGTAGAACACGTAGCTGGCCACCAGCAACATGAGCTGCCGGCCGCGCAGCGGCAGGACGGCGTGGAGCGCGTAGACCACCGCCAGGAAGACCGCGAAGGTGTAGGTCGCGAAGAGCATGCCCCTACTTCTCCATCTCCGCCGCGATGCGGTCCGCCAGCAGCTCCGCCAGCCGCTTGTGGTTGCCGTCCTGCAGATGGCTGCTGGTGATGAAGTCCTCCGGCGGCAGCGCCTCCGTCAAGTCCCAGAACGGCAGGCCGCGCGCGGCGGACAGCCGCTGCAGGTCGCCGCGGAACGCGTCGATCCACGCGCCCTTGGGGGAATCGCCGAAGCCGGTTCGCAGCGGCGCCGCCACCACCAGGCGGTGGTCCGCCGGCACCGCCGCGAACTGGTCCAGGAACTCGCGCAGCAGGATGGTCGAGCGCCAATCATAGGTCAAATCGATCGCCCCCCCACCCTTTTCGGGCAGCGGCGGCGGCACGGGCGCCGTCCGCGGCTTGCCCGGCAGCTCCCAGAAACGGTAGGTCGTCCGCGGCGCGTAGAACGCCCGCTGCGCGCCCGGAAAGCGCGTGTCGAGCCACGACCACAGATAATCGCGGAAGCGCAGCAGCGGGAACCGGTGCGCCACCCACGCCATCAGCGTGTCCTCCACCTTCCCGTGCCGCCGCCAGAACGCCCATGGCAGGCGCCGGGCCAGCCGCCATTCCGTCATCAGCCCCGGCAGGTCACTGCGGGCGTAGCCGAAGCCGCACCGGAAATTGTCGCCGCGGTAGTCCGCGCAGCCGGAGACCGAGATGAGCCAGGTCGGGCGTTCATCCCGCAGCCGCGCGGCCAGGGCCAGGTATTCCAGTGTCGTGACCCCGTCGCTGGACAGGTTCAGCACTTCCCAGCGGGCGAAGCCGCCGGTTTTCCGCTCGTTGAGCAGCGCCTCGAGGCGGGCAGCGTAGATCCGGCGCGATTTCCGCTCCTCCCCCGCATAGGCCTGCGAGTCCGAGATCAGCGCGACGCAGGCCGCGGCCCCCCGCCCGGACATCCCGTCCACGTAGTGCTTCCAGTCCCGAAACCGGTAGGGATTGCGGGCATGCACCACGCAGTCCGCCGGCGGGGGGAACAGCGCCGCGGCCAGCGCGGCCGCGGCGGCGACCACCGCCAGCCCGAGGCCGGCGCAGGCCGCGATCTTCAACCTGTAGGCGCGGGGCGTCATGGAAGTCGCACGGGATACCATCATCCCGGCCCGATTTCAAGGCACAACCCGCCCGCCCGGGGGCGTAGTTTTCCATACCATGGAAAACTTTTTCCGGATTTTTCCACACAATGGAAAAATATTTTCCACGGTGTGGAAAACCACCGCCGTCGTCTCGCCCGGGAGAGGCTACGGATAGATGCCGCGGAGGGTGGCGGCTTTCGCCACGCGGCTGACGGCCAGGATCTGGGCGGCCATGCGCAGGTCGCACTTCTCGCGCGCGGCCACCTCGGACACGTCCTGGTAGCTACGCATCATCAGCCGGTCGAGGCTGCGGTTGACGTCCTCCTCGTCCCAGAAGTTCGCCTGCAGGTCCTGCACCCACTCGAAATAGGAAACCGTCACGCCGCCGGCGTTCGCCAGGATGTCCGGCACCACCACCACGCCCTTCTGCGCGAGGATCTCGTCGGCCTCGGGGCTGGTCGGGCCGTTGGCGCCCTCCACGATGATCTTCGCCTTCACGGCGCCCGCATTGTCCGCGGTGATCTGGTTTTCCAGCGCGCAGGGAGCCAGGATGTCCACCGGCAGCGCCAGCACCCGCGCGTTGGCGGGAGCGTGCCCTTCCACGTATTCGCCGCCGGCAAAGCCCTTGATCTGCTTGTGCGGACTGGCTTTCACGTGGTTCAGCAGGGCCGGGATGTCCAGCCCGCGCGGATTGAAGAGGCCGCCGCCGACGTCCGTGACGCCGGTGATCTTGAACCCCTTCCCGTACAGGAATTTCGCGGCCGAGCTGCCCACGTTGCCGAAGCCCTGGATGGCCACCGTGCTTTGCGCGGGATGCAGGCCGATCCGCTCCGCCGCCGCCATCATCACCGTCGCCACCCCGCGGCCGGTCGCCTCGCCACGGCCCTGGCTGCCGCCAATCTCGATGGGTTTGCCGGTCACCACCCCCGGCACCGAATAGCCGACCGTCATCGAATACGTGTCCATCATCCAGGCCATCGTCTGCGGATTCGTGTTCACGTCCGGGGCCGGGATATCCTTGGCCGGGCCGATGATGATGGAGATTTCGGAGGTGTAGCGGCGGGTCATGCGCTCGATCTCGCCGAGGCTCATGTTGGTCGGGTCGCAGATGATGCCGCCTTTGGCCCCGCCATAGGGCAGGCCGATCACCGCACACTTCCAGGTCATCAGCATCGCCAGCGCCTTGACCTCGTCGAGGGTCACGCTGGGGTGGTAGCGTACGCCGCCTTTGGTGGGCCCGCGCTCGGAGTTGTGCTGCACCCGGTAGCCCTCGAACACCTGCACGCGGCCATCGTCCATGCGGATCGGCACAGACACGATCAGCGCCCGCTGGCAGTGGCGCACCTTGGCGTGGATGCTGGGATCCAGGTTCATCCGCTTGGCCACGCGGTCGAGCTGCTGGCAGGCCATGTTCCAAAAACTGAATTTTCCGCTCACGCGAGTTCTCCCGAAGTTGATTCGGTTCCTAGAATACGCCTAGCCCCGGCTGGATGGGAAGACAATCCCGATCCCTAATCCCGATCCGCCCCCCCCGGGGGAGGGCGGCCCGCCGGTGCGCCGATTCCGCCCTTGACGCCGCCCGGCAGTCACGTATGATGCCCGCTCGTTTGTTGAGGAAGAAGGTACGCCCATGAAAACTGCCCTTTTGGAAAAAGTCGAACAGAGCCAGCTGAAGGAAAAGGCCCTCCAATTCCAGATTGGCGATTCCGTCCGCGTCCACGTGAAGATCAAGGAAGGCGACAAGGAACGCATCCAGGTTTATGCCGGCACTGTCATCGCCCGTAACGGCGGCGGCGCCAATGAGACGTTCACCGTCCGCCGCATCTCCTTCGGCGAGGGCGTGGAACGCGTGTTTCCCCTGCATTCCCCCTATGTGACCAAGGTCGAAGTCGAACGCAGCGGCGTTGTCCGCCGGGCCAAGCTCTACTACATGCGCAAGCTCACCAGCAAGCAGAGCCGCCTGAAGGAAATCAAGGAAGGGCAGGAATAGCCCGCCCCCCCCTCCGTGCTCCGCTTCGAACAGGAAGCCTGGAGCGCCGGAGCCTTGCGCGTCGCCGGCGTGGACGAAGCCGGACGCGGTCCCCTCGCCGGCCCCGTCGTCGCTGCCGCCGTTGTTTTCGCACAGGATTTCCTCGCCGCGGAGGCCGGCCGATCCCTCGCCGGCCTCGACGATTCCAAGAAGCTCTCGCCCGCCCGCCGGGAACATTTCCACGCCCTCCTCGCGGCCTGCCCCCAGGCGCAGATCGGCGTTGCTTTCGCTTCGGTCGCGGAGATCGACGCCTTGAACATCCTGCGCGCCACCCACTTGGCCATGGCCCGCGCCGTGGAACAGCTTGATCCCCTCCCCGATTTGGCGCTGGTGGACGGCCTGCCGGTCCAAGGCCTGCCCGTCCCCCACCAGGCCATCGTTGGCGGCGATGCCGCCAGCTTGTCCATCGCCGCCGCCAGCGTCGTGGCCAAGGTGATCCGCGACCGCTACATGGTCGAACTGGCGGCCCGGCACCCGGAGTACGGCTTCGACCGCCACAAGGGCTACGGCACGCCGGCGCATCTGGCCGCCCTGCGCCGCCACGGCCCCTGCCCCGCCCATCGCCGGACCTTCGCGCCCGTCGCCCAAATGACCCTGGAGCTGTGACCATGCCCTGGTCCTGGTTTTTCTCCCGGTTCCGCCGCCAACCGGCCCGCACCGCAAACCAAGAGGCCGGGGCATGGGGCGAACAACTCGCCGCCGATTTCCTCGTCGGCCGGGGCTACCGGATCCTCGGCCGGAACGTCCGCTTCGGATCGCGGTGCGAACTGGACCTCGTCGCCCGCTCGCCCGCGCCGGAGACGCTGGTGTTCGTCGAGGTCAAGACCCGCCGCAATGAAGACCTCGGCCGGCCGCTGTCCGCGGTGGACCGCGGTAAGCGCCGCGCCCTCGGCCGGGCCGCCCTGCGCTACCTGCACCGCACCAAAGCCCGGCCCGCCCGCATCCGCTTCGACGTCGTCGAAGTCGTCGGCGCGCCCGGCGCGGAAAAGCCCGTCGTCCGCCACATTGAGAATGCCTTTTCCCTCGGCCCCGGCTATCGTCTCCCGTGGTGAGATGAAAGCCTCCCGGTCCATCTGGTTCGCGCTGGCCGGCCTGGCCGCCGCGCCGGCCGGTCCGGCACCGGCTTTCCTGGAAGAATGGGAATTCGATCCCGGGCAGATTTCCCAGGCGGGCCAGGAAATCCTCGACCGCTTCGCGCCGGATTCCTTCAAGGCGGAATACCGGTTCCTCACGCCGGAGGAGGTGGGCGACTGGATGGCCCCGGTCCAGGTCGCGCTCGCCGGCGACAGTTTGGAAGCCCTCGCGGCCCTCCAGCCGCAGGCCCGCCAAACCCTGGCCATGCTGCGGGCCAATCCCGAAACCCAGGCCTATGCCGACTGGCTCGAGGCCCGCCTGGATTACATCGAGATGGCTGCCGAGGTCGAAAAGGCCATTCCGGCGCCCGCGCCGCCGGCACCGGTGCCTGCCAAGCCCTTGCCGCCCCATCCGACAACACCGGAGAAACCGTTGCCGCCGCACCCCACTACGTTGCCCAAGCCCCTGCCCCCGCATCCCTCCGCGCCCCGGCCGACCTTGATCCCCCATCCGAAGGAGCCGGCGGCCAAGCCCGCCCCGACGCCGGAGCCCGCCCCGCCGCGCAAACCCGATCCCGTCGTGGACAAAGCCCGCACCCGTTACGTGGAAAGCAAGCAGGTCTGGCTGCGCAAACTCTCCGGTCGCCCGCCCCCCGCGCGGGCCGCCGGCCTGCTGCCGGACCTTAAGCGCGTCTTCCAGGCGGAGGGCGTCCCGCCCGCGCTCGTCTGGCAGGCCGAGGCCGAATCCACGTTCAACCCCGCCGCGCGCAGCCCGGCGGGTGCCGTCGGCCTCTACCAGTTCATGCCCGCCACCGCCCAGCAGTTCGGCCTGCGCCTGAGCCCCGAAGACGAACGCCTCGATGCCCTCAAGAATGCGCAGGCCGCCGCCCAGTATCTCAAACTCTTGCACGGCCGCTTCGGCAACTGGCCCCTGGCCTTCGCCGCCTACAACTGCGGCCAGGGCCGCGTCTCCACCCTCCTGCGCACCACCGGCGGAAGCACCTTCGACGACATCCACGCCCGGCTTCCCGCCGAAACCCGCATGTACGTCCCGAAAATCGCCGCCCTCATCCAACTCCGGGAAAACGCCGACCTTGAACGGTTGTGAGCCGCGCAACAACCCCGTGACTTCCACCTGATATTTAACAGTATGTGTATAAATTAATCGAGTTCATGGAAACCGCATCTAGTTCTTGATAATTAAGATGATAACAGCATAGTTAATTAACTATGATGTTGATAATTATAGGGGGTTCAAGTGAATCCAAGAAACGGGTGCGCCCCAGGGAAGAAAGGCCGGATGTTTTTCGCTTTCCGGAGTTGCGCCCTTGCCCCGCTTTGGTAGCATCCTCCGGTTTTCAGAACGAAAGAAGGACAAGAAATGAACGCCATCGACCTGCTCCAATCCATCCAGAAGCTGAATGCCAACCTGTACGGCAAGGACTTCCTCCTCACTTGGGACAAGACCGTCCCCGAACTCAAGCTCATCCTCCAGACCGCCGAACTGCTCAAGAAACTCTACGAGCAGAATGTTTCGCTGCGCGTCTTCGACACCGGCCTCGCGATCTCCAACTTCCGCGACAACTCCACCCGCACGCGCTTCTCCTTCGCCTCCGCCAGCAACCTGCTCGGCCTTGCCGTCCAGGACCTCGACGAGGGCAAGTCCCAGATCGCCCACGGCGAAACCGTCCGCGAAACCGCCAACATGATCTCGTTTCTGACCCAGATCATCGGCATCCGCGACGACATGTACCTCGGCGCCGGCCACACCTACATGCTCGAAGTCGCCGAGGCCCTCGAAGACGGCTACCGGCAGGGCGTCCTGCCCCAGCGGCCCGGCATCGTCAACCTCCAGTGCGACATCGACCATCCCACCCAGTCCATGGCCGACCTCTGCTGGCTCAAGGAGCACTTCGGCTCCCTCGAGGCCCTGCGCGGCAAGAAGATCGCCATGACCTGGGCCTACAGCCCCTCCTACGGCAAGCCGCTCTCCGTCCCGCAGGGCATCATCGGCCTGATGACCCGCTTCGGCATGGACGTCACCCTCGCCCATCCCCCGAGCTACGACCTCATCCCCGACGTCGTCGAACGCGCCGGCCGGCAGGCGCGGGAAACCGGCGGCTCCTTCCAGCAGGTTTCTTCGATGGAAGAAGCCTTCGCCGGCGCCGACATCGTCTATCCCAAGTCCTGGGCCCCCTACCACGTCATGCAGAAGCGCACTGACCTGCTGCGCGCGAATGACAAGGACGGCCTCAAGGAGTTGGAGAAGCAATGCCTCGCGCACAATGCCGAGTTCAAGAACTGGGAGTGCGACGAAGCCAAGATGAAGCTGACGAAGAACGGCGAAGCCCTCTACATGCACTGCCTGCCGGCGGACATCACCGACGTCTCCTGCAAGGCCGGCGAAGTCTCCGCCTCCGTCTTCGAAAAGTACCGCATCCCCACCTACAAGGAAGCCGGCTACAAGCCCTACGTCATCGCCGCCATGATGCTCACCAACCGCATGCAGGATGTGGTGGGCACCCTCGCCGACCTCATGCAGTACCCGATGGAACGCGTCCTCGATGTCGCCGCCCTCCCCGCCCCCAAGGCGACCAAGAAGGTTGCCAAGGCGAAGAAGGCCGTAAAAAAGGCCGCCAAGAAAGCCGTCAAGGCCGTGAAGAAGGTCGCCAGGAAGATCGCCAAGAAGGCCAAGGCCAAGCGGAAATAATTCCACCCCGTCGGATCCCGCGCCGCCCGGTTCCCCGGGCGGCGCTTTTTATTGTAGCCCCGGCTCTCGGGTAGGGTCGTCTCGCCGAGACGACCGGGCTGTTCCCGCCGTTTGCCCCCCGCCCGCCCTCGGCCTGCGTCCTCCCGAGCCGGTCGCCAACTTCGCGTCCTTGCCGTCCTTTGCAAGAACCCTTTTCCGACTCCGACGGACCTATTTGAAAATGAACGACCGGGTTGCGCTCCAGGTTTGCGGTGTGCTGCCCACCACGGCCGCCATCTTCCAGAAATTGGTGCCCCGCGGATGCTGCGCCCAGGCCGGCGAGGCGGCAACGGATGTTTCCATGTAGCTGCTCTGGCCGGGACGCTGGACCGCCAGCAGGTAGCCGTCCGCCCCCGTCACCGCCTCCCATTCGAACTTCACGGTCGCCCCCTGCGCCCCAGGCTGCAGATCCCAGGACACCCCGTCCGCCGAACCCGCCAGCTTCGGCGCCGGCAGCTTGAGCGTCAGGTTGACCACCGGGTTCGGGTTAAACACCAAGTTGGTGATCAGCGAAATCGTGCCATCGCCGTTCGTCGTCGCTACCACGTTGGTGGTCACGGTGCCTTCGTCCGGGGCGCCGGCCGGCTGGGCGACGGCCTCGTCCGCCGCCTTGGGGTCGTCGTCGTCCTCGCAGCCGGCCGCCCCGACCAGGCCCAGCGCCAGCACGCCGGCCAGCAGAAATCGCAACCATCCCGGTATCGTTTTCATCGCCAGCCTCCTTTCTGCCTTGCAAACCGCTTTTTCTCGGATTCCGGCGTCCATCCGCGCGCTCCTCCGGTCCATAACCTTGGAAATCCTCGGGGTTCCGCCCGGCAAAAAAAAGCGCTATCGGCAAAGGTGCATTTGAAATGACTGCAGCGGCGCCCGGCGGGCGCGGGCGGGCAACATTCGAGCGGGTTTGTCCGGCAAGAACCATCTCCGTGGAACCCGCTCCGGGAAATCAATAGCGGTTCCCGCGCGCCGGCAAACAAACGGCCGGAGCGGGCTCGCGCCCGCACCGGCCGTTAGGTGGCAGGATATGCCTGCCGATCAAGGCATTACCAGCGGTTGCAACTCCACCTCGAAATTGCTCCAAGGACTGACAGGACCATTCACCCCGCCGGCAACGGCCCGGACCCGCCATTTATGGTTGCCAATCGGCAGGGAAACCGTTTGCGAGGTCCCCGCCACCGAGTAGGTGAGATCATTGACGTACAGCAGGTAGGACTCGGCCCCCGGAACGGCGGTCCATTCGAACGCAACGTTGACACTGGTGAAGAGGAGCAGCGTCCCGAACTTCTGGTCCTCGGTCGGAGTAACCTGCTCCGGCTCGACCAGTTCGATCTCGGTGGTGGCCCCGTCCGCGTTGGTCACCACCACGACCACGGTGCCGCCGCCGCCGTTGTCATCGTCATCACAGCCTGTGGTTCCCAACATGCCGGCCACCAGCAGCGCCATTCCCCAGAATCCACACCATTTCAGCGATTTCATCTGCTCCTCCTTGTGGTTTCGTTTATTTCATCTTTTCCAAAAACGCGGTGCCGGGCTGCCGGTACAACCGCTTCCTGCCGCCTCGCGATTCCCGGACGTGTGCTTCCCTCTATGTACAGGGTAAAAAAATGCCGCCGGGGCGCCAAATGAATTTTTGGTTAATTTTGGGGCCGGCCGTGGCCCGCCTTGCCTCCGGATCCTTCTGTCGCCAAGGGCCTAGGCCCCCCTGATGCCCTTTCGGTTGCATGCATCCTTTCCCCCCCCCCCCCCCCGGAACCCACCGGAACCCCTTCAAGGCGCCGGCACGGCAGCGATCGGTTTGATGCTGAGATTGAACCGCTCGCTGATCGGGCCGCCATGCCCGTTGGCATCGATTGCTTGGACGGCCCAGGAGAAGTCGCTGTAGCCGAAGCTCTGCGTCAATGCCGTTCCATGAACCCCGATGTATACCGCCTTCGCCGGGTCCAGGGTGCGCGCCGACAACCCCGCGCCGGTTTGAAACATGTATGACGCCGCTCCCGGCACGGCGGTCCATTGGAAATTGACGGCGTGTTTCGCATTGGCCACCAGCACGACGCGGTACTCCGTGCCGTTGGCCGGCGCGACCAGGCGCGGGGCGGCCAGGGCCACTTCGTCGGCGGCGGGCGCCCCGACATCGTCGCCGCCGCCATCATCCCCATCGCCGGCACCATCGTCCGACCCGTCGCCGGTTTCGGTTGGAACTGTGACGCCGCCGCCATCCGCTACGTCGTCATCGTCACCGCTGCACGCCGCCAGCATCCACGTGCAACTGACGGCCAGAAAAACGATCCCCAGCCATTTCCACCCACTGCCGCTTTTCATGGTTTCTCCCGTTTGAAGGCGCCTTCGGCCACCTTCAGGCTATGGCCTGGCCGGCCGGCCCACAAGCCAAAACCGGCGGAAATCCGCGGTCCGATTCTACCCCTTGGGCGCAAGCCGATTGCCGGCCGCCTTAGCCCGACCCCGGCGGGCATGGAAGAGCGCGCGCGGTTGAATTCCGGCGGGGATTATTGCTGGAATCCGGTAACCCGGAACATGAAAAAGCCGCTGATCGGACCGTTGACCCCGTTGGCATCCCGGGCGCAAACGCGCCAGCGATAAAGGGTGCCACTGCCGCAGCGTTGCTCCGTCGACGTTCCGGAAACGATTCTCCGGCCGAGGCCAGACAGTTCAAAAACATAGGCCGCCGCGCCGGGAACCGCGGTCCATTCAAAGCGGATATTCACATAATTACCGTCGGGAGGATCAAACACCTGGTTGTTGCGCGGAGCAACCAGCTGCGGCGCGACCAGCGCGACGTTGGTGTCGCCCTCCGTTTCCGCATCCTCCTCGGCGGTGTCATCCACCACGGGCGGCGCCGGCGCGTCGTCACCGTCGTCCTGGATGATGATGGTCTCGCCCGCAGCGGCGGTGTCCGCGGCATCCGCCTCGTCGCCGTCGTCGCTGCACGCCGCCAGCAGCCCTGTGCACCCGGCGGCCAAAAGAACGATCCCCAGCCATTTCAGCCATCTGCATTTTTTCATGGATTCTCCCGCTTGAATATGTCTAACCCAGATTATGCACATCGGTTCATCCACCGGAAGAAGTGGATTTGACCCTGCCCCACGTTCTGAGCAATTTGCGCAAGGTCATAACCGTACTTACTCCTTACCCCCGACGAGGACGTCGGGGCTTCCCCAAAACGACCGGAATGGAGCCGGGACGCCCTTGTCCCGGCCTTTCTTGGCGGTTGCGGCTTTTTCAAGCACCCCGTCCTGAATCATTCACCAAGGTGAAATCGTAAGGTTGGATCAAGGCGTGTGCGCTACGCGCCCATCATGGAGCCGGGGGACCGATCGCGTCCACGATTGTCACCGTAAACGGCTGACTCGGTGGGCCGCTGGCCCCGTTTGCATCCTTCCCCCACACCCTCCACTGGTAGGTGTCGGCATCCAAAGACAGGGTGTGGGTTGTGTCCGCCACCGCCTGTTGGGTGCCGTTGACTTCCAGAACATAGGACGCGGCCCCGGGTACCGCCGTCCATTCGAAGTCGACCTCGATTTCCTCCCCGCCAAACGCATTGTAGCTCCGGTCATCCTCCGGGGTGACCAGCTGCGGCGCCACCAACGCTTGCGGCGCCGGGGCATTGGTTACCACCGTCGTGGTGCCGTCCACCACGTTGGTCACGACGATCGTCGTGGTGCCGCCGCCGTTGTCGTCATCGTCGTCGTCGCAGGCCGTCAGGGCCACGGCGCAGCCTGTCGCCAGCAGGCCGATGCAGAGCCATTTCAGCCATTGGATCATTTTCATGGGTCCTCTTTTGCTTCTTTATGTTTCTTTCTCAACATCACCGCAATCCGGCCGGTCAAATGGGCATCGGGACCGAAATGATGCGGTAGGTGAAAAACCCGCTGGCCGGTCCGGCGACCCCGGCGGCATCCCGGGCGCTGACCCGCCAGCGATACACCCCGGCACCCAACGAGATTGTCGCGGAGGTGCCGCCCACGGTCCGGCGGTTGCCGTTCACTTCGAGGATATAGCTTCGCGCCCCGGTCACGGCCGTCCATTCGAACTGGATATATTCCGCGTCAGTACTGATATTGCGGACTGCACCGTTCACCGGCGCAACCAACTGCGGCGCGGTGAGGGTGGCGGCCTCGCCGTCCGCATCCGCGTCCCCATCGGCGGCGTCATCCACCACCGGCGTCGCCGGCGCGTCGCCGTCATCCTCCTGGATGATGATGGTCTCCCCCGCGCCGGCCGTGTCCACCGCATCCCCGTCATCGTCATCATCATCGCTGCAGGCCGTCAGTCCCACGGCACAAACCAACGCCAGCAGGCCGATGCAGAACCATTTCAGCCATTGGATCATTTTCATCGGCCTTTATTCTCCCTATTGTTTCTTTTTCAACATCTCCGCAATCCGGCCGGTCAAATGACGATCGGGCGGCCTAAATGATGCGCAGGACGAAGAATCCGCTTGCCGGGCCGGCGGCCCCGGTGGCATCCCGGGCGCTGACCCGCCAGCGGTAAACCCCAACACCCAACGTGACCGTGATCGAGGTGCCGCCCACGGTCCGGCGCCGGCCGTCCACTTCATGGATGTAGCTGGCCGCGCCAGCCACCGCCGTCCATTCGAAGCTGACCGGTATTCCTTCGGTTACGGCAATGCGGCGTTCGCCGTTCCTTGGCGAAACCAGCTCCGGCGCGACCAGCGCGACCGCGGTGTCGCCATCCGATTCCCCATCCCCCTCGGCGGTGTCATCCACCACCGGCGTCGCCGACGCATCGTCCGCGTCGTCCCCCTCAACAATGATGGTCCCCCCCCCGTCGGCGGTGTCCGCGGCAGCCCCGTCATCATCATCGTCGCTGCAGGCTGCCAGGCCCGCCGCGCACCCCAGTGCCAGCAAAATCACGCACAACCCCTTCACTGCGCGCATGGAATTCCTCCTCTTTTGAAGCTCTGCCCACTGTCAGGGTAGCCACCGCTTCCGCAGAAAGCAAGCCCAACCCGGCCGGACACGCCGGGCCGGCGCTGCTGCGATGGGGCGCATTCCCACCAGAATCGAGATCCATTCAAACCAAAGCCCGGCGCGCTGAGCCAGCGCGCCCTACCTTTTGGGAATTCCGCAGGCCGGAAAACCTGACCCAGGCCGCCGTTTTGAACGGCAAACCCAAGCGCAGATGCGCCCCGCATGCCCGGCCGGATGTGATTCATCCATCTCGATGCCCGCGAAAATAATGCATCGGGTTTAAAAGCCGCCAGCCGCATGGTCAGGATGCGGGTACCGATGGCCGGGCCTTTGCGGCCCTGGGGATCCACGCCCCAGACCCGCCAGCGATAGACGCCGACGCCCAGGTCGCGGATCAGGACGCTTTCGCCCATGCGCACCTGGGTCTGGGCGCCATTGATTTCCACCACGTGATAATCCGCCCCGGGCACAAAGATCCACTCGAAATAGACCGTCACGGCTCCACCCTGCTTGAACAGATCCCGCACGGTTCCGTCGTCCGGCTCCAGCACCACCGGCGCGGCGAGGAAATTCGCCGGCATCACCCCGAACCGGTTTTTCCCGCTGGCCGGCCCGGCGGCCCCGGCGGCATTCCGGGCCCAGACCCGCCACTCGTATTCCCCCATGGGCAGATCCCGGCGGTGGGTGGCATCCGGGGTGATGGCGGACGCCACCACGGTGCCATTGAGCTCGAAAACATAGGAGGCCGCCCCGGCCACCGGCGTCCAGCGGAAATCCACCGGGGTCGTGCCCCCCTGCTTGAACAAATCCACCAGCGCCATGTTGGCCGGCGCAACCAGCTGCGGGGCCGCCAACCCGGTATTCGCTCCATCGCCCGGCACTTCGCCGGCGGGATTGTTCCCATCCGCCGGCGCGTTGGTCACCACCACCGGGATGCCGTTGACGATGTTGGTCACCACGGTCCCCCCGGCCTCCTCCTCGTCGTCATCCCCGCAGCCCGCCACGCCCCAGCCCAGACCCACCGCCAGCAGGACAGGCAACCCGGCCCGCGTCAACCTAGTCTTATCCTTGTCTCCTTGAAAGGATCACTTATATAGGCTGCCTGGATTCCCCAAGACCTACCCCCCCGTCAGCGCCCGACCGAAGCCCCCCTGGGCCGGATAGTCAAGGAATAGGAGGCGCTAAAAGGCCCCTCGCCTTCCGCATTCTTGGCCTGAACCGCCCAAGTATAATCTCCTAATGGCAATTGCTGACTTGTTGACGTGCCAGCTACATCGACCCCCTCCGTCATTCCCGCACGACTTGCTTCCCACCTGTAGCCTGTTGCTCCCGGCACGGCCGTCCACTGGAAGTTCACGTCCGCCAAGGGACCATCGATCTCGTACAGCGCGCCGTCTCCGGGAGCAATCAGATCCGGGGCGGTCAGCCGGTCGGGATCCGCCGCCGGAAGCTGGTTGTCGTCCGCCGGATTGTTGGCCGGCGGGTTGTTGTTTCCCGGCGGATTGTTGGTCACCACCACCGTGGTCCCGTTCACCACGTTGGTCACGACCGTTCCGGCGGCATCCTCCTCGTCGTCGTCCCCGCTGCAGCCCGCCGCGCCCCAACCCAGGCCGGCGACCATCAATCCGATCCACAACCACCGCCACCCACTACGTGCCGTCATGGCATCCCTCCTTTATCCTTTCGTCTGCCCATCGTCAGTTTACCTGCCCGGTGCGCGGTCAGGCAAGCTCATCCTCCTGGATCCATAAAACACCTCTTTTCCCCCGGCGGCCTTTTGCGCTATCCTGCCCCCATGCTGACGCTGTTGAGAGTGAAAAACCTCGCCCTCGTCGAAGAAGCGGCCGTGGCGTTCGAGCCGGGACTCAACATCATCACCGGCGAAACCGGGGCCGGCAAATCCATCCTGATCGGCGCGCTTTATCTGCTTCTGGGGGAACGGGCGGACACCTCGGCCATCCGCGCCGGCGAGGCGCAGTGCCTCGTCGAAGCCACTTTCCGGCTGGAGGATCCCAAGCCCGTCAACGCCGCGCTGGCCGAGGCCGGCCTCGATCCCTGCGAGGACGGCCAGCTCATCCTGCGCCGCGTGGTCAAGGCCGCCGGCGGCGGCCAGGCCTACGTCAACGATACTCCCGTCACCCTCCCCCTTCTCAAACGCCTCGGCGCGCTGCTGGTGGATCTCCACGGGCCCCACGACCACCAGTCGCTCTTCCAGCCCGCCGCCCAGCTCGACATCCTCGACACCTTCGCCCGCGCCGGAAAAGAGCAGACCGCCTATGCCGCCGCCTTCGCGCGCTGGCAGGCGCTCCTCGTCCGCCGCGAGGAACTGTCCGCCGACGTCGGCGACCTCGCCGGCCAGATCGACCTGCTCGCCCACCGCGTCAAGGAGATCGAAGAGGCCGCGCCGGTCGAAGGCGAGGAGGAAAAGGTCCGCGCCGAGCAGCAGACCGCCGGCCACGCCCAGCGCATCCTCGAACTCGGCCAGCAGGTCGTGCAGGCCGCCACCGAGGACGAAAATGCCGCCTTGGCCATCCTCGCCCCCGCCCGCAAGGCGCTCGAAGAGCTTGCCCGCCTCATGCCCGCCGCCAAGGACTGGCCCGGAGAACTGCGCGCCCATACCGACGCCCTCGCCGCGCTCTCCGGCGCCATCCAGCGCGAACTGTCCGGCATCGACGCCGACCCCGCGCGCCTCGAATGGCTCGACCAGCGGCTCGCCACCTACGACAAGCTCAAGCGCAAGTACGGCGCCACCGTCGCCGAAATCCTCGCGACCCTCGAAATTTCCCAGGCGCGGCTCACGGATCTGCGCAGCCGCGACGAGCAGAAAGCGGCCGTGGCCAAGGAAATCGCCGCCGTCGAAAAGGACCTGCAGGCGCTCGGCCTGGCCCTGCGCAAGCGCCGCGCGGCGGCGGCCGAAAAGCTGGCGCCGGCCATCACCGCCGAACTCAAGGCCCTCGGGTTCGAGCATGGCGCCTTCGCCATCCAGCTGGCCCCGGCCGAAGCGCCGACGGCTTCCGGCCTCGACCGGATCGAATTCGCCTTCGCGCCCAACGTCGGCGAGCCCATGCACCCCTTGCGGGCCATCGCTTCCTCGGGCGAAATCTCGCGCGTCATGCTCGGCATCAAGGTCGTCCTGGCCGAGGCGGACAAGATCCCCCTGCTGGTGTTCGACGAAATCGACGCCAACGTCGGCGGCGAAACCGCCCACGCCGTCGGAAAAAAACTGGCCGAGGCCGCCCGCCGGCGGCAGGTCGTCGCCATCACCCACCTGCCCCCGGTCGCCGCCCGCGGCGCGCACCAGTTCGCCGTGCGCAAGGCGGTCAAGGGCGGCCGCACGCATACCTCCGTCGAACCGCTGGACGCCGCCGCCCGCGTCGAGGAACTCGCCCGCATGCTCGGCGGCCGCGAATCCACTTCCGTCGCCCTGCGCCACGCCGCCGAACTCCTCGCCGCCGCCCGCCAAAAGTAGTTTTTCCACACTGTGGAAAAAAGTTTTCCACACTATGGAAAAAATGGCCCGTTTTTTCCACGCAATGGAAAAACTTTTCCGGGTTTTTCCACACAATGGAAAAAAGTTTTCCACAGTGTGGAAAACTTTGCGGGCCGCGGCGGCCGGGGCCGGGAGCCGATTTCGATTAACGGTAGCCGGTCCCGCTGGGGCCGGCCTCCATGAATCAAAGCCCCGCGCTCAGCGAGCGCGGCTACAATAAATCCTGAACCATCCTATTCCACGGCGATTGCGACGCGGTCGGACAAGCCCCGCGCGGTGCTGCAGACGATCTGGTGCTCCCCGTGTTCCAGCGGCCAGAAGAGCGGCGCGCCCGCGCGCGAGCGGCCCACGGGCTTGTCGTCCACGAACCAGTGGAGCGTCTCGCCGGCGCGGTCGCTGGCGGCGTCCAGCGCGAGTTGCTGCATGTCGACCTCCAGCCCGGACAGCCGGCGGTAGGTGCTGCCGCGCGCGGGCGACCGGATGCGCAGGGCCGCGGCCGGCTCGTCCGCCGCGGGCGCCGCGCGCCGCGCCAGGAAGGACGCGACCGCCACCGGCCACGTGTCTTCCGGCCCGCTCCGGTGCACCGGGCACGGCTCGTGCCGCGACACCTGCGCAATGGCCCAGTCCGTCGCCATGTGTTCGCAGTGCGCCCCCGGCGCGCAGCCGCTGACGGCGCACACCGCGCGCTCCACCACGCTCGCCGGCCGCACGTACCACGGGCCGGTGTTGTCCGGATACAGCCGCCGGAACAGGTCCCACGCGATCGGCGTCGCGATCTCCCGGCCCACCAGTTCGTCCGCGGCCGAGCCGTCCGGATTGCCCACCCACACGCCGATCACATAGTCCGGATTCCAGGCCACGGTCCACGCGTCGCGCAGCCCGGCCGAGGTCCCGGTCTTCCAGGCCATCGGCGGCAGGCGGACGTCGGCGGCGTGGCCGGTCGTGTCCAGCGCCCGCTCCTCGCCGGAAAGCATGTCGCTGACCAGCCAGCAGGCCTCGGGCGAGAACACCGTCCTGGGCGCGGGCACGCGGGCGGACTCAACCAGGCGCGCCGGCAGCCAGCTTCCGCCGCGCGCCAGGCAGGCGTAGGCGTTGGCCAGATCCAGCAGCCGGACTTCCGTGTTGCCGAGCACCAGCCCGAGGCCGTAGTGCTCCGCCGGCCGGTCGATCGTCCCCAGCCCGAGCGTGCGCAGCGTGCTCCAGAAGCGCTCCTGGCTCGCCCGCCGCTCGACTTCGATGGCGGGCAGGTTGAGCGACAGCACCAGGGCATTGCGCACGCTGACCAGGCCGCGGTAGTCGTGCGCGAAGTTGCGCGGATCGAGGTCGCGGAACCGCGTGGGCACGTCGGGTATCACCATGCCGGGCGTGATCAGCCCGCGGTCGAGCGCGAGCGCGTAGGCGAAGGGCTTGAGGGTCGAGCCCGCGGCGCGCGGGGCGACCGCGCCGTTGACCTGCCCGGCGCGGCGTTCGGCAAAGTAGTCGGGCGAGCCCACCAGCGCCCGGACCGCGCCGGTCTGCACGTCGAGCAGGACCATCGCGCCGCCCTGTGCCGCCCGGCCTTCGAGGTGCCGCCGCAGAATGTCTTCGGCCGTGCGCTGCAAATCGGCATCGAGCGTCGTGCGGACTGTTGAGTTCCGGTCTGCGCGCGCGGGCACGCCGGCCAGGTCGCAGAAGTGCGGGGCCCGGAAGGGATATTTTCCGGGCCGCGCCGCCAGCGGCTGGGCCAGGGCTTCCGCCCGCTCCTGCGCCGTGATGAAGCCGCAGGCCTCCATCCGCTCCAGCACGTAGGCCTGGCGCTGCCGGGCCTGTTCCGGATGCCGGTCCGGCCGCAGCCGCGACGGCGATTGCGGCAGGCCCGCCAGCAGCGCGGCCTCGGCCAGGCTCAACTGCGCCGCGCCCTTGCCGAAGTAGCGCCGCGCGGCTGCCTCAATCCCGATCAGGTTGCTGCCGAACGGCGCGCGGTCGAGATATTGCGCCAGGATCTCGCGTTTGGTGTGCCGCCGTTCCATCTGCAGCGCGCGGAAGGCTTCGATGGCCTTGGTCAGCAGCGTCCGCCGCCGCGGCTCCAGCAGGCGGATCACCTGCGTCGAAATCGTCGAGGCGCCGGACACCCGCCGGCCGGAAAACGCGTTCTGCGCCACCGCGCGGACCAGCGCGAGACCGTCCACGCCCGGATGCGACCAGAACCGCCGGTCCTCCGCCGCCACGATGGCCTTGGCGATCCACTGTTCCGGCGCGGGCTGGTAGCCGGGCCGGCAGTCGAACCCGCCCGCGGCCAGTCTCACGCGCAGGGGCTCGCCCGCGCGATCCGTCAGGACCACCGCGGCGGGCAGCCGCGCCAGCTCGTTCTCCGGAAACGGCACCCACCGCACCGCCGCGTATAACATGGCAGCCAAAACAGCTATGCCGAGAATGGGTAGAGCGAGGCGTCCCCGCCGAGCCGGGCTATTTGCACGGCTCACCCGGAGGGTTCGCCCTACCCGAAACCCGCAAAACCAGTCTGGACCCCGCCGCTTCACGGCACCACGCGGACCTCCCCGCCGGCGGCCACGCCGCGGATGTCCGGTTCGTACATGCCCGAGATTGTCACCGGCGGCAGCGCAAACGTGCCCGGCGTCACCGCCCGCGCCGCGTAATGGAAGCTCGTCCGCCCTTCCACCGGCCCGGTGAAGATCAGCATCCGGTCGTCGCGCGCTTCGCGGTGGCGGTCCGCCTCTTCCTTGACCTTGAGCCATGGGAATTGCTGCGAGGTGGCCAGGTTCGGGTTCTCGATTTCCCACCCCGCCGGCAGCAGGTCTTCGATCACCAGCTGGTCGAGCCGGCGGCCTTTCGTGTCCACCGCCAGCCGCACGATGATCAATTCTCCCTGTTCCATTTCCCGGGGATCGAGGGCCTGGCCGTCCAAATCGAGGAATTCGCGCCGGATGGAAAGGATGTCGGATTTCTCCGGCTCCGGCGTCGGTGCCACCCCTTCCCACTGCGCCCACAGGTACATCTTGCCGGGGCCGTCGTTTTTCACCGTGAACTCGCGGATTTCGCCGGGATTGAACGCCCAGGTCACGTCGTTCGTGTTCGCAAACGCGCGGGCCGAGCCGCCCGGCAGGACCAGGGCGCCGGAGAAGGACTGTTCCTCCGCGGGCAGATGCCGCGCCAGCTTGCCGAAGGCCAGCAGGGCGAACGCATCGTCTTGCGTGTTGCCCCAGTGTCCGTCCTGCTGGCGGTCGCGCAGGTATTGGGCCAGCCGCGCCACGGCCTCGTTTTCCGGATCCACGTCGAGCCACGCCGACAGCAGCAGCGCCGCGTCGCGCACGTCGCTGTCCAGCAGGCGCCCCGGCGTGCGCGGCCGGGCCGCCGGCAGCGGCAGGGATTCCAGCAGCGGCACCGCCTGCCGCGGTTCGCCCGCCAGCAGCAGCGCGGAGGCCGCATGGGCGCGCGCCGCGAAGTTCAGTTTGGCGGACTGCTCGCGCAGCCGCGCATTCCAGCCGGCGTCGGGCCGGCCCGCCCGCGCCAGGATGTGGCACATGTAGGCGCGCGCCTGCATGTCCTCGCGCCATTCGTCCTCGTCCGCCCCGGCCGGAATCGCCCGGTCCAGCCCGGCGCGAATCCAGGCCAGCGCGGCCTCGAGCCGGTCGGCCGGCACGTCGAAGCCCGCCGCCTGCGCTTCGGCTAGGAAATGCACGGCGTAGAGCGAGGCGTCCTCCGCCACCCCGCGCGCGAACGGCCACAGGGCGAACCCGCCGTTCTCCTGCTGCATGGAGACCACGCGGCGGATGGCCGCCGGCACCCAGGCGTCCACTTGGCCGATCGCACGCGGGCCGGGCAGCATCCTTCTCGCCCATTCCCCGGCATAGAGCAGCGGGAAGGCGCCTGAAACGGTCTGTTCGAGGCAGCCGTAGGGATAATGGACCACGTAATCGAGCGCGCGGCCCAGCTGGAGCGACGGCAGCGCCGACAGCGCCCCCGCCGTGGACACCGATTCGAGCAGCCAATCCACCGGCGCGGCCACCGTGGCGCTCCCGCCCGGCGCCACCACGCGGCTGATGGAAACCGCGCGCGTGCCCGCCGCCGGCCGCACCGCCAGCTCGATCGTGTCGCGGAACGGTTCGGCGCCGCCTTCGACCTCGAGGGTGCAGCGCGCCTTGCCCGGCCCCGGCCCGGCCACCAGCGGCAGCGTCACGCTCGCCGAGCCGCCCGCGGGCACCTCGATCTTCTGCTCCGCCGTTTCCGCCCGCAACGGCCCGCCGCACGTCGCGCGCACCGTCGCCTGGAGCGCCGCCCCGCTTTCGTTGTACAACACCGCCGCCGCGGCGCACCGGTCGCCGATGGCCAGGAAGCGCGGCAGGGCAGTCTGCACGACCAGGTCGCGCTTGACCTTCACCGGCGTCGAGGTGGAGCCGGTCTGCGCCCCGTTGTAGGCCACCGCCATGAGCCGCAGTTCCCCGTTGAATTCCGGCACGTCCAGCCACACCGCCGCCTGGCCGTTGGTGTCCAGCGACACCGCCGCCTGCCACAGGGCCACTGGCTTGAAGCGGTTGGCCTGGATCGGATTCAGCCGCCGGCGCAGGCCGTCCTCGCCGTCGCCGCCGGCTTTCGGCACGCTTTCCAGCTGGTCCTCGGTCACCGGCATCAGCTCGGCGTACAAATCGTACGGCACGACCCCGAGCCCGCGCCGGGCCATGAACACTTCCCCGGGGTCCGGCGTCGCGAAGGCCGTCAGCATGCAGATGGCCTCGTCCACCGCCATCAGCGTCACCGCACCCTGGGCCGGCCGGCCCTGCGCAGCGCGCACGGTCACCACCGTGCTGAATTTCGACTGCGGCCGCACCACGTCGGGCGCGCGGATGTCCACCTGCAGGCGGCTCCCGGGCCGGTCCACCGGCAGCGCGATGGCCCCGATGGCGCGGTGCACGTTCCAGACCGCCTCCGCCTGCGCGGGCCGGATCAGAGTCAGGGCGCACCAGGCGTTGGGCGCGAAGTTCTCCGCGACCGGTACTTCGAATTCGGCGGTGTTCTTTTCGAGCGTCACGACGCGCGCCTCGCGCACGCGGTCGGTCTCGACCGTCAGCAGCGCCGGCCCCGTAAACGGCGCGCGCACCTGCAGCCGCGCCATCTCGCCGGGCAGGTACTTTTCCTTGTCCCACGCCAGCTCCACGCGGCCGGGCTTTTCCCGACTCCACGCCAGCCATTCCGGGTCCGCCGAGCCAGCGAAGAACGAAATCCGCGTCGCGGCCCCGGACGCCGGGTCCGCCGCCGCCAGCGTGTAGTCGCCGGCGGTGTCCACCGCGAAGGCCCAGTCCTGCGCCGCGCCGCCCGCCGCCAGGGTGTCGCGGCGGATTTCCACCACCTGCCGCTCGGATTTCCATTCGTAGCGGCCGTTGCTGTTGCGCCGCAGGACGGAATTCCAGGTCACCCGCGACAGCGTCAGCACCAGCGGTTTGCCTTCCGCCACGGCCGCGCCGTCGGGCATGACTTCGACCACGGCCACGCGCTGCGTTTCGCCGGCGCGCACCGCTCCTTCCCACGCGGCCTTTAGGCCGATGTAGAAGGGATACGGATCGAGCCACGAGGTGCCGTAGGCCGTCACCGCGCGCCCGCTGGCTTCCATCACTGTCGCCTGCTGCACCATCTGAAGCGCCGCCGGCGGCCGCCAGGCCGTGCGGCTTTCCGCCTCGAATTCCGCCCGGCCGTTCTCATCCAAAACCTTTGAACCCAGGTTTCGATAGACGGAGGTGAATTGCTTTTCTTCGTCGCCGAAGCTCCAGCCCGGCCAGTTGGACGGTGCAAACGGCGCGGGCTTGAAGGTCGCGGCCCCGTTGACCTTCAAGCCGCCGGCCGGCCGGCCGAACAAATGCTCCGCCGCAATGCCGAATCCCAGCACGTCGCCGGCCTGGCCGCGGCCCTCCGGCGGCCGCACGGCCACGCGGATTTGCGGCGGCACGAATTCCTCCAGCGCCACCGAGGCCGAGCCCAGGACGGTGTGCGTGCCCGGCATGGCCAGTTCGAGGCCGTAGCGGCCCGTCGGCAGGTAGTCCGGGAGCATCACTTCCGCCTGCGCCGAACCATAGGCGTCCAGTTCGACCGGAATTTCGCGGAACAGCCGCCCGTCCGGCCGCCGCACTTGCAGCACGGCGGGGAACGGTTCCGGTGCGTGCAGCCGGTCGTCGCGCACCAGCGCCTGCATGAACACGGTTTCGCCCGGCCGGTAGACGCCGCGTTCGCTGAAGACCGCGGCCTCCTGTTCGCCGGGTTCGAGGTACGGCGCGCCGCCCAGGCCTTCGCCCTGGTCCACCCAGCCGCGCCCGAGGTCCACGTAGGACAGGTCGCCGGCCAGTTCCGCCAACACCACGTAGGGTTCCGCCGTCTCCGACTCCGTCCATTCCAGCCGGACCAGGCCGTGCTCGTCAGCCGCGCCCCGCGCCAGCACCTGGTTGTTGCGCGCCAGCACGGTCACCGCCGCGCCCGCCGCGGGCTGGGCCGTTCGCAACGAATTCACCCAAACCAGCGCCCCGCCCGGAAACATCCGCGTGGCGATTCCCAGATCCGTCACTACGATCAGCCGGCTGTCGCCGTTCGCATTCTGACCCGCGACTTCCAGCTGATAGACGCCGCGCGGCTCGGTGCCCGCCAGCCGGCGCAGATCGACCGCGCCGGAGACCGGCCCGCCGGCCTTCGGCTTCGGCAGTGCGTTGGTCTCCGCCCGCGCATCGCCGGTCAAATCCTCCGTCTTCGAGCCGTACCACCATAGCGCCTCCCGCAGGGCCAGCGGCACCAGGTTGTTCGCGAACACCGGCCGCAGCCGGGCGACGTACTGCTCCAGGTTCACCGCCGCCACCGGCACCGACAGCGTGCCCTGCGGCGAGAGGTACCGCCCGGGCGCCTCCACCCGCACCGCCGGATCCGGCAGTGGAAACTGCACTGTGCGGCTGAGCGTCCGCGGGAGGCTGGAGCCGTTCGCGGCCGGCAGACCCGCCTTGAAGGTCACTTCGTAGATTTCCCCCGGTCGGAAATCGCCGCGCAACACCAGGCCGCTGTGCCGCCAGCGGTCCACCGCCTCCACCGTGAAATCCACCGCCGGCGCCACCGCCACGTAATCCTTGAGCCCGTTGGCCTCCGGAAAGGCGTTGAAATCCGCCCACAGTTCCGGTGTTTCGAAGGCGGTCACTTCCGCCTCGAGGCCCCGCAGCATCAGGTTGTTCTCCATCTTCAACCGGCCCTGCCGCAGCGCGTCCTCGGGCTTGAACACCCCGCCGGCGGCGGGCAGGCCCGGCTCAAGGGTGTAGGCCAGTTCCTCCGCCAGGACCGGGGCGGTTTCCACCAGCACGGCGTTGGAGCCCATCGCCCCCATCAGCCAGTACTGGACCTCCCCCTGCCCCTCCGCGGACAGGTGGAAGAAGCGCGTGAGCTGGCTGCGGTCCGGCTCGTGGTTGAATGTCAGGCGCAGCGACACCGTGCGGTCTGCCGAGACATCCACCTGCTCCACGCCCCGCAGGCGCAGGACGCGCTCAATGATCCGTTCCGGGGCCGGGGTTGCCGTTGCCGCCGGCTCCGGCGGCGGCCTGAACGGGCGCTCGGTCGATTTCCAGACGCCGTACGTGTTCACCAGGAGAAACGCCACGCCCAGCCAGAACCACCGGCCGGCGCCGCCACGCATAACGGCCGGCGCCAGCACGGCGGCGGTTTCGCCCGCCACCTCCGCCGCGGCTTCCGCGAAGGTCTCCGGCGGATCCATGTCCGCCAGCACGCGCTCGACAACTTCCAGGCCGATCTCGCCACCTTCGAGTTCGAACCGCCGCAGCGCCTCCGAAATCTGGTTGCGCAGCCCCGCCACTACGTCCTTGCGCACGCCCGCCGGCTTGTGCGCCAGATTCTGCCCCACCGCGTGCAGGTATTCTTCGACCCGCCGTTCCGCCGCTCCGCTCCACTTCATGTTCCGGATTCCTTCCCGTTGTCGGATTTCAATTGCTCCAAAGCGTTCGTCAACATCGGCCAGTAGGCGTTCATTTCCGCGAGGCGCACCTTGCCCCGCGGCGTCAGCGCGAAATAGCGGCGCGGCGGGCCCGCGTCCGAGGGCACGTCCCGCGCCTTGAGGAAGCCCTCCTGCTTGAGGCGGGCCAGGATGGGATAAACGGTGCTTTCGGAAACCGCGAGGTCCTCGCTGCGCTGGAGCGCCTGCACCAGTTCGTAGCCGTAGCGCGCCCCCCGCCGCAGCGCCAGCAGCACGCAGTATTCCAGCAGCCCCTTGCGCAACTGGGTGATCCAGCCGTCGATCATGGACTACTCCGCATCATGTAATACGCAATACATAATACCGCCGGCCCGGTCAAGCCCGTTCCGCCGGCGGCCCCGCTCCGGCCGGAAATGCTATTTTTTGCAAATCATGGCGCTGAATATATGTATTTTCTATGAATTCAACACAAATGGGCCTGATGATATTCAATAAATGCTCACCGAATCCGGAAATGCCATGTTTTGCAAAACATGACATTTATTCCGTTACCCGGGGCGGGCGGGAGGGGCGGGCGGGGCGGCCCCTCCCCTGCCTCCCCGTTTGCGCAAGTCCGGCCGACCGGGGCCGTCAGGGCACTGGAAACGCGGCGGTGAATGCGATCACTTCGTCGCGGATGCGCGCCTGCAGCTTCGGGTTGCCGGGGTCGTTCACGATGGTTCCGATCCAGGCCGCAATCTGGCGCATTTCCGGTTCGCACATCCCGCGCGTGGTGACGGCCGGCGTGCCGAGACGGATGCCCGAGGTCACAACGGGCTTCTGCGGATCGAAGGGGATCGCGTTTTTGTTGACGGTGATCAGGGCCTGGTCGAGGGCGGTGGCGGCGTCCTTGCCGGTGACATGCCGCGGGGTCAGGTCGGCCAGCATCAGGTGGTTGTCGGTGCCGCCCGACACGATGCGCAGGCCCGCCTTCTCCAGCTCGGCGGCGAGCGTCTGCGCATTGGCGACGACCTGCCGGGCGTATTCCTTGAATGCGGGCTGGAGCGCCTCGTGAAAGCACACCGCCTTGGCCGCAATCACATGCATTAGCGGCCCGCCCTGCACCCCGGGGAAGACCTGTTTGTCAAGGTCCGCGGCGAAGGGCGCCTTGCACAGGATCAGGCCGCCGCGCGGCCCGCGCAGGGTCTTGTGCGTCGTGCTAGTGACGAAATCCGCGTATGGCACGGGACTGGGATGGCAACCGCCGGCGACCAGCCCCGCGATGTGCGCCATGTCCACCATCAGGTATGCCCCGCCGGCGTCGGCGATCGCCCGCAGCCGCTTGAAATCGAGGATGCGCGAGTAGGCGCTGGCCCCGGCGCAGATCAGGCGGGGCTTGTGCTCCGCCGCGAGCTTTTCAATCTGGTCGTAGTCGAGGCGTTCGGTCTGGGGGTCCACGCCGTAGGGCACCACGTTGAAGAAACGGCCGGAAAAATTGACCTTATGGCCGTGCGTCAGGTGGCCGCCATGGGCCAGGCTCATGGCCAGGATCGTGTCGCCGGGCTGGAGCATGGCGAAATAGACGGCCATGTTCGCCCCACTGCCGCTGTGTGGCTGGACGTTCGCGTGTTCGGCGCCGAACAGCTGCTTGGCGCGCTCGATCGCCAGTTGCTCGGCCTCGTCGACGAATTCGCACCCGTTGTAGTAGCGCTTGCCGGGATAGCCTTCGGCGTACTTGTTGGTCATCACCGATCCCTGCGCCTCGCGCACTGCGCGGCTCGCGTAGTTTTCAGACGCGATCAGCTCGATGTTCTGCCGCTGGCGCCGGGTTTCGTTCTGGATGGCGGCGTAGATTTCAGGGTCCAGCCCGTGGATTGCCTCGGGTTCCGTCACCCGCAGGGCGCAGGCGTTGACCTTCTGGACGCGGCGGTCGTGGCGGCTACCCGGCTCGAATTCCGCGGCGAACCAGGCGTCGAGGATCGCGGGGACCTCCTCCAGGGGGGTGATGGCGGCCCCGAGGGCGAGGATGTTGGCGTTGTTGTGCTCCCGGGCCATGCGGGCCATCTTGGCCGTGAACACCTGGGCCGCCCGCACCCGCGGAAACTTGTTGGCGGCCATGCTCATGCCCACGCCCGTCGTGCACACCAGCATCCCCTGCTCCAGGGAGCCCTCCGATACCCGCCGGGCCACTTCGACCGCAAAATCGGGGTAGTCCACGGATTCGGCGCTGTAGGTCCCGAAATCCGTGACCTCGATGCCGGGGCGGGCGGCCAGAAGATCCTTGATCTTCTGCTTCATCAGGAATCCGCCGTGATCCGAGCCCAATCCGATCTTCATGCTGCCGCACCTCTCCTGGGGCTGGAAAAGGCCGCCGGCCCCGCAAAGTCAAATACCGGCGCAGGATGCCACCAGACGGCGGGGCGAGTCAAGCCGCGCCCGCCCCGACAGCCGCGCCCCGCCCCGGCGACCGCGGCTTGACAGTCCAGCCGCTCCGGGCGGTATAGTGGCGGCGGCGCGGGAAACCACCGGGTACAGCCCTCCCGCCGGAAAGGAACGTCATGCTGGTCGTCCACGTCCATGTCCATGTGAAGCCGGAGCACCTCGCGGCGTTCCGGCAGGCCACCCTCGACAACGCCCGACACAGCGTGCAGGAACCCGGCATCGCCCGCTTCGATGTCGTCCAGCAGGCGGACGATCCCGCCCGGTTCACGCTGGTGGAGTGCTACCGCACGCCCGAGGCGTCCGCCACGCACAAGCAGACCGCCCATTACCTCCGCTGGCGCGACGCAGTGGCGGACATGATGGCCGAGCCGCGCACCAGCGTGAAATACGCCAACGTGTTTCCTCCGGACGAGGGTTGGTAGCCGGACATGGCGGCCCCCTTCGAATACACCGCCCCGCCGCGCATCGTGTTCGGTCCCGGCACGCTGCAGCAGGCCGGACCGCTGGCGCGCGCATGGGGCGTCCGGGCCCTGGTGGTGACCGGCGGCCATCCCGCGCGCGCCAAGCCCCTGCTGGACCTGCTCGCGGCGGAGGGCATCGCCGCCACCGTCTTCCCGGTGCCGGTCGAGCCCACCACGGACCTGGTCCGCCAGGGCGTGACGCTGGCCTTGGAGCAGCACAGCGGGATGGTGATTGGCTGCGGCGGCGGCAGCCCGCTGGATGCGGCGAAGGCCGTTGCCATCCTGGCCACCAACGGCGGGGAGCCGCTGGATTATCTGGAAGTGATCGGCCGCGGCCGGCTGTTCACCCGGCCCGCGCTGCCTCTCCTGGCCATCCCCACTACCGCTGGCACCGGCTCCGAGGCCACGCGCAACGCCGTCATCGCCTCGCCCGAACACCGGGTGAAGGTCAGCCTGCGCAGCTTGCTCATGGTTCCGCGGATCGCCCTCGTGGATCCGGAACTCACCTACGGCGTGCCGCCGGCCGTCACCGCCAGCACCGGCATGGACGCGCTGACGCAGCTGATCGAACCCTTCACCAGCCGGCGGGCCAATCCCCTGGTGGACGTATTGTGCCGCGACGGCATCGCGCGGGTGGCGCGGTCGCTCCGGCGGGCTTTTGCGGACGGTCGCGACGCCGCGGCGCGCGAGGACATGGCCCTGGCCAGCCTGTACGGCGGCCTGGCACTGGCCAACGCGGGCCTGGGCGCGGTGCACGGCTTCGCCGGGCCGGTCGGCGGCACGTTCCGCGCCCCGCACGGCGCCGTGTGCGCCGCCCTGCTGCCGCACGTCATCGCCATGAACGTGCAGGCCCTCCGGCAGCGCGAGCCGCGGCACCCGGCCCTCGCCCGTTACGCGGAGATCGCGGAACTCCTGACCGGCCATGAAGGAGTGGACGTGGAAGCCGGTGTGATCTGGCTTCAGGATTTGGCCGCCGGCCTGGGGATCTCGCCGCTGCGCACCTACGGGGTCACAACGGCCGACATTCCGGTCCTTGTGGAGAAAACCGCCGTCGCCTCCGGCACGCAGACCAATCCGATCACCCTCACCCGGGAAGAACTGGCCGAAATTCTCGCCCGCGCGGTGTGATTATCCCGGATAATGCTTTTGAATAAGGCTTGAAAAAGCAAGTGCTTCACCGTGC
>CAYMTY010000023.1:0-37631 GCA_964393515.1 uncultured Verrucomicrobiota bacterium
CCGACGCCACTACTTGACTCTCCCCATAGAAGGGCGAACCCTCCGGGTGAGCCGCAGGCCTTCACCCTGCACCTAATCGCAGAGGCGCCCTTCTTCCCACCGCCGCAACCATCTCACAAGCGGTTCCTGCGGAATTGGTTCGCCGCCAAGGAAGCGCGGGCCGCAGAGTTATCCGCAGGATGGAAAACCTTTCGCGGTTGTTCCCCGCTGTGGAAAACGGCGCCCGCCGCCAGCGGGCAGCGCTCCGGAGACTTCGGGAGCCCGCCCGGCCAGCGGCTCCGGCCGGCGGTGCCGGCTTGAATTCCCCACCGGCTTGCGCCACTATGAAAAGCTTATGAGATTCCCTGCCTGTATCGCGCTGCTGGCTTGGTGCCTGGCGGTCCTGCCCGCGCCGGGCGGCGGCGGTCCGCTGAACACCCTGGTGGTGGTCAACAGCGCCAGCCGCGATTCCCGCGCCCTCGGCGCCTATTATGCCGAACACCACGGCATCCCCGAATCCCACCTCTGCGCCATCAAGGTCGATCCGCGCGCCCCGACGATTTCCCGGGCCGACTTCGAGCGTGAAATCCGCCAGCCTATTCTGCGCCACATCGTCCGGCAGCAGCTCGCCGGCCAGATCCATTACCTCGTGCTGTGCTGGAGCCAGCCCACCCGCGTGGAGAACGACAACGGCCTCACCGCCGCGCTCTTCTACGGCTACCGGTCCTATCCCAAGGATCCGCTGTGCACCCTCGCGTCCAATTCCGTCAACCAGTACTACGCCGCGGAAACCGCCTATACCTCTACGGCCGGCTGGAACCAGACCAATACCCCCATCCCCTTCCTCCTCACGGCTCCCGACCTCGACACCGCCAAACAGGTCGTAGACCGCGCCGTGGCCGCCGCCGCCGCCGTCCCGGACGGCGTGTTCTGCCTGTTCGGCACTGGGGATCCCGCCCGCAACGTCCGCCACCGCACCTATCCCTTCGTGGTCCGCCAGTTCGCGCTGTTCGGCCTCCAGGACCGGGTCGTCGCCCATCCCGGCCACAGTCCGCCGCCGCCCGGCCCCATCCTGGGCTATCTCAACGGAACTCCGATCATCCCGTCCAACGTCGCGGAAGCCGCCTTCGCCCCCGGCGCCATTGCGGACCACCTGACCTCGTGCGCCGGCATCCTGCCGGATTCATGCTACGGCCAGAGCACCACCTGGGACTGGCTGCGCCTCGGCGCCACCGCCACCTACGGCACCGTGACCGAACCCTGCGCCTTCCGGGAGAAGTTCCCCGACCCCCTGGTCTTCTTCTGGTATGCCCGGGGCTTCACCGCCGGCGAAGCCCTGGCCATGGCCGTGCGCAATCCCTACCAGGGCATTTGGGTCGGCGACCCCTTGGCCGCCCCCTTCGCCGCCCCGCCCTCCGTGGAACTCAAGGCGCCCGCCCGCAACGCCGAACTCGACGGCGAAATCGAACTGCAGATCGCCGTGGCCGCCCATGAACGCGGCGCCCCCCCCGTCTTTCTCGATCTCTACCTCGACGGCCGGCACAGCGCCCCCGTCACCCGCCCCTTCGCCCCCGTCGGCAACGACCTCGTCGCCCAGGTCGGCACCAACCGCTTTGTCTATACCATCGCTCCCGGCGAAGACCTCTACGCCGCCGCCGCCGGCCTGGCCTGGGCCGTCAATTCGCAGGGCGCCGGAAAAATCACCGCCGCCGCCCGGGCCGACCGCGTGGAGTTTTCCGTCCGCCAGCCGCTGGATGCAGACGGCCAGCCGCTGGCCTTCTCCGTGGCCGCCGAACAGGGCTTCGCCAGCGCCCTCTACATCGGCGCCCGCGCCGGCACCGGCCGGCTCGTGGTCGAGGACGGCGTCGGCCGCGCCGCCGCCGCGCTTTCCCTGGGCGCCACCCGGGCCTATGACCTGGCCTATCCCCTCGACCTGTCCGCGCTGGAGCCGGGTCCCCATGTCCTGACCCTCGTCGTCCGCGACGGCACCGCGGTACAGGCCCAGTCCCAGGCCGACCTCCCCTTCCGCATCCCCGCGCGGCAGTAGGCCGATCTCCGCCGCGCCCGCAGCGGCATTGCGGATGTCTTCTGGCAAATCGGTTTGCAGCTCCGGTGTGTTTCCGCTATACAGAATGGCGGCGGCGCGGTGGACATCCCCCCGCGCGACCGGCAGGAGTATGCGGTGTCCGATTCCGTCCAGCCCATCCCCGTTCCGTTGAAGATCCCCCTGCGGCGCAAATGGGCGCTGGTGGGTTCCTACGCCCGGGACCGCCTGATGCGCCAGGTGCGCGCCGTGGCGTTCATCACCGCCTATCTGGCGCTGTTCCAGCTGTTCGTGCTGCGCGCGCCCATCGTGGACTTCGCGCGGATCGCGCTGGGCATCCTGGCGGTGGTGGTCGGCCTGGCGTTGTTCATGGAAGGATTGTTCCTGGCGATCATGCCGCTGGGCGAGCGCTGCGGCCTGCGCCTGCCGGCGCGCGTCGGCCTCGGCGCGCTGGTGGCGTTCGCGGTGGTGCTGGGCCTCACCGCCACCTACGCGGAACCGGCCATCGCCTTCCTGAAGGCGCAGGGCAGCGCCACCCTGCCGTGGCGCGCGCCCTTGCTGTACTTTCTGCTCAACGCAGGCGTGCCGCTGACCGTCGGGGCGGTGGCCGCCGGCGTCGGCCTCGCCGTGGCGCTCGGCGTCTTCCGCTCCCTGCGGAACTGGAGCCTGAAGCCGTTCCTGTTCACGGCGGTGCCCTTGTTGCTGGGGCTTTCGTGGTGGACGGCCCGCGATCCCCGCACCGCCGCCATCATCGGATTGGCCTGGGACTCCGGCGGCGTCACGACCGGCCCGGTGACGGTTCCCCTGCTGATCGCGCTGGGCGTCGGCGTCTCCCGCATCGCGGGCCGGGGCGACGAACCCGCCGGCGGCCTCGGCGTGGTGACGCTCGCATCCGCCCTGCCGGTCCTGATGCTGCTGCTGCTCGGCGTGGCGCTCGCGCCGCGCTTCCCCCTGCCCAGCGACGCGCGAGACTTCTTCGCCCCGGCGCGGCACGCGGAAGCGGTGCGGGTCGTCGGCGGCGAAGCGCAACTCCGCGAATTGGCCGCCGCCCACCTCTCGCCGGCCGACGTGGCGGCGCGCTTCGGCGCCGAGCCGGAGGCACCGCCCGAGCCGGCGGGGCCGCGGCGCTTCTTCCCGCGCACGGAAGCCCGCGCCCACGTCATTGGGGCCGCCAAGGCCGTGCTGCCACTGGCCGCCGTGCTGCTGTTCGTCCTGCTCGTCGTCGTGCGCGAACGGCTCCCGCACGCCGACGAAGTCGCCCTGGGCCTCGCCTTCAGCCTCGTCGGCATGCTGCTGTTCAGCTACGGCATGGACCGCGGCCTCTCCAGCTTGGGCAACCAGGCCGGCCGCTCCCTGCCGCGGGCGTGGGAGGCCACTGAACGCCCCGACAAGGCCGTGACGTACCGCGGCATCGACGAAAGCCTGCTGGTCCGCGCCGCGCGCCCCGACGGCACCGTGGCGGAATTCCTGCCGCTGGTGGACAAGAACGGCGCGGAATTCGTGCCGTTTTACCGCGACCGCTACGACGCGGCGGCCCGGGAATACCGCTGGATCCCTGAACAAGGCCCCGTGGCGGGCGACAAGGCGTTCTGGGGCTATGTCCTTGTGCTCGTGTTCGTCTTTGTGATGGGCGTGGGCGCCACCGTCGCCGAACCGTCCCTGAACGCCCTCGGCATCACCCTGGAAGAACTGACCACGGGCACCTACAAGCGTTCGTTCCTGATCCTGACCGTCGCGCTCGGCGTGGGCACCGGCATGGTCATGGGATTCGGCCGGATCCTCTTCGCCTGGCCCATTGTGCCGCTCCTCGCCGGCTCCTATGCGCTCGCGCTCGTTCTCACCTGGTTTTCCAACGAGGAATTCGCGGCCATCGCCTGGGATTGCGCGGGCGTCACCACCGGCCCCATCACCGTCCCGCTCGTCATCGCGGCCGGCCTGGGCATCGGCCAGCGCGCCGGCGCGGCCGAGGCCTTCGGCGTCGTCACCATGGGCTCGGTCTTCCCCATCGTCGCCGTGCTGCTGTCGGGATTCCTCGTCGCCGCGCGCCGCAAATCCATCGACCTGGAGGAATCTGCCGGGGATGCGCCGACCCCGCTCCGGAGGAATGCGCCGTGAACCGCCTCGAGGTTTCCAAGATCACCTGCATCGCCGATGTCCGCCTCACTGCGCGGATCGAGGCCGAGGCGGACCGCATGGGCCTGCGGGAATCCTATTCCGAACGCGGCAAGCAGGTGGCCCTCCAGGCGCGGCCGTTCTGGCAGCCGTTCGGCCGCCGGTTCCTGCTGATGGATGCGCCGTCCGACCTGATCCGCTTCTACGTGCCGCGGGCGCACGAACTGGCCGCCATGGCCCGCCTGGCGGCGGCGGCCGATCTCTTCCTGCCCGGCCGCGGCAGCGTCTTCGCCGAAGACGTCGTCCTCGTCGGCGACGGACTCCGGCTCTGGGACGAACCGCGGCTGGACGCCGCTCCGCCGCCCTGGGTGGCCGAAACCCGGCTGGCGCCCGCGCCCTACGAACAGATTTTCTGCATCCTGCCGCGCGGCCGCGGCAACGAGTTGGCGCGCACCTTCCTGGACATGGGCCTGGGCTTGCCCATCGTCAGCTACGGCGAGGGCATGGGCATGCGCGACCGCCTCGGCCTCCTGCGCATCGCCATCCCGCAGGAAAAGGAAATCCTCTGGGTGCTCGCCCCCCCCGGCGACGCCGATTTCGTGGTCGACGTCGCCATCCGCAAGGGCAACCTGCGCGAGCCCGGCAACGGCTTCATCGGCCGCATCCCCGTGCGCGCGCTCGCGGTCAATTCGCGGATGCATCTCGCGCGCCGGCGGCATGTCGCCACCATGGAACAGGTCATCAGCACCCTCGACCAGCTGCGGGGCTCCACCGATTGGCGGCGGATGACATCGGCGGCGCGGCCGACCGATGCCCGCCGGAGCGACGAGCGGATCCGCTTCACGCTGGTCTGCGAAGAAGGCGCCGCCGCCGCCTGCGTCCACGCCGCGCTGGATGCCGGCGCCGGCGGCGCCACGCTCTCCCGCCTGTCCCGGCGCGCCCCCGATCCGCGCGAGAACGAAGAGGAAGTGGCGATGGCCTCCCACGCCCGCGAGTGCTGCGATCTCGTCGTTCCGCGCGCCCTGTCGGAGACCCTCGAAGAAGCGGTCGCCCGCGCCGGGTTGTTTGAAGAGCCCGCCAACGGCTTCATGGAAATCGGCCCCATCCGCAACGCCATCGCCCCGGCCGGCGAGAGCAAGGGTTAGAAGACCTGGGACGAGGGCAGCCGGATTTCGTCCAGCACCTCGCGCAGGCGGCCGGCGGCGGAACCGAACCGGCCGAGGATCTGGTGGACATCTTCGAGCAGGCCGGCGGCCCGATGGCGCGCTTCCGCCGGCCCCCAGAGGGTATAGGCCGTTTGCCGGCCGGCATCCCGATACTCGCTGTCCGCCTCCGGACCGTCGGCCAGGTCGTCCAGGATCTGATAGGCCTGGCCCAATTTTACGCCGGCCGCCTGCAGGGCGGCGGCTTTGTCTTCCCCCGCGCCGCAAAGCAGGGCGCCGCCGGCCAGCGCCTCCGCGAACAGGGCCCCGCTCTTGAGGGCGTAGCATTCGAGCAGTTCGGTCTCCGCAGCGGATTTTTGCGCCAGCGCCAGGTCCAGCTCCTGCCCGCGGGCCAGGCAAACACCCATTTCCCCCATCAGTTGCAAGGTGCGGATCCGGCACTCCGCCGGGACCCCCGCCGCGGCCGCCACGAGTTGATAGGCCCGGTTGACGAGATAGGCCGGCAGCATGTCCACCACCCATTCCGGAAAGACCAGATGGACGCAGGCCTTGCCCCGGCGCGTCAGGGCGTTGTCCATGGAAGGCAGGTCGTCGAGCACCAGCGAGGCCGCATGCATCAGCTCCAGGGCGGCGGCCAGCGGCAGCGCCCGGGCTTCCGCGCCGGGATCGAAGATCAGCCCCGCCGCCACCGCCAGCAGGCCGCGCCAGCGGTGCCCGCCGCCCAACACCACGTAGCGCGCCGCCGACAGCAATTCCGTCGGCGGCAGCGCCGCCAGCGCTGCTGCCAGCGCCGGTTCGATGTGCTGGCGCATCCCGGCGGTCCAGGCGGCCGGAGGACTGGGCATGGCGCGGTTCATTGCGGTTCAAGGTAAGCACCGTCCGGCCCGCCGTCAATGGCGGTCTGCCAAGTTAGCGGCAAAGCGGTTTTCCGGCCCTTGTATTTCCGCCGGCCCTGCGCCATCATGGCCCCGCCATGAAAATGAAATCCTGGATCGCCGCCGGCCTGCTGGCCGGCCTTGCCTTCGGAACCTGCATAACCGCCGTCCGGGCGGATCCGCCCGGGGTCCCCGTGCCGGACTACCTGCGCCCGGAACAGAACTCCCTGCAGTCGCTCGAAGCCCTGCAGCGCGCCCTCGCCATCAAGGAGGCCGAAGCCGCCCACCTGCAGGAACGGCTGGCCGCCGCCACCGATGACCTGCAGCGGGACGACCTCCGCCGGCGCCTACTGGAGATCCGCGCCGCCATCGAGGAGCAGCGCCGGCAGTTCGACGGCTTCGCCGTGGACATCGACCTCGCCCCCTTCCTGCCGGAAAAGGACAACCGGTTCGATTGGCAGGAGCAGCTGGGCAAGCTGCTGGAGCCGATCCTGGCGGAGTTCGAAAGCGCCACCGCCGAATCGCGCGTCATCGGCCAGCTCCGCGCCCAGATCGAGGACGTGCGCAAGCGCCGCGACCTGGCCGGCAAGGCCGTCGCCAACCTGGAGACCCTGCTGGCGCAATCCGCCTCGCCCGAGCTGCAGGCCCGCCTGGCCGAACGCCGGAGCGCCTGGCGCAGCATCCTCGACGAAGCCCAAAACGAGTTTTCCGCCCTGGACCTGCAGCTCCAAAGCCGCCTGGCGGCCCGCAAATCCATGCTGGACCAGACCACCGGCTACGCCAAGAATTTCTTCCGGACCCGGGGCCTGAACCTGCTGCTGGGGGTGGTGGCCTTCTGCGCCGTGTTCTTCGCCTTCCGGCTCGGCGACTGGCTCGTGCGGAAGCTGCGCCGCAAGGGCAGCGAAAAGCACCTCGGTTCCCGCGTGACGGCGCTGCTGTTCCACATCTTCAGCGTGCTGGGCGGCCTCGTGGCCATGATGCTGGTCTTCAACCTCGCCGGCGACTGGTTCCTGCTGGGCATTGTCATCATCTTCCTCTTCGGCGTCGGCTGGGCCAGCATCAACACCCTCCCGCAGCAGATCGAAACCATCAAGCTCATGCTCAACATCGGCGCAGTGCGCGAAGGCCATTATCTCGTCTACGACGGCACCCCCTACCAGGTCGAATCCCTCGGCCTCGCGGCCCGCTTGCGCAACCCCCGCCTCGACGGCGGCACCCGCGTCCTGCCCGTCAAGTACCTCGTCGGCCTGAGCTCCCGCCCCGCCGGCGAACACGAAGCCTGGTTCCCCTGCGCCAAGGGCGACTGGGTGGCCTTGAGCGACGGCCAGGCCGGGCGGGTCCTCAGCCAGACCCCCGCCACCGTCGAACTGGTCAAGAACGGCGGCGAACACGTCGTGTATCCGACGTCCGACTTCCTGGAACTCAGCCCCCGCAACCAGTCCGGAGGTTTCCGCCTGACGGCCACCTTCGGCCTCGACTATCGCCACCAGGCGGAGGCCACCACGGCCATTCCCGCGCAGATGAAGGCCAAGCTCCAGGCCGAACTGCCCCAGGTGGCCGGGACGGAGAATATCGTGGACCTCCGGGTGTTTCTCTCGTGCGCCAACAGCTCGTCGCTCGACTACACCGTCGTGGCCGACCTGAAGGGCGCCGCCGCGCCCGCGGCCGCGCCGATCGCCGGCGCCATCCAGCGCATCCTGGTGGACGCCTGCAACGAAAACGGCTGGACCATCCCCTTCCCGCAGCTGACCGTCCACCAGCCGTAGCCCCTGCGCGGATCGGCGCCGGCGGAAGTTTTCCCCACGGTGGTCCGGCCGCGGCCGGATTCCATGGCGCGGAAAACTACGGGGCGGCGGCGGCCCGGGCCGCTTCCAGGCAGCGGCGGATCATCTCCTCCGGCGGCGGCGGAATCAGGCCGGAGGACATCAGCAGCTCCAGCGCCCGGTGCGCCTCGGCGATGTCCGCACGCGCCCGTTCCTGCACGCGCTCCGGCGCCAGTTCGCGCCGGGCCACGCCGTCGGCGGCCGCCTGGGCGGCCACCGCGGCGGCCGTTTCCGCAAACACCGCTTCGTCCGTCATCAAGGGCATGATGCGGTCCGGGGCCAGCCCCTGCCGCGCCGCGAAGGCCGCGATCGTCCGCGCCGCCGCAATGGCCATGGCATCGGTGATCTTCCGCGCGCGCACCAGCAGCGCGCCCTTGAGGATGCCGGGAAACCCCAGCGAGTTGTTGACCTGGTTCGGGAAGTCTCCCCGGCCCGTGGCGACCACCCGCGCGCCGGCGGCCTTGGCCGCGTGCGGATAGATCTCCGGCACCGGATTTGCACAGGCGAACACGATGGCGTTCCGCGCCATGCTCCGGACCCACTCCGGCTTGACCACGTCCGGCCCGGGCCGCGACAGCGCGATCAGCGCGTCGGCGCCGCGCAGGGCGGTCGCCACGTCGTCCAAGCGGTCCGGATTGGTCGCCTGGCAGAGCTCCCACTTGCGGTAGAAGCGCGGGTCGGACTCGATGTCCTGGCGCCCGCGGTGCAGGCCGCCGCGCGAATCAAACACGGCCATCCGCGCCGGATCGGCCCCCGCCAGCAGCAGCAGGCGGGCGATGGTCGTGTTGGATGCTCCCGCGCCGTAGAGCACGATCCGGCTCTGCGCCAGTTCCTTGCCGGCCACCACCAGCGCGTTCAGCATGCCCGCCAGCGTCACGCAGCCCGTGCCCTGCGCGTCGTCGTGCCAGACCGGAATGCCGCAGTCCTCCCGCAGCGCGTCCAGCACCCGGAAGCAGTTTGGCTGGCTGATGTCCTCGAGGTTGACCGCCCCGAAGGACGGGGCCAGCCGCCGGACCAGATCGATCAGGATCTCCGGATCATGCCCGCCGCGTTCGTTGCGGCTGTCCACGCAGATCGGCACCGCGTCCACGCCCCCGAGCATCTTCATCAGGTACGCCTTGCCCTCCATGACCCCCAGCCCGCCCGGCGGGGTCACGTCGCCGTCGCCCAGCACGCGGGTTGAATCGCTGACCACCGCCACGACGTTGCCCCGCCACGACAGCTCGAAAGAGGCGTCCGGGTTGTCCCGGATTCCGGTGGAGACGGCCGAGACGCCTGGCGTGTACCAGGCGTTGAACCATTGGAACCCCGGCAGCGGCGCGCGCGGCAGGACCTGGATCTTGCCGCCGTAGAACCGGTGCGCCTCCAGCGCCAGCGCCTTGAAGAACGCCGTCTTGGCCCGCGCCACCTGGCCGCCGTCCCACGTGGCGGGAAAATGCCGCTCGAGATCGTCCAGCCGGATGTCCATGCTTGCCGTCCTCTCCTCGGGCCCTTGTTGTGCAAAGACCGGTTTTGTTGCCAAAACCGGTCCTGGCGCAGGCCGCTGGGCCCGGGGAACTAGAAGGCCACCACCACCCGGCCCATGCCGTAGTAGTCCAGGCCAAGGCCCGAAGCCCCGCCGCCGTAGGCCATCACGCTCACCAGCTGGTTGACCTTGTAGGCCAGGCCCAGGTGGCCGCGGGTGGCGAAATCGTCGTCCTCGTCGATGGCGTCGTCGCGCACCTCAACTTCGCCCAGGAGACTGGACTTGTCGTCGAGATCCCACACGACGGACAGCGCGCCGGTGAACAGGTCGTCCCGGTCGTCGGACAACACGTCCTCCGCCGCGGTCCCGTTCACCCAGTAGCTGCCATCCACGGCGAAATGCACGACATCGTTGACCGTCGTGCCGACGGAGATGCCCAAGCGCCCCTGGCCTTCGCCCGCGCCCAGGCCGTCGTCCTCGTCGCCCGTCGGCAGGATGGCCGTCGCGTGCGGCAGGATCCAGGCGTATTCGAAGATGTCCTCAAAGAAGAGGAAATCCACGCCCAGGGCGATGTCGCCCAGCCCCTGCTCGTCCAGGTCGCCGGCGGAATAGCCGACGTAGGGGATCTCGCCCCAGACCGCCACGCGGTCCGTCAGGCCGAAGCGCACTCCCGGGGTCACGAAGAAGCTGTCCGCATCCTCCTCGCCAAGCTCCTCGGCATCGGTGGAGGACGCGCCCGCCCCGAGCGACAGTTCCGCCTTCAGGGCCTCGGGCATCTTGTTTTCCTTGGTGAACACCGTCCGCATCGGATCCGCCGACGCCACCCCGGCGGCCACGGCGAACGCCAGCGCCAGCCACAATCCCTTACGCCAATTCCTCATCGCTGCTCCTCCGTACGACGGCGCGGCCCCGCGCCGTGGGTTTATGATTTGGACAGATCATACCCCCGCCCCCCCGGCGGGCGCAACTCCCGATTTGGCCCCGAAATCCGTTCTCCCGCCCCCCCGCCGGGCCGGGCATCTACTTGACGACTGCGCCGCTGGAGAGGTCGCCGTCAATGGTGACCAGCCGGAGGCGTTCGCCCTTGCTCGCGGCCAGGAGCATGCCCTGGCTCTCCACCCCGCGTAGCTTGATCGGCGCCAGGTTGGCCACCACCACCACCGACTTGCCGAGCAGCTCCTCGGGCTTGTAGTAGAGCGCGATGCCGGCGACGATCTGCCGCCGCTCCTCGCCCATCAGAATGCTGAGCTTCAGCAGCTTGACCGCGCCTTCGATCGGCTCCACGGCCATGATCTTGGCCGTGCGCAGCTGCACCTTCGAGAAATCCTCGTAGGTGATCACGCCTTCGGGATTGCCCAGGGTCCCCGGCGCCGGGGCTTTCTTCTCCGGCTGGGTTTCGGCCGCGGGCGCGGGCGCCTCGATGCGCGGAAAGAGCGCGCCGGGCGCGGCGACCTGGGCGCCGGGCGGGAGGACTTCGGACTTCGTCAGTTCGGCGGGATTCACGGTCATGGGATTCTCCATTCCAAGGGCGGCGCGCAGTTCGGTCATCTTGCCGGGCATCAGGGGCATGAGCAGGCCGGCGCAGACGCGCAGGGCCTCCGCGGCGGCGTAGAGGGTCGTGCGCAGGGGGCCGGGGTCCGCCGCGCGGGCCTGGGCCCACGGCTGGCGGACTTCAATGAACTTGTTGGTCGCGCGCACCACTTCGATCACCTGCGCCACGCCGGCGTGCAGCGTGAAGTTCTCCACCGCGGACTTCAAGCCGCCCGCGGCGGCCGCCGCCTGCGCGAACAGTTCCGCCGCGGGGCCCGTTTCGAAGGCGCCCGGCTCGGGCACGGGCAGCCGGCCGGCGCAATACTTGCCCGTCATGCTGACCACGCGGTTGAGCAGGTTGCCCAGGTCGTTCGCCAGGTCGGCGTTGTAGCGGCGGATGAAGGCTTCCTCCGTGAAGGAGGCGTCCTGGCCCATCGCCATCTCGGCCATCAGGAAGTAGCGGAACGGATCCACGCCGTAGCGGTCCAGCATGTCCATCGGGTTGACCACGTTGCCCAGGCTCTTGCTCATCTTGGCGGCACCCGAAAGCCACCAGCCGTGCGCGAAGATCGTCTTCGGCATTTCCACGCCCATGGCCTTGAGCATGCACGGCCAGTAGACCGTGTGCGTCGTCAGGATGTCCTTGCCGATCAAATGGATCGCCGGCCACCACCGGGCGAACCGGGCCGCGTCGCGTCGGTAGCCGACCGCGCTGATGTAGTTGACCAGCGCGTCGAACCAGACGTAGGTCACGTAGTCCTGGTCGAACGGCAGCTCGATGCCCCAGGCCAGGCGTGATTTCGGCCGCGAGATGCACAGGTCCTGCAGCGGCTTGCGCAGGAAGCCCAGCGTCTCGTTGCGCCGGAAGTCGGGCTGGATGAACTCCGGATGCGCCTGGATGTACTCCACCAGCCAGTCCTGGTACTGGCTCATCTTGAAGAAGTAGTTCGCCTCGCGCACGCGCTGCACCGGGCGCCCGCACTCCGGGCAGTTGCCCCCGGCGAGGTCCTTCTCGGTGAAGAACCGCTCGCACGGCACGCAGTACCAGCCGTCGTACTCGTCGCGGTAGATCTCCCCGCGATCGTGCAAATCCTGCAGAATCTCCTGCACGATGGCCTTGTGGCGCGGCTCGGTCGTGCGGATGAAGTCGTCGTTGCGGATCTCCAGCCGCTGCCAGGCCTCTTGGAAGCGCACCACCGTCCGGTCCACATGCGCCTGCGGGGTCACCCCCGCCTTCGCCGCGGCCTCCTGCACCTTCTGGCCGTGCTCGTCGGTGCCGGTCAGGAACCACGTGTCCCGCCCGAACATGCGCGCATAGCGCGCCAGCACGTCGGCCAGCACCGTCGTGTAGGCATGCCCGCTGTGGGGCTTGTCGTTCACGTAGTAGATCGGCGTCGTGATGTAGTAGGTTTCCGGCTTCATGCGGCGGTTCCCGTCGGCAGAGGGTTGTACCCCACCGCGCCCCGCCGCGCAAACAAAATGGACGCCGCCGCGCCGCGCTTTTTTGGATTTGCTTCCCCCCCGTTTCCTGTACTCTGGCCCTGGCAATCGGAAAGGACGCTTCCATGGCACACCCAACACTGGCATTCCTGGGCCTTCCCGGCGGCAGCGAGTGGATCGTCATCCTCATCATCGCCGTCCTGCTCTTCGGCCACCGCCTGCCCGGCATCGCCCGCAGCATCGGCCGAAGCCTCATCGAGTTCAAGAAGGGCCTCAAGGAGGCCGAGACCGAGGCCAAGTCCGCGGACGCGGACGCCGCCAAGAAGGAAGACCCCAAGGCCTGATCTAGGCCGTTTCCGCCGGCTCCCGCCGCGGCCAGAGCCGGCAGGCGAGCAGCCCGGTCTCGTACAGCGCGTAGAGCGGCAGCGCCAGCGCCACCTGCGAAACCACGTCCGGCGGCGTGCACACCGCCCCCACCACGAACGCGCCCAGGAACACGTACTTCCGCGCCCGCGCCAGCGCCACCAGCGAAACCAGCCCCAGCCGCTCCGCGAAGACGATCGCCAGCGGCGTCTGGAACGCCACCCCGAACACCAGCGCCAGCCCCAGGATGAAATCCGCCGTCGGCCCCACCCCCGGCTGGTAGGCCAGGTAGTCGATCCCCAGGTCGAACTGCATGAAGAACCGGAACACCCACGGCGCGATCCCGAACAGGAAGAACAGCACGCCCGCCGCGAACAGTCCCGCGCAGGCCGGCGCGGCCAACTGCACGAACCGGCGCTCGTGCCGGTACAGCCCCGCCGCCACGAACGCCCACAGCTGCCAGAAGATCCACGGCGAACTGATCAAGGCCGCCAGCACCAGCGCCGCCTTCAGGTAGACCAGGAACGGCTCCGCCGGCTGCAGGGCCTGCAACTTCAGCTCCACCCCCGCCCCCTCCATCGCCGTCCGGTACGGCGATAGCACCACCCCTGCAAACCACTTGCCCGCGCCCAGCGCCGCAAAAAACGCCGCGACGAACCCCGCCAGCGCCAGCCCCAGCCGCAGCCGCAGCTCGTCGAGATGCGCCCCCAGGCTCATCCGGACACCGCCGTCCCCATGCCGCTGCTCAGCCCCGTTCATGGCCCGCATTCAACCCCATCCCGCCCCGCCGCGCAAGCCCCCGCCGCCGGTTTTTCCACACCGTGGAAATTATTTTTCCACACCATGGAAAATCCGTTCCCCGGCGGTCCAGACCGCGGCGACCTCCAGGCGCTCGAGCTCGCCTTCGGGCGCGCGCAGGACCGTCACGCCCCCGCGCCCGCGCGGGCTCCACGTCGCGGCATCCGACGGCCCGAAAAGCGCCAGCACCGGCAGGCCGACCGCCGCCGCCAGGTGGGCAATGCCCGAATCATTCCCGAAAAAGGCGGCGCATTCCGCCAGCGCCGCCCCGAGCTCCGCCAGCGTCAGCCCCGTCAGCGCCGGCAGGTCCGGCAGTTCGCGGGCCAGCGCCGCGGCTTCGGCGGTGTCGGCCTCGCCCAGGACTGCGACGACCTCCCGCCCCTGCTCCCGCAGGCGGCGGACGATCTCCGCGAAGCGCACCACCGGCCAGTTTTTCGCCGGGCTGCCGCTGCCCGGATGCACCACGATGGGCTTCCCGCGCAGACCCAGGGCCTCCAGCCGGCCGTGGCCCGCTGCGCGCAGGCCGGCGGGAAAATCCAGCGCTGGCACGAGTTCGGTTTCGAAGATGGCCAGGGCCTGCAGCGGCTCGAGCAGGAACGGCACGGCATGGCCCCGCTTGATGAGCGGCGAGCCCGACAGCACCTGCTTCGCCCCGGCCAGCAGCAGGTTGCTGCGCACCTGCCCCACCGGATCGTGCAGGTAGTTGAAGATCAGGTCGAACGACCGGACCGCCGCGACCTGCGCGTCCGTAAACTGCGGCTCCGGCACGAAAAAACGCGCCATCTCCGCGCGGTCAAGCGATACGACCTTTTCCGCCAGGCCGGCCGCGACGGCCAGGTCGGCGATATGCGGATAGCCCCAAATCTCGATGCGCGCCGCGGGCCATTGCGCGCGCAGCGCCTGCAGGACCGGCAGCGTGACGATGAAGTCGCCAATGGCCCCCCCGCGCAGGATCAGGAAGCGCGGCGCGTGGGAGCGGATGGCTTCGGCCATGGCCCGCTTCCCTAGCGCAGCCAAAGACCCGCCGCCAGCAGGATCCCGCCCCCCAATAGCTTGCCCCAGCCGACCAGCCGCAGGCGCCCGGCCCGGTCCGTGAACGGCGCGGCCACTCTCCGGAACAACCACGGATGCAGCATCAGGGCACACCCGGCGATGACCCACGCATAGGCGATCAACACCGGCACGAATCGCCAGGCGGAATCCGCCCACCGCACGCCCAGCAGCATCGGATTGGCCACCAGCAGCAGGAGCCCGCCCAGCGCCCGCGGCGCCAGCAGCTCGTCCAGCAGCCAGACGACCGCCCCGAAGGTCGCAAGGCCCAGCACCGGCACGATCGGCTTCACCACGTCGAACCGGCCCAGCGCGGCATGGCGGATTACCCACGTCACCCAGAACACGCAGACCGCCGTCAACACCCAGCCCGGCCATTTCGCCCGCGGAAAGGCCAGCAGGCCCTGGCGCACAGCGCCGGGGAACGCCAGCAACGCCGCGCCGGCCGCCAGCCCGAGCGCGCCCAGCAGCACCAGCAGGCTACCAAGAAACTGATTCGGATCCTGCATCGCTCTTCCGGGGCTGCGGTTTGGCGGGCGGCGCCGGCGCGGCCGGGGAGGGGGCCGCCGGCGCGGCTTCGCCCACGGTCGGGCTGCGCGGATGCGCCGGCGGCAGGGCGGGCGCCGTCAGCCGGCCGGGATTCTCGGGATCCTCCGTGAAGGGCGTGCCGCCGGCCACCGCCACGGTGCCGTCTTCGCCGCGGTCCAGCCGGATGCCGCCGACCTCGGCGATGTAGATGGTCGTTTCGAGCGGTGCCCCGTCGAAGCCGAACATGGAATGGGTGAAGCGGTCTGGCCCGCTCTGGTGGAGCACGTGGAACCGCCCGGCGCGGTCCCGCTCCAGCCGCGGCGCGAAATAGCGGATCACCCGCCCCAGCTCGTACACGCCGAGGCAAAGGCCCGCGGTGGAATTGTCGAGGCGGAAAAACAGCCGGTCGCCGCGGTCGCGGTGGATCAGCCGCAGCGAAACCTCGCGGGCGTCGTCCGCGCCCGGCATGCCGTACTTGCGCTGGAACAGCTCGAGCCCCGGCTGCACCTCCAGGGCCAGCCGCTGGCCCGTAAAGCGCAGCCCGCCGGTCTCCAGCACGGGCCGGAGCATGTAGGTCTGCCCCTGCCGGATCCGGTAGCCGTCGAGTAGGTTCACCTCCACCTCGCGGGTCTCGTTCGCGGGCACGATCACCGCCTGCCGCAGCAGCGGCTGGCCCGTGCCGGGCACGAACGACGTCGGCTGGTCCTCCACGTCGAACGCCAGCCGCGCGTTGCCGCGCGGCGACAGGTCCAGCGTACGCCCGGAGTTGTTGGCGATGGCCACCACGGCCCAGACCGGCTCCAGCAGCACCGTCCGGTTGTGCCGGAGCGACCAGGACAGCTCGATCTGGCCCGGGGCGGCCAGGGGGGCGGCCCCCAGCACCGCGACCAGGATTCCAAGGGATGCACGCCTCATGCCGGTCCTCCTCCGCGGCCTAGCGGCCGATCTCCAGGCGGGCGGCCGCCCGTTCCGGCAGGTGCGCCTCCCGGATCTTCCGCTGCGTGGCCGGAATGTCGTAGGCCACGCGCCGCAGCTCGACGGTGTTCTGCGTCAGGTCGTAAATGGCATAGGCCGCGCGCGGATCCCCGTCGCGGGGCTGGCCGACGCTGCCGACGTTGATGTAGTACTTCCGGCCCGCGGTGATGCGCAGCTTGGTGTAGAGCCCGCCCCGCACGATGCCGGCCTTCTCGAAGGCCAGCGGCACGTGCGTGTGCCCGAAGAAGCACACCGAGCACATCTGGTAGGCGAAGTTCGCCTCGGCCTCGAGCTTGTCGAACACGTAGCCCCACATCTCGGGGTTGTCGAGCGTGGCATGCACGATCATGAACGTCTCGACCGTGCGCGAATAGCGCAGGGCGCCCAGCCACGCCCGCTGGTCGTCGCTCAGGTGCTTGCGCGTCCAGTCCACCACGTCCGCCGCCAGCGGATGGAAGCCGTTGAGGTTCTCCTGCCGCGAGCAGTAGTGGTCGTGGTTGCCGCGCACCACCGCCTCGCCGCAGAGCGCGCGCACCTTGTCCAGGCATAGCTGCGGGTCGGCGTTGTAGCCAACAATGTCGCCCACGCAGCAGAATTTCACGACCCCCTGCCCCTCCGCATCGGCCAGGACCGCGGTCAGCGCCTCCCAGTTGGAGTGAATGTCGCCCAGAATCGCGTATTTCAGGCCCATGGCGTCATTCCGCTTGCGGGGGCTCGGCCGCCGGGACTTCATTCGCCGCCAGCGGTTCCTCCGGCGGCAAGCAGCTGGCCGCCGGCACGGATTCCTCCGCCGGGACTTCCGCTTCCGCGGCCGCCGGAAGGGATTCTCCCCCGGGTGCCTTCGCCGGGGTTTCCGCTTCTGCCTCCGCCGGCGCGGGCGCTTCCGCCGGCGCGGCGGGCGCGTCCAGCGCCGCCTTCGCCTCGGACCGCGGCACGGGACGCGGCAGGATCAGAGTGGCGTTGAAGAGTTCGACCACGCCCCCGGTGGCCACGAGGTTGTTCAGGTGCAGCAGCAGTTCCGCCGCCGCGGGCGATTCCGGGTCGACGCCGGGCCGGAGGCCTTCCAGCACCTGCTGGCGCGTGCTGCCGGCATGCGCCTCCAGGAACGCCGCGATCTCCTTCACGACCGCCGGGGCCGGCCCCAGGTCTGCCGGTTTCGGCGCCACCGCCGTCACGTAGGTCTCCCGGGCGTTCAGCTTGAACAGATGCAGGTGCATGTGCCGGAAGGCCGGCCGTAGCGCCAGCGACAGGGTGAAAGGAAAGCGGCTTTCCTTCTGCAAGGCCAGGGTCACGGCCGCACGCAGCGCGGAATCGTCGAACTTCGCCGCCTGGGTCCCCGGCAGCAGGCACCGGCCCGATTCGCGCAACAGGGGATGCACCTTGCCCGCGCGCATCCAGTCCTGCGCCTCCGCCTTCGACAGCGGCTTGGCCTCCTGCCCCTCCGGAACCTCCTTCAGGCGGTAGACCGTCTGCTTGCGCAGCGATTCCTTCCATTGCGCCACCAGCGCCTCGTCGCGGATCGTCTCGATATGCCCGAGATACTCCGCCTTGGACAGGTGCGCAAACCGCGTCGCCCACAGCTCCTGGATCTTCTCGTTGTAGCCGTGGTAGTTCGGCGGCCCCAGCAGCTCCCGGCTCAGCCCGCAGCGCGCCACGCAGGCAAAATTCCCCGCCGGCGGCTCCACCTCGGTCTCCTCCACCTGGAAATATTTGTCGAGATGCTCGTTCAGGACGTGCGCCTCGGCGTTGGCCCGGACGCGGAACACCCGCTTGCACTCCAGGCATTGCACGAACGTCTGCCGGGGCTGGCCCTCGGCCGGCGCCGGCAACTCCAGCTTCACGAGATACAAATCCTCCCGGCCCAGAAACCGGTTGGCGATCTCGATCAGCGGATAGGCGCGCCGGCTGGCTTGGATGTCGCGCACCACCAGCGCCAGGCGCTCGCGGTCCGGCAGGAACGACACCTGCACGTTGAGTCGCGGCAGGGATTCCCGCGGCGGCCGGGGCGGCCCCGGCCGGCGGGCGAAACGGTCCCGGCGGTCCCCCCCCCGATCTGGCCGCGGGCCCCGGGCGCCTTCTGGACGAGGACGCCGGCCCATGGCCCCCGGCTCGCCGGCCCGCCGGAATCCGCCCTCCGGCCGCGGTCCGCGCCGCTCGAAGCCCCCGCGCCCCGGCCGCTCCCGGAACTCCGGCCGCTCGGCATGGGCGGTGTAGGGATTCTCCGGCGGCTTCCGCGCCCAGGTGGGCGTGAAATCGAAATCCAACGGCATCCCGGGCTTGTCCGGCGCGCCGCTCTCCGGCTTCGTCTCGTCAACCATACCTCGTCCGTTCCTTGCGGGCGCCTGCTGCGGCCGGGCGCCTCTCTGAAGCCGCCCCTGCCGGGCGGCTCCGCCATGTCCTGGCACCGGGTCATGCTCCGGCGCGTAAAATCTGTTTCTACCACACCCGCCGGGCCGCTGGCAACGGGCATCTGGCCGCCATCATCTGGCCGCCCCCGGCGCCGAACGCGAAAAAGGCGGGGCGCGCTCGCGCGCGCCCCGCCGGGTGCCGGCCCGCTGGCCTAGTACATGTCGCCCATGCCGCCGCCGGGCATCGGCGGCGCCGGCGGTTCCTTCTTCGGAATCTCGGCAACCATGGCTTCGGTGACGAGCAGCAGGCCCGCGATGCTGACCGCGTTCTGCAAGGCGCTGCGGGTGACCTTGGTCGGATCAATGATGCCGGCCTTGATCATGTCGCAGTACTCGGCCTTGGCCACATCGTAGCCGTAGGCGCCTTTGCCGTTGCGCACGTCCTGCACGACGATGGAACCATCCACGCCGGCGTTTTCGGTCAACTGGCGCAGCGGGGCTTCGCACGCCTTGCGGATGATGTCCACGCCGATCTTGGCTTCGCCGGAGACCTTGAGTTCATCCAAGGCGGCCTGCGCGCGGATCAACGCGACGCCCCCGCCGGGGACAATGCCTTCCTCGACGGCCGCACGCGTGGCGTGCAGCGCATCCTCGACGCGGGCTTTCTTCTCCTTCATTTCCGTCTCGGTCGAGGCGCCGACGTTGATGACGGCGACCCCGCCGGCCAGCTTGGCCAGCCGCTCCTGGAGCTTCTCGCGGTCGTAGTCGGAGGTCGTCTCCTCGATCTGGCGGCGGATCTGCCCGATCCGGCCCTGGATGTCCGCGGTTTTGCCCGCGCCTTCCACGATCGTGGTGTTTTCCTTGTCCACCGTGATCCGCTTGGCACGGCCCATGTCCGCCAGCGAAAGGCTTTCGAGCTTGATGCCGAGGTCTTCGCTGATGAACTTGCCGCCCGTCAGGATGGCGATGTCTTCCATCATGGCCTTGCGGCGGTCGCCGAAGCCGGGGCTCTTCACCGCGCACACCTGCAGGGTACCGCGCAGCTTGTTGACCACCAGCGTCGCCAGGGCCTCGCCTTCGATGTCCTCGGCGATGATCAGCAACGGCTTGCCGCTCTTGGCCACGTTCTGCAGCACCGGCAGCAGGTCCTGCAGGTTCGAGATTTTCTTCTCGAACAAGAGGATATAGGCATCCTCGAGCATGACTTCCATCGTGTCCGGCTTGGTCACGAAATAGGGGCTCAGGTAGCCCTTGTCGAACTGCATGCCTTCGACCACATCCAAGGTCGTTTCAATGCCCTTGGCTTCCTCGACGGTGATCGTGCCGTCCTTGCCGACCTTGTCCATCGCCTGCGCGATGATCTTGCCAATGGTGCTTTCGCCATTGGCCGAGATGGTGCCGACCTGCGCGATTTCTTCGCTGTCCTTCACCTTCTTGCTCTGCTTTTCAAGGGCCTTGACCACCGCTTCGGTCGCAGCGTCGATGCCCCGGCGCAGTTCCACCGGATTCGCGCCGGCCGTCACGTTCTTCAAGCCCTCGCGGTAGATCGCCTCGACCAGCAGGGTGGCCGTCGTGGTGCCGTCGCCGGCGATGTCGCTCGTCTTGCTCGCGACCTCGCGCACCATCTGGGCGCCCATGTTCTCGAACGGGTTCTCCAGCTCGATCTCCTTGGCGACCGTCACGCCGTCCTTGGTGATCGTCGGGCTGCCGAACTTCTTCTCGAGCACCACCGTGCGGCCGCGCGGCCCCAGCGTGCTCTTCACGGCCTTACTCAGTTTCTCGATGCCCTTCAGCACGTGCTGGCGGGCTTCGGCTTCGTATGCAATTTGCTTTGCTGACATATTCTTCTCAATGCTCCTGTGTGATTAGTCTTCCAGGATGCCGAGGATGTCCTCCTCGCGCATGATCTGGTATTCCTTGCCGTCCAGCTTGATCTCGGTCCCGCCGTACTTCGGCATCAGGACCTTGTCGCCCTTCTTGACGTTGAACGGGATCTTCTTCCCGGTGTCGTCGATCTTGCCGGTACCGATGGCGATGACCTTGCCCTGCTGGGGCTTCTCCTTGGCGGTATCGGGAATGATGATCCCGCCCTTTTTGACTTCCTCTTCCTTCGCGGGCTCGACCAGCACGCGATCGCCCAATGGTTGGATCTTCATCTCTGTCTTGTCTCCTCGTTGTGTTGATTCAGGCCGGCGCCGCGTCGGGGTTGAAGCCCGCCGCCGCCCCGGCCGGTTTGTTTATTTTGAATTCTTCTTGTCTTCGTCCACCATCTCGAAGTCGGCGTCCATCACGTCGCCGTCGGCCTTCGGCCCGCCGGCCGGCGGCGGCGGCGGAGGCTGGCCGGCGCCGGCGCCCGGGGCCGCCTGCTTGGCCTGCGCGTAGAGGTCGGCCGAGACCGCCTGCATGTCGGCCGTCAGCGCCTCGCTGGCCTTCCGGATCGCGTCCGCGTCGCCGCCCTTCAAGGCGTCCTTCAGCGCCTGGATGGAGTTCTCGACCTTCAGCTTCTTGTCGGAGGGAATCTTCTCCCCGTTCTCCTTCAGGAACTTCTCGGTCTCGTAGGCCAGCGCCTCGGCGCGGTTCTTCACATCGATCTCTTCGCGGCGCTTCGCGTCCTCGCCGGCGTGGGCCTCGGCGTCCTTCACCATCTTCTCCACCTCGTCCTTGCTCAGGCCGCTGGAGGCCGTGATGGTGATCTTCTGCTCCTTGCCCGTGCCCAGGTCCTTGGCACTGACCTTCAGGATCCCGTTGGCGTCCAGGTCGAACGTCACCTCGATCTGCGGCACGCCGCGCGGCGCCGGCGGAATCCCGTCCAGGTGGAACTTGCCGATCGTCTTGTTGTCGCCGGCCATCTTGCGTTCGCCCTGCAGCACGTGGATCTCCACCGTGTTCTGGTTGTCCGCGGCCGTGCTGAAGATCTCGCTCTTGCGCGTCGGGATCGTCGTGTTGCGCTCGATCAGCGGCGTCAACACGCCGCCGAGGGTCTCGATGCCCAGCGTTAGCGGGGTCACGTCGAGCAGCAGGACGTCCTTGACTTCGCCCTTGAGCACGCCGCCCTGGATCGCCGCGCCCACGGCCACCACCTCGTCGGGATTCACGCCCTTGTGCGGCTCCCGGCCGAGCTCCTGCTCGACCACCTGCTGCACCTTCGGCATGCGCGTCATGCCGCCGACCAGGATCACTTCGTCGATCTGGTTCTTCGCAAGCCCCGAATCGCGCAGGCAGTTCTCCACCGGCGTCATGCTGCGGTCGATCAGGTCGCCCACCAGCTGCTCCAGCTTCGCCCGGCTCAGGGTCACGTTCAGGTGCTTCGGCCCGCTGGCATCCGCCGTGATGAACGGCAGGTTGATATCCGTGCTCTGCGAACTCGAGAGCTCGCACTTGGCCTTCTCCGCGGCCTCCTTCAGTCGCTGCAGGGCCATCGCGTCCTTCGAGAGGTCGATGCCCTGCTCTTTCTTGAATTCGGCCACCAGCCAGTCGATGATCCGCTGGTCGAAATCGTCGCCGCCCAGGTGCGTGTCGCCGTTGGTGGCCTTCACCTCGAAGACGCCGTCGCCGATCTCCAGCACCGAGATGTCGAACGTCCCGCCGCCGAGGTCGTACACCGCGACCTTCTCCTCCTTCTTCTTGTCCAGCCCGTAGGCCAGCGAGGAGGCCGTCGGCTCGTTGATGATCCGCAGCACCTCGAGGCCCGCGATCCGCCCCGCGTCCTTGGTGGCTTGCCGCTGGCTGTCGTTGAAGTACGCCGGCACGGTGATGACCGCCTGCGTGATCGTCTCGCCCAGGAATGCCTCGGCATCCGCCTTCATCTTCTGCAGGATCATCGAGGAGATCTCCGGCGGCGAGTAGGTCTTGTCGCCGATCTTCACGTGGGCGTCGCCGTTCGGGGCGCGGACCACTTCATACGGCACCCGCTTGCTCTCCTGCTGCACCTCGTCGAACTTGCGCCCCATGAAGCGCTTGATGGAGAACACCGTGTGCTTCGGATTGGTCACCGCCTGCCGCTTGGCGGCGCTGCCCACCAGTCGCTCGCCACTCTTCGTGAACGCGACGATCGACGGCGTGGTCCGCCCGCCTTCCGCGTTCGGAACCACCGTCGGCTGTCCGCCTTCCATCACCGCCATGCAGGAGTTCGTGGTCCCCAAATCAATGCCTAAAACCTTTGCCATGTCCTTTTCCTCTCTTGATATACAGAGCAACACCTCAAGTAAGCAATTCTCGTGCCAAGCCGGTGCGACTTATCGTAATTCGATTGAATGCAATATATAACGTTAAGTCATGGTTGCCAGGCATCCTGGAATTTCGGTTAATACATGAGTCATATTGGCGCATTGTGTGTCGCAGATGTCGCGTTTTGCTTTCAAGTCTGATCAGATACACTTAATTAACTGTTCTGGTTATATTATTGGGAGGGGTTTTCATTGAATTTTCAATATTTGTCTTTACTTTGCCGCTCTGTTTTCTTCATTTTCACTTACAGTTAATTAAGTATATAAGGAAATTAACCATGGTGGCGAAATTGCATCCTACGTTGTGGCGGACGTGTCGCATCCTCTCCGGAAAAACCCGGCTGGAGTTGTTCCGGCTGATCGCCGGCCAGCCGGACCAGACTGTCTCCGAACTGGCCCGCCGGCTGGATCTCAGCCTGCCCCGGGCCAGTCAGGAATTGCGCCGCCTGCAGTCGCGCGGGCTGGTCCAGGCCGTGCGCAACAGCCGACAGGTTCGCTACCGGCCCGTGGCGGACCGGCTGGTCGCCTCTGCCCCGCCCCTGCTCGCCGCCATGCAGGCAACCTTCCGCGCCTATCCCGCCGCCGAGGACGAACAAACCCTCCGCATCGCCACCGCCTTTTCCCATCCGCGGCGCCTGGCCCTGGCCAGTCTGCTGCTCAAGGGACCGTGGCCCCGGGCCGCGCTGCTGTCCATCTGCGGCATGTCGCCGGACGGCCTGCGCCGCCACCTGAATCTGATGCGCCGGGCCGGCGTGGCCCGGCGGGAAAAAGGCGTGGTCGCCCTTGTGGACAATCCCCATCCCCTCGCGCAAGGCCTGTTCGGCCTGCTGCGGGAGGCCACCGCGCCCCCCGCCTGACGCGGCCCCGGTCTACGCCCGGCGGCCCAGGCGCACCGCGAGTTCCCCGGCCAGCCGCTCCACCGGCAGATTCTCCTGCGTCCCCGCCGTCATGTCCTTGAGCGCGGCCGCGCCCTGCGCGAGTTCGTCGTCGCCGCGGATTACGGCCCAGGCCGCGCCGGATTTGTTGGCGGCGCGCATCTGCGACTTCATGCTGCCGGCCGGCGCCATCCGGCAGGCGAGGCCCGCCGCGCGCAGCTGCTGCATGAGCGCCAGGTTCTGCTGCTGCGCCGCGGCGCCCAGCCCCACCAGCCAGACCAGCGGCGGCGCCGGCGGCATCAGGTCCCGTTCGCGCCCGAGCGCCTGCAGCACGCCCACCACCCGTTCCAGGCCGATGGCGAATCCGACCCCGGCCAGTTCGCGCCCGCCCAGCTGCAGCCGGTAGCGCCCACCGCCGGCTACGGCGTTCTGGGCGCCCAGCGCCGTGCTCGCGATCTCCCAGACTGTGTGCTCGTAGTAGTCCAGCCCGCGCACCAGCAGCGGATCGATGCGGTACGCCACGCCCAACGGGTCGAGCAGCGCGGCCACCTGCGCCAGGTACTCGCGCGCCTCCGCGCCCATGAACTCGGTCGCCGGCGGCAGCGCGGCCACCACGGCCCGGCAGGCCTCGTTCTTGCAGTCCAGTACGCGCAGCACGTTCTCGGAAATCCGTCGCCGGCAGTCCTCGCACAAGTTGTCTTCATGCGGCGCCAGCGCCGCGCGCAGCCCCGCCGCCACCCGCGCGTGGTCGCCGGCCGCGCCGCGTGTGCTCAGCCGCACCGTGCAGTCGCCGAGCCCCCACGCGCGCAGCAGGTCCACCTGCAGCGCGAGGATTTCGGCATCCACCAGCGGCGCCGGCGGCTCGAGGCACTCCACGCCGCACTGGTGGAACTGGCGCCGCCGCCCGGCCTGCGGCCGCTCGCTGCGGAACATCGGGCCGAAATAGAACCAGCGCGCCCCGTCCGTCTCCGCCGCGCCCCGCCCCGCCGCGTGGCGCATCACGCCCGCCGTGCCTTCCGGCCGCAGCGCCAGCCGCCGCCCGCCCTTCTCGAAGACGTACATCTCCTTCTGCACCACGTCCGTCGTGGTTCCGAGCGAACGCGTGAAGACGGATTCAAACTCCACCACCGGCGTGCGCAACTCCTCGAACCCGTAGCGCGCCAACACGTCCCGGCCCAACTGCTCGAGCCGCTGCCAGAGGCGCACCTCCGGCGCGGCGATGTCGCTCATCCCCTGGACAGGCTGGTTGGCGGTGGACATACAGAATCCCCGGCGGCGCACCGGCGGCGCGCCAAAAAGCAAATCCCGGTTGCGGACGCCCGGGCTACTTGAACATTTCCTTCATCGTCTTGCCCGGGCGGAAGCGAACGACCTTCCGGCTCGGAATCACGACGACCTGGTCGGGCTTGTGCGGATTGCGCCCGATGCGTTGGCGGCGTTCGCGCACGTCGAACACCCCGAACTTGCGGAATTCGATCGTCTGCCCCTGGCGCAAGGCGTCCACGATGGCATCCAGGGTCTTCTGGATGACGATGACGACCTGCTGCTGGGTCAGGCCGGTTTCCTCGGCGATCCGGATCGCCAAGTTGCGCTTGGTCAGGTTTTGCATCTCGTTTTGCATCTCACCTTCGCTCCCTTCGGGCTTGCCGACAGCTTCCATCAACGATCAGAACATTGGTCTGCTCGCTAAGTTGCGTCAAGCAAAACCTTGCGCCGAATGAAGAATTTATATTCGGCCCGCCCCCCCGTTCAGGGCTCGCGCGGCCAGGGAGCCTGGTACGGGAACACCGCCTCCACGGTGCCCTCGAAATCATGGGGCAGGTCGGCCCACTGGGCGTTGAAGGTCCGCAGGTGCTCGCCGTTGGCCAGCACCCGCTCCGGCGCGATCTGCCGGGGCCACCAGAGGCGGTAGCCCTCCGGCGGCCGCGCCCCGCCGCCGATTGTGACAACCATCCGGTCCTTCGCCCAGATGCAGGCGAGGTCCAGCGGCCCGAACCGCGTCGGCATGCCGAAGCTCTGGATGCCATCGCCGTGCTGCAGCCATTCGGCCGGCGCGCCGGAGAGCAGGTCCAGCCGCTGGCCGGTCTCCCGGGCGGCCAGGCCCCGCACCGCGATGGCATAGGCCGCCGCCGCCCGGATGTCCGGCATGGTCCCGGGCAGCCCCGGCGGGCGCGGGCCGTTGCCGGCCGCGGCCGGCCAGACATGCCAGCCCTTCGGCTGGCGGCGGTCCAGCAGGGCATAGAGCACCTCCCGCGCGTAGTCGCCGCGGCCCATGTCCGCCAACGGAGTCAGCAGTTGCGATTCATCGGACGGGAGGATACCCGTCCAGCCCGGCTGGCCCCGCTCGAGGAATTCTTCGTAGAAGGTATCCAGGCTGGTTTGCAGTTCATGGGGTTCCACCAGGTCGGTCTCCGCGCAGGGCCAGAACAGCAGGGCCACCGCGCCGATGTCCAGCCGTTCCTCCTCGGCCGCGGCGGGGATCCACATCCCCTCCATCCGATCCATGCGTTCGCGCAGCGAGCGGCGCACCGCGGCTTTCAGCGCCCGGTACTGCTCGTCGGCCCAGGCCGCGTCCTGGGCCTGCCCCATGAGCGCGGCGGCGGCCCGCATTTCCTTCCACGCCAGCAGGGCCCAGTAGTGGTCGGCATAGAGGTGCGCCGGCCGCGGGCTGCCCGGCCGCGGTCCCGAGGGCGGCAACAGGCCTTCCACCAAAAAGCGCTCCTCCTCCGGCAGGCTCCATTCGGCTTGTTCGAGCCCGGACCGCAGCCCCTGCAGGTACTCCGCCGCGCGCCGCAGCTGCGGATACAGCTCGCGCAGGAAGGCGGTGTCCAGCGTGTGGCGATGGTAGTCCATCACCATGAAGGCGAACTGCCCCTGCGCGTCGTGGCGCCCCTCGGGGCCGGGACCCGCCGCCGGCGCGCCGTCCGCGCGGTAGCGCGCCGGCACCCGCCCGTTCGTCTGGATGCCGGCCGCCACCTGCGCGATCCATTCCCGCGCCGGTCCCGGCCGCGCCGCGCGCAGCAGCGCCGCCACCCGCAGGCGGATCGAATCGATGTCCTCGCCGCCCTCCGCGGCGGCCAGCGCGTGCACGCCCAGCACCCAGCCGAGCTGCGCGTGCAGACAGTCCACCGCATCGGGCCGGTCGATCTTCGGCGCATACGCCCCCGTGCGGTCGCGCCACGCCCACGCCGCGTCCACCCATTCACGCTCGAACGCATCGGCCACCTTGTCCGCGCCGCCGGCGAGCGTCGGCCACGGAAACCGCCGCGGCCCCGGGGCCTCGTCCGCCGCCGCATTGGCGGCCACGACCAGCCGCAGCTTGCCGCCCGGTTCCAGCGCGAAATCCTGCCACCACGCTCCGGACGCCAGCCCGTTCTCGTCCGTCACGGCCCGGGCCGCCGGCGCCTCGCCCCGCAGGAAGTATTCGGTCACGTCGCCCTCGGCGAACTCCGCCGCGCCGAAATTCAGACCGGGCGCCGCCGCCGCCGCGAACAGCGGCACATCGTTCGCGCGCACCTCCTGCCAGCCGCCGGACACGTCCCCGGCGCGGAGCTTGTAGACCGGCGCCAGGCTGCCGCGGCCCTGCGGCGGCGTCAGGCGCACCGGCCGGATCAGCCAGCAGATCCGGCCGGTCTGGGCCATGATGGATTCGTTCGCCAGCTCGTACGCCACCCAGGATGTCGGCGTTTCCGCGCCGCTCCGCGCCAGCGCGCGGATCTTCAGCGCCAGGCCCGGCTCCAGCCGCCACGTCGTTTCCGGCTGCGGCGCGTCGTCGCCGCCCAACCGGTATTCGATGGCCGCCGCCTGGGCCGCGGTCCAGGCCTTGCCGCCCGCCAAAATCAGCGGCGCCAGCGTCGGCGCGCGCAGCGCCGGCGCGAACACGCCCTGCTCGTCCAGCAGGCTTTCGGCGTCGCCGCGCGCCGGACCGGCCGCCACCGCCCAGTGGACCGGTGGCCGGCGGAACGCCGCCGGATAGACGCCCTCCGGCGCCTTCGCCGCCGCCAGCTCATAGAGCACCCACGGGCGCGCCGCCCCCTCCGCCCCCCGCAGCGTGATCCCCGCCACTTCGAAGCCGTTCCCCGCCGAGGGCCCCGAAAACGACAGCCGCACGTACTGCACCGGCCGCACCCCTTCGCCCAGCAGCACGTCGAAATCGCCCGTGCGCGCCTGGATGCGCCCGGCCGAGAGCCAGTCCAGGCGGTTTGTGGACACCTCCACCACCGTGTTCGAGGCGAAGCTGTTGGTGCCCCAGTCCACGCGCAGGCTGCCCACCGGCTTCACCGACCGCAGGTCCAGCTCCACCGTCGCCGCCGGATGCGCCGACCGCCAGACCGTCGTGCGGTCGCCGTCGAGCAGCGCCGCCGCCTCGGGCTGGGCCGTGCCGTCCACCCACGCGCACGGCTGGTCCGCCAGGCCCTTGATCTCCAGCACGCGCAGCGCCGCGCCCGTCCCCTCGGCGCCTTTCTCCACCGTCACCCGCACATGCCGCGCCAGGACCGGCTCGATGGACACCTGGTCCCAGTCGCCGTCGCCCGCGTCGGTCTCGTAGGCCAGCGCCCAGTGCGCGCCGTCGAGGCTCGTCCGCACCGAATACGCCGCCGCATGCGGCACGCCCCACTGCAGCGAGAAGCCGCAGACCATCGCCGGCCGCGCCAGGTCCACCGCCAGCCACTGCGGCTCTTCGGTCCCGCTGCGCCACCACGTCTCCAGATTGCCGTCGATCGCCTGCGCCGGGCCGTACCCCTCCGCGAATTCCGACGCCGTCGCCTTCCAGTGCGCCGGCTTCGGAATCCCCAGCCGCGACTTCTTCACCGTCGCGCATCCCGCCAGCCCCCCTGCCAACAGCGCTGCCAGGATCAGTTTTCCACACTGTGGAAAACTTTTTTCCATAGCGTGGAAAAACCCCGAAAAGTTTTTCCATGGCATGGGAAAAACGGCCGTTTTTTTCCACAGTGTGGAAAACTTTTTTCCATTGCATGGAAAAACCCCGAAAAGTTTTTCCATGCTGTGGAAAACTTTGGGGTTCCGCCGCATGCCTTCCTCAGCCCTGCCCGCCGTAGCGGGCGAGCGTCCGCCGGATGCGCGCCAAGGCGCGCGCCTTGCCCAGGGTGGCCAGCATGTCGAAGAGCCCCGGGCCCACGCCCGTGCCCGAGACCGCCACGCGCACCGGATGCACCAGGTCGCCCATCGGCCGGCCGGTCTTCTCCGCCAGCGCGTGCAGCGCCGCGTCCGCCGCCGCGGCCGTGAACGGCTCGACCGCTTCCAGCGCCGCCAGTTCCTCGCGCAGGATGCCGAGGGCGCCTTCCTTCAGCAGGCGCTTCTTCACGCTCTTCTCGTCGTAGGAAAAATCCTCGGTGAAGAAGAACGCGGCCTGCTCGCCCAGGTCCGAAAACAGCCGGATGCGCTCGCCCAGGCACGCGATCACCGCCCGGAAGTATTCCGGATCGATGTCGTCGCGCCACAGGCCCTGGCGCTGCATCGCGGCCCGGCAGCCAGCCGCGATCTCGTCCATGCCGCGCTGCTTCAGGTGCTGCCCGTTCATCCACAGCAGCTTCGTCATGTCGAGCTGGCTCGGGGCGCTGCGCACCCGGTCGAGCGTGAAGGCCGCGATCATCTCGGCCCGCGTCAGCACCTCGCGGTCGTCGCCCGGGCTCCAGCCCAGCAGCGCCAGCGAGTTGAACAGCGCCTCGGGCAGGAAGCCCTTCTCCTGAAACTCGCCCACATAGGCCGCCCCGTCGCGCTTCGAGTACGGCTTGCCCTGCGCATTCACGATCATCGGCAGGTGCGCGAACTTCGGCGCCGGCGCGCCGATCGCCGCGTACATCGCCACGTGCTTGAACGTGTTCTCCACGTGGTCGTCGCCCCGGATCACGTGGGTGATACCCATCGTGATGTCGTCCACCACGTTGCCCAAATGGAACACCGGCGAGCCGTCCGAGCGCACGATCACAAAGTCCTTCAGGTCCGCGGCCTTCTTGGAAATGTCGCCCTTGATCTCGTCGTGGAAGGAAATGTCCGTGCCCGGCATCTTGAAGACGACGGCCTCGCCCTTGCCGGTGCCGCCCTTGTCCGACTTGTACGCCGCGCCCTTCGCCAGGAGCTTCTCCGCGATTTCAAGATGATGCGCCCGCTGGGTGCTCTGGTAGAGCGGCTCGCCGTCATACGTCAGTCCCAGCCAGGCGAGCGAATCCAGCACGGTTTTCACGGCCGCCGGCGTCGACCGCTCCAGGTCCGTGTCCTCGATGCGCAGCAGGAACTCCCCGCCCTCGTGGCGCGAAAAGAGCCAATTATAAATCGCCGCCCGGATGTTGCCGATGTGGACATTGCCCGTCGGACTCGGGGCAAAGCGTGTGCGGATCGTCATGCGTTTCCAACCCTTTCCAACTCCGCGGCATCCTACTCCGCCCCCGCCCCCCGCCGCAAGCTTGGCCGAAGAAGAGGTCAGAGGGCAGAGTTCAGAGGTCAGGGCGGAAAGATCTCGGCCCCCAACCGCTGAACCGTTGAACTGTGAACCCCGGCGCTCCGCGCCCCCCACTCCCGGCTTGCCAAACGCCCGGAACGCGCGAAACTGGTGGCGCTTCTCAAGGAGGCAAACATGAAACCCCCGGCGATCCTGGCTTCCCTCTTCGCGGTTTCGGCTCTCCTGGTTTCCGTTTCGCCCGCCGCCGCGCAGGTGGACTTCGACACCCAGGGCCTCGCGGACCAAATCGTCGCCCTCCAAAGTGCGATCGATCAACAGCAGATGTCCGCCGCCATGAACGGCGAGACCATCCCCGACAAATTCGACGCCAACCGCTACTTCACCGTCCTGGACAAGCTGCAGCTCGAACCCGGCTTTGTCCTCGACTGGGTCTATGCCAACCGCGGCATCGGCGGCTATCCGGTGCTTTACGCCCGCTCCGGCGACGCCGCGCCGTTCGGCGACTACACGGCCTATGCCGGGTTCCCGGCCAACGCCCGGGAACCCTCATCCGTGACCGCCGAGGACTGGGCCCGCCTCCGCTACGGCTATCTCGAGAAAATCCGCGCCGAGGACTCGCCCGAAGGCTTTTTCCAGCTGGTCGTGCTCCGCCTGCTGGGCGACCGGTTCCTCCTGAACTGGCACGAGTACTACAACGAAATCGCCCTCGTGGGCTCGCAACCCGGCTGGCAGGCCGTCCTCCGGCGCGAGCAGCAGCGCGGCGAACCCTACACCCCGCCGCCGCCCGGCTTCATCGCCGCCGCGGAGAAGCTCGACTTCGCCCCCTCCGTCACAATGAACGACACGCAGGTGGCGGTCGCCGTGACCACCTACTGTCCCTTCCGCGGCCTGGAACGCTGTTACTTCGAAATCGCCCGCCCCTTCCCCCACCGGATCCTCACCCAGTCCAAAACGAACCTCCTGAAGCATTCCCAGCGGTTTCTTTTCTAGCCATTGCCGAAAGGACGAAAAATGACGCGGACGGCCTTCATCGTTTGTTATGCGGCCAACGTGCTCCTGGCGCTGGCTTCGCCGGCGGTCCTGCCGGAGCGGGTCGCCATCCATTTCGGCCCGGGCGGCCTGCCCGACGGCTGGGCCCCCATCTGGACCAACACGCTGATCTACCTGGGGCTGGATACGTTCCTGTTCATTCTGTTCTACTTCGCGCCGCGCCTGACGGCCGCCCTCCCGGCCAAGTGGTCCAACCTCCCCCACAAGGAATTCTGGCTCGCGCCGGAAAACCGCCCCTTGTTCCTGGAAAAATACGCGGCCCTGATGGAGCACTTCGGCACCGCGCTCTTTCTCTTCCTGTTTGCGGTCGGCCTGCTGGCGGTCCAGGCCAACCGGGCCGACCCGGTCCGGCTCCACGAGCCGTCCTTCTTCGTCTGCCTGGCGCTCTTCCTGGCCTACACCCTCGCCTGGGTCATCGTGTTCTTCCGGAGCTTCCGCTTGCCGGCTCCGCGCAAACGGTAGGGCGCGCTGGCCCAGCGCGCCGCAGCGATCGGTTTCCAATCCCGGCGGCCTCGGCGAGGCCGCCCTACCTTGGCGCCATCCAATCCAAGCTGCGTACATCGCCGAGTTTGAATCCTCTTTGCGCCCTTCGCGTCCTTTGCGAGAGCATGTTCCCGGCTGTTCCCCTTGGATATTGGACATTCCTTGTTGGATATTGAGATTCTCTCGCCCCCCCTCTGTGCTCTTTGTGCTCTGTGGTGAGAATGTCTTCGGCTGTTACCCCATTTCGCGTCTTTCGTGTATTTCGTAGTTAACCTGTTCCGGCTGTTTATCCGTGCCATCCGTGGTCGTTTTATCCCCCGGCTCTTCCTCCATTCCCGCCATTCGTAGTTGGTTTTCTTCTCCCCCTGTTCATTCCCGCCCGGATGCGCTATGGTTCCGCCATGCCGCTTGCCTGCCCCATGCCGACGCCGCGCTACGACACGATCACCCTCGCCCACGGCGGCGGGGGCACGCTGACCGCGTCCTTGATCCACGACGTTTTCCTGCCCGCGTTCGGCGCGCATTCCCCCTCCCCGCTCGACGCCACCCCCTTTGCCTTCGGCGGAAACCGGGCGGCGGTCACCACCGATTCCTACGTCGTGCAGCCCCTGTTCTTCCCCGGCGGCGACATCGGCTCGCTGGCCGTCAACGGCACCGTCAACGACCTGCTCATGGCCGGCGCCCGACCCGTCGCCCTGACCGCCGGCTTCATTCTCGAAGAAGGCCTGCCGATCGAATCCCTCCGCCGCGTCGTCGATTCCATGCGCGCGGCGGCGCAACTCGCCGGCGTGGCCATCCTCGCCGGCGACACCAAGGTGATTGAACGGGCGCGCGGCGACGGGCTGTATATCAACACCGCCGGCGTGGGCGAAATCGTCGCGGCCGCGCCGCCCGCCCCCGAACGGCTCCGCGCGGGCGATGTCATCGTTTTAACGGGCGACATCGCCCGCCACGGCATCGCGGTGATGGCCCAGCGCCACGGGCTGGCCTTCGAGCCGCCGGTGCACAGCGACTGCGCCGCGCTCCACGCCCCGATGCTGGAACTGTTCGGAAAAGGACCGGCGCCCAAATGCGCGCGCGACCTCACGCGCGGCGGCCTCGGCGGCGCGCTCTGCGAGCTGGCTTCCGCCGCCCAATTGGCGTTCCAGATCGCCGAAACCGCGCTGCCGGTCGAAACGCCCGTGAAGGCCGCCTGCGAACTGCTCGGATTCGATCCCCTGTTCGTCGCCAACGAAGGCTGCGCGGCCCTGTTCTTCGCGCCGGCGGATGTCCCCGCGGCCCTGACGGTCCTGCAAAAGCACCCGGTCACGGCCCAGTCCGTGGTCATCGGCCAGGTCGCGGAAGGCTCCGGGGTGTCCGCCAAAACCGCGCTGGGCACCGTGCGCCGGCTCATGCCCCCCTCCGGCGAGCAGCTGCCTAGAATCTGTTAAATCTCAATATTCAATATCCAACATTCAATATTCAACCGAACAAGTCCGATCCGGCTCCATGAGGAAGAATTGACTGTAGGCCAGGGCGATGACCTGGCGGATCAAACAGCCCCCGGGCCGACGCCCCGGACTGCAGATTTGAAAACATTCTGCTCTCGCATGGGACGCGAAGGGCGCCAAGGCAGGGCGGTCTGGCCCAGACCGCCGGGCTGTTTGGCTGTTCCCTTGGAAATTGATGATTGAATATTGAATATTGGATATTGAGATTCCCCCCTCCTCTCCCCCGTACCCCTCATCCGTGCCCTCCGTGCCATCCGTGGTTGTCTTCTCCCCGGCTGTTCCCTGGACATTGGTTATTGGATATTGAGCCCCCCCTCCTCCCCCTCATCCGCCCCCTAAAATATTGAGCTGCCCTTGTCCGCCGTCCGCAGGACGGGAAGTGCGGGAAAGAATTTGGGAAACGAGGGGATTGACCGGCAAAATAAGCGCCTGGAATTTCCGATGATGGCGCTTCGCGGACGACCCGAGCGCGACTAATGTCGGCGAGTGGTCGGCCTCGGAGCGCCAGCGCGGGAAAGACGGGCCTTCGTTTTGCCGCCTCGTTTATCCAAATCCTTTCCCGCGGGTTCCCTCCCCCGCCCCCCCCTCACTTCCCGCCAACCGGCAGGAGATCGTACCCATACGCAATGGCCTCGCCCACCACCGCCCGCACCCCCTCCGAACACCGCCACCAGTCGCCGGCCCCGTACTCCGCCGGCACCAGCGCCACGCTGCCCACCTCCACCCCGTCGCCAAACACCTCCCGGAACGCCCGCCAGCTCCGCCGCGCATGCGGCCCTTCGCTCGCCACGTTGAACGCCCCCCGCTCCAGCCCCAGCGCCGCCTGGAGCGCCCGCGCCGACTCGCGCGTCCGCCCCCGCCGCACCTTCGCCGCCGGCACCGCCGCCAGCTCGAACTTCTCCCCCAGCCCCAGCGCCTGCATCCGCGCCTGCGTCATCTCCGCGTAGGTCTTGTACTCCGCCAAATAGCTCCCCATCTCGATCGGCCCGCCCGTCGCGATGATCTTCTGCGCCCCGTGCGCCGCCGCCCACGCCGCCGCCTGCGCCAGCTGGTCGTCCGCCACCCACCCCTCGACCACGAGAATCTCCGCGGGCACCGGCGCTTGCCGCGCCAGGAACGGATACAGCCCGAGCCACACCCAGACCCCAGCCCCGGCCAGCAGCACCAGCGCCAGCCCGCAGCCCCCGCCCCGGCGCCGCCGGCTCATGACGGCTTGCGCGCCCGCGGCAGCCGCTTCGGCGGAATGTCCCCCGGCGCGACCTTCAGGTCCGGCACCTGCATCAGCTTGCCGCACCCGGGACACTCCACCAGTTCGCCGAACAGCTCCCGGCCCGCGTCCACGTGTTGCCCGCAATCCGGGCACGCGAACTTCAGCCCGATCACGTCCCGACGCGTGATTCTCCACGGTTTCATGCCCTCATTCTGCCCCCGCTCCAGCCCCTTGGCAAGAGCATAGGTTCAAAGTTCACGGTTCAACGGTTCAACGGTTTCAAATCTCCACCCCCCACCGCCATACCATCCGCCGCCTGGAAAATCGCACCGCCCGTGCCCGCCGTCCGCAGGACGTGACCGCAGGCACCCCCTGTCGGCTTCAGCCAAAACTTCCACGCCCCCCCCTTCCCTCCGCTCCCATCCGCCGCTCCAAAACCCGCACCGCCCTTGCCCGCCGTCCGCAGGACGTGCAGGCAGGGGATTTCTTTTGGATTTGGACGGGGCTGCCCCGCGGGAATAACCGACAGATTTTCAGATGAGGACGCTTCGCGGACGACCCGAGCAGTACTCGTGTACGCGAGCGGTCGGCTGCGGAGCGCCAGCGCGGAAAAGATGCCGGTTGGTTCCCGCGCCGTCCAAATCCAAAAGAAATCCCCTTCTTTGCTCTTCCGTCTCCTCCCCCTCGCCCCCCCCTCTTCTCCTCCACCCCTTCCCCGTCTCTTCCCCCCCATCCGTCCTCCCGCCTCCCCGCTAAAACGCTTCCCCCCCTCCCCCCTTTCTCGCCTTTCCCCGATTGCCCGCGCCCCTCCCCAATGATATATTCCCCCCACTTGTCATCCCCTAACCCGACGGAGCCCCCCATGGCCAAATTCAAATACATCGGCAAATCCCTCACCCGCCCCGACGCCATCTCCAAGGCCCTCGGCAAATCCCAATACCTCGACGACATCCGCCTCCCCGGCCTCCTCCACGCCGCCATCCTCCACCCCGACTTCGCCCACGCCGACATCCTCTCCATCGACACCGCCGAAGCCGAAGCCATGCCCGGCGTCGTCAAGGTCGTCACCGGCCGCGACTGCAAGACCCTCTACGGCGACAACATCAGCGACATCTCCCCCATGGCCGTCAAGAAGGTCCGCCACGTCGGCGACCACGTCGCCGCCGTCATCGCCGACACCAAGCAGCACGCCCTCGCCGCCCTCCCCAAGATCAAGGTCCAGTACAAGCCTCTCCCCGTCTACACCGACGCCCGCGCCGCCCTCGCCAAAGACGCCGTCCTGATCCACGACCACGCCGAAAACTACTGGCACCTCCCCGGCCTCGGCGCCGTCCCCGGCACCAACATCGCCAACACCTACCGCCTCAAGAAAGGCGACGTCCAAAAAGGCTTCGCCGACGCCGACGTCGTCGTCGAAGGCGAATTCGTCTATCCCCACGGCTCCTGCGCCGCCATCGAGCCCCACGGCGCCATCGTCCGCTTCAACGAAGACGGCACCATCGACGCCTGGTCCTCCTCCATCTGCCCCTTCATCATCCGCGACGACCTCGCCCACGCCTACCACAAGCCCTCGTCCATGGTCCGCGTGCGCATCCCCGAAATCGGCGGCTGCTTCGGCTACAAGTCCGACATCACCGTCGAGCAGACCGTCGCCTGGATCGCCTCCCACGTCCCCGGCCGGCCCGTCAAGTGGGTCGCTTCCCGCCGCGAAGACTTCACCAGCACCCTCATCGGCCACGGCTTCCGCCACCACATGAAGATCGGCGCCAAGAAAGACGGCACCCTCGTCGCGATCCAGGCCGACATCCTCCACTCCACCGGCGCGTTCTCCGACACCGGCATCCACGTCTGCAACGCCGCCACGCACAACTGCACCGGCCCCTACGAATTCCCGCACGCCCTGCTCGAATCCAAGTGCGTCTACACCAACACGCCCCCCGTCGGCGCCTTCCGCGGCTACGGCCACCAGGAAGGCCACTTCGCCGTCGAGCGCCTCATGGACGTCCTCGCCCGCAAGCTCCAGATGTCCCCCTTCGCCCTCCGCGAGAAAAACTACCTCGGCCCCGGCAAGCAAAACGCCGCCGGCGAGCGCTACTATCCCCAATCCGGCTCCGTCCTCGAATGCCAGGAAAAGGTCCGCGCCGCCATCTTCGCCGGCGACAAGCCCGCCGAAGACGAAAACTACTTCTACGGCCGCGGTTTCGCCGCCCTCATGAAGTCCCCCAAAGGCGCCCCCTTCTCCTCCAAATCCTGCTACCTCAAGATGAACCCCGACGGCTCCGTCGTCGTCAACATGGGCGGCGCCGAAGTCGGCCAGGGCCTCCGCATGGCCGTCCAGCAGATCGCCGGCGAAGCCCTCCAGATCGACCCCGCCAAGATCCGCGTCTACCAGGAAATCGACACCCAGTACTGCCCCTGGGAATGGCAGACCATCGGCTCCATGTTCACCACCCAGGGCGGACGCGCCCTCGTCCGCGCCTGCAACAAAGCCATCGCCATGCTCAAAGAGACGGCCGCCAAGGCCCTCCTCGTCGACGTCGACCACCTCGACTACGACGGCCAGCGCGTCTTCCTCAAGCACGACCCCGAACTCGGCCTCCCCATCCAGCGCCTCATCCACGGCTACATCACCGAAACCGGCATCACCATCGGCGACGTCGTCCATACCACCTCCGACGCCCGCCTCCCCCGCTACTCCAACCCCGACGCCGACGGACGCGGCGGACTCGGCGTCGAATACACCTTCGGCGCCCAGGCCTGCCAAATCCGCATCGAAAAGAAAACCGGCAAAATCCTCGTCGATCACTTCGCGTCGTCGTTTGATGTCGGCACCGTCATCAACCCCAAGCAGATCCGCGGACAAATCGCGGGCGGCGTCATGATCGGCCTCGGCGCCTCCCTCCACGAAGAAATCAAGTACGACGCCGACGGCAAGATCCTGAATCCCTCGTTTGGCAAGTACCGCTTCCCCAACATCAAAGACGCCCCCGCAAAGCAAACCATTGAATGCGTCGAAAACCCCGGCGAAGTCGGCCCCTTCGGCGCCCGCGGAATTGGAGAGCACCCCGTCGTCGGCGTCGCCCCCGCCGTCCTCAACGCCATCCAAGACGCCACCGGCCTCGAATTCCACGAGATTCCGGTGACTCCGGAAAAGGTTTTGGCGGCCCTGGCCGCCAAAACCTAGAATTCAGAATTCAGTAGTCAGAATTCAGAATGATGAAGGCCAGCCTTGCACGGCTGGCGGTCTTTTCATTTGGAGTGCGGCGGCTCGACGCCGCCTTCACCCCCGTTGTAGCCCGGGGCGCCGACCCGGGGGCTGTTCGGCTGTTAGGTAGATGCTATGGGGTTTTGCAGATCAAGTATAATGGCGTTGTGGCGAACAA
>CAYMTY010000024.1:0-37564 GCA_964393515.1 uncultured Verrucomicrobiota bacterium
GAGCTTGTGCGCGGTGGCTGACAGCTGCACGATCCACCTCGACCGCCGCCTGACCACGGGCGAGAACGAGCAGACCAGCGTGGCTGAACTGAAGGCGCTGCCGAGCGTGCAGAAGGCCGGCGCGGAAATCCGCGTGCTGGAGTACGCCGTTCCGAGCTGGACCGGCCTGGTCTATCCGACCAAGAAATACTTTCCCACCTGGCACATCGAGGAGACGACCCCCTACGTGACCAGCGCCGTCGCGGGCTACAAGGCCGCGCTCGGCGAAGATCCCGTGGTGTCCTACTGGGTGTTCAGCACCAACGGCGTGTCCATTTGCGGCATGTTCGGCATTCCGGTCATCGGCTTCGGCCCGGGCCACGAGAAGTTCGCGCACTTCCCGAACGAGGAGATCGACATCGAGCACTTGACGCGCGCGACGGCGTTTTACGCCGGCTTCGCAATCGAATACGCCAAGACCCCCGTCCCGGCGAAGACCTAACGGCGGCAACCAGCAACGGGCGCCCGCGGCCCGCTCCGGAAGAAAGTTTTCCACGCGACGGTCCGGCCGCCGCCGGATTTTCCATGGGGTGGAAAACCGGAGGCCCGGACCGGGAAGAAAGGCGGTCCGGATGGCTTGCCTTCGGAGACGGAAGGGGAGTATATTTCGGATCCTGTTTCAAGGGGATGGAGTTCCCCGTGAACCGTCCGCCGGTGGTGGACTGATGACTCCTGCTGTTGCGATGCGTGGCGGCAGGAGTCTTTTGTTTGGAGGCTTCGCCGCGGGAAAGACGGAAAGAGGACCGGGAGCGGAACATGGCTTTAGCGCTGGCGGAACTGGTCATCGTGGGCCTGCTGGTGGATTATCTTTTCCGGAAGCTGCGGCTTCCGGGGCTGGTCGGGATGATGCTGGTTGGCGTCGTGCTCGGGCCCTGCGTCCTGGCCGTGCTGGACCCCGGGCTGCTGGCGTTCTCCGCCGACCTGCGCATGATCGCGCTGATCGTGATCCTGCTGCGCGCCGGATTCGAATTGCACCGGGACACCTTGCGACAGGTGGGGGTGCAGGCGCTGCTGCTGTCCTGCGTGCCGGCCACGTTCGAGGCGCTGGCGGTGACGGTGCTGGGGCCGCGCCTGCTGGGGCTGACCCTTCTGGAGTCGGCCATCCTCGGCACGGTGCTGGGGGCGGTGTCTCCGGCCGTCGTGGTGCCGATGATGCTGGACTTCGCCGCGCGCCGGAAGGGCACGGACAAGGGCATTCCCACGCTGATCATCGCGGCGTCCTCCATCGACGACGTGTTCGTCATCGTCCTTTTCAGCGCGCTGCTGGGACTCTACACCGGCAACCGGGTGGATCTGGGATGGAAGCTGGCCGGCATTCCCGTTTCCATCCTGACCGGCACTGCGGCGGGCCTGGCGCTGGGGTGGGGGCTGTATCGCGTTTTCCGGCGCTTCAACCCCCGGGCGACGAAGCGGCTGCTGGCGATCCTGGGCGTGGCCATCGTGCTGGTGGGGCTGGAAAAGCCTATTGAAGAATTCCTGCCGTTCGCGGCGCTGCTGGCGGTGATGGCCCTGGGCGCGGTCATCCTGGCGAAGAGCGAGCACATGGCCCACGAACTTTCAGGCAAGCTGGCGAAACTCTGGGTGTTTGCGCAGATCCTGCTGTTTACGCTGGTCGGCGCGCAGGTGGATGTGCGCGTGGCCTGGCAGGCGGGACTGGCCGGCAGCGCGCTCATCGGCCTGGCGCTGGCCGCCCGCAGCGTCGGCACCTGGCTGTGCCTGCTGGGCAGCCCCCTGACGCCGGCGGAACGGGGGTTCGTGGTGATCTCCTATCTGCCCAAGGCAACGGTGCAAGCCGCCATCGGCGGCGCGCCACTGGTGGCCATGCAGGCCGCCGGGATGCCGCCGGGCCCCGGGCAGATGATCCTGGCGGTGGCGGTCTTGAGCATCCTGCTGACGGCGCCGCTCGGGGCCTGGGCCATCGCCGCTGCCGGCAACCGGATCCTGAAGGAAGAACCCCTGCCGGACCCCGGGCCCGGCGCCGCCACCGCCGAAGAACGGGCCGCCGCTGCCTTGGCCGTGGCCGATTTCATGGACCGCGACGTGGCGTCGGTCCGGGAAACCGCCCCGGTGCGGAGCGTGCTGGATTTCTTTGCCGGCAATGCGTACGGCATCTGTCCGGTGCAGGATGCCCGGGGGCGCCTCGCCGGCCTGGTCCGCCTGGCGACCCTCCGGCCGGTCCTGGCCCGGGAGAACATCTGGCAATCCCTGATTGCCGCCGACGTGGCCGAGCCGGCGCCCCTCGTCCTGGAGCCCGGGATGAGCCTGAAGACGGCGCTGGACCTCATGGCCGCCCGCGGCTTCCGGGAAATGACGGTGGTGGAGCCCGGGTCCCGCGCGCTGGTGGGCCTGTTGACCCGCGAACGGGCCGCGCAGGCCGTGGAGGAGACCGCGCTGGCGCCGGCCGCCGGCCGGCGTCCGCCGCCCGCGTGACGCCGTGGCCGGCCCGGCCGGGGGACGAGGGATAAAATTCAAATTTCGCACCGTCCGGCGTTGACGGGGGGCCGGCGGCGGCCCTACAGTGGGCGAGTCGGAGGACGATTTGTCCGCCGGTGCAGGGAAGGAGAAATCGGCATGAGCACGACGGTTGGCGATTTGCTGCGGATCAAGGGCAGCCAGGTGGAAACCATCACGGCGGGGGAGACGATTCTCGAAGCGATCCGGCGCATGAGCGAGAAACACATCGGCTGCCTGGCGGTGGTGACCAAGACCGGCAAGCTGTCGGGCATCCTCTCCGAGCGCGACGTCCTCTGGAAGGTCATTGCCACCGGCGGCTCGCCCAAGACGCACCTGGTCAAGGCCGCGATGACCCCGCTGGTCCAGATGAAGACCGTCACCCCGTCCCAGACCGTCGAGGAGTGCATGACCCTGATCACGGGGCGGCGGCACCGCCACCTGCCCGTGCTGGACGAGGGCCGGCTGGCGGGCCTGATTTCGATCGGCGACGTGGTGAAGTTTCTGCTGGACGCCCAGCAGGCCACGATCCAGAGCCTCGAGAAATACATCACGGGCACCTTCTAGGCCGCCCGGACAACGGGAGTGCGGCGTGGTCACGGCAGCCGAAGAAACCGTCCAGGCGGTCAGCACCCGCTACGGCGGCGACGCCACCCGCCTGATGGACATTCTGATTGACGTCCAGGACGCGCTCGGCTTCCTGGCGCACGAGACCTGCCGGCACATCGCCCGTACGCTGGGCATCCCGCAGGTGGATGTCGAGCAGACAGTTTCGTTCTACCATTTCTTCGCCCGCGCGCCCCGGGGGCGGTACGCGGTCTACCTCAACGACAGCGTGGTGGCGGACTTCTACGGCCGGGCCGAAGTGGCCGCGGCGTTTGCCGCGGCTGCGGGCTGCGAATTCGGCGGGGTTTCCGCCGATGGCGTGGTCGGCCTGTTCCACACCGCCTGCATCGGGATGAGCGACCAGGAGCCCGCCGCGCTGATCAACGGCCAGGTGTTCCCGCGGCTGACGCCGGAGCGGGCGCGGGAACTGGTCGCCGGCATGCGTGCCGGGAAAACCGTCGAGGAGCTCAAGGGACATCCCCCGGGCGACGGACAGAACGCCCACCCGCTGGTGCGGGCGCTGGTGAAGAACCACATCCGCCGGCGCGGGCCGATGGTCTTTGACGACTACCGCCCGGGCGAGGCGCTGGAAAAGGTCGTCGGCATGAGTTCGGCCGAGGTGATCGCCGCGGTCAAGGCCGCCAGCGTGCGCGGGCGCGGCGGGGCTGGCTTCCCGACCGGGATGAAGTGGGATTTCGCCCGCCGGGCCCCGGGCGAGGTGAAGTACATCTTCTGCAACGCGGACGAAGGCGAGCCGGGCACTTTCAAGGATCGCGTTATTCTGACGGAATTGCCCCAGCTGGTGTTCGAGGGCATGGCCATTGCCGGCTACGCCGTGGGGGCGCAGCAGGGCATCCTCTACATCCGCAACGAATACCGCTACCTGCGGGCCTACCTCGAGCACGTGCTGGCGGACCTGCGCGCCCGGAATCTGCTGGGGCCGCTGATCGCGGGCAAGGCGGGATTCAACTTCGACATCAACCTCCAATACGGCGCCGGCGCCTATGTCTGCGGCGAGGAATCCGCCTTGATCGAATCGGCCGAGGGCAAGCGCGGCGAGCCGCGCGACCGCCCGCCCTTTCCGGTCGAACGGGGCTATCTCCAGAAGCCCACGGTGGTCAACAATGTCGAGACGCTCTGTTCGGCGGTGCGGGTGATCCTCCACGGTCCGGCGTGGTACAACCGGCTCGGCACGGAACAGTCAAAGGGCACCAAGGTGCTGAGCGTTTCCGGCGACTGCGAGCGGCCCGGCATCTACGAGGTGGAATGGGGCTTTTCGGTCAGCGACATCCTCCGGCTGGTGGGCGCGGAGAACGTGCAGGCCGTGCAGGTCGGCGGGCCGTCGGGGGCCTGCATCGGTCCCCATGAGTTCAACCGCGTGCTGGCCTACGAAGATCTCGCAACCGGCGGCTCGCTCATCGTCATCGGTTCGCAGCGCGACCTGCTGAAGGACGTGGTGTTGAATTTCACCAAGTTCTTCCGGGACGAGTCTTGCGGCTCGTGCGTGCCGTGCCGGGCGCTGACCGGCATGGCCCAGGTGATCCTGGAGCGGATCATCGCCGGCAAGGGCACGGCCCGGGACTTGGCCAACTTGCAGGCCTGGGCCGGGATCATGCGCCACAACCGCTGCGGGCTCGGTCAGACCGCGCTGAATCCCATCACCAGTACGCTCAAGAATTTCCGCCCGCTGTACGAGGCGCGCCTGGCGGCTGGCGACCCGCGCTTCGAGCCCGCATTCGACCTGGCGGCGGCAGTCCGGGACTTCGATGCCGTGGTGACCGGGGGAGGGGGGTAGACATGGCTGGCTTTGTCCGCTTCACGCTGGATGGCCGGGCCTGCCTGGCCGAGGAGGGCGCCCAGTTGGTCGCCGCCGCCCGCGAGAACGGCGTTTACATCCCGACGCTCTGCAACTATCCGGGCATTCCGCCGAAGGGCTCGTGCCGGATCTGCACGGTGCTGGTCAACGGCATTCCCCAGACCGCCTGCACCACGAAGGTGGTCGAGGACATGGCCGTGCAGACCAGCACCCCCGAACTGGAGGCCTTCCGCAAGTCCGTCGTGGAGATCCTCTTCGCGGAAGGCAACCACCTGTGCCCGGCATGCGAGAAGAGCGGCAGTTGCGAACTGCAGGCGCTGGCCTACCGGTACCGCGTCACCGTGCCGCATTTCCCCTTTCTTTATCCCAAGCGCGACGTCGAGGCCTGGCACCCCAAGCTGGTCAAGGACCACAACCGCTGCATCCAGTGCAAGCGCTGCATCCGCGGCATCCGCAACGCCCGGGGCGAAGCCGTCTTCGCCTTCGGCAAGCGCGGCGACAAGGTCGTCATCAACCTCGATCCCGAGACCGCGAAGGACATCAGTGACGAATTGGCGCAGTGCGCGATGGACATCTGCCCCGTCGGGGCGATCCTGCGCAAGGAGAAGGGCTTCGACGTTCCCATCGGCCGGCGCAAGTATGACCGGGCGCCCATCGGCAGCGAGGTCATCCCATCATGAGCGCCCCGGCCCCGAAGAAGATCGTGGCGACCACCTCGCTGGCGGGTTGCTTCGGCTGCCACATGTCCATCCTGGACATTGATGAACGCCTGCTCGACCTGATCGAGCTGGTGGAGTTCCACAAGTCGCCGTTCGACGACCTCAAGACGTTCACGAAGGAGTGCGACATCGGCCTGATCGAGGGCGGCTGCTGCAACGACGAGAACGTCCACGTCTTGAGGGAGTTCCGCAAGCACTGTCAGACCCTGGTGGTCGTGGGCGAGTGCGCGTTGATGGGCGGCCTGCCGGCCCTGCGCAACACGATCCCGCTGCGGGAGTGCCTCGAGGAAGCCTACCTCCGCGGGCCGACGGTGGCGGGCGCCAATCCGGAGCGGATCATTCCCGGCGACCCCGACATCCCCAAGATCCTCGACCGCGTCTATCCCTGCCACGAGATCGTGAAGATCGATGTCTTCCTGCCCGGGTGCCCGCCGCGGGCGGATCTGATCTGGGACGCGCTGGTGGCGCTGGTCACCGGCCGGGAACTGAAACTGTCCTACGAGACTTTCAAGTACGACTGAACCCATGACCCGAAAAATCGTCATTGAGCCCGTCACCCGCGTGGAAGGTCACGGCAAGGTCACGATCCAGCTGGACGATCGGGGCCAGGTAACGCAGAGCCGGTTCCACATCGTGGAGTTTCGCGGCTTCGAGCGGTTCGTGCAGGGCCGGCCCTACTGGGAGGCGCCGGTGCTGGTCGAGCGCCTGTGCGGCATCTGCCCGGTCAGCCACCACCTCGGCGCGGCCAAGGCGATGGATGTGATCGCCGGGGCAGGCACGGGGGCGGGACTGACGCCCACGGCCGAGAAGATCCGCCGCCTGATGCACTACGGCCAGGTCTTCCAGTCGCATTCGCTGCACTTCTTCCACCTGGCCTCGCCGGACCTGCTGTTCGGCTACGATTCCCCGCCGGAGACGCGCAACATCGTCGGCGTCGCCCTGGCCCACCGCGAGCTGGCCACGCAGGGCATCCTGATGCGCAAGTTCGGCCAGGAGGTCATCGCCGCCACCGCCGGCAAGAAGATCCACGGCACGGGGGCCATCCCTGGCGGCGTCAACCAGAGCCTGGCCCCCGCGGAACGCGACCGCCTGCTGAAAGGGCCCGGCCCGGTCAACGCCGGCCAAATGGTGGAATGGGCCCAGGGGGCGCTCGATTTCTTCAAGGACTACTACAAAAAGCACCGCGACTTCATCGACGGCTTTTCGCGCTTTCCCTCGAACCACTTGAGTCTCGTGCGCAAGGACGGCGCGCTGGACCTCTACCATGGCGTCTTGCGCGCCGTGGATGCGGAGGGCCGGCGGATCCTCGACGACGTGGACTGCCAGGAGTATCTCCAGCACATCCGCGAAGAGGTGCGGTCGTGGAGCTACATGAAGTTTCCGTTTCTCAAGGCCCTCGGTCCGGAGCACGGCTGGTACCGCGTCGGGCCGCTGGCGCGGTTGAACACGGCCGACTTCATTCCCACCCCGCTCGCCCAGAAGGAATTCGAGGAGTTCAAGGCCGCTTCGGGCGGCAAGCCCAACGATCGCTGCCTGCACACGCACTGGGCGCGGCTGATCGAGGTCCTGCATGCCGCCGAAATGATGCGCGACCTGCTGGGCGATCCCGACATCACCGGTACCCGCCTGATCGTCAAGGGCCGGCAGCAGCCCGAGGGTGTCGGCATCATCGAAGCCCCGCGCGGCACCCTGATCCACCACTACGGGGTTAGCGAGGACGACCTGATTCGGATGGCGAACCTGATCGTCTCCACCACCCACAACAACGAGCCGATGAACCGCGCCGTCCATGGCGTCGCCCGCGCCATGCTCACGGGGGTGAAGGAGATCACCGAGGGGATGCTGAACGCCATCGAAGTCGCCATCCGCGCCTACGATCCGTGCCTGAGCTGCGCCACGCATGCCTACGGCCAGATGCCGCTCGAGGTCTCGTTGTTCGACGCCAATGGAAGCCTCCTTGCCCGCCGCCGCAAACCCGACAGCCGTTTTAGACAGGATGTACAGGATTGACAGGATGGAAAGGTAGGGCGGCCTGGCCCAGGCCGCCGGGGTTCGGATACTTGATGATTGGATAATTGGATATTGGACATTGAGATTCCATCTCTTCCGGTCCTGGTCTACGGCTACGGCAATCCGGGCCGGCAGGACGACGGCATCGGGGTGCAGCTGGTCGAAGAACTGGAGGCCTGGGCCCGGCGGGAAAAAATCCGGGGTCTCGTGTGCGACACCAACTACCAGCTCAACGCCGAAGACGCCCTGGCGGTGGCCGGCAGCCGCGCCGTGGTTTTCGTGGATGCCGCCAGGGCGGGGAGGCCGCCGTTTGAGTTTGGCCCGCTGAAACCGCAGAAGGCCATTTCGTTCTCGACCCATGCCCTGCCGCCGGAAAGCGTGCTGGCGCTGGCCGGGGAACTCTACGGCCCGCCGCCGCCGGCCTGGATCCTGGCCATCCGCGGCTACGAATGGGAACCGGCCGCCGCGCCCACGCCCGCGGCCCTGGCCAACCGCGCCGCGGCGGCGGAATTCCTGCAGGGCTGGTTGCGAAACCAGCGTTGACGGAAGGCCGTTCGCGCGACTAAAATACCAACCCATATTGTCGTTTTGCCCTGATCCCCGGGAGAAGCCTTGCCATGACAAAACCCAGCACATGCCGCTGCGCGGAAACCGCGCCGGACGAACCGGAATTGATGGCGCGGCTGGAGGACGTTCTGGCCGAACAGAAAGACAAAGCCGGCGGGCTGATCCCGGCGCTGCAGACGGCGCAGGCCCTTTTCGGCTACCTGCCGGAAAAGGTCATGCGCCGCATCGCCCAGGCGTTCGACAAGTCCTACAGCGAAGTGGCCGGCGCCGTCTCCTTCTATTCGTTTTTCGCGACGGTCCCGCGCGGGAAGTTCCTGGTGCGGGTATGCCTGGGCACGGCGTGCTATGTGCGCGGCGGCAACGAGGTGCTGCGGGCGATGAAGGACAAGCTGGGGATCGATGTGGGCGGCACGACGCCGGACCGGATGTTCTCGCTGGAAGTCGGCCGTTGCTTCGGGGCCTGCGGCATGGCGCCGGTACTGATGATCAACGACGACCTGCACCAGCGCGTGAAGCCGGCGAAGATCGGCGAACTGCTGGACCAGTACCGCGCGCCGAAACCGGAGGCCCGGCCGTGACCAAGCACTTCAAGAAGATCGAAACGGGCGAAGCGCTGGCGGCCTGGCGCGACCAGTTGCGCAAGGCGGAACAGAACGCGCAGGAAGTGCGGATCTGCATGGGGGGGAGCTGCCTGGCCTCGGGCGCGCCGGAAATCGCGGCGGCGTTCCGGAAGGAACTGGCCGCGGCGGGGCTGGCGGAAACGGTGCCGGTGCGCGCGGCGGGCTGCATGGGGCCGTGCGTGCGCGGGCCCGTGCTGCGCCTCGGCGACGGCACGTTCTACCAGGGCGTGAAGCCGGACGATGCCGCGGAAATCGTCCGCGAGCATCTCGTCGGCGGGCGCGTGGTGGACCGGCTGATCGCCCACGACGAGGCCAGCGGCAAGCCGCAGGCGCAGGACAAGGAGATCCCGTTCTTCACCCGGCAGACGCAGATCGTGCTGCGCAACTGCGGGCACATCGATCCCGAGCGGATCGAGGAATACGTGGCGCGCGACGGCTACGCGGCCTTGGCGAAGGTGCTGGGCGGGCTCCAGCCCGAGCAGGTGGTCGAGGAAATGAAGGGCTCCGGCCTGCGCGGCCGCGGCGGGGCCGGATTCCCGACGTTCCTGAAGTGGGAATTCACGCGGCGGGCCCCGGGCGACCTGAAATACGTGCTGTGCAACGCGGACGAAGGCGATCCCGGCGCCTACATGGACCGCAGCGTGCTGGAGGGCGATCCGCACAGCGTGATCGAGGGCATGGCCATCGCGGCCTACACGATCGGGGCCGCGCAGGGCTACGTCTACGTGCGCGCGGAATACCCGCTGGCCGTGGCGCGGCTGAAGAAGGCGATCGCGCAGGCGCATGCCTGCGGATTCCTTGGCAAGAAGATCCTGGGTACCGCGTTTTCGTTCGATCTGGACATCCGCATGGGATCGGGCGCATTCGTGTGCGGCGAGGAGACCGCGCTGATCGCGTCCATCGAAGGCAAGCGGGGTGAACCGCGCCCCCGCCCGCCGTTCCCGGCCCAGAAGGGGTTGTGGGGCAAGCCGACGGTGCTCAACAACGTGGAGACCTACGCCAACGTGCCGGCGATCCTGCTGAACGGCGCGGCGTGGTACGCGCAGTGGGGCACGCCGAAAAGCAAGGGCACCAAGGTGTTCGCGCTGGCCGGTTGCGTCAAGAACACGGGGTTGGTCGAAATCCCGGTGGGGACCTCGCTGGGCGAGCTGATCTACGACATCGGCGGCGGCATCCGCGGCGGCAAGGCCTACAAGGCCGCGCAGATCGGCGGACCGTCGGGCGGCTGCATTCCCCGGCAGAACCTCAACGTGCCGCTGGACTATGAAAGCCTGCAGGAGCTGGGCGCGATCATGGGTTCCGGCGGCCTGATCGTGATGGACGAGGACACGTGCATGGTGGACGTGGCCCGGTTCTTCATCGAATTCGTGCAGGAGGAATCCTGCGGCAAGTGCGTGCCGTGCCGCGTGGGCACGAAGCGCATGGGCGAGATCCTGCAGCGCATCTGCGATGGCGAGGGGGAGATGGAGGACATCGAGCGCCTCGAAAAACTGGGCGCGTTCATCAAGGAGGCGTCGCTGTGCGGGCTGGGGCAGACGGCGCCGAACCCGGTGCTGTCGACAATCCGGCATTTCCGCGAGGAATACGTGCAGCACATCCGCGACAAGCATTGCGCGGCGGGCGTGTGTCCGGCGCTGGTGCTGGCGCCGTGCCTGAGCGCGTGCCCGGCGGGCGTGCAGGTGCCGGGGTTCGTGGCGCTGACGGCCGAAGGCCGCTACGCCGAGGCGCTGAAGCTGCACCGCGAGCGCAATCCGTTCGCGGCGATCTGCGCGCGGGTGTGCTTCCACACCTGCGAAGACCACTGCCGGCGGACGGCGCTGGACGGCGAGGCCGTTGCCATCCGCGGCATCAAGCGCTTCATGGTGGACCAGGAAGTGACCATCGTGAAGCCGGAGGCGCGCGAGAATGCGGCCAACGCGGCGCGCAAGGTGGCGATTGTCGGCGCGGGGCCGGCGGGGCTGACCTGCGCGTATTTTCTGGCGCGGCTGGGCTATAAGCCGGTCGTGTACGAGGCCGAGCCGCGGCCGGGCGGGATGCTGGTGCAGGCGATCCCGGCCTACCGGCTGCCGCGCGAGACGCTCGCGCGCGAAATCCGCATGATCGAATCGCTGGGCGTCGAGATCAAGACGCTCCAGCGGCTGGGCAAGGACTACACGCTGCAGCAGTTGCGCGACGCCGGCGCGGAGGCGGTCTTCCTCGCCGTGGGGGCGCCCGCCGGCCTCGGGCTGGAGCTGCCCGGCAGCGACGCCCAAGGCGTGGTCGACGCGATGGACTTCCTGCGGCGCTACAACATCCGCGGCTCGGCGCCGGTGGGCAAGGACGTCGTGGTGATCGGCGGCGGTAACGCGGCGATCGACGCCGCGCGGACGGCCCTGCGGCTGGGCGCGGCGCGCGTCACCGTGGTCTACCGCCGCACACGCGACCAGATGCCGGCGTACGCCGAGGAAATCGAGGAGGCCCAGCAGGAGGGCGTGAAACTGCGCGTGCTGAGCGCGCCGGAGAAATTCGAAGTGGCCAACGGGCAAATCACGGGGCTCGTGTGCCGGCGGATGACGCTGGGCGAGTTCGACCGCAGCGGCCGGCGCAAGGCGCAAGCCGGGGACGACGACGCGCGGGAGACGATTCCGTGCGACCAGGCCATCCTGGCGATCGGCCAGCGGCTCGATACGAAGTCCGTGCTGGGCAAGACCGAGGCGGCGGTGGCCGGCGGCTGGATCCAGGCCGACCCGGTCACGGGGCAGACCGCGGTGCCGTGGCTCTTCGCGGGCGGGGACGCCGTCACCGGGCCGTCGTCCGTGGTCGCGGCCATCGCGGCGGGCGAGCGGGCGGCGGTCGGCATCGACCGGATGCTGACGGGCGCGGACCACGCCTTCTGGCGCGGCTATCCGGACGTGCCGACGGATTACGATCCCGAGGCCGATCCCGTGCCGTATCCGCGCGAGGACTTGAACCTGATCGCGCTGGACCGGCGGAAGAACAACTTCGACGAAGTCGAGGTGCCCTGGAACGAGGCCACGGCGCGGCGGCAGGCGCGGCGCTGCCTGCGATGCGACTACGGCAAGACCGGCAAGGTCAGGGGAGCGGTGCAATGATCCATCTCACGATCAACGGCAAGGCGATCGAAATCGCCGAAGGGGCCACGATCCTGCAGGCGGCGAAATCGGCGGGCATCCAGGTTCCGACGCTGTGCTTCCTCGAGAAGCGCGAGCCGCTCGGCGCGTGCCGGGTGTGCCTGGTGGAAGTCGAAGGCGCGCGGACGCTGGTGGCCGCGTGCTCCACGCCCTGCACGGAAGGCCAGGTCGTGCACGTCAACAGCCCCAAGGCGCGCGCGGCGCGCAAGCAGGTCGTCGAGCTGCTGCTCTCCGAGCACGACGGCGACTGCCAGACCTGCGAGCGCAACGAAGACTGCGAGCTGCGGAAGCTGGCCAGCGACATGGGCATCCGCACGGTGACCTACGCCGGCGCCAAGGCCGCGGCGAAGCGCGACGAAAGCACGCCCGGGCTGGTGCGCGACAATTCCAAATGTATCAAGTGCCGCCGCTGCGTGACGGTCTGCAACCAGGTGCAGGGCATCGGCGCGCTGTTTCCGCAGGGCCGCGGATTTTCCACGGTGATCGGTCCGGCCTTTGCGAGCGACCTCGACGGCGTGACCTGCGTGCAGTGCGGCCAGTGCGCGGCGGTCTGTCCCGTGGGCGCCATCACCGAGCGCAGCGCCATCGATGAGGTCTGGGCCGCGCTGGACGATCCAACCAAGACCGTGATCGTGCAGACCGCGCCGGCGATCCGCGCGGCGCTGGGCGAGGAGTTCGGCTATCCGCCCGGCACGCGCGTGACGGGCCAGATGGTGTCGGCCCTGCGCCAGATGGGCTTCGACGCGGTGTTCGACACGAACTTCGCCGCCGACCTGACCATCATGGAAGAAGGCACCGAGCTGCTGACCCGCCTGAAACGCGCGCTGGTGGACAAGGACAAGACCGCGGCGCTGCCGATGTTCACGAGCTGTTCGCCGGGGTGGATCCAGTTCGCGGAATTCTACTATCCGAACTTCCTCGACCATCTCTCGACGTGCAAGTCCCCGCAGCAGATGTTCGGCGCGGTGGCCAAGACGTATTACGCCCAGAAAACCGGTGTGAAGCCGGAAAATCTCGTGGTGGTGTCGGTGATGCCGTGCACGGCCAAGAAGTTCGAGGCGCAGCGGCCCGAGATGAACGCCAGCGGCGTGCAGGACGTGGATTACGTGCTGACGACGCGCGAGCTGGCGCGGATGATCCGGCAGGCCAACCTGGCGTTCACCGAGCTGCCCGACGGCGAGATGGACGCACCGCTGGGGCTGTCCACGGGTGCGGCGGACATCTTCGCCAACACCGGTGGCGTAATGGAAGCGGCCTTGCGCACGGCCTACGAGATCGTCACCGGCCGCGAACTGCCGGCGGACAACCTGCACGTGAAACCCATCGAAGGTCTCGAGGGCATCAAGGCAGCGGCGCTCAAGATCGAGCGGACGCAACCGGCGTGGTCGTTTCTGGAAGGGGCGGAGCTGAAGGTGGCGGTGGCGCACGGCCTGGGCAACGCGCGGAAGCTGCTGGAGATGATCCGCGCCGGCGAGGCGCAGTATCATTTCGTGGAAGTGATGACCTGCCCGGGCGGCTGCATCGGCGGCGGCGGGCAGCCGCGGTTCACGGACGACAGCGTGCGGCTCAAGCGGATTTCGGCGATCTACGCCGAGGACGAGTCCAAGAAACTGCGCAAGTCGCACGACAACCCGGCGATCCAGGCGCTTTACCAGGAGTTTTTGGGCAAGCCGCTCGGGCACAAGTCGCACGAGCTGCTCCACACGCATTATCACGCCAAGGAACGGCGGTAAATCCCGGCGGGGGCACGGGTGCGGCGGACGGGAGCCTTCCGGCAAATCGGGACCCGCTAGGTCACGACGGCGTCCGGGCGGGAGGGGAGCTTGCCGACGCGGCGCAAGACGGCTTCGAGGCGTTCCTGCAACTGGGCGAGGCTGACGGGCTTTTCGACGTATTCCTCGCCGTAGTGGTAGTTGCACTCTTTTTTGGTTTCTTCGTCCAGCAGACCGGAGAGCATGATGACGGGGATCCCGGAGAGGGGATAATCCTTTTTCAACTGCTGAAGGACTTCGATGCCGTTCATCTTGGGCATGCGGATGTCGAGCACGATGACGTCGGGGGAGCCTTTGCGGGCCATCAGCAGGCCGGTCTTGCCGTCGGTGGCGAATCCCACTTCAAACAACCCCGTGCTTTCGAGGCCTTGTTTGAGCGCTTCGCATAACGCTTCCTCGTCGTCAATCAACAACACCCGATACCTCATGGCCGTTTCTCCGGAATCGGCGGGATTCAGGCACCGCACGACTGTCTCCGCGAACATTACGAATATATTAAAATTGCGTCAACCTCAAATGCCCGTGAGAAATGGGCGGGAAAACCAAGCGGGAGGAAGAGACAACCAAAACCGCTGAAATGAATTAAAGAAGCAGGCCAGAGTCAGTTGGGAGCGCCGATAAGGTGGTAAAGGAGGTTGTTGGCGACGGCCTGGGGCAGCAGGAGAACCGAGCGGAAAAGGGGGGTGCCGTCGGGGCCTTGGGTGAAGTCGCCGGCTTCGGAATCGAGGCGTAGGGTGCCTTCGCCCTTGAGGGTGCGGTGGCAGACGCGGACATCGCCTTTTTCCGGGAGGATTTGGCCGGTGACGAAGTCCATGACCTGGTTGACCGGCGAGAAGGACAGGGGGGCGGCCTGCAGCGGCGGGGCGGGTTTGTCATCCACGAGTTGGACGGCGACGAGCCGGTCTTCGGCATCGGTGATGAGGCGCAAGGTGGGATAAGGCGGCTGGCCGGGGCCGATGGTGCCCAGGCGGCCGGCGGGAAAGGTGTGCATGAAGAAGCCCCCGTAGGGGAATGGGGCGCCTTCGATCGGCACGCGCGGCGCGGCCGCCTTGACGCCCAGCGCCCGGCCGGCGTCCGGCAGGGGCATGAGCCAGGCGAGCGGGCCGTGGATGTAGAGCCCAACCTGGGCGCGGGTGTCGGGCGAAGCCTCGGCGACCGTGGAAAGCAGGAAGACAAATTCGGCGGTTTCCGGCCGGTCGACGGGAGCCGGCAGGGTGTCCCAGGCATAGCCGAACTGCATGTGGCGGGGCGCAAAGGTGTCTTGGGGATCAGGGGGCGGGGTGGGATAGGGCGCCAGAATGGCGTGGCGCTTCTTGGGCGCGAGGGCGAACAGGTTTTTCTTGGCGTCGAGAGTCAGGCGCGCCCGGCGGGCGTCGTTGACCAGTTGGTAGCACTGGTTGGCATAGAGCGTGACCGGCACGGACGCGGGGGCCGCCGGCTTGATGGTCTCGAAGAGCAGCGCCGCGTATTGGGCGTCGGCGATGATGCCGACGAGCGCGGGATCCTGCGGATCGGGCTTTTTCAAATGATTCTGGTAGGCGATAAGGGTCTGGTTGAACAGGTGAGCGGCCTGGATGAAGCCGGGATGGTTCCAGGCGCCGGGGGTGACGGTGCCGGTGCTGGCAGACAGGGGTTCGGGTTCGGGCGGCAGCGGGGTTTCCGCGGCGGGGGCTGTGGGCGCGGCCGGGGCCGGCGCGGCCGGGACTGGCGCGGCGGGGCGTTCGCCGGCATTGCGCACGGTGCCGCCGACAGCGACCGCCGGGCGCTGGGAAGGGCCATACGGCCGGCCCCGGATCCTAGCCTGGAACTCGGGATTGTCCTTCAAGAAGAAATGGTAGATGCCAAAGACAATGCCGCCGGCAAAAAGCAAAAACAGGAGGAATTTAAGGAACCCGCCGCCGGAACTGTCGGGGGCGTAGGGGGCGCCGCGCTTCTGCTTGCCGAGGAGTGCTTCGTTGCCGGTGAGGGCGATGGCCTTCTTGGCGGCGGCGGAGAGGTTGAGCGTGTTGGCGCGGGCGCCGGGCCGGTGGCGCGGATTGAGCAGGATGGTGCTCTCATCGTCGGCCGGATAGGGCGGGAGGGGGGATTTGCCGGCCTTGATCTGGTGGAGGTCCTTGAGCACGTCGGTCCAGGCGGCCGGGCGCTTGGCGGGATCCTTGGCGGTCATCTTGGCGAGGAGCCAGCCGTAGGCAACGGGCAGGCGGGGCAGGATCTCGCAGGGATCGCGGAGGTAGTCGGTCTGCTGGGCCTCCAGGATGGCATCGAGCGATCGGCCTTCGAAGGGCGGCTGGCCGGTGAGCAGGTGGTACAGGGTGAGGCCGAGGGAGTAGATGTCGCTGCGGCAGTCGGGTTCGTGGCCCTCGATCTGCTCGGGAGCGATGTAGGTGGGGGTGCCCTCGATGCTGGCGGAGGGCTCGCGGGTGGCGGCAGAGCCGGCGATGCGGGCCAGGCCGAGATCGGTGAGCTTCACCGCGCCGTCGTTGCCGAGCAGGATGTTGCCGGGCTTGATGTCGCAGTGAATCAGGGCGGTTTCGCGCCAGACGGTGTCGAGGGCGCCGGCGATGATCTCGGCGAGCTTGAGGACCTCGCCGTGGGCCATGCGCTGGTTTTGGGCCAGCCAACCGGCGAGGCTGGTGCCGTCCACGTACTCCATCACATAATAGAGCATGCCGGCATGTTCGCCGAAGTCGAGGATGCGCACGATGGCGGCATGGGAGAGGCGGGCTGCGGCGCGGGCCTCTTTCTGGAACTGGGCGCGGGCGGCTTCGTCGGCGAGGAGCTTGGGCGAGAGAACCTTGATGGCGACGACGCGGTCGAGGGAGAGCTGCCGGGCGAGCCAGACCGTGGATGTGCCGCCGGCACCGAGGAGCCGTTCGACCTCGTAGCCCGGCAGGGCGGGCGGAGCGGATGGCCGGATCGCTGTATCCATGGCCAGTCATTCTGGCCGAAACGGGGCGGAAAGGGAACCGCGAAATTGGGCGCTTGCCAAGGGCGGGGGAATCCGGTGAGCTAGGCGGCCATGGAGCGGCGGACGGAACAGGTCGCAACGAAATCGGCGGCGGAAACGCAGGCGCTGGCGGCACAGCTGGCGGCGGAACTGCCGACGGGGGCGGTGCTGTGCCTCCACGGCGAGCTCGGCGCGGGCAAGACCTGCTTCGTGCAGGGGCTGGCGCGGGCGCTGGGGGTGCGGCGGCCGGTGGGCAGTCCGACCTTCACGCTCATCAACGAATACCGGGGCCGGCGGGCACTGGCGCACGTGGATCTTTACCGCGTGCGGGGGGCGGCGGACGCCTTCGGCTTGGGACTTGAGGACTACCTGCTCCATTTCGACGGCATCGTGGCGATTGAATGGGCGGAGCGCATCGCGGACCTGCTGCCGGAGGACTGCTGGCACGTGCGCCTGGCGGCGGGGGGGGCGGAGGACGAGCGGCGCGTAACGGTGGAGCGTCCGGGCGGGTGAGGCCGCTGGGAGGGGGGGGTCAATCCCCGGCCTGGGTGGGGCGGAAGTCCTGCAGGTGCAGCTGGAGGTATTCCTGGCCGTTGTAGCGGTTCAGGATGAGGTTGAAGGCGATGTCGAGCGGTCCATCGGGCACTTCGCGCTCCCCCATGCCGAAGCCGATGGCCTCGCGCTGCTTGCCGCCCATCGAGAACAGCAGCTTCAGGTGCTTGCCGCCGATGACGCGCGCGGGGAACAGCGGGGTGACGTTGCGGATGGCCCAGACCGGCAGGGGATTCGAATGCCCGAAGGGACGCAGGCGGTTCTGGTCGTGGTACAGGGGGTCGCCGATGTCGGTCGGGGAGATCCAGGCGTCCACCATCAGCTGGCGGCGCTGGTCGCCCTGGCTTAGGGTGGCGGCGCACACCTCGTTGAACCGGGCGGCGAATTCGGGGATGCGGGCCTGGTCCACCTCGAGGCCGGCGGCCATGGCGTGGCCGCCGTAGCGGCGCAGCATGGGCGAGCACTGCTGCAGATGGCTCAGCAGGTCGAAGCCGGGAATGCTGCGGCACGAGCCGCGGCCGACGTCGTCGTCGTCCATGCCGATGACCACCACCGGCCGGTTGTAGCGGCTGGCGATGCGCGAAGCGACGATCCCGATCACGCCCGCGTGCCAGTGCGGATGCGCCACCACGAGGCCAAAATCCCGGTCGGCGTCAAAGCGCTGGTCGAGGTCCTCGCAGGCCTCGCCGACGATCTTGTCTTCGATCTCCTGGCGCTTGCGGCTGGCGTCGTCCAGCTGCTGGGCCAGGATCTTCGCGCGCTGCTCCTGCTCGGTCAGCACCAGCTCCAGCGCGGCGTCCGCGTTGCCGAGGCGCCCGGCGGCGTTGATGCGCGGACCGATCATGAAGCCGATGTGGTAGGTGTCCACCGGCCCGGTGATGCCGGCGGCCTCGATCAGCGTGCGCAGGCCGACCGACTGGGTGCGGTTCAGCAGCATCAGGCCGTGGTAGACCAGGATCCGGTTCTCCTTCAGCAGCGGAACGATGTCCGCGACGGTGCCGACGGCCACCAGTTCCATGAAGGGCTTGAGGTCCAGCTTTTCGGCGGCCTCCAGCTTGCGCAGGCGGGCGGCCTTGACCAGGCCGTGGCAGACCTTGAAGGCCACCCCCACGCCGGCCAGCATGCGGATCTCCTCCGGGCAGTTGCCCAGCTTGGGGTTCACGATGGCGCAGGCCTCGGCCACGCCCTCGGCGGCCGGCTCGTGATGGTCGGTCACCACCACGTCGATGCCGAGGCGGGCGGCCTCGCGGACCGCTTCGACGGAGCTCGTGCCGCAGTCCACGGTGATGATCAGCTTGGGCTTGAAGAGCTCGATGCAGCGGTGCAGGGTCTCGACGCCGAGGCCGTAGCCGTCCTCGATGCGATGCGGCAGGAACGGCGAGGCCACCGCCTCCAGCTTGCTGAGCACCTGGATCATCAGCGCCGTGGCCGTGACCCCGTCCACGTCGTAGTCGCCGTAGACCAGGATGGAACTGCCCTGCTCGATGTGGGAGAGGATCAGATCCACGGCCTTTTCCATGCCCGGCAGGGCGAAGGGGTCGGTCAGGTCCGCCAGCCGGGGCTGGAGAAACTTGTCGATCTCTGCGCGGTCGGTCAGGCCGCGCGCAACGAGCGCGCGGGTCATGGCCCGTGAAAAACCGTAGTCCGCGGCGAGGCGCTCCGCCGTTTCCGGGGCCGCCTCGGCCGTGGTCCAGCGTTTTTCGGAGCGGACGACCACGGAACTACTTTCCGGCCGGGGCGGCGGCCACCTTCGGCCGCACCGCCAGCATCACCGGGGAGGCGACGAAGGCCGAGGCGTAGGTGCCCGCGACCACGCCGACGAAGATCGCCAGTGCAAAGTCGAAGATCGCGCCGCCGCCGAACACCATCAGCATCGCCACGCTCAGCAGGGTGGTCAGGGAGGTCAGCAGCGTGCGGGAGAGGGTGGCGTTGATGCTTTCGTTGACGATGGCGGCGTCGAGGCGCCCGCCGCGCAGCTTGCGCGTCTCGCGGATGCGGTCGAACACCACGATCGTGTCGTTGACCGAGTAGCCCACCACGGTCAGCAGCGCGGCGATGCTGGTCATCGAGAGCTGGCGGCCGAGGAGGCTGTAGACGGCCAGGGTGATCAGCACGTTGTGCAGCAGCCCAACCACCGCGCCGACGGCGAAGGAAAACTCGAACCGGAAGGTGATGTACAGGATCATGCCCACCAGCGAAAGGCCGAGGGCGAACAGCCCGCTGCGCTGCAGCTCCTTGCCCACCTGCGGGCCGACGGTGTCCTCCTGGACCAGCTTGAAGCCGCCGTCGGCGAACTGCTCCGCCAGCACCTTCTGGACTGCGGCGCCCTCCTCGGGGGTGGCCACCTTGACGGCGAGCACTTCGTGCTGTTGCTCGCCCGCGCCGCTGCGCTGGTACTGGATCGCGCTGTCCCGGACGCCCGCGCCGGCGAACGCCGTGCGCAACCCGTCGACGTCGGCCTTCTGCGCGAATTCGAGCGTGAGCTGCTGGCCCCCGGTGAAGTCCACGCCGAAGTTGGCCGGCCCGCGCTGCCAGCCGACGAAGCCGCCCGCCGCCAGGAGGGCGAGGGACAGGACCGCGGCCGCCCCGCGCAGGCCCATGAAGTTGATCTTCGTCTCCTTGACCCACTGGGTCATTTTAAGGTTGTGCAGGTAGCCGTGGCCCTCGAGGAAGTCGAACACCATGCGGGTGCCGACAATGGCCGTGTACATGCTGGCAATAATGCCGGCCGTGAGCGTGATGGCGAAGCCCTTGACCGGCCCCGAGCCCTGCCAGAAAAGGATCACCGCCGTCAGTAGCGTGGTCAGGTTCGAGTCGAAGATTGTGGAGAACGCCTTGTCGTAACCGGCGGAGATTGCCGCGCCGAAGCGCTTGCCGGTGCGCATTTCCTCGCGGATGCGCTCGAAAATCAGCACGTTGGCGTCGACGGCCATGCCGACGGTGAGCACGATGCCGGCGATGCCCGGCAGGGTGAGCACCGGCAGGGTGGTGCCGGAACTGCCCATGCCGGCCCCGCCGATCAGCCCGAAAAAGCCGGCGGTGATGATCATGCCCAGCGGCAGGAGGACGAGGTTCAGCACCAGCGCCAGGACCGCCACGAGGCCCGCGAAGTGGTAGTAGATGAACATGAAGACCGCGACGGCCGCGAAGCCGATCCAGGCCGCCCGCCAGCCGCTTTCGATGGAGTCCACGCCGAGGGTCGGGTCCACGCTGCGCTCCTCGATCACGCGCAGGGGGGCCGGCAGGGCGCCCGCGCGCAGCACCAGGGCCAGGTCGCTGGCCTCCTCGAGCGTGAAGGCGCCTTCGATGACGGCCTCGCCGCCCGGGATCGAGGTGCGGATGAACGGCGCGGAATAAAGCGTGCCGTCCAGCACGATGCCGAGGTAGTGGCGCCCGTTGGGATCGGGGTTCTTGACCCCGCCCGGCGCGTGGTCGGCGGTCACCTTCGCGAAGATCCGGCGGCCCTTGGCGTCAAACGAGATCTGGACCACCTTCTGGCCGAACTGCTGGTAGTCCACGCTGGCCGACTTGAGGCTGTCGCCCGTCAGCTCCGCCTTGCGGCTGACGTAGTAGGGGCGGAAGTAGTCCTTGCCCTCGACAACCTCCTTCTCGAGCAGCAGGTCGTAGCCGGGGATGCCCTCGAACTCGCGCAGCGCGGCGCGCTCGGCCTCGGAGGGCGGCGGGCCCTTGCGCACCCAGAAGTCGCCGCTCTGGCGGCCGGGCAGCGACACGGTCTCGAAGCCCTTGGGCATCTTGCGGTCGGCGAACAGGTTCTTGATCAACTCGTCGTTCTTGGGGTGGACCATGCGGAACTCCAGGAACGCCGCCTTGCGGATGTTCGCGGAGGCGCGCTCGCGGTCCTCGGCCTTCATGCCGGGGATCTGCACCACGATGCGCTTTTCGCCGTCGGGGTAGATGTTCGGCTCGGCCACGCCCATGGAGTCCACGCGGTTGCGGATGACCTCCAGCGCGCGGCTGCGGGCGTCGGAGAGCGAGCCCTCGAGCCCCTGCGAATCGTCCACCTCGAGGGTGTAGCTGGTGCCGCCTTGCAGGTCCAGGCCCAGCTTGATCTTCTCCTTCGGGGGCGTGATGAGCGCCACGCTCCACGCCGTCACCACCACCAGGATCAGCCATTTCCAGATCGATGCCTTCATAGTCCTTGTTTCCCGTTGCCCGGCGGCGGCCGCCGCCGGAAATTGTTGCCGGTTCCCGGCCGGCTCAGGCCGGCGTGTCCTTCTCGGGCGTTTCGCCCTTGTCGAGCACCTGCGAGACCGCGCCGCGCAGCACCTCCACCTTGACGCCGTCGGCGATCTTCACCACCAGCGTCTTTTCCTTCACGTTCGCCACCACGCCGAGGATGCCCCCGCCGAACAGCACGCGGTCGCCGGTCTTGACGGCGTTCAGCAGCGCCTGGCGCTCCTTCTCCCGCCGCTTCTGGGGCCGGATCAGCATGAAATAGAACAGGGCCACCATGAGCCCCAGCCACACGAACATGAACACGCCCGACTGCTGCGGTTGCCCTTCGCCGCCCGGGGGGGGGGCCATTGCCAGGATGCCAAGCCAATTCATCGTTCTTCTCCTCTCGCCGCTACGCCTCGGCCGCGGCCGCCGATTCCGCCGCCGGCCCGTACGCCCGGGCCGTCTCCGCGCGGAACGCTTCGAAGCTCCCGTCCCGGAGGCTCTGCCGCATCCGGGCGATGAACTCGAAGTAGCAAAACAGGTTGTGCAGCGCCGCCAGGCGCACGCCGAGGATCTCGCCCGTGTTCAGCAGGTGCCGCACATAGGCCCGGCTGAACCGCCGGCAGGCCGGACAGGCGCAGCCCTCCTCGAGCGGGCGCTCGTCCAGGCGGTTGGCCGCCGCCCGCACCGAGTAGCGCCCGCGGCGGGTGAACACCGTTCCGTGCCGCGCCAGCCGCGTCGGCATCACGCAGTCGAACATGTCCACGCCCAGCGCCACCGCCTCGGCCATCTGCCAGAACTGGCCGACGCCCATCAGGTAGCGCGGACGCTCCCGCGGCAGGAGATCCACCGTCATGCGCACGCCCGGCAAGATCAGGTCCTCGGGCTCGCCGACGCTGACGCCCCCGATGGCGTAGCCATCGAACGCGCCCAGCGCGAGCAACCCCTTGGCGCAGCGCTCCCGCAGTTCCGGGTGGACGCCGCCCTGGACGATGCCGAACACCAACTGCCCCGCCGCGCGGGGCTGTTGGGCACAACTAGCCGCCCACGATAGGGTGCGCTCCACGGCTTGGCAAGCGTATTCCGGAGGGCACGGGCACGGCGGGCATTCGTCAAAAGCCATCGCAATGTCGGACTCCAGCGTCCGCTGGATCGCCATGCTCTCCTTGGGTCCCATGAACATCTTCGTGCCGTCCACGTGCGATTGGAACCAGACGCCGTCCGGCGTCAGCTTGCGCAGATGCGTCAGGCTGAAGACCTGATAGCCGCCGCTGTCGGTCAGGATCGCCCGATTCCAGTCCATGAACCGGTGGAGGCCGCCGAGCTGCTCGAAGACCTCGATGCCCGGCCGCACGTTCAGGTGGTAGGTGTTGCCCAGCAGGATCTCGCAGTTGCGCTCCTCCAACTCCCACGGGGCCATGGCCTTGACCGTCGCCTGCGTGCCCACCGGCATGAAGACGGGCGTGTCCACCGGCCCGTGAGCGGTCCACAACCGCCCCAGCCGTGCCTGGGACCCGGAATCCGCGCGTAATACTTCGAATGTGCCGATTTCAGGCATTGAACCGCGCACTCTACCTGCCGCCGGTCCCCTTGTCGAGGCCGGGAATCCCGGCTTTTCCTCATTTTTCGAGTGATTCAGGTGACATTCCGCCCGCCTTGTGATAGTTTTCGACCATCGAAACCGCGGTAGCTGTAGGCTCCCCGCGGAAAACTACAGACAACCAGAAAGGATAACACGATGATCAGCAAGAAGATGGCCCAGGAAATCAACGCCCAGATCACCCGCGAGTTTTTCTCGGCGTTTCTCTACCTCGCCATGGCCAACGACGCCCTCGACAAGGGCTTCAACGGCACCTACAAGTGGATGAGCCTCCAGTTCAAGGAGGAGCAGGAACACGCCCTCAAGTTCTCGAAGTACCTCCAGGACCAGGGGGAAAAGGTGGTCATCGGCGCGATGGAAGCCCCCAAGGCGACCTGGAAGAACATCCTCGAGATGTTCGAGGACGCCCTTCTGCACGAGAAGAAGGTCACCGCCTGGATCAACGACCTCTACACCCTGGCCTTCGAGGAGAAGGACTACGCCACCCAGAGCATGCTCAAGTGGTTCATCGACGAACAGGTCGAGGAGGAGGCCAACTGCAACGAGGCCATTGCCGCCCTCACGCTGGTCGGCGATTCGATCAACGGCACCTTCATGATGGACCGCCAGCTCGGCAAGCGCGAAGACGACTAGGAGCCGGATTCCGGATTCCCGGCGGGAGGCGGCAGCCTCCCGCCTTTTGCTTGCCTCGCGGAGGCCCGGGGGCCAGAATCCCGGCATGAAACGCAAGCCTTCCGTTCCGGGGAAGAAGCCTTTCCCGCTGTCCAAAGTCTACCGCCTGCTGGAGTCCGGCCCGGTCGTGCTCCTCGCCACGGCCCGCCAGGGCCGCGCCAACGTCATGCCGATGTCGTGGCATACGATGATCGATTTCGACCCGCCGCTGGTCGGCGTCATCGTCGGCGACCAGAGCCTCACGTTCCAGACGCTCAAGGCGACGCGCGAGTGCACGCTGAACATCCCCACGGCGGAAATTGGGCGCAAGGCCGTGGCCTGCGGCGGCGTCTCGGGGCGGAAGACCGACAAGTTCCGGAAGTTCGGACTGACGCCCGTGCCGGCCGCGCAGGTCGGCGCGCCACTGGTGGGGGAGTGCTACGCCGGCCTGGAGTGCCGGCTGAAGGATGCGCGGTGGGCCCGGAAGTACAATCTGTTTATCCTCGAGGTGGTGCGGGCGTGGGTCAATCCCGCCGTCCGCGCGCCCCGGACCCTCCACCATCTCGGCGGCGATCGCTTCATGGTCGCCGGCCGCCGGATCCGGCTGGCGCCCCGGGCGCCTTAGCCGCGTCTTGTGCTTGTCGTCGGCCTTGATGAACCGGACGATGTTGGGGTGCGGCTGGGGCGTGTTCAGGCGCGCGGTGGCCTCGCCGCCCGGGAAGCAGCGGGCGCGGCTTTTGCGGTTCCGGGCAACCCGACGGGGTGAACACCGCCGAGGAGTCCCTGGCTCCGCCGACTTTAACCAGTCCCCGGAACGGGGCCAACGTCGCGCGCCGGAATTCGGCACCGGCACCGTGGTGCTGAAATGGACATTGGTTCCCGAAGCGGACCGCTGCCGGGTATCGATCAATGGCTCCGCAGCCGATATCGAAAGCGGCACCTACACCGTGACTTTGCCGGTCAGCACCTATTCCTGGCGAGCGGCCGCCGTGAAGGGTGCCCTGGTCTCCTGGTCACAGGAAACCTGGCAGTTCACCATCCGGGAAGTCATCGTGCCGGGCGGCTCCTGATTTGGAGCTGCGGCGGGGGTCGGATCCGGAACCGGCGCGAGCTTAGTCCGCGGGGATTTCCTGGACCTGGTCGGGAACGAGGACGGGGGCGGCGGCGCCCTGGATCCAGTACTCGCGGCCTTTCACCTGCACGCGCTTGTCCTGGAGGCTCCGGAACTTGGCGGCCTCGCCATAGACGTGGCAGAGGATCTGCCAGCGGTTGTTCTGCCAGCGGACGACGCGGTAGCGGGTGGGGGCTTCGTTGAGCAGCGGCGCGGCGCGCAGTTCGCCCTCGACTTCGGCCAGGCGGCCCTGGCCCTCGAGCGGGATGAGCTTGAGGTCGGCCGGCGGCGGCACCGGAATTTCGCGGCCCGCGGCATCCTTCACCGGCACCGACGGCGAGACGATCGGCGTGGGCACCCCCGCCGGCGCCGGAGCCGTCGCGGGCAGGACTGCCGGGATGGCGGCGGCCACGGCCGGCTCCGCGACCGGTTCCTTTTTCCGGCGGGCGGATTTCTTCCCGGCCTTGGGCTCGTCGGCCGCCGGGGCGGCCGCGGTTTTGGCCGGCAGGACTTCGATGAATTCGCGGCTGACCCAGAGCCGGGCCGCCGCGGGCGGGGCGATCTTCAGCCACTCCTGGATCTCCTCGCCGCGGGGTTCGACCTTTGCGCCGAGTTCCAGCGTGGCCACGATGTTGTAGTTGATGCCGGGCCCGGCGCGGACGTTGACCCGGTTGGCGCCGATCGTGTTCTGCGGCTGCTGCACGTAGGTCTTCATCACCCAGAGATCCGCCGCAGCCGGCACGGCGACCCCAACCCATTCGTCGCCGATTTCATAGGCGGTGAGCCGCTCGTCGTAGCGCGCCTGGGTGACGACTTCGGCGGTCAGCAGCGGCTTGGCGCGCAGGTTGACGTGGTCGGCCGTGACGCGCACGGCGGTCGGGGTCTGGGCCTGGAGGGTCCCGGCGGCCGCGAACGCGGCCGCCCACAGCAGCAAGGCGGGGCATGTCTTCATGGCGGGAGAGAATAGGGAGGGCGGGCGGAATCGGCAATTCTGAATTATTGCTTGTTGGGGCCGTTTGGAGTAGAAGGGCAGCACCATGTCAACCACACCGAAACACAGGGGCCTGGGCCGGGGATTGGATGCGCTGATCAAGGGCGGGGCGACCCGGCCCGGCGTGCCGCATCCGCATGGGCATGCCCACCCGGCGGAAACGCCGGCGGCCGCCGGCCCGGGCGCGGTCCGCCAGGTGCCGGTGCACAAAATCAAGAAGGGTCCGTGGCAGCCACGCCACCGCTTCGCGGAGGACGCGCTCAAGGAACTGGCGGATTCCATCCGCGAAAAGGGCGTGCTCGAACCCGTGTGGCTGCGTCCGGCGGGCGAGATGTTCGAGCTGATCGCCGGGGAGCGGCGCTACCGGGCCGCCCAGCTGGCGGGCCTGGCGGAGATCCCGGCGCTGCTCCACGAGGTGACCGACCTCGAAGCACGCGAGCTGGCCCTGATCGAAAACCTGCAGCGGGCCGACCTGGACTTGATCGAAGAGGCCGAAGGCTACCGCGACTTGATGCGGGAAGCCGGCCTGACGCAGGAGGATGTCGCGCAGCGGATCGGCAAGGCCCGCGCAACCGTCGCGAACAGCCTGCGCCTGTTGGAACTGTCCGCCGTCATCAAGAAGGCGCTGTCCGCCGGGGCGCTCACCGCCGGCCATGCCAAGGTGCTGCTGGGGATCGAGGAACGGCACCGCGACCTGCTGGCGGCCCGCGTGACCGTGCAGGGCCTGTCCGTGCGCGCGCTGGAAAAGCTGGTAGCGGGGCTGGGCAAGCCCAAGGGCGGCGGCTCGCAAAAGCCCGGCGGTACGACCGGCGCCGGGCCGGTGGACGAGAAAACCGCCCGGCAGCTCAAGCATCTGGCCGAGCGGATGCAGCAGGAACTGGGCACGAAGGTGCAACTGGCGCCGGCCCGGCAGTTGCCCGACGGCAAGCGGGAAATGGGCCGGATCCTGATCGAGTTCTTCGACAACGATGACCTGGCGCGTCTGCTGGAGACGCTGAACCTCGGCGACCTGGCCTGAGGGGGCCGCCGCGCGGGCCATGGCGGCGTGGTACGACGAACGGCTCGAGGCGCAGGCGCGGGCCTACGACCGCGCGCAGGCGCTGCTGTTCCTGCTGCGGTTTGCACTGCTGTTCGCGCTGGCGGGAGTGTTCTGGGCGACGGGCTGGTCGCGGGCGCTGGGCGAGGGGCTGCGCAGCCGGTTCGCCTTTCCATTCGCCTGGCCGCTGGTGTGCGCCGGCTTCACCGCGCTGGCGGTGTTCGGCTACGAAGCCGTCCTGTTCCCGCTTTCGGTGCTGGCGGACTATTCCCTCGAGCGCCTGCACGGCCGGCTGGAAGCCGACTTCCCGCAATGGCTGGGCGGCTACCTCCTGACCCTGCTGCTGGAAATCGGCATCGTGACGGCCGGCTTCACTGGGCTGTATATGTTGATGCGGATTTTTCCCGCCGGCTGGTGGCTGGCGGCCACGGCGGCCTATGCCCTGCTGGTGACGGGGCTGGGGGAGGGCGGCGCGGCGTGGCTGCTGCCGCGGGTGCGCCCACCGGTGCCCGCCGGCGATGCGCTGCTCGAGGAGGAACTGCGGCGGGTGGGACGTGCGGCGGGGCTCGAGCTCGAAGGCGCCGCGTGGTGGGACTTCGAGCACCAGGAGCACCTCGCGGATGTCCGGCTGGCGGGCGCCGGCCGCCGCCGCCGCGCGATCTTCTCGGCCCAGGCCTGGCGGCGGCTGGGCCGCCGTGAACAGGTGTTCCTGGCGGCGCGGCAGATGGCGCGGCTCCGGGCCGGCGCTGCGCCGGCCGCGCAGGCACTGCAGGTGGCGCTGTCCGGCGCGGTGTTCTTTGGCGCGGAGCGGTTCACGGAATGGGCGGCGCGTGCGCGCGGCTTGCCCGGGGCCTCCGCGCCGGAGGCGTTGCCCTTCCTGGTGGTGGCGCTGTTTGCGCTGGCGGCGCTGGCCGGCGTGGCGGCGCACGCGGTGATCCGCCGCCAGGAGCTCGCCGCCGACCGCTTCGCGCTCCGCCACGCGGGCGGCGCCGAGGCGCTGCGCGCCTGCCTGCGCCTTGCCTTCGCGCAGGAGCCGTTCGCGTTGGACGCGCCCGGCTGGCAGGTGGCGCTCCTGCGCCGGATGCCGACGCCGGCGCGCCGGCTGGCCCAGGCCGCGGCGGCCGAGCCGCGCCGCTGACCGCCGGCGCAAATTGCGCTTGGCGCCGGCGGATTCCGGCTGGTAGATTGCGCCCGCATGGATCACCACACGACACGGCTGAGCAGGGGCATGATGCAGGCGGGACAGGGCTGGGGCGCGGTAGCCCTGGCGGCGGGCCTCGCCTGGGCGGCGCCCGCGCAGGAGCCCGTGGCCGTGCCCGCCCCGCCGCCGCAGCGAACCGCCGCCGCCCCCCTCTCCGGCCTCATTGACATCCAGGCCGACACGCTTTCCTACGACGCCGCCCGGCGCCTGGTGATCGCCCGCGGCAACGCGCTGGTGACGCGCGGCATCGATTCGGTCAGCGCCGACTACGCCGAGGTCGACACCGCCGCCGAGGAGGTCCACGCGCGCGGCAACATCGTGATCCAGTACCAGGGCAACACCTGGCAGGGCGAAGAGGCCACCTACAACTTCAAGACCGGCGCGGGCGACTTCGGCGCCTCCGTCATCCATGCGCCGCCCTACTACCTGACCGCCGGCGACTCGCACCGCCTCTCGCCGCGCCTGCTCGAACTGCAGGGCGTCATGCTCACCACCTGCGAACCGGAGGCCCCCGAGTACTCCGTCCGCGCCAGTTCCGCCACCCTCGAGGACAACCGCATCCTGCGCGCCCGCAACGTGCGCTTCCAGCTCGGCCCCGTGCCCTTCTTCTGGGCCCCCTTCGTCAAGGCCGACGTCGACAGCTTCGCGAACTTCGAATTCACTCCGGGCTACAGCTCCCACATGGGCGCCTTCCTGCTGACCACCTACCACTATCCCGTGAGCGACGTCTTCCGGACCCGCACGCACTTCGATGTGCGCGAGAAGCGCGGCATCGGCGTCGGCGAGGACATCCTGTGGAAGGATCCCGACGGCGCCGACTACGACGGCCGGCTGCGCCTCTACTACGCCAACGACCGGAACCCCTGGCACAATGAAAAGGAACGCGGCGAGCGCGAGGCGCTCATCGACGAGCACCGCTACTGGCTGCACCTGTCCGACCGCCACAACCTCACGGACCGCGACTATCTGATAACCACCGCGAACTACGTGGGCGATCCCTGGGTCCTGCCCGACTTCTTCGACGACGAATTCCAGAAGAACGTCCAGCCCGAGAACCGCATCACGCTCTCCCACCGCGGCGACCGCTACACCGCCGGCGTCGGCCTCAACACGCGCCTGAACGACTTCTACGGGAACGTCAACCGCCTGCCCGAGGTGTTCCTCAATTTCACCCGCCAGCAGATTTTCGAGACGCCGTTCTTCTACGAGGGGCAGAACACCCTGGCCTACCTCGACCGCCTGTATCCCGAAGGGTCCGACGACGAGGGCTACAACGCCTTCCGGTTCGACACGCTCCACATGGTCTACTGGCCCACGCGCCAGTTCGGGTTCTTGAGCCTGATCCCGCGCGCCGGCTACCGCGGCACCTACTATTCCGAATCCATCGAAGTCAGCACCGTCACCAACATCGTCACCGTCACCAACGACCTCGGCGAGGTGATCGGGACCACCAACGAGCTGGAGACGCTCGTCCGCGAGGGTTCCGCGGTCTGGCGCAACCTGCCGGAGCTGGGCCTGGAATCCTCGTTCAAGGCCTTTGGCGAACTCTACGACGGGCCCACCGGCATCGAGGAGGACGAGGACCTGCGCCACATCTTCGAACCCTACGCCAACTACACCTTCCGCCCCGAACCCAACGTCCTGCCCGCCGAACTCCGGCAGTTCGACGACATCGACAAGCTCGGCGAGCGCAACGACCTGGTCCTCGGCCTGCGCAACTACCTGCAGACCCGCCGCGAATCCGCCGTCCACAATCTCATCTATGCGGATGTCCACGTGCCGTTCTACCTCGACCCGCCCGCGGGCGGACGGACCCTCGGCGACCTCGCCTTCAAATCGGAACTGCGGCCGCTGTCTTGGTTCTCCTGGGACCTCGACGGCACCTACGACACCGAGGAAAGCGAACTGCGCACCTTCAACACGCAGGCCGAGGTGTCCAGCGAGGACCTGTTCATCTTCGGGGTGGATTACCGCTACAAGCAGGACAAGCGCCAGGCGGTTGCCGGCGACCTGACCCTCTTCCCCGAGCAGCGCTGGTCGGCCCGGGTCTACGTGCGCATGGACCTCGAGGAGTCGACGGTCGAAGAGCATTCCTACTACCTCATGCACCGCACGCGCTGCCTGGGCATCGGTCTCGGGCTGCGCATCCGCCCGGAGCAGGCCGCGGACGGCGACGACAACTACACCGTCTGGTTCCGGATCTGGCCGCTGGCCTTCCCGCAGTTCGCCAGTCCGCTCGGAGGTTGAGCAGCCCATGGACGGCGGGCACCTGGTCACCGGCGGCGCCGGATTCATTGGCTCCAACCTCGTCCGCCGCCTCGTCGCGGCCGGCGCGCGCGTCCGCGTGTTCGACAACCTCTCCTCCGGCCGGCTCGAAAACCTCGCCGGCGTGGAGGACGACATCGAATTCGTGCGCGGCGACCTGCGCGACGCGGCCGCGGTGCGCGCGGCGCTGCGCGGCATCCGCCACGTCTTCCACGCCGGGGCGCTGGCCTCGGTGCAGGCGTCCGTGGACGATCCGGCCACGACCCACGCCGTGAACGTCACCGGGACGCTCAACGTCCTGCTGGCCGCGCGCGATGCCGGCGCGGAGCGCGTCGTGTTCTCCTCCTCCGCCTCCGTCTACGGCGACACGCCCGCGATGCCCCAGCGCGAGGACCTGCGCCCGGCGCCGCTTTCGGGCTATGCGCTGTCCAAACTCGCCGGCGAACATTACGGCCAGGTCTTCCACGGCCTCTACGGGCTGAAGTTCTTCGCCCTACGCTACTTCAACGTCTTCGGCCCGCGCCAGGATCCTGCCTCGCACTACGCCGCCGTCATCCCCCTGTTCCTGCGCGCCTATCTCGCCGGCCGCCAGCCGGTCATCTATGGCGACGGGGAGCAGACCCGCGATTTCACCTTCGTCGAGGACGTCGTTTCCGCGAATCTCGCCTGCCTGGCCGCGCCGGACGAGGCCGCCGGGGCCGTCTACAACATCGCCTACGGCGACCGCATCTCCGTCAATGACCTGGCGCGGCAGATCGCGCGCCTCGCCGGGCAGCCGTTTGCGCCGGTCTACGCCCCGGCGCGCGCCGGCGACATCCGGGAATCCCAGGCGGACGCCGCCCGGGCCCGCCGGCTCCTCGGCTGGCGGCCGGAGCACGATTTCCCCGCCGGCCTGGCCGCCACCTTCGCGTGGTTCCAGGCCCAGCCCGCCTGAAACGGCTGCCGGCGGCCAGCCCAGGCGAATGCTTTTCAGGCTGATTGTTTAAGGCATTTTCATAAATTCCATAGCCACTCCGATGCGGATAACCGCCCGGCTCGGCGTGGACGCCTCGCCCTACCCAGAGGCGGGATCCGTGGGTTTTGGGTGGGGCGAACCCTCCGGATGAGCCGTTCTGGATTCGGTCCGAAAACGACTACGGAAAATCGCAATTTGCTATAATTGCTGGTTTTAATCCGGGAACCTTGCTAGCCTGCCAACATGAGAGGCGTTTGGGCAGCCTGCGGAGGGTGATGAAACAACGCATCATCGCGGGATGGGTGCTGCTGGGCCTGGCCGGGCTCGCGCCGGCGGCTGTGCTCCCGCCCGCCGCCGCGCCCGCCGGCTTCGAACGTACGGCCGCAGAGCAGGCCTTCCTGGCCGCGCATCCGGAAATCCGCGTCGGGATCCGGTCCGATTGGCCGCCGCTCGACTTCGTGGACTCCGCCGGCCGGCCCGCCGGCCTCGGCGCGGACATCCTGGCCGAAATGAACCAGCTGCTCGGCGGCGTCCTGCGGATCCAGGGCGGGACCTACGAGGAGAACCTCCGGAAGGTGCAGGCGCGCGAACTCGACGCGGTCATGGATGTCGTGCCGCAGCCGGACCGGGCGGAGTTCCTCGGCTTCACCCGGCCCTATCTCGATATTCCGCAGGTTCTCGTCGGCAAGCGGGAGTCGCGCTACTACCCCTCGGCCAAGTCGCTGACCGGCCACAGCGTGGCGCTGGAGAAGGGCGCTGACCTCATCCCGTGGTTCCAGGACAATTTTCCGAAAGTGCGGATCCGCCAGTACGAGACCGCCCGGGAGGCCCTCGACGCCGTCGCCCGCGGCCAGGTCGATGTCTATGCCGGCAACCGCGCCGCGGCACTCTACCTCATCGAACGGGAGCTGCTGACCAACCTGCACCTGCAGGGACGCCTGGAGAGTCCGGCGGCGCTGGCGCTCGGCATCCGCGCTGACTGGCCCGATGCCCGCGCCCTGTTCGACCGCGTCCTGGAGGACGTGCTCCGGCGGCGCGGCCGCCAGCTTTTCGCCAAGTGGTTCGACGAAGCCAGCCAGCTGGGCGGGCCCTTTCAGCCGGGGCCGGACGAACAGGCCTGGCTGGCCCAACACCCCGTCATCCGCATCGGCGTGGTCCACAATTGCCCGCCCATGAATTTCGTGGACGAGGCCGGCCAGCCGGCCGGCATCGGCATGGATTTCATCCACCTGCTGAACCAGCGCTTGGACGGGCGGCTGGAGGCGGTGCCCGGCGCGTGGTCCAACCTCCACGCCGACGTCGCGGCCGGCCGCCTCGATGCGATGATGGATTACGTGCCCAGCCCGGCGGACGCGGCGGGCCTGCTGGCCACCAAGCCCTATGCCGTCATTCCCCACGTCATCGTCGGCCGCCGGGGGGAGGAGTTTTTCGACTCTCTTGGCAGCCTCGCGGGCCGACAGGTGGCGGTCGAGGCCGGGTCCTACGCCGCCGCGCACCTGCGCGCCGGCCGCGCCGGGGTCGAACTGGACGAATACCCCGATGTGCGCGCCGCCTTGGGGGCCGTATCCACCGGGCGGGCCGACGCCTACATCGGCAACCGGGCCGCCGCCACCTGGACCATCGGCCGCGAACTGCTGTCCAACCTGCAGGTCCAGGGCGCTTTCACCGTCACCGCCACCGTGAGCGCCATCGGTGTCAATCGCGGTTGCCCGGAGCTGGCCCGCCTGCTGGAGGCCGCCCTGGTCTCGCTCTCGCAGACCGCCGTGCAGGAGGTGTTCGCGCGCTGGGGCGGGTTGGGCCAGAACCGCCGCGCCGACCTGGCCTGGATCCGGCTCACGCCGGAGGAAAAGCAGTGGCTGGACGACCACCCCTTGATCCTGGTGGGCAGCAATCCGCGCTGGGCGCCCGTCGAGTTCATCGACCGGGACGGGGTGCCGCGGGGCATCTCGCGCGACTATCTCGACCAGTTCGGCCGGGCCCTGGGCGTCAATTTCCGGCACGTGCAGATCACCTCCTGGCGGCAGGCCCAGGCCAAGCTGCGCGACGGCGAGGTGGACCTGCTCAGCTGCCTCAACAAGGCCAGCGCCCGCAAGGCGGATTACGTGTTCACCCCGCCGTACCTGTCGCTGCAGACGGCGATCTTCACCCGCCAGGACGCGCCGTTCACCGGCGCCCTCGCCGAGTTCAAGGACCGGGCCGTGGCCATCGTGATGGGCTATGGCCTCGTGGAGTACCTCGGCTCCCAGGCCCCCGGCATCCGCCTGACAGACGCCAAGGACGTCCCGCAGGCCCTGAAAATGTTGGAAGCCGGGAAGGTCGACGCCTTCGTCGGCCCCCTCCTCATCACCAGCCACTACCTCCAGCAGGGCGGACATACGCGCATCAAGGTTGTCGGCGAGACCCCCTTCGTCTACCAACCCGCCTTCGCCGGCCGCAAGGAGTGGCAGATCCTGATCGACATCCTCGACAAGCTGATGGAAGGCATCGGCGAGACCGAGCGCAACGCCATCACCCGCAAGTGGCTGTCCGTCACCTTCGAGCAGCAGATCGACTACCGCAAGCTCTACCAGATCGGCGGCGGCGCGCTGGCGCTGCTGGCCGTGTTCGTCTATTGGAACCGGCGGCTGACCTCCGAAATCAGGCGCCGCCGCATCGTCGAGGCGTCCCTGCTGAAGAGCGAGGAAAACCTCGTCGCCGCCAACAAGGAGCTCGAGGCCTTCTCCTATTCGGTCTCGCACGACCTGCGGGCGCCCCTGCGCCACATCTCCGGCTTTGTCCAGCTCCTGCAGGCCCAGGCGCCGGGCCAGCTCGACGACTCCGGGCGGCATTACCTCGAGATCATCGCCGGCGCCTCGAAAAAAATGGGCGAGCTGATCGACGACCTGCTGTCGTTCTCCCGCACCGGCCGCGCCCAGATGCGCCTGGAAACCGTGCCGCTGGGCCTGCTGGTCGAGGAGTGCCGCCGGGAGCTGGAGCCCGAGCAGCGCGGGCGCACCATTGAATGGGCGGTCGGACCGCTGCCGGCGGTGCAGGCCGATCGCGCCCTGCTGCGCCAGGTCCTGGCCAACCTCCTCGGCAACGCGATCAAGTACACCCGCAACCGGCCCGTTGCCCGGATCGAGGTCTCCGCCCGGCAGGAACAGGGCGAAATCGTTGTCTGCATCCGCGACAACGGCGCCGGGTTCGACATGCAATACGCCAACAAGCTGTTCGGCGTATTCCAGCGCCTCCATTCCGAAACGGAGTTCGAGGGCACCGGCATCGGCCTGGCCAATGTCCGCCGCATCGTCGTCCGCCACGGCGGCCGCACCTGGGCCGAGGGCCAGGTGGACCGGGGCGCCGCGTTTTATTTCACCCTGCCCGTCCAGCCGGCGCAAACCGCGTAACCCGAGGAGGCCCCCATGTCCGGAAAATTCATCCTGCTCGCGGAAGACAATCCGAACGATGTCGAGCTTACGCTGGCCGCGCTCAAGCAGCACCATCTTTCCAGCCCGGTTAAGGTCGTGAGCGACGGCGCCGAAGCGCTGGATTTCCTCTACAAGCGCGGCCCGTATGCCGGCCGCACGGAGGGGGATCCCGCGGTGATTCTCCTGGACCTCAAGATGCCCAAGGTGGACGGCCTGGAAGTGCTGCGCACCGTCAAGCAGGAGCCCGGTCTGCGCCTGATCCCCGTGGTGATGCTCACCTCCTCCCGCGAAGAGGCAGACCTGACCCGCAGCTATGAAAGCGGCGCGAACGCCTACGTCGTCAAGCCGGTGGATTTCGAGGATTTCATGAAAGCGATCCGCGACCTCGGCCTGTTCTGGGCGCTGGTCAACGAGCCGTCCCCCCATCCCCGCGCCGGGGCCGGCGGCCGCGCGCCCCCCGCCCCGTAAAGCGTATCCAGAAATTCTGCCGCCGCCCATGCGCCGGGAACCGCCCGGCTCGGCAGGGACGCCTCGCCCAACCTAAAATCTGATTCATAGGGTTTGGGGTAGGGCGAACCCTCCGGGTGAGCCGGGTTTCATTTTCATCCGGAAACGGCCACGGCAACTATTCTTGGGCGGCCCCCCGGTTGGCTTGGGCGCCGGGCCGCAGCGGCGGTTCCGACCGCGCCTCTGGCCTCAGCGCTTCACGACCACGATGGTCATGTCGTCCTGCAGGCTGTTCGGGTCCTCGCTGAAGTTGCGGGCTTCGTCCAGCAACGCGCGGATGATCTCCCCGGCCTGGCGTCCCCGCTCCCGGCGCGCGACTTCCAGCGCCCGTTCCTCCCCGAACTCGGCGCCGGCGGCCGACCGCGCCTCCGCCACGCCGTCGGTCAGCAGCAGGACCAGGTCGTCTTTTTCCAGGACGAGCCGACCCGCCGTCAGGGACTCCTCCTGGCGGTCGATGCCCAGCGCCGCGGTGGTTGGCATCAGTTCGGCCTTGGTTTGCCCGTCCGCGCCCAGCACGTAGGCGGGCGGATGGCCGGCGTTGATGTAGGTCCATTCACCGGTGGCCGGCCGCAGCCGCGCGCACAGCAGGGAGATGAACCGGTCGAGCCCGAGATCGTCCAGGAGCAAATGGCGCGCCTCCGCCACGATCTCCTCGAGGCTCTGGTTGGTCAGGGCCAGCGCCCGCAGATAGGCGCGCGCGTCCGCCATCAGCAGGGCCGGGCCCAGGCCGTGGCCGGTCACGTCGCCCACGACGATGAACCAGTCGCCGTTCGGCGCCGGGATGAAGTCGAAATAATCGCCGCCCGTGGCGGTGGCCGGGCACGAGAAGCCGGCGACGTCGTAGCCGGGCAGTTCCGGCGCCGTGCGGGGGAAGAGCTGCTGCTGAATTTCGCGCGCCAGCCGGAACTCCTCCTCCTGCGCCAGGAGGGCGCGTTCCGCCGCCCGCCGCGCCCGGCGCTCCTCCGCATCCTTCAACTCGCGGTCGACCGCGGCCACCAGGCGCGTCAGGTTGCCTTTCATCAGATAGTCCTGGGCGCCGGCCTTCATCGCCAGCACCGCCGCCTCCTCGCCGAGGGAGCCGGACACGATCAGGAACGGCGTGTCCGGGTTGGCGCTCCGCACGATGCGCAGGGCCTCCGTCGAGTTGAACTGCGGCATGTTGTGGTCGGAAAAAATGATGTCCCACTTCCGGGCCAGCGCCTCCTTCAGGGCCTGGGCGTTGTCCACGCGCACGGTGTCCGGCGCGTAGCCGCCGGCCTTCAACTGCTCGAGCAGCAGCATGGCGTCCAGCTCCGAGTCTTCGATGACCAGGGCCTTCAGCGGCTTGGGCGGGGTGGGGGCGGGCTTGTCCATGGATCCGGGGTTCATTGGCATCTTCAGGCATTATGCCTGTTTTCCGCCGCACCAGCCAGTCTAATAGTCGCGCGGAATGTCTTGTCTTCCGGAGAAGGCCGCGGCATGATCCGCAAAACCACCGGGCCCTTAGCTCAGCTGGTCAGAGCGGAAGACTCATAATCTTCTGGTCGCAGGTTCAAGTCCTGCAGGGCCCACCACCCAAGACTTTTCGGCGTTTCGGCTACGATGCGCCAAGGTTTTGGGAAATCCGCGAGCAACACAGGCGATGCGGATTCGACAAGCGGGGCGGGCGGATTTTGGGCGAGGTCCGCGACGGACACGGGCGGGGCGGGCGAATCTCCGAACACGAAAAACGACGCGAAGGACGGGGCTGGCACGGGGCTTTCGGTTTCGGCGCGTGCGGCACAGCCGCCGCGCCGAGGTTCGGAAACGCGGGTTGGATTTCGGGGGGTGCGCCGCCGCAGGAGCGGGGCGCGAAGCGACCCGACATCTTTCATTCTTCCCGTCAGAAAAAGGGTCGAGCCGATTTTTCGGTGAAAGTCCCTCAATTCCAGCCTGTCGCCGTTCTTCGCGATGTAATGGGCTTGCCGCGCGTCATTTATGAACGCGGCCAAAGTGTCGAGCCGACCTACCCCCTTGTCCTTCATCCGCGCGACCTGGGCCGCCAGCGTCGCGCGGTCCTGCATGGCCTTCTCCCGCCGCGATAGGTAATCCGCGCGGGAGATCCCGCCGTCGAGGTGCAAATCCACCAAGCGGGAAAGTCGGGCGTCGAGGTCGGCAAGCCGCTGCTCGGCCTGTTGGATTTGTTCGCGGCGGACGGACTTCTCAGCCTCGTGCTTCTTCTCGATCTCCGCCAGCATCAGCCCCGCCCATTCGTCGTCGATGGAAACCAATTCGAGCCCCGCGCGTAGCCGGGCCTCCAATTTTTCCTCCCGCAGATATTTCTTTTCGGGGCAAGGTCCGACCTTGTGCGTGCAGCGGTAATAATGATTCTTCTTCTGCCGCTCCGCCGTGATGGACGCGCCGCAACTCGCGCAATGGGACAGCCCGAGAAAAGAAAAGTCGTGGGGATCGC